>JBPBQK010000058.1:0-159872 GCA_050954845.1 Janthinobacterium lividum
GTCGCTCACGCAGCTGGCTGAGCAGATGGGCTGGGTCAGCGATAAGACGCTCTCAGCCAAGTCGGCCGGCGAGTTGCTAGGCAACGTTATCCACGCGCTGGTCGTGCCCACCAAGCTGCTGTGGGGCATTATCGCCGACGTGGTGAAGGCCACGGCCGAGTGGGCTGCCTCGAATGACACCGCGCGGGGCTTCCTGCAAGCGCTTACCCAGCCCGTGCGCGACCTGTTCAATTTGCTGCTGAACGCACCCGCCTATTTCGCGGCCTTCTCGGCCGCGGCCGAAGCGTCGTTTGGGGGCATCGGCCGGGCCTGGGCCAAGGTGAAGAGCGGCGAGTTCAGCGGGGCGGCATCAGAGTTTGCGAACCTGGGCAAAAACATCGGCGATGCCTATCGCAAAGCCTTCGAGGAAGCCGCCACCAAAAAGACCTCGTCGGCTGCTACGAGCCAGGCGGCCGGCGATGACCCGAGTGCCCAGCGCGCCCAGGGCGGCGACGGCGTGGCCGATGCCGCCCGCCAGAAAGCGGCCGAAAAGGCTCAGAAAGACCGTGACAAGGAATATAAGGCCCGCAAAGCTGCTAGGGATAAAGCCGACCAGGAGCACCTCAACGACATAAAAAAGTGGGTGAAGGAGGAAGGCGATTTGCTCGATACCCGCAATAGTCTCACTAGCGAGCGTGATAAAACGTATTGGTCGGACGAAACGAGGCGCCGGGAGCAGCAACGCGTGACAATCGTGGAGGCTGCGGAGCAGAAATACAAGGCCCTCGTAGTGCTGGAAGGCGACCATACCCAAGAGATAACTGCCCTGGTAGAGGAGCGCGACTTGCAACTACGCGAATTACAAGCCAAGTTCGATGCCCAGGATGAAGCCGACCGGCAAAAAAAGCTGGAAGAGAAAATCCAGCTCAATGAGGCCGAAACCCAGGAGGCACTTGCGAGGCTTCAGCTTCAACTAGCTGCTAAATTGATAACCCAAGATGAATATGAGGAGGCGATTTTCAAGGCTAAAATGGCTTCGAAAGACCGGGAGTTAGCGTTGATAAAAGCAAAAAATGGGGAAGAATCAGCGGAGTACAAGAAGCTCAATGCCGAGAAAATCAAGGAGCAGGCGGCGCACGACTTGAAGTCGAAGGGGCTCTCGGCTGAGTTCGTGAAATTCAAAAAGGGTGTGGGCAAAGTCGAGGAGCTGCTCAACAGCGACAACGTGAAGTTTCTGGAAGAGAGCCTGGGCAAGCAGACGGTCTTATATAAAGCCTTCCAGGTGGCGCGCAAGCTGGCCGCCGTGGCTAAAATCGAAACGAACCTGGTGGAGGAAATCTCGGGTTATTGGGCCAACTCTTCCGAGTTCGGTCCCTATGGCATCATTTGGGCGGCCCTGCAGAGCGGGGTGGCCGTGGCACGGGCCGGCTTCGCGGTAAGCCAGCTCGACGGCTACGCTAAGGGCGGGGCCACCGGTGACGGCGTGGTGGCCCCACGCACCAACAACCGGATGATGGGCATGATGGGCGCGGCGATGGGCCTCAACGTGGGCACCTCAGGCAAGCTGCTCGATGACCAGGGCCTGGAGGTGGCCGGCATTGTGCATAAAAATGAGTACGTCATTCCGGCCTGGATGCGTGAGGACCCGCAGGTGCTGCAAGTGGAGGACTGGCTGGAGACGCGCCGGATGCGGGGCTACGCCCAGGGCGGCAACACGACGGAGGGCGACCGGCGGAAGTCAGGGGGCTTACCTGCTGACCAGGACGACCAGGCTTCAGCCAATACGCAACTCGTGCAGGTACTCGCCTCGCTCGACCAGCGCCTGCGCGACGTGGAGCAGTGGCCCACTCAACTGGACGTGGTGCTGGACTTGCTCCAGCTCGACCGTGAGCAGAAGAAGCTGGCGCAGGTGCGGAGTGGCTCGGCCGTAAAGCCGACCAAGAAATAGCCTCCAAAAAACGCTCGTATTTTGGAGGGTTTCCGACCCTAGCCAAACGCCCCTAAAAACGCAGGTTTTTGGGGGCGTTTTTTTATGCCCTTTTTTGGAGGGTAAAATCGACTAGTTTTGGGGTAGACGAGAGGCGCGGTTCGTCACATTACTTAAACGTTGGTTCAAGAAACGTGACAAGCTCGACTGCCAGCAAAGTCAAATCAAGGATTGTTAATGAATCGTATTGAAGCCGTACTAGCGGAACTACACAAGTTTTCCCCAGACATTGCTGAGCTAGGCTCGCCTAACGAACCGCAGCTTGTGGAAGCTTTCGAGCGCGGGGCATCCTTGGTCCTGCCTATCGACTACAAGGAGGTGGTAGCCCATATCAACGGGTTTAGCCTCATGGGGAATGAAGTGTATGGCCTCAAAGGCGAAGAGGCTTCCCTCTCGCTAGAAGCTGTCTATCAGCGAGAACATGTTGGCGTGCGCTATCCCCAGCCAGCCTATCTAGTCCCTTTCAGCCCTGATGGAGGCGGCAATTTTTATTGTTTTGATACCCGGCACCCTTCGGAAAAAACCAGTTCCTGTCCGGTGGTTTTTTGGGTTTCCAACTACCTGTATACCGAAGAAGATGCCCCTGAAGTAGTGTACCACAGTTTTCTAGACTTTGTGGAAGAGGTTATCATTGGCTGGACGTTGGAAGAATACGATTACGAGGGAAATGAACGATAATTCTCATTCAAGAGCCGCTTACAACAAAGTGCGCAAATAGGATTTTGGGTAAGGTATCGGTCAACTCTTTTTCCCTCTGGTTCCTTAGAAAAGCCACTTAACATAAAACCTCTTCTCGGACAAGCCTCGGAAAAGTGGTAGTTTTCGGCCGAGTCTGCCGCTGCGCCCGACGTGGTACTCTGGTGGGACTAGACTTCCGTAGGAACGTTTGCCAAACTTATCCCTACGGGCCATTTACTCCTTCGTCACTTCCCCCATCTATGGCCCCTGGCGTTTTACTTGGTCCTACCTATCTGCAAGGCCGTACGGTCCCTCTTGAAGCACCTCAGGGCGTTGAGCCTTTTGAATGGCGAAGGCGGCTCCAGGGGGCTACGGGAAACGTGTGGTTTCGCATCCGGTATACCGGTCAACGGCACCACGAGCACCCTACTCTCCTCGTTGGAATGAACGGCGGCCCAGCTATTGTGGTGGCGGTGGATGCCAAAACGCAGGAAGAAATCCTGTTATTTGACAGCAGCCAGCACGGACACGAAGCCTTATTTGGGGATACCGATGCCCAGCAGCCGGACCAAGAGGCATGGGCCTTTTACCAGGACGAGGATGGGGAGGACACCTTCGGTGTGGTGCTGTCGGCCTATTACCAGATTGATTATGAGGACGAAGAAGAAGGCTACCTGGATGAAGTAGATGGTCAAGGGGACATTGCCCTGCCTAGTGGGCGACGGATGCCCTTTGTCGAGGCGCAGCGAAATGGGTTTGACTGCTTTCAGATTGACGTCACCAACCGCCTCGGCCGTACCACCGAAGTCGTTTCAGAAGAACTCGCTTGAGTTCAGCGAAGGAGTGGTTCGAATAGGGCAAAAGTCTTTTTACATTCTATAAACCACCGTTTACAAGATGTAAAATACTGAAGTTGCCAAAGCTACTTCGTCGAGAAAGTATTTTTGAGGATGCAAGTAGCCATCTATGCCCGCGTCTCGACGAAGGACAAAGGCCAGGACACCGAGAACCAGCTGCACCAGCTCCGCGAGTTTGCCGAGCGGCACGGCACCATCTATAAGGTGTTCACCGACCAGGAGTCGGGCGGCAAGGCCGACCGCACCGAGTTCAGGGCGCTGCTGCTCGAGGCCTACCAGCAGAAGTTCGACTTGGTCGTATTCTGGCGGCTCGACCGCTTCAGCCGCGAAGGGGCGCTGGCCACGCTCCGCTACCTGAAGGAGCTAAAAGACCATGGCGTGAATTATAAATCATTCACCGAGCCCTACCTCGACTCGCTCGGGCCATTCGGCGATGTGATAGTATCGATGCTGGCCACCATCGCCGCGCAGGATTTGATTAAGATTTCGGAGAATACCAAGGCGGCTTTGGCCAAGAAGAAGGCGGCCGGCGTGCGGTTGGGCGCACCTACTAAGGATGTCGAGACTATTGAGCAGGTGCGCCGGCTAAAGGCGGGCAGCGCTTCGAACCAAACTATTGCGCGGGCACTTAAGATTTCGCCTAGTACAGTGGCAAAATATTTGGCTTAAAGCAGAAACTGCCCCCCAAACTGCCCCCCAATATATAAAAAAATGCCCTTACGCTAGCGCAAGGGCATTTAGAGTGGTCGCGTTAGGAATCGAACCTAAATCAAGAGCTTCGGAAACTCTCATACTATCCGTTGTACGACGCGACCGGTTGGGGCTGCAAAAGTAGCACGAAAAACCAGCGCTGCCAAATTCGCCGCCGTTTTCTGCCGCCAAGGCCCTACGCTAGTAACCCTGAGCGCCAAAAGTCAGTTTAGACCTTCACCTATCGTTTATCCCTCACCCTCCTCATGGAATCGACTAAAAAAACCCTTTACACGGCCGACGCCACGGCCATCGGCGGCCGCAGCGGCCACGTACGCTCGGCCACGGGCATCATCGACCTCGATATGTCGGTGCCCGAAGGCCTCGGCGGTAAAAAAGGCGCTACCAACCCCGAAGAATTGTTTGCGGCCGGCTACTCGTCGTGCTTTCAGCAGGCGCTGCTGGTCATTGCCCAGCGCGCCGGCGACAAGCTCGACCCTGACACCGAAGTAAAATGCTCGGTTTCGCTGTTTCAGGAAGGCGAAGGCTACGGCCTGTCGGCTATCCTTGACGTGGATTTAAAAGCCTTCGACCGTGATAAATCCATTGAAATGGTGCGCCAGGCCCACAAGATTTGTCCCTACTCGGTAGGCACCAAAGGCAATATGGAAGTGGAGCTGAAAGTACAAGGCCAGGCCATTCCGGTAGCACCGGAAGAAAATGCCGGCGTAGCCGAAAAAGGTGGTGCCATAACTGCCTAGTATGCGGTAAGCTTTAGCTTGCCGTTAGTTAAAAAAGGAAGCCCCGCTGGTTATGAATCAGCGGGGCTTCCTTTTTTAACTAACGGCAAGCTAAAGCTTACCGCACAACTACATAGCCAATACTTCTTCTACGCGGGCAGCCGCGTCTTTCAGCAGCGTGGCCGAATACACTTTCAGGCCGCTTTCGTCGATGATGCGAGCGCCTTCTTCAGCGTTGGTGCCTTGCAGGCGCACGATGATGGGCACACGGATATCGCCGATTTTCTTGTAGGCTTCAACTACCCCATTGGCCACGCGGTCGCAACGCACGATGCCGCCGAAGATGTTGATGAGGATTGCCTTCACGTTCGGGTCCTTCAGGATGATGCGGAAACCCGCTTCAACCGTCTGGGCGTTGGCTCCACCCCCTACGTCGAGGAAGTTGGCGGGCTCGCCACCCGACAGCTTGATGATGTCCATGGTCGCCATGGCCAGGCCGGCGCCGTTTACCATGCAGCCTACGTTGCCGTCGAGCTTCACGTAGTTCAGGTTCGAGGCCGAGGCTTCTACTTCCAAGGGGTCTTCCTCGTTGGTGTCGCGCAGGGCGATGAAGTCTTTGTGGCGGTAGAGGGCGTTATCGTCCAGCGTCACCTTGGCGTCAACGGCCAAGATTTTGTTGTCTGACGTTTTCAGCACGGGGTTAATCTCGAACATGGCCGAGTCGGTTTCGTCGTAGGCCTTATAAAGGGCCGTTACGAACTTCACCATTTCCTTGAAGGCATCGCCCGAGAGGCCGAGGCCGAAGGCAATTTTGCGGGCCTGAAAGCCTTGCAGACCCACGGCGGGGTCAATGAATTCTTTCAGGATTTTGTCGGGATGCGACTCGGCCACCTCTTCGATGTCCATGCCGCCCTCGGTGGTGTAGATAATCACGTTTTTGCCCGACGTACGGTCGAGCAATACGCTGATGTAGAACTCTTGCGTGGGGCTTTCGCCAGGGTAGTACACGTCCTGCGCGATGAGGACTTTGTTTACCAAGCGGCCTTCGGGGCCGGTTTGCTTGGTCACGAGCTGCATGCCGAGAATCTGGCCGGCGATGTCTTTCACCTGCTCCAGGTTTTTGGCGAGCTTCACTCCGCCGCCTTTGCCCCGGCCGCCGGCGTGAATCTGGGCCTTAATAACGTACCAGCTGGTGCCGGTTTGCTCGGTGAGGGTTTGGGCAGCAGCTACGGCTTCTTCGGCCGTGTCGGCCGTGATGCCTTCCTGGACGCGAACGCCGTATTTCTTCAGGATTTCCTTGCCTTGATACTCGTGAATATTCATCTGACGGAGAAGGTGGGGTACTAAACTCAGTCGCGAAGGTAGTACCGGGGGCCCAACCCCCGTGTGCTTTCCGCGTAGCTTTGCCTAGATTCTGACTTATTTCCTCCCGCGCTTTGCTGCAAGCTATCAATATTCGTAAGAGTTACAACTCGCTGGAAGTGCTCAAGGGCATCGACCTGACCATTGAGCGGTCGGAGATTGTGAGCATCGTGGGCTCGAGCGGGGCTGGCAAAAGCACGCTCCTGCAAATCCTGGGCACCCTCGACAATCCTGATTCGGGCGAGGTTTTATTTGATGGCGAATCCATCAGTAGCCTGGGGCGCAATGCGCTGGCGCGCTTCCGCAACCGCCACATTGGCTTCGTGTTCCAGTTTCACAACCTGCTGCCCGAGTTCACGGCCCTCGAAAACGTGTGCCTGCCTGCCTACCTCGCCGACCGCTCAGAAAAGGAAGTGCGCGTGCGGGCCCGCGAGCTCCTCGGCCTGCTGCACCTCGACCACCGCGCCGACCACAAGCCAAGCGAAATGAGCGGCGGCGAGCAGCAGCGCGTATCAGTGGCGCGGGCGCTGATTAATTCCCCGGAAATAATCTTCGCCGACGAGCCCAGCGGCAACCTCGACTCGCGCAACGCGCAGGAGCTACACGAGTTGTTTTTCTGGCTCCGCAAAGAGTTTGGCCAGACGTTCGTGATTGTGACCCACAACGACGCGCTGGCCCAGATGGCCGACCGCACGATTATCATGCGCGATGGGCATATTTTAGAAGAGGCGCGGGCTAGTCGGATTGCTTAATTAGGCTCGTCAGCCGTGTGACCCCACCCCCGGCCCCTCCCCTCCAGGAGAGGGGAGCCTGACGACTTCTACATTCCATCGCTTTTCACATAAGAAAAGAGCCTCTAGTAATGCGCTAGAGGCTCTTTTCTTTTTACGCTGTCCCATAAGCCTTACATCCGTCACCCCTCTCCCGGAGGGGAGGGGCCGGGGGTGGGGTCACAAGGCTGACGAGCAAAAATATTTCACTCCAGCATTTGCAAATGCCAAAATTTTTAGCCTACATTTGCTCAACTAACAGCGAGAGCAAAAAATATTTTTATCTTTCGCCTAAGTTGCTGAATACCAACAATAATTTTTACTAAAAAACGAGGCCATCCTCGGCACCTTTTCCAGACCCAAAAGGTTAAGTAGTCGTATATGAGCAAGCAACCTGCAAACCCCGAAACTACCGTTATGAACGAGGCCACCAAAACCCCGAAAGACACCACGGCTACCAAGAAGGCGGCGCGGGTGGAAAGCTACGATATCGCTAAATCGGACGAAACGCTGGACCTCGCCAAAGACTTGGCGAAGTTCATCAAAGAGAATAAGCTTAGCACCCAGGTGCAGGGCAAAGAGTTTGTGAACGTGGAAGGCTGGCAGTACGCCGGCTCGCGCCTAGGCATCGTGCCCATTGTAGAGCACGTCATCAACGTGAGCAACGACCAGGAGATTAAGTACCAGGCCAAGGTGACGCTGTTTGACATGCGCTCGCAGCACACCGTAGGCGCGGGCTTCGCCATCTGCTCGAATAAGGAGAGCGGCAAGAAGTTCTACCAGGAGTTTGCTATTGCTAGCATGGCGCAGACCCGCGCCATTGGCAAGGCTTATCGCAACATTCTGGCCTGGATTATCCGCGCTGCCGGCTACGAGCCTACTCCTGCTGAGGAGATGGAGTACACGGGCAACGTACCCACTGCCCCGGCTATGACTGTGGCTGCCGAGCCCGCCCCCGTGATGCGTGCCGTGACCAACACGCCCACTCCTGCCCCAGTTGAAGCTCCTGCGGCTGAAACTGCCCCCGTGCAGTATGCCACGGCTTCGCAAAAGGAAGAGATTATTCGCCTGCTGAACCATCCGCTCATCACGCGCCAAGAGAAGACCAAGATGTTGCTCAACATCAACCGCCTCGACGAGGAGCGCGCTACGCAAGCTATTGCCAAGCTGCGCAAGGCCATCGAAGACCGTGAAGGGACTTCGGCTGTAGCTGCTTAAGTTTAGTTGAGTCAGAAACAAAAAGGCCTGCCGCGATTGCGGCAGGCCTTTTTTGCTTCGCCCGTGAACCTCACCCCCCGGCCCCCTCTCCAAAAAAGAGGGGGAGCATAACGCCTACCAACGTCCGAATGCGGCCGGCTCCCCTTCTTTTTTGGAGAGGGGGCCGGAGGGTGAGGTTCACGCGTTATCACCGAATACCGTTCCGCGTCAGCGCCGCCTGGTAGCGCCGGGCATTTACCAGATGCTGAGCCTCATTGGTAGCAAAGGCATGGTAGCCGCTGAAATCTTCCTTAGCGCAGAAATACAGGTAGTTATTTTCCTCGGGGTGCAATACCGCGTCGATGCTGCTGATGCTGGGCAGGTCGATGGGGCCGGGCGGCAGGCCGTTTACACGGTAGGTGTTGTAGGGCGAGTCTTTTTGGAGGTGCACGTTAAGCACGCGCTTGATGCTGAAATCGCGGTTGGCGTAGACTACGGTGGGGTCGGCTTGCAGCTTCATGCCGCGCTTGAGGCGGTTGAGGTACACGCCCGCGATGCGGGGGCGCTCGTCGGCGTGCTGCTGCTGCTCGGCTTCTACGATGCTGGCCAGCGTGCTCACCTGCACACGGGTCAGGCCCAGCTTTTCGCGGGCGGCGTCGCGGGCGGGGGTCCAGAACTTCTCGTATTCCGTTTTCATGCGCTGCATGAGGTTCGGGGCCGAGGTATTCCAGTAGAGTTGGTAGGTGTTCGGGATGAACATCGAGAGCACCGTGGTGGTGTCGAAACCCAGGCTGCGGGTATAGTCGGGGCTGCTCAGCAGCGAGTCAATCTGCTTGGGGCGGGCGTCGATTTGCTTGGAGAGCTTGGTGGCCAGCTCGTGGCGCAGGCGCACATTGGTGAAGGTGAGCATAAGCGGCGACTGCCGGCCCGATTTCAACAAATTAATTACTTGGCGGTTAGTCATGCCAGAGAGCAGCTTGTAGCGGCCGGGCTTCACGGCACCGGGCTTGTTGTAGCCCATAAGCTTGCCCACAAAATGCAGCGAGAGCGGGTCGATAATAACTTTTTCGCCGCCGGCGCGCACAGTTTCTACCGCTACCAGCGCCTTCTGCCAGTCGTCGCCCCGGTGGACGTACACAAAAGCGTCATGGTCATGGGTATCAACGTTGGTGGTGTAAAAAATCTGAAAGAAATAATACGAGAAGCACACCAGAATAAGCCCCAGAATGATGCTCACCGTAGCATAGCGGTTACGGCGGCGAATAGAATCGGCTTTATACTCTAGCGCGGACTTTTTGACAGGAGATGCCATGAAAATGCAGAATGTGAGTTTCAAAATTACGCACCGCCTCAAACTCTCCTTCCTCCCTCGGGCCCGGCCGCACGGTCAAGCCCGATTTCCTGCTTTCAAAATCCGTAGTACCTTGCCTGCCGTATGAAGCCTGCCGGGCTTCCGACCACTTTTTTCTGAATACCTCCCCTTCCACTTTATGGCTGCTACGCTGCTTCGCATCCACCCCGAAAATCCGCCCCAAAACCGCATTCTGCAAGTTGTAGAAGTGCTGCGCAAAGGTGGGCTCATCATTTACCCCACCGACACGGTGTATGGCATTGGCTGCGACATCAACAACGCCAAAGCTGTTGAGAAACTTTGTCGCATCAAGGGCCTTAAGCCCGAAAAGGCCGACCTCAGCTTTATCTGCCACGATTTGTCGCACATCAGCGACTATGCCCACGGCATCACCACGCCTACTTTTAAAGTACTGAAAAAGGCGTTGCCTGGCCCATTTACCTTCATTTTCGAAGCCAGCCCCAATGCCCCGCGCTACGGCGGCGTGAAGCGCAAGACGGTCGGCATCCGGGTGCCCGATAATCAAATTGTGCGTCAGATTGTCAAAGAGTTCGGCACGCCCATCGTGAGCACCTCAGTGCGCGAAAGCGAAGAAACCCTCGAAGAATACGTAACCGACCCTGACCTGATTTTTGAGAAATACCGCTCGCTGGTAGACCTCGTTATCGATGGCGGCTTTGGCGGCAACATCCCCAGCACCATCGTCGATTGCACCAACGACGACTTCGACCTCGTGCGCCAGGGCCTGGGCGATATCGAGCAGTATCTGTGAGAATAATGCGTGAATGAGTGAGGGGCGAAGGAGTGAATGCTGTTTACACATTCACTCCTTCGCCCCTCACTCATTCACGCATTGCCCCGCTTGTGCTTCCAGCGGCGGTGCGTCCAGAGGTATTGCTCGGGCGTGGCCCGAATATCGGCCTCTAAACACCGCACAAAAGCTTCAGTAATCGGGTAGCGCTGCGCTTCATCTGGTGCATTAGCGGCGGCGGCAGCAGTCTGGCCATCAGGCAGCTCGGTAAATTTTACCTCATAATACCCACGCTTTACTCGGCTAATACCCACGTAAAGCACGGCACAATTGAACTGCTGGGCTAGGCGCTCGGCGCTGGTGTAGAAGCCAGCATCCTGATGCATAAAATCGGTCCAGTACGGGCGGTCCTCGGGGCCGGCGGCCTGGTCGGTGAGTAGGCTAAGGGTGCGGCCCTTGCCGCGCTGCTGCACGAGGTAGCGCAAGGTGCTAAGCATGGGCACAGCATCGGCCCCGAGGCGCGTGCGCAGGCGGCGCATAAAGTGCTCGAAGAATTTATTGTTCAGTGGCTTATACACGCCCGCCGACCGGCCCCCAAACTCCAGCGACGCGCCCGAGAGTATCCACTCCCAGTTGCCCCTGTGCGAGCCCAGCGAGAGCACAAAGCGGTTTTCGGCAAAATGCCGCGTCATCAACTCCGGGTTTACGAAGCGCATCCGCCGCTGGAGTTCGGCTGGCGAAATAGCAGCGAGCTTCAGAATCTCGACAATTACTTGCGCGAAGTGCCAGTAAAACTGCCGGCCAATAGCTTGATTTTCAGCGTCTGTTTTCTCAGGGAAAGAATTACGCAGGTTATCCAGCACCACCCGCCAGCGGTAGCGCACTACATACGCCAAGAGCAGATAAATACCTCTTGCTAAGACGTAAAGCACCGCCAGCGGCAAATGGGCTAGTGCCAGCAGCAGCCACTGTAACGGCCGGTAATACCAGGCAAAAGGCGCAGACTGATTCATTTACAGCCCGCCCGCTCCAGCCGGGGCATACTCGGTGAGGCTGCGCTGGCCAGCGCGGCTTTGGGTAGCTACTACCTTATTGGTAGCCGCATCGCGGGCCTCTACTTTCAAGGTAAACGCCCCGGCCGGCAGCTTGCCCAGCGGTAGCTGCCCCACCACGGCTGTAGGGCGGCCCGCCTGCGGCGTCACGGCCGGCAGGTCGCCTACCGACGTTGTGCCATCAGGCGCTACCACAAAATAGTGCAGGCGCACGGGGCGGTCGGCGGGAAGTTGGTTGAGCTCGGTGTAGAAATACACGACATCGGCCCCACGGCCGTAGAAGCCGCCTGGTGCCCGCGTGAGGAGGTAGCCGCCCCGGTTAAATACGCTTTCGCCTGTGGTTTTGACCGCGACCTTAGACAGGAAAACCACATCGCTGAAGGCCGGCACTTTAGCGGCGGCTACCACTAGCGGCTGCTGCACGGTGGTTTCGCCGTTGGTAGCCTTGTATTGGTCGCGCACACGGCCGCGCAGCGTATAGGTGCCGTCGGGCACGGTCACGCGCTTGAGGAAGCTGAGCGGGTTTTTAATGCTAACAGTTGTGTCGTTGAGTACGGGCGGCTTCAGCGTCACGGTTTCGTGCCAGGCCGACGTGCCATCGGCTTTCAGAATATCTAAATCGACCACCGCCGACGACTGAAACGACCTCGGCGCCCGTTGCCGATACGTAAGCGGCTGGGTGGGCACAGTCACGGAAATCTCAATTTCACCGCCTTTCTGGACTTGGTCGAGGTTGCGGAAGCGGGCTACTTCGAGCAGCAGTTGGGGTGGGGCGGCGTGGGCGGCCAGCGGGGCTGTAAAGGAGATTAACGAAAATAAGAGGTAGCGCATAGGTAGCAAAAATAGGTTAGCAGTACTATTGACAAGGATTGTTCCGTTTCCGAGCGTAGTTAGTTTATCGCTACTTTGGTTGCTTGAAAGTCACCCACTTCGCTTAGCGACAATTTGGATGGACAGCGCTACTCGGGCCGAATTAAAAAGAGTGTTCTACACTGGTTATAAAGTTCTTGCCTGCTTTCCGGCAGCTTGGCTGCTATTATTTTTAGGGTTCGTTCTGCGCGCTAAGCTGTTCTATCCAGACTACTTTTTGCGTAACGACCCTAAGGAGCTAGCAATGCCTCTGCATCATTTCTTGACGTTCTGGGGATTAGTGCTAACTTTTTGGTTTTCGCCAGCCACCTTTTTGCTAACTGTTGCGCTGTTTTTTCAAGCACGCTGGCTAGCACTGAGTAAATACGTATTCCTCTTTTTACTTAGTGCGCTTGGCTTCTACTTTTTGGTATTCACCGATGCTTTCGATTTAGTCAGCTGGTTCCTAGACTAATCTGCTATCGGTAAAAACTCAGAACAAACGGCTCGGAGGCTATTTCAATATTTCATCGAGGCTCACGGGCCGGCCCTGACCAAGTACTTCATTAGCAATGGCGTTGCGCAGCCGCTCGGCATTAGCCGGGGTTGAGAGCAGATGCGCCGTATCGTCAGAAAGCCAGTTTTCGGCTTCATCGACGGGGTGGGCAATGTAGGTGCTCATAGTGTCAAAAATAGCGATAAACCAAGCAAGGTTACCTTGCGGCCATGTCCATTGTCTTGTCCGAACCGCATTACCTGCCCTCCATTCTGTTTTTTCAGCAGTTGTTGCACGCTGATACCCTCCTGCTCGACGCCCACGAGCACTACCACAAGCAGACGTATCGCAACCGCTGCCTCATTCTCACGGTACAGGGGCCGCAGCCGCTCACGGTGCCAGTGGTGGATGGGGCCCGCTCCGAAAAAGTGCGCACCAGCGAAATCGAGATTGACTACCGCCAGAACTGGATGCACCGCCACTTTCGCACCTTGCAGACGGCGTATAACAGCTCGCCCTATTTTGGGTATTACGCTGATTATTTGCAGGATATTTATGCCAAGAAACCCGTCCTGCTTTGGGACTTGAATCTCGAAATGCTGCACTTGCTGCTGCGCTGCCTGCGCTGGCCGCTGTCCATTGAGTTTACCACCGAGTACCTCTCCCCTAGCCCTTCACTCATTCGCTCAGCTGCTCCTTCACTCCTTAACAAAAGAGACTTCCTGACACCCAAAAGCGGCCCTAATCAGCCCGGACCTGACAGTACGTCGCAGCGGCCGTATCAGCAAGTATTTGGCCCCGCGTTTGTACCTGGGCTCAGCGTGCTGGATTTATTGTTTATGCAAGGGCCGGCGGCGGGGCAGTTTTTGTAAACTAAGTTTTTACTTCCTTTATTTACCCCGAACCTTCGCCCGAAGTAGCTTGTTTTCCAGTTATCAATCGTTTAAATTCCGTACCGGTTTAACGCAACTATTCGTTAGCATTCCGGTAGAAGTTATCTGTACGGCTTATTATTATTCTTGCTTGCATGGAAGCTAAATTTTCAAACCGCGTCAAGGAGGTTATCTCCCTCAGCCGGGAGGAGGCCATCCGCCTGGGGCACGACTACATCGGCACGGAGCACCTGTTGCTGGGCATGATTCGCGAAGGCGAAGGCACGGCCCTGGGCTTGCTCAAAAAGCTGGGCGTGGCCACCGACGAGCTGAAGTTTGCCCTCGAGCAAGCCACGCGCAACACGGCCACCCAGGGCACCAGCATCACCGGCTCGATTCCGCTGACCAAGCAGACCGAGAAAGTGCTGAAAATCACCTACCTCGAAGCCAAGATTTTCAAATCGGAAATCATTGGTACCGAGCACCTGCTCCTCTCGATTCTGCGCGATGAGGACAACATTTCTTCTCAAATTCTTTCCAAATTCAACGTGAACTACGAAACCGTGCGCGACTCGCTCGACTACCACGGCGCAGCTCCCACCGGCCCCAAAGCCGGCCCGGAAGCCGACGACGATGATGACCGTCTCTTTGGGCAAGGCCAGGGCGGCGCTGGCCGTGGGCAAGGCGCTGGCAATGCTGGCACCGCCAAAAAGGCCGGCGAAAAATCGCGCACCCCAGTGCTCGATAACTTTGGCCGCGACCTCACCAAACTAGCTGAAGACGATAAGCTCGACCCTATTGTGGGCCGTGAAAAAGAAATTGAGCGCGTGGCCCAGGTTCTGAGCCGCCGCAAAAAGAATAACCCGATTCTGATTGGTGAGCCGGGCGTTGGTAAAACCGCTATTGCCGAGGGCCTGGCCCTGCGCATCATCCAGAAGAAAGTAAGCCGTGTGCTCTTCAACAAGCGCGTAGTTACGCTCGACCTAGCGTCGCTGGTGGCTGGTACTAAGTACCGTGGCCAGTTCGAGGAGCGCATGAAGGCCGTGATGAACGAGCTGGAGAAGTCGCCTGACGTGATTCTGTTCATTGACGAGCTGCACACGATTGTAGGCGCTGGTGGAGCTTCGGGCTCGCTCGATGCGTCCAACATGTTCAAGCCGGCTTTGGCTCGCGGCGAAATTCAATGCATCGGCGCTACCACGCTGGACGAGTATCGCCAGTACATCGAGAAAGATGGTGCCTTGGCCCGTCGTTTCCAGATGGTGATGGTGGACCCCACAACGCCCGAGGAAACCATTGAGATTCTGCACAATATCAAGGACAAATATCAGGACCACCACCACGTGGTGTACACTGACAAGGCTATTGAGCAGTGCGTGAAACTCTCGGACCGCTACATGAGCGACCGTTTCCTGCCGGACAAAGCCATCGACATTCTCGATGAGGCTGGTGCTCGCGTGCACATCAACAACATCGTGGTGCCCGAGGATATTCTCAAGCTCGAGGAGCAGATTGAGAACATCAAGGTGGAGAAAAACCGCGTGGTAAAATCGCAGAAATACGAGGAAGCCGCCAAACTCCGCGACACCGAGAAGAAGCTGCTAGAGCAACTCGAATCGGCCAAAAAGTCGTGGGAGGATGAGACCAAGAAGAAGCGCTACACGGTGAAAGAGGAAAACGTGGCCGAGGTAATCGCCATGATGACCGGCATCCCCGTGAACCGCGTGGCCCAGAACGAAAGCCAGAAGCTGCTCAACATGGGTGAGGAGCTACAAGGCAAGGTAATTGGCCAGGACAAGGCTATCAAGCAGTTGGTGAAAGCCATCCAGCGCACCCGCGTTGGCTTGAAAGACCCCAAGAAGCCGATTGGCTCGTTCGTGTTCCTCGGCCCAACGGGCGTAGGTAAGACGGAATTAGCCAAGGTATTGGCTACCTATCTCTTCGATAAGGAAGATGCGCTGGTGCGCGTGGACATGTCGGAGTACATGGAGAAATTCAGCGTATCGCGCCTGGTGGGCGCACCTCCCGGCTACGTGGGCTACGAAGAAGGCGGCCAGCTGACGGAGAAAATCCGCCGCAAGCCGTACTCGGTTATCCTGCTCGACGAGATTGAGAAGGCGCACCCCGACGTGTACAACTTGCTCTTGCAAGTGCTGGACGACGGTATTCTGACCGACGGCCTCGGCCGCAAGGTGGACTTCCGCAACACCATCATCATCATGACCTCGAACATCGGGGCGCGTGACTTGCAGGACTTCGGCGCGGGTATCGGCTTCGGCACCAAGTCGCGCAACGAGAATATGGACGAGTTGACGAAGGGTACGATTACCAACGCCCTGAAGAAGACCTTCTCGCCCGAGTTTCTCAACCGTTTGGATGATGTGATTGTCTTCAACTCACTGGAGAAGAAAGATATCCACAAGATTATCGACATCAGCCTCAGCAAATTGCTCGGCCGTATTCTCACGCTAGGCTACAAAGTAGAGCTGACGGAGAAAGCCAAGGACTTTGTGGCTGACAAAGGCTACGACCCCAAATACGGCGCTCGTCCGCTTAACCGGGCTATCCAGAAGTACATCGAAGACCCGATTGCTGAGGAAATCCTGAAAGCGCAATTGCTGCACGGCGACATCATCACGGCCGACTACGAAGACGGCAAGGATGAGCTTAGCTTCAGCATTGCCAAGAGCGATGAGAAGCCCAACCTGCCCAGTGATGAGCGGCCCGAAGAGGCCCCCTCGGAGCCTGAGGCTGGCGAAGTAAAATAAGCGTTTTAGAAGTGCAAAAGGCCGGTCACCGCAAGGTGGCCGGCCTTTTGCGTTAATGTGTTCTTCTTACCAGGCACGGGATGCATGGGCGGGCGGCCGGCGTTTTGATTTGAAGTAGCTTGTCTGCTATCAACCGCCTGCCTGATATTGCGGTGGAGTTTATTTTTGCCTGTTAGTCTACTTTTTGGGCTTGGTCTGGTACTAAGAAGCGGTAATCTTTCACCTTTACCTTAAAACAACGTAGGAGGAAGCACGTTGCTTGATGCGCTTTCTACCGCCATTATTTACCTCTGCTTTATTTTTATGTCTGCCGCCTCGCCGGATTTATTGCCCGTTTTTAACGCCTTGCCGGGGGCGTGCCTGCTACTTTCGCCCGACTTACTGATTGAGGCCGCTAGTGATGCTTACCTGGCTGTTACCCTGACCCAGCGCGCTAAGCTGGTGGGGAACTATGTATTCGATGTGTTTCCGGACAACCCTAATGCACCCGAAGCCTCCGCGGTACGCACGGTGCACGCTTCGTTGAAACAGGTGCTGGCCACCGGGCAGCCGCACGAGCTTACCCTACAGCCTTATGACCTGCCTAATCCTACGCAGCCGGGCCAGTTTCTGGCGCGCTACTGGCGCACCCGCAATGCCCCGGTGCTGGACGCGCAAGGCCACGTAGCTCACATCATCCATGAAGTAACGGATGTGACGGAGCAGGTGCAAGCCTCAACCGAGCTGCGCGAAAGCCAGGTGCGTGAGCAATCCGCCCGCGCCCAGGCCGAACACCAGCGCGGCGAGCTGCAACGTATTTTTGAGCAGGCCCCAGTGGCCATCGCCGTGTATCGGGGGCCGCAGTTTATTATCGAGCTGGCCAACCCAACAGTGTGCCGGCTGTGGGGGCGCACGCCGGAGCAGATACTCGGCAAGGGCTTGTTTGAGGCGCTGCCCGAGGTGGCCGGCATGGGCTACGAGGAACTGCTAAATGACGTGATGGCTACCGGCAAGCCCCATGTGGCCAACGCCATGGAAGCCCAGCACGACCGCAACGGCCAACGCGAAACCGTGTACTGGGACTTTGTGTACGTGCCTATGTACGAAGGAGATGGCAGCATCTACGGCGCCATGGTGGTGGCTACCGAGGTAACTGAGCAGGTGCAGGCCCGCCAAAAAATTCAGGAGCTCAACGACCAACTCGCGGCCGCCAACCAGGCCTTGCACATCAGCAATGGCGAGCTGCTGAGCAACCAGGAAGAGGTGCTACAGGTGCAGCAGTTGCTCGAAGGCCGCGTGGCCGAGCGCACCCAGCAGCTGGAAAACGCCCTTGCCGAAGCGCAGCAGCAGCGCACGAACGCGGCCACTCAGCAGCGCTTGCTCAACCAGATTTTGGGGCAGGTGCCGGCCAGTATTGCCACGCTCAGCGGGCCCGAGCATCGGTATTCATTCTTCAATGAGCAATACCAGGCGCTCTCCGGTGGCCGTACCCAACTGGGGCAAACGGTAGCCGAGGTGTTCCCGGAAGTGGTGGCCCAAGGCTTTGTAGGCTTGCTCGACCAGGTGTATGCCACGGGCACGCCCCTTCAGGGCCGCGACACGCCGGCCCAGCTCTACGACCCCGCTACCGGCCAGCCCGAGCAGCGCTACGTCGATTTTATTTACCAGCCGCTGCTCAGCGAGGAAGGGCAGACCCAAGGGGTGCTGGCCTTCATCCTCGATATCACGGAAAAAGTGCATGCGCGCCAGCAAGCCGAAGCCTTGCAAGCGCAACTAGCGGCCGCCAAAAGCCAACTCGGCTAGCCTCTACGGACGAACCTGAGCAACACAACGGCTTCACAATCAGTACACCGGCTGAGCGAGCCCCCTACCCCTACTCGCCCGGCCGGTACGCCCGGGCTACGTGCCGGGCCACGTCTTCGGGGTAAAACCATACGTCCTTAAACTGGCCCTGGCAGTACTGCGGCGCTTGGTCGGTGAAGTGGGGCGAGTCGGGGCGGCTGGCGCTGCCGCCCGTGACGATGGAACGGGCCACCACGCGGGGGCCAAACTCCACCACGGCCACGAAGCTGTTGCCCACGTTGCCATAGCGCTTTTTAGTACCGGGGTAGGTGTGCGCCCCAAAGGCCGCCAACGAGCCCCAGGCCGACGACGCAAACGCCACCGGCCGGCTGGGCTGCTGGTCGTCATACGTTTCCTGAGTGTGGCCCGTGAGGCGCTGGTAGCGGTTTACCTCGCCCCAAGGCGTGGCCCAGTGGCCAAAGTCGCGGGTGAGCTCGGCCAGGGTTTCGGCCAGGGCGGCTACTTTTTCTTCGGGCGTGGTGTGGGCAATGGTGTAGGCCGTGAGGCTGAGGTAATCGAGGGGCTGGCCGGCGGGCACACGGCTGCGGCGCAGCTTTTGGATGCGCTCGCCCCAGTAGATGGCCAGCGTCTGAGCCACCGAGGCCTGCGAGTAGCGCAAATCCCAGTTGCGCAGCGTGTCGATGGCCTGCTGCATGCTGGGCGGGAAGGGCTCGCGGGGCGAGTCGGCCAGCAGCTGGTAGTCGTCGAGCAGGGCGGGCAGCAGCTTTTCGAAGCCGGCCAGGTACGAGTCGTTGGCGGCCGCAATGAGGGTATCGAGGGTGAAGCTTTTTTTACGACTCAGCACCCGCACGGCATTGATGCCGCGGTAGTTTTCGGCATCGGGAGCCATGTAGGCAGGGTATTTTGCTTTGGCTGGGCTGCTGGGGCCGGCCACGGTGTAGGGCGTCGAGTTGCAGTTTTGGATAAAGCCACTGGCGGGGTTTTTCACCTGCACCAGCTCGCTCACGGGGTGCAGGCCTTGCCACTCGGTGCTGTCGGAGCGGCCGGGCACGGGCTGGCTCCAGTCGTAGCCGGTGGGGCGGCGCGGCATAAAGTTGCCGTGCCAGTAGGCTATAGTGCCATTTTTATCGGCAAAAACCGTGTTATTAGAGGCATTGCCTTCCAGTTCCATCACCTGCTGAAAGCTGGCGTAGTCGGTGGCCCTGGTGCGCAGGTACGACTGCTGCAAGGCAGCCAGCGGGGCATCCATCATTTTTACAGTCAGCCACTTGCCGTTTACCTCCCCTACCACCGGGCCGTGGCCGGTGCGGTAAGTGATGAATTTGCGGCGCAGCAGTTGGCCGTCTTTTCGGTAGGCAATCGACACTTCCTCCGTTTGCACCGGGCGCGGCTGGCCATTGTAGAGGTAGCTGTACTGGCCGTCCTGCTGGGTTACCGTTTCGAGGTACTCGTCCATCGAGTCGGCGTAGCTGCTGGTGTGCATCCAGCCGCAGTACTCATTAAAGCCTTGGTAAATAAAGAATTGCCCCCAGGTAACGGCCCCGTAGGCATTGAGACCAGCCGCGCTGGTCATCTGCACCTCCGAGCGGAAGTAGAACGATGTGTGCGGGTTAATCAAGAGCAGCGCGTGGCCGCTGGCACTTTTGCTGGGCGCAATGGCAAAGCCATTGGAACCCACCGGCTCGCGCTCGAATTGCTCGAAATCGGGCCGCTGCCAGGCCCCCGATTTTTGCTGGCTATAAAATGCCTTCAGCCTATCGACCGGCACCACGCTGATATTGCCCCCAATGCTGCCCTCGCTGAAGAGCAGCGGCATCCAGGGCTGGAACCGGCGCAGCAGCCGCGGCTGCACCGTGGGGTGCGTGGCCAGGTAGTAGTTGGTGCCAGCGGCAAAGCCCTCTAGCAGCAGCTTCAGCCACGGCGGGCTCTGCTGGTACACCGCAATGGCCCGCGTGGTATCCATAAACAGCCGCTGGCGCAGGTCGGTGTAAAGCGCGGCCTCGCCCTCTACCTCGGCCCGGCGGCCCAGCGCTTCAATGTAATTGTCTTCGACGCGGGCAAAATCATCCTCGCACTGCGCGTAGAGCAGGCCAAATACCGCGTCGGCGTCGGTTTGGCCCGTGATGTGGGGCACGCCCCAGGTGTCGCGCACAATGCGGACTTGCTGGGCCTGCCGGTTCCAGCGTAGTATTTCGGCGGGGGTGAAAGCTTGGGCTTGGGCGCTTGCGGCAGCCCCAAGCAGCAAAACGAGAAAGAAAACCAGACGCATAGATGCGCAAAATACGCTACCCTATTATCTTAACTCTTGTGGCGGCCCCTATTTTTGGTTTCCACACATTCTATATTCAACCTCCTTACTCCTACTGTATGCCTTCTTTTTCTACTTTCCTCACGCTAGGTGCCCTGCTGCTGGGTTTAGCGGCTTGCAAAAAAGACAGTACCAGTTCCAGTTCCCGGTCACTGGCCTATACCACCGTAAGCACGCTAGCGGGCACGGGCACCGATGGCTTCACCGATGGAGCAGCCAATGTAGCGCGGTTCTCATACCCCGATGGCGCTGCCGTAGATGCCCAAGGCAACGTGTACATCGCTGATGCCGGCAATTCCAGCGTTCGGAAAATTACGCCAGCCGGTGTGGTGAGCACGCTGGCGGGTGCCGGCTGGCCGGGCTTAGTAAACGGCACGGGAAGCAATGCCCAGTTTTATGACCCCGCCGATGTGGTGCTCGATGGGCAAAACAATGTATACGTGGCTGATTTCACCAACAATTGCATTCGTAAAATCACTCCGGCGGGCGTAGTCAGCACGTGGGCCGGCTCCAGCACCGGCGGGCTAGTTGATGGTCCGGCCGCTACCGCCCGGTTCAGAGGCCCCAATGGCCTGGCAATCGATGCCCGAGGCACGCTGTACGTGGCTGATGGTTTCAACCACTGCATCCGCAAAATCACGGCGGCGGGCGTAGTCAGCACGCTGGCCGGCACCGGCGTGGCGGGCTATGCCGACGGTCCCGGTAGCACAGCGCAATTCTCACGCCCCGAGGGGCTGGCTGTTGATGCGCAAGGCACGCTATACACGGCCGACTATGGCGACAACCGGATTCGCAAAATCACGGCGGCGGGCGTGGTGAGCACCTTGGCAGGCACCGGCAAAGTAGGTTATGCCGATGGCCCCGGCAACACTGCCATGTTCTTTTACCCAACGGGTATCGCCGTTGATGCCCAAGGCACTGTGTACGTCGCCGACCTCGTCAATAATTGCATCCGCATGATTACCCCGAGCGGCGTGGTGAGCACGCTGGCTGGCACCACCGCCCTAGGTTTTGCCAATGGGCCGGTTGCCAGCGCGAAGTTTTCTAGCCCCACCGGGCTCACCATCGATACCAACGGCATTCTATACGTAACAGAACAACAAAACTACATCCGCAAAATAGCCCCCTAACGGCTAGCTTGGCCGGGCGATAAGTTGGCTGCCCGGCCCGGCGGTCAGGTCAGCCATTTTCCCCCAGCCCCACCTTGGCCAGCTCGCGCCAGTAGCTGGGGTACGACTTGCGCACCACGCCGGGCTCCTCGATAGTGAGCGGCCCGCGCAGCGCCAGCGGCGCAAAGGCCATGGCCATGCGGTGGTCTTCGTAGGTGGCCACTGTCTGGTTTTCGACTGTGAAATCAGTTGATTGAATTTCGAAAATCCCCGGCTCTACCTCTACCATATCGCCCCCAAATTTGCGCAGCTCGTTTTGCAAGGCCATAATGCGGTCGGTTTCCTTGATGCGCAGGCTGGCGAGGCCGGTCAGGCGCAGGGGCACCGCCAGGGCAGCGGCCACCACGGCCACGGTCTGGGCCAGGTCGGGGCAATCGGTAAAATCGAGTGGCCGGGCCAGTAGCTCGGCCGCATCTACCGGCACCTGGGTGAGGCGCACGCCGCCCGCCGCGGGCAAAAACTCGGTGGCGACGCCCAGCGAAGTCATAAGGTGCTGAATAACGTAGTCGCCCTGCCACGACTGCTGCCGCAGGCCCGGCAGCGTCACCGAGGAGTTTGCCGCGCCCAGCGCCACCAGCGCATACCAATAGCTGGCCGCCGACCAGTCGCTTTCCACCTCATAGTCGGCCGGAAAATACCCGCCCGATTGCGCCTCTACCAGGTCAGGAGCCAGCTCCTGGGCCCGCGCCCCAAAGTGCTGCATCAGCTTCAGGGTGAGGTGAATGTAGGGCCGCGAACCCACCTCGCCCGTGAGGCGCAGGCGCAGGCCGCCGGGCAACACCGGCCCCACCAGCAGCAAGGCCGAAATGTACTGGCTGCTGATATCGCCGCGCACGGCCAGCTCGGCGGTGGGCGTAGTTACTTGCCCCCCGCCAAAGCGCAGGGGCGGGTAGCCTTCTTTTTCAACGTAGTCTATCGCCGCGCCCAGCGCCCGCAGGCCATCAACCAGCACCGCAATGGGCCGCTGCTTCATGCGCGCCGCGCCCGTGAGCGTGCCGCGCCAGCCGCTCGCGGCCAGGTAGGCCGTCATAAAGCGCATAACGGTGCCGGCGTCTTCGGCATCGAGCACATCGGTGCTGGCGGCCTGGCCGAGCAGGCGCTCCATGAGCACGGTATCGTTGGCTTCGGAGAGGTTGGTGAGGGTGCCGCCGCCCGCCAGCTTTTGGGCTAGTAAGGCGCGGTTGCTTTCACTTTTAGAAGCGGGCAAATGGGCGGTGCCTTGCAGTGGGCCGCCAGCCCAGGTAAGAGTTTGAGTTTGGTGCATATTGTTGTCAACCATCCGTCATGCTGAGCGCAGCGCAGCGGAGTCGAAGCATCTTGGCCGCTTCGTTGCTAGCTAGCGTAAGGAGTTAGTTTGCCAGCCAAGATGCTTCGACTCCGCTGCGCTGCGCTCAGCATGACAGATGGTTTTTTTATATCGAATGATAGTACTGCAACGCAGCCGCAATGTCGGCCAGCGTCACGGGTTGGTCGAATACACCGTGGCCCAAGCTTTGCAGCAAGGTGCAGTTGATGACGTCGGCGCGATTCTTCTTATCCTGCACGGCGTAGGCCGCAATGGCCTCCGTCTCGAAGGTGATGAAAGTAATTTTCTCAAACGCCGCGCTTACTACTGCCTGCACCTCAGCTAGTTCAGTAGCCGACAGCAGCCCGCGCTGCACCGAGAGCCAGCTCTCGCAGATAAGGCCCGCCGCCACGGCTTCGCCGTGGCGCACCTCGCGGCCGGGCTGCGTGAGCAAGTAGCTTTCGAGGGCGTGGCCCACGGTGTGGCCAAAATTGAGCAGCTTGCGCGGGCCAGCCTCGTGCGGGTCGAGGGCCACAATATGCTCTTTCAGGGCTACAGAATGCTGGATAATGGGCGTCCAGTCGGCCACGGCAGCCACCTCTAGCCCGCGTAGTTGGGCGAAGGCCGCCGCGTCGGCAATGAGCGCGTGCTTGATGATTTCGGCGTAGCCCGAGCGCAATTCACGGGGCGGCAGTGTGGCCAGAAAGCCGGGGTCGATAAACACGCCTGCGGGCTCCTGAAACACGCCGATGTGGTTTTTGAAGCCCTGAAAATCGACGCCCGTTTTGCCGCCCACGCCGGCATCTACCTGCGCCAGCAGCGTGGTGGGCAGCACCGCGCACGGGATGCCGCGCTTGTAAGTGGCGGCGCAAAAACCGCCCAGGTCGGTGACTACGCCGCCGCCCAGGCACACCAGCAGCGCGTGGCGGTCGGCCTGCTGCTGAGTGAGCCATTCCCACATCTGGGTGCAGGTAGTCAGCGTTTTATATTCTTCGCCGGCCTCTATGGTCAGCAATTCGTGGGCGGGCAGGTGGGGCTGCAAGTGCGGGTAGCAGTCGCGGGCCGTGTTGCTGTCGGCCAGCACAAATACGCGGCTTGGCGCGTGCTGCCGAATAAAATCGGCCAGCGCGGGCAGCGCCTGAGAGCCTATGACGGGAGGATTTTTCACCAACGAACAGCTTACTAAAACGAATCAAACAGGGCGCAAAGAAACGGCGTTTGGAATTGGCATTTTTACCCGGCCCTGCAACCAGCGGGCTCTTTTACCGCTCTCTTGCTATATTTCCTCACGCTCTGCCGCCCTTCCTGCCGCCCTTTTGCTCATGAGAAAGCTCGTCCCACTCCTTGCGCTTACTCTCCTTTCGGCCGGTGCCTGCCAGCGCCGGGGCGACGAGGTGCAGCCCCGCAACTACGATGCGCTGGCCCTCGAAACCGGGCACTGGGAATGGGAAAGCACCGGCTATTTCCGCCAGCAGCATACGCCGGCCACTGAGGGCTACACCCGTCAACTAGTGTTCAGCTCCGATGGCAACGTCTTGATTCAGCACGATGGCAAACTGAATAAAAAGCGCCCCTACACGCTGTCTATGGGCACTTTACCTAGCTGCGGCGCTTCGCAAACGGTGCTGCCTATCATCACCTACGAAACCGATTCGGACCTGCCCAACAACGACCGCAAAACCTACACCATTACCAAATCGCCCACAAGCCAAAGTCTAGCATTGGCCGGCGAGGGCGCCTGCGTAGATGCCGGGGCGTATGAAACGTATCGCTGGGTGAAGGAGTGATAATAAGCTGGCTAGCAATGCTCTTCTTCCATTTCTTTTCAATGAAAAAGCTTACATCCTTTTTCAGCATCGGGCTGCTACTGCTTGTGGCGGCCGGCTGCAAGCGCGACAGCGACGCTACCCCCGAAAGCGACTCATTGGTGGGCAACTGGCGACTCACCAAAATGGCTTGCTTTTGCGCCTACAATCCGAACACGGTGGAAATTCTCACTTTAGATGCTAACCAGCATTTTCGCCTGGTGCGCGACGGCCAGCTGGCAGCCCAGGGCACCTATGCCGTTACCCAGGGCTCGGCCTGCGCCAATGGTCCGCTGGTGCCCTATCTCCAGCTTACGGTGGCGGCTCCCACTACCTATGCTCCCTACGGCGTGTATACGGTGCAAAATAATACGCTCACCATCGAGCGGTGCGTGGCGCTTGATGGCCCTTCGTACACCTACCAGCGTGTGCCCTAGCGGTAGCTGGCCCACCCAGCGGCGGGCCAGCTACTGGCAGTTGTGGCAAACAAAACAAAGAATAGCGGCCTAACTTATTTGGCCATTAGCTTCTTAGCAACGCAGTATAAACTGGGGTGTATCTCTATATTGCAGCCGTTCACTTCCGCGCGCTTCTATGAAATACCTTTTCCCTTACCTGCTGCTCGCCGTGGGCCTAGCCGCCTGCCGCCACAACGACCCTGATGTGCAGCCCGTGCCTACGCCGGGTGCCACGGTCAACACACAGGCCGCTAACTACGACATTCTGGCCAAAGACACCGGCCACTGGCAGTGGGTATCTACCGCTGCTGGCTTTAATCGTAAAGACTCGACAACCGTCGGCTATGGGCGGCAGGTGCTTTTCAAAAGCGATAGCACGCTGGCTTTGAGCCGTACTAGCCAGCCCAATCTTAGCGCTCCATACAGCTTAACCAACGTACTCTTTTCGTGTGGTGGCCGAACTGTTAAATGTGCACTATTCAATACCAATGAGTTCCTTTTGCCCCCTACCCGGCCCAGGCGAATGACAGTTTCGGCGGCGGGGCCAAATGGCTCCTACCCCATGATACTGCTCCTGCAAACCGATAATACCTGCACCGATGGCGGGTATATGGAGCGCTACAATTGGGTACACGAGCGTTGAGCCCGAGCCTAGTTGCCGGGGCTATTACAGCCCCGGTCCCAGGTTTACCGGCCCATCTACCGGGCGGCCATTCAGCACTTCAGTTTGCTTGCGGATGCTTTCGATGTGAATGAGCTTATACAGTTCGCCCACAAATTTTTCGTCGATGTTGAGCTTCCGGCCCCACTCGGGGCGGGTTTTGAAAATTTCCTGCCAGCGCTCTAGCTGCAGGATTTTCACGTTGTTTTCCTTTTTATACTCGGCCAGTTCCTGAATGAGGGCCATGCGGCGGGCCAGCATTTCGAGGATTTCGTGGTCGGCAGTGTCCATTTTCTGGCGCAGCTCCTCGGCTTTGTTGCGGTAGTCGGCATTGTCCGAGCTGCGGTAGCGGTAGTTCAGCTCACTCAGGATTTGCTGCAAGCGAGCGGGCGTCACCTGCTGGGCGGCGTCCGAGAGGGCGTGGTCGGGGTCGGGGTGAGTTTCGATGATGAGGCCATCGTAGTCGAGGTCGAGCGCCTTTTGGGCGATGGGCAGCAGCAAGTCGCGCGAGCCACCGATGTGGCTGGGGTCGTTGATGAGCACCAAGTCGGGCCGGCGCGTTTTCAACTCAATCGGGATGGCCCAGGTGGGCGCATTGCGGTAGCGCGAGGGCGCAAACGTGCTGAAACCCCGATGGATAGCCGCAATATCAGTAATGCCAGCTCGCTCCAAACGTTCAATCGCCCCAATCCACAGCGCGAGGTCGGGGTTCACGGGGTTTTTCACCATCACGGGCTTGCCCGTGCCGGCCAGCGCATCGGCCAGTTCCTGCACTGCAAACGGGTTCACGGTGGTGCGCGCTCCTATCCAGAGCACGTCAATGTCGTGCTTCAGCGCGTCTTCGACGTGCTTGGGCGTGGCTACTTCGATAGCCATTGGCAGGCCGGTTTCGGCGCGGGCGGCTTGCAGCCAGGGTAGCGCGGCGGTGCCCATGCCTTCGAAGCCACCGGGCTTGGTGCGGGGCTTCCAGATGCCGGCGCGGTACATATCGGCTTGGCCGGCCGCCTTAAGGGCGCGGGCCACGGTAAGTACTTGCTCCTCCGATTCGGCCGAGCAGGGGCCGGCAATGATGAGGGGTTGGCCCTTCTGGGCTAGCCGACGGGTAAAGTACGTGTCGGCGGGAGTGGTATTTTCCATTAATTACGTATAGTGCGGCGTGGCACGCCGCACCCAAACCGCCCGATGGCGGCTCAAAAAACGCAGCGCAGCAAGTGCCCGCTGCCAGAAACGGCGTGCCACGCCGTTTGATACTATAAAAGTAACCCGGCCGGGCCGAACCGGGTTTTCGGGCCCAACGTTACCTTCGTGGTCCGGCCCTCTCCCCGGCCTTTTATTTCGCTTTTTCACATGGCTACTTCGCCCGCTGTTCCGGCCCCGCCCGTGGCACCTATCTCGTTTGAAGACACCCGCATTGCCTTCGAGGCCAAATCGGATGGCGAGTTACGCAAGATGTACGGCCTTTTTGCGGCCATGAACAACGGCAGCCTGGTGAAGATGGGCAGCGGGCTGATGCAAACGGCCCTAAAAATCAGTCTGCCCGGCACGAAATTTCTGATTAAGAACTCGATTTTCAAGCAGTTTTGCGGCGGCGAAACTATTCAGGAGTGTAAGCCGGTAATTGCCGAACTGGGCAAGTACCACATCGGCACCATCCTCGACTACTCGGTGGAGGGCACTGGCAATGATAAAAGCTTCGACCGCACCCGCGATGAGATTCTGGCGACCATCAACATGGCCGCTTCCACGCCGAATATTCCGTTTTCGGTGTTCAAAGTAACCGGCCTCATGCTCACCAACCTGCTCGAAAAAACGCAGGCTGGCACGGCCCTCACGGCCGACGAGCAAGCCGCCTTTGAGCGCGGCCGCCAGCGCCTCGATGCCTTGTGCGCCAGCGCCCACCGCCACGGCGTGCGCCTGTTTGTGGATGCCGAGGAAAGCTGGTTTCAGCAAACCATCGACGACCTGGCCGAGGACATGATGCGCCGCTACAACCAGGAAAAAGCCATTGTCTGGAACACCTACCAGCTCTACCGCCACGACCGCCTGGAGGCGCTGCAAGCCGCCCACGACCGCGCTACGCAGGGCAATTACTACCTGGGCGTGAAGCTGGTACGCGGCGCATACATGGAAAAAGAAGCCCGCGTAGCCCAGCAGCGCGGCTACCAAAACCCCATCAACCCGACCAAGCAGCATACCGACGACCTGTATAATGAGAGCCTGCGCTACTGCGTGCAGCACATCGACCGCATCAGCCTCTGCGCTGGCACGCATAATGAGGCTAGTTCCTTGCTGCTCACGCAACTGATGCAGGAGGCCGGCCTGGCGCCCGGCGACGAGCGCGTGTGGTTTGCCCAGCTCTATGGCATGAGCGACAACTTGAGCTATAACCTCGCCCACGCCGGCTACCACACCGCCAAATACGTGCCCTACGGCCCCGTAGAGGCCGTGATGCCCTACCTGCTGCGCCGCGCCAACGAGAATACGGCCATCGCGGGCCAAAGCAGCCGCGAATTCCTGCTCATTCAGAAGGAATTGCGCCGCCGCCAGGGCCGCGTCTAATCATTTAGCGCGATAAAAACTGCGTTTAAACGCAACGCCGGCTCGATTTTTGGTATCTTGCTGCCAGACTGACTGCTGGCCTAGTTGCCGGCATCCATCCATTCCCACCCTTTGCTTCGTAAAGATTAAGTCCAGGCCGCTTTTTAGCGTGCGCCGCTTGGGGTTAACCTTTCTCTCTTTTTGCATGATTAGCCGCCTTCGCCACTACCTCATCCGCTACGCCCGGCAGCAAGCGGGCACGGTTAGCTACCTCACTCTGGTGCAGGAATCCGAATTGGGGTTAAACCTGGAAATCTCGCACGAGAAATCGCGCCTCAATGAGATGCTCGCCGAAATATCGACCGAAGAGCACGCCGCTGGCCGGCCACTACTGAGTTCGCTGGTGCGCGTGCCGGGCTCGAAAGGCCAGGGCGATAACTTTTATAAGCTTTGCGAGCGCCTCGGCTACGGCGAGTGGCGCAGCCTCAAGCAAGATGAGGAATTTTTGAAAGGACTGATAAAAGACTGCCGCGAGTTTTGGCAGCAGGAAGCCAATTATGCCCAGCATGTGCTGAACGAAGCATAAGCACGGTTTATAAAAGCTGTTGTGCTTTTGTTAATTAAATACAGAGGGACTGCAAAAAATGGTTGGTCAGGCAGCGCGTTCTGCGCACCGAGCAGAGACGAAGCGATGTTTTTATGGTTTTGACAAAAGCCCCAGCTCCGGCTGGGGCTTTTTTTATGCTTTTTAGCCAAAATGTTATACCCCAGCTTATCGGTCCGTAGCGCAACCCGCATTCGCCCCACCCCGTTTAGCTACCAGACGGCAGGGCAATTTGCCTGGCCCCTTTACACTAACCCACCCCGACCATGAATACCAACGATGCAAACAACCCGATGAACTCCGGCACCGGCGCCGGCGCTAACTATGGCACCAGCAACACCGGCACTGGCCTCGGCAACAGCGGCAACCTGAGCAACGAGAGCACCAGCTACGCAGCAGGCACCGACTATAGCAGCGCCACCGGCGGGGCTACCTCCTCGGCCGCTACTGAGCTCGATTCTACTTCTACCCAGCCCATCTCGACCACCGCTGGTGCGTCGGCCTCGGGCTCGACATACGGCACGGGTGCCGAATCAACGGACGACTACAAAGAAGGCAGCACTACGAGCGGCATCTTCCGCGACCGCAGCAGCGCCGAGAAAGCTTACCAGGCGCTACACGACCGTGGCTACCACAAAGATGATGTGCACCTGCTGATGTCGGACGAAACCCGCGACACACACTTTGCCGATGGCACCCACACTGAGCTGGGTGACAAGGCAATGGAAGGTGCGGGCGTAGGCTCGGCCATCGGTGGCACGGCCGGCGCTATTATTGGTGCTATCGCGGCCATTGGCACGTCGGTAGCCCTGCCAGGCCTGGGTTTGATTATTGCTGGTCCGCTGGCCGCCGCTTTGGCAGGCGCGGGTGCCGGTGGCCTCACGGGTGGCCTGGTAGGCGCGCTGGTAGGCTCGGGCATCCCCGAGGAGCACGCTGCTGAGTACGAAGAAGGCATTAAAAACGGCGGCATTGTGATGGGTGTAAAACCCCGCAACGCCGACGACGCCAAGTACTTTGAAGAACAATTCCGCACCAACGATGCGGACAAGGTATACCGCTACTAAGCTTTAAAAGCTGAAAGCATTAAAAAGCCTCTCCCCTTTTCGGGAGAGGCTTTTTTGGTTTTTCATACAAATACCAGACAGTTTTCTTCATCTTTGCCTGCAACAATAGCGGGCATACTGGTGTCTTTACATAGTTGCTCCTCGCAGCCGCATTTGCTCTAGCTGGTATTGCCAGCACGCTATCTTTCCCACCCAACCTTTCTGCAGGGCAGCAAACGAATGAATTATAAATGAAGCTATTAGCTTTATTTATTACGGAACTTCATTAATTGCTGGCCAGTTGTAACCATTCGGGCTACAATCAGTTTTAGTACAGAATTCGGGCGTTGGCAGGGCAGATTAAATAGTAAACGAGTGACTCGAGCGTGAGCCCGAGGACAACCTATGTGGATAGTAAGACTAGCGCTGGCGCGACCCTACACCTTTGTGGTGATGTCGCTGCTTATTTTAATCGGGGGCGTGCTGACGATTCAGCGCATGGCGGTGGACATTTTCCCCGACATTCCCATTCCGGTGGTGGGCATTGTGTGGACGTATTCGGGCATCGCGCCTGAGGAAATGAACCAGCGCATTGTGGTGCCGGTCGAGCGCGCCATCACGACGACCGTGGCCAACGTGGAGCACCAGGAAAGCCAGAGCCTCAAGGGTATTGGCCTGATTAAGGTGTTCTTCCAGCCCGGCTCGGACCCTGACGCAGGCGTGGCGCAGCTCACGGCCATCACCCAGACGCTGCTGCGCGTGCTGCCACCCGGCATCACGCCGCCGCTCATTATTCGCTATTCGGCTTCTAACGTGCCGATTGCGCAGACCTCGCTCTCGTCAGAGACGCTCGGCGAGTCGGACCTTTTTGATGCGGCCAACGCCTTCATTCGACCAGGTTTGGCCGTAGTGCAAGGGGCTTCGGTGTTGCTGCCGAATGGCGGCAAGCCCAAACAAATAATGGTGGACCTTGACCCCGAGAAATTGGCGGGCAAAGGCCTGAGCGGCAACGACGTAGTGAATACGCTGCTGGCGCAAAACGTGATTATTCCGGCCGGCTCGGCCAAGATTGGTACCCGTGAGTATGACGTGCGGCTGAACTCCAGCCCAGAGGCTGTAGCCACGCTTAACGACCTGCCCATCAAGACCACGGCCGATGGCACCACAGTGTACATCCGCGATGTGGCCTTTGTGCACGAGGGCGCGGCCGTGCAGCAAAACGTGGTGCGCCAGAACGGCCGCCGCACCGCTATTATCCCGATTCTGAAAAGTGGCTCAGCCTCAACGCTGGCCATTATTGATAAGATTAAGCAGGTACTGCCTAATATTCAGGCGAACGCTCCTCCCGGCCTGGATATCAAACTGTTGTTTGACCAGTCCTTTTTCGTACGGGCCAGCATCAAGGGGGTAATTATTGAGGCCAGCATTGCGGCGGGCCTCACGGCGCTCATGATTCTGCTGTTTCTGGGGTCGTGGCGCTCGACGCTAATTATTGCCATTAGTATCCCGCTGTCCATTCTGGTCAGCATTATTGTGATGAATATTCTGGGCCAAACCCTGAATATTATGACGTTGGGCGGGCTGTCGCTAGCCGTGGGTATTCTGGTGGATGACGCGACGGTGGAAATCGAGAACATCCACCGAAATATGGGCCAGAAAAAAGGCCTCAAACGCAGTATTCTGGACGGTGCACAGCAGATTGCGACGCCCGCGCTGGTGGCTACGCTGGCTATTTGCATTGTGTTTGTGCCGGTGTTTTTCCTAGGCGGGGTAGCTTCGGCTATTTTTGCTCCCCTGGCTACGGCAGTTATTTTCGCCATGCTGGCCTCGTATATCCTCAGCCGGACGCTGGTGCCGACGCTGGTTATGTACTTGCTGCGCAAGGAACTCCCCATTTACCACGCCCAGGAAGAGGAAGAAGTGCCAAGCGCGCACTTCCGCAACGGCCGCGAGGTGACGCAGCACGAACGCGATTTGGCCCGCTTGCAGCGCGAGCAGTTTGAGCACGCGCACCCCAGCGGCACTCCCGAGGAAGAAGCCGAAGAGCCCATCACCGACGCCGAGCGCAAGGCCGGCAAAGGCATCACGGAGAGCTGGGTTTGGCGCATTCACACCGGCTTCGAGCACGGGTTTGAGAAGTTTCGGGCCAAGTACACGAGCGCGCTCGACTGGGCGCTGGACAACCGCAAGAAGATGGTAACGGCCTTCGCCGTGCTATTTATCGGCTCGCTGGGGCTGTACCCGCTCATTGGCCAGAACTTCTTCCCGACCGTGGATGCCGGCCAGCTGCGCTTGCACATTCGGGTACCTACCGGCACGCGGGTCGAGGAAACGGAGCAACGCTTCCGGCAGGTGGAAAATGTTATCAAGCAGGTTATTCCGAAAGAAGAGTTGGATTTGGTGCTCGATAACATCGGGCTGCCGGCCGTGCCTATTAACCTCTTGCTGAGCGATAACCCGACTATTGGGGCGGGCGACGGCGAGATTTTGGTGAGCATGCACGAGGAGCACGGCCCCACGGGCGAGTACATCGAGGAAATCCGCCGCCGTATTCACAAGCAGTATCCCGACCTGGTTATCTTCTTCCAGCCGGCCGATATCGTGAACCAGACGCTGAACTTTGGTCTGCCCGCGCCCATCGATATTCAGGTTACGGGCCGCGACAAAGCGGCCAACCAGCGCATTGCCGGCGAGCTTATGAAGAAGGTCACTGCTATTTCGGGCGTGGTTGATGCCTTTATTTACCAGGCTTTTGACCAGCCGCAAATTCGGCTTGATATTGACCGGGTGCGCGCCCAGCAGGCCGGCCTCACGCAACGCGACATTGCCAACAACGTGCTGGTAAGCCTCTCATCGAGTACCCAGACCAACCCCAACCAGTGGCTGAACCCGCAAAACGGCGTAAACTACACGGTGGCCGTGCAAACCCCTCCGCGCCAGCTTTCTAACCTCGATGAGGTGGGCAACATCACCGTGACCGGAGCCGCGCAGCCTAACCCGCAACTGCTCACCAGCTTTGCGCAATTACGCCGCACCTCTACCACGGCCGTGGCATCGGACTACAACATCCAGCGCACCGTGGATTTGTACGCCAGCGTAAGCCAGCGCGACCTGGGCGGCGTTAGCAATGATATTCGCCAGGTGATTGCAGCGGCGCAGAAAAACGCGCCCAAGGGCACGACCATTATCCTGCGCGGGCAGTCGGAGTCGATGCGGACTTCATTCATCGGCCTGGGGCTGGGCGTGGCGGGCGCTATCGTGCTGGTATACTTGCTGATGGCAGTGAACTTCCAGAGCTGGCTCGACCCGCTCATCATTATTACGGCTTTGCCGGGCGCGCTGGCGGGCATCTTGTGGATGCTATTTGTGACGCAAACCACGCTGAGCGTGCCGGCCCTGATGGGCGCCATTATGTGCATTGGGGTGGCCACGGCCAACTCTATTCTGCTGGTGACTTTTGCCAATGAGCGGCGCGAAGAAGAGCCCGACCTCGACCCGCGCGACGCGGCTTTGGATGCTGGCTTTACTCGCCTGCGCCCGGTACTGATGACGGCCCTAGCCATGATTATCGGCCTGCTGCCCATGTCGTTGGGCATGGGCGAGGGCGGCGAGCAGAATGCCCCGCTCGGCCGCGCCGTGATTGGCGGTCTGATGCTAGCTACAGTCACGACCTTGTTCTTCGTGCCCATTATGTTCTCTTATTTGAAGAAGAAAGAAGAACAGCCCGCCGAAGCCCAGGCCGAGCCTCAAAAGCAGGCTGCGTAGCTTTTTAATAGAAGAATAATGACTAATCAAAAACGACTGTCATGCTGAGCTTGTCGAAGCATCTAGCGTGGAGCATTAATCGACTACCCTCCAACGGTGCGAGCGAAATGCTTCGACAAGCTCAGTATGACAGTCGTTTTTAAGCAATTACTTGATGTCAACTGAAGAACGAAACAGCGGCAGTGGCCGCTTCTGGCTGGTTATTATCATCTTATTAGTGGTTTTTGGGCTGCTGTTCACGCTGGGCCTGCTGCCGCGTCTCAAGAAAAACAAGACCCGCGACGAGGCCAACGAAGCTCAGATTTCTGCCAAGCCCGTCGTGACAGTGTCGCCGGCCAAGGCCGCTCCCAAAATGTCGAGCGTGACGCTGCCCGCCGACCTGCGCTCGCAACACGAAACTGAGCTGTTTGCCCGCGTTAATGGCTTTGTGCAAAACTGGACTACCGACATTGGCCAGCACGTGCGCCGGGGCCAGGTGCTGGCTACCATTGCCACGCCCGAGATTGACCAGCAAATAGCTCAGGCCCAGGCCAATCTGGAACTGGCCCGCACCTCATTTGGCCGCTTGCAAAGCGTGACCTTGCCGGGCGCTATCTCCAAGCAGGAGCTAGACGCCGGCCGCGCCCAGTACACCGCCCAGCAGGCGGTGGTGAAGCAGCTGCAAGCCCAGCGCTCATTTCGCCAGGTTATTGCGCCCTTCAATGGCACCGTGACCCAGCGTAATGTAGACGTGGGCACCCTCGTAACGGGCGGCAACGCGACGGGCACTCAGCTTTTTAAGGTAGAGCAAACCGACACGTTGCGCGCCTTCGTAGACGTGCCGCAGAACTTTGTACCGAGTATTAAGCGCGGCCTAAAAGCCCAGGTATTGGTACCCGAGTTTCCGGATAAGCCGTTTCAGGGCATCGTATCCCGCGATGCCGAAGCCCTCGACCCGCAGACCCGCACCTTGCGCACCGAAGTGCGCCTGCCCAACCGCAACAACCAGCTTCGCCCCGGCACTTACGGCCAGGTGCGCTTCGACTTGCCGCAAACGGCCCTGACGGTAATTATCTCGGCTAATGCGCTGGTGCCCAGCGGCACCGAGCAAAAGGTAGTAATGGTGCAGGATGGCAAAATCCACTTTCAGCCCATAACGGTGAGCCGCGACTTTGGCTCGAGCCTCGAAGTGACACAGGGCCTGAAGGGCGGCGAAATGCTGGTAATCAACCCCGGCGAAAACCTCACCGAAGGCTTGGCCGTGGATACCAAAGTGGCCGAAGCCCCAAAGAAACCCGCCGGCCCGCCGCCCGCCAAGCCCCGCTTCAACGACCCCGACGCACCGCGGGTATCGTCGCCGTTGGGCAAGTAGTTATTTAGTTAATGTGTGCTGCTTTGTGAACGCCTGTCACTGCGAGGAGGCATAACGAAGTAATCGCACTTAGCGAGTACTAGAACGACTCGTCCTAATGCGATTGTCTCTGCTTGATGCGCAAAATGTCGTGCCTTCTCGCAATGACAAACGCTTGGCAAGCAAATTACTTCCGATATTATTCATAGAATGCGTGTTTCCTTAGTTTTAATAGGCTTGGTACTAGGTGGTTGCGCCGCAACGCGCTACCACTACGACCCGCCCGCTCAGGCCGTGCCTGCGGCCTGGAAAAATGCCCATCCGGCCGATTCGCTGGGGCGCATCCAGCCCGAGCGGCCGGTGCCCGCGGCAGCCGAAGTGCCCCCGCAACTCAACCAGGTGCCAGCAGCCGCGCCGTGGTGGGCGGTGTTTAATGACACAACGCTGACCCGACTCGAAACCCAGGCTAATCTGCTCAATTTCAGCACCCGGGCGGCCGTGGCGCGGGTCGAGCAGGCGCGGGCGCAACTTCGCATTGCCGATGCCCAGCGGGCGCCAGTGGTGGCCTTGGCGCCGTCGGCTTTTCACTCGCAGTTGTCGGCCCTGCGGCCGGTGCAGTCGGCACTTATCCCAGCTGTGTCGGTGCCCCAGACGCAGTTCTACGTCCCCGTCAACGTAAACTACGAGGTGGATTTGTGGGGCCGCTTGCGGCGCGGTGCCCAAGCCGCCAACGCCACCCTGCAAGCTACCGAAGACGACGAGCAATCGGTACGCCTGACCGTGGCCGCCGACGCAGCTAATACCTATTTTAGTTTGCGTGGCCTCGATGCCGAGCTGCTGGTGCTTGACAGCGCCCGCCAAGCCCGCCGCTACAACGTGCAGCTAACCAGCGCCCGCTTCAAGGCCGGCGTGGATAATGAAATTGGCGTGCGCCGGGCCGAAACCGAGCTGGCTAATGTCGAAGCCAGCGCCGTGGAGCTACGCCGCCAGCGCGCTGGCTTGGTGGCTTCGCTGTCTACGCTCACGGGCCGGCCGGCCAGCAGCTTTGCGCTGCCTTCGGTGCAGCCCGACTCGGTAGGCCCGGTTATTCCGGTGCCCGACCAGCGGCAAGTGCCCGCCGCGCCGGCAGGCCCGCTGCTGCCCGCGCCGCCCACTATTCCGGCCAATGTGCCAGCCCAGCTGCTGGCCCGCCGCCCCGACTTGCGCCGCGCCGAGCGCCTCACCGCCGCCGCTGACCTACGCGCCAAAGCCGCCCGCCTGGCCCGCCTGCCCACGCTGCAACTCAATGGCTACCTCGGCCCCCAAACCACTAATGTAGGCGACCTGCCCAAGCTGGCCAATGCCTACACCTACTACGTGGGTGGCGGCTTCAACATCCCAATTTTTGATGGGGGCCGCCTGCGCGGCAACCAGCAGCTGGCCGAAGCCCAAACTACCGAGACGGTCGCCAATTTTGGCAACCTCACCCTCACTGCTTACGAGGAAGTAGAAACTGCCCTGGCCGATGTGGCCAGCAGCCGGGCCCAGCTGGTAGCGCAGCAGCGCGCCCTCAGCGCCGCCCGCCTGGCCGGCCGCCTCACCCTGGAGCGCTACCGCCGCGGTCTCATCGACTACTTCGCCGTGGTCGATGCCGACCGCCAAACCCTCGATGCGGCCCGCCTCGTGGTGCAAACCCAGACCACGCAGCTGCGGGCGGCCGTGCAGTTGGTGCGCACGCTGGGCGGCGGCTGGCAATAGTGGCGCTAGCCACCGCTACGCGCTTTTCACAAAATACCCTTCTACTTTGTTCTCCCAGCGCCGGGCTTCCTGCCCGGCGCTTTTTTTGTATGAAACTCCTTTACTCCTACCTCCAGCGCTACTGGGGCCTGCTGGTCTTGGCCCTGCTGCTGGCCGCCGTCAACCAGATTTTTTCGCTGCTCGACCCTTATATTTTTCGAAAGCTGGTCGACCACTTCGTGCCTAAGAATGGCAGCCTTGGCGGCCTACTCGTGGTCCCGTTCTGGCCGTTTTTTCAGAAGGCTATCCCATTTTTGGGGGCCATGCTGGGCGTGGCCATGGTGTCGCGCATCGCCAAGAATTTCCAGGATTATTACGTCAACGTCATTACGCAGCGGCTAGGAGCCGAAATGTACTCCGATGGCCTGCGCCACTCGCTCGACTTGCCCTACCAAGTGTTTGAGGACCAGCGCTCGGGCGAGACGCTGGGCAAGCTCCAGAAGGTGCGCATTGATGTGGAGAAGCTGATTCAGAGCTTTGTAAACGTGCTGTTTACGGCGGTAGTGGGCATCATTTTCGTGATGTGGTACGCCATTAGCGTGTATTGGCCCATCGCTTTGGGGTACTTCCTCACCATTCCGCTGCTGGGTATTCTGAGCTTTGCGTTGAGCAAGAAAATCAAGGTTATTCAGAAAACCATCGTCGCCGAAACCACATCGCTGGCGGGCTCTACCACCGAGAGTTTGCGCAATATCGAGCTTATCAAAAGCCTCGGCCTGGCCCAGCAGGAAACCCAGCGCCTGAACGGCATCACCGAAAAAATCCTGAAGCTGGAGTTGCGCAAAGTGCGCTATTTGCGCTCGCTGAGCTTCGTGCAGGGCACGTTTGTAAACCTGCTGCGCAATATTATTATCCTGCTGCTGCTCTATTTGCGGGTGCAGAACCACATCAGCCTGGGCGAGTTTTTCTCGTTCTTTATTTACTCGTTTTCCATCTTCGGGCCGTTGCAGGAGTTGGGCACCATCATCGGCACTTTCCGCGAAACGGAGGCCTCACTGGGTAATTTCCAGCAGATTCTCGACACCCCGCGCGACGTGAAGCCCGTCCACCCGCAGGACGTGCGGCGTATCGAAACGCTGGCCTTCGACGACGTCACCTTCAAGCACCTCACCGCGCCCCAGCCGGCGCTCGATGGCATTTCGTTCGGGGCCAAGCTCGGCGAAACTATTGCCTTCGTCGGCCCCAGCGGCTCGGGCAAGACTACTTTGGTGAAGCTGCTCGTGGGCCTCTACCCGCCCCTGAGCGGCCAGATTCGCTATAATGACATTCCGAGCGATGAGGTCGACCTCGACCAGCTGCGCGAGCAAATCGGCTTCGTGACGCAGGATACGCAGCTTTTTGCCGGCACCATCCGCGAGAACCTGCGCTTTGTGGCCCCGCAGGCCACCGATGCCGAGTGCCTCGCCGCCCTGCACCAGGCGGCGGCCGACTCGCTGCTGGCCCGCGCTCCGCAGGGCCTCGACACCGTGCTCGGCGAAGGCGGCGTGAAGGTGAGCGGCGGCGAAAAGCAGCGCCTCAGTATCGCCCGCGCCTTGCTGCGCCACCCTACTTTGCTGGTGTTCGACGAGGCTACCTCGGCCCTAGACTCACTTACGGAAGAGGAAATCGGGCGCACGGTGCGCGAGCTGTCGGGCTCGCGGCAGCACATTACGGTGCTCATTGCGCACCGCCTCAGCACTATTTTGCACGCCGACCGCATTTTTGTGCTGGAGCGCGGGCAGGTGGCCGAGCACGGCCGCCACGCCGAATTGCTGGCGCAAAAGGGGCTGTACTACGCCATGTGGCGGCAGCAAATTGGCGAGCGCAAGGAGGTGGCGGTGGGGTAATTCCTGCTGCGAGCTAGCTTGCGACAAGCGCACTATGTTGGTGCGCTTGTCGCAAGTAACTTGACCAGTAAGAACAGCTTGCTGCAATCATTATTTAGCTATCGTTCTATGAATGCGCCCTCAGTTATCTCAACATTTTTTCTGCTGATTCTCGCTTCCTGCAACAATCCATCGGTAGAAGATAAGCCGCAACAGGAAATCCCAAAAGCATTGGAAGACAAGAGCTTTTCGTATGAAGCAATCTCAAAACGCGACTACGACGATTTGCTGGAAAGCTTATATAAAGAGCTTGCGGAGAAAACGCCAGAGCTAAAAGACCTTGACAATAGCATTGAAAAAATTTATCAAAGCAACGTTGATTCTATTAAATTATTTGATAATTATAGCTCTAAGAATGAGGCGTTTTATAGTTCAGCCAACAACCATGCTACACAAATCAAAGATTCGCTTTTGAGACAAAGAGTGAAGCTTTTGATTGCCAATAGCTTGACAAAGTATAAATCTTCAATTACTCAACACGAAGAAATACTTAACTCTATTAAGACAAAAAATATGTAGTTAGATGATTTATATACAGCTTTAAAAATCATCAAAACTTTGCCGATGATTGATAAATATCAGCAGGATAATTTGCCGAATACAAAGTCTTTAAACGGACTTTATAAACAGCTTGATAAAACAACAAAATACGCAGATGCTCTTACAAAGGAGTAATTCTTACACGAGTGTTTTTCACAGCATCTTGATAGCCAACTGCTAGGACGAGCAGCTTCCATTCATTTTCTCGAATATTTGTACTAGATTCGGGTCGGATTCACTATTCCTGCCCTTATGTCAGCTTCAACCCGCAACATCATCGCCTGGGTTCTGCAAGTGCTAGCCGCGCTTGCCTTCATTGGCTCGGGAGCCAATAAATTCGCTCACCTCGCCGATACGGTGAAAGGATTTTCCGGCATGGGCTTTCCGGAGTGGTTTGCTTACCTCATTGCGGGGGCCGAGGTGCTAGGCGGCATTGGGCTGCTGGTGCCGCGCTTTACCCGCCTGGCAGCTATTTGCTTGATGCCGATTATGCTGGGTGCAGCGTACTTGCACGCCACCAAAATTCCGGGTGGGCTGCTGCCCAATGGGTTGCCGGCGCTGGTGCTGCTTTTGCTGCTGGTGGTAATCGTGCTGCTGCGCCGGCCGGCCTTAGCAACAGCTTAGAACAATACATCTGTAAAAAGTAGAGACGCAATATCTTGCGTCTTGTCGTTGCTAAGTGGTGCAAGCCGTTCAACGGTAAGACGCAAGATATTGCGTCTCTACTTTCTTTGCAAGCATCTATTAGTCAGCTATTTTATATGGCCGCACCCGTCGAAACCGAAGAAGTTTACGCCATTCCGGCCGAATACCGGAAGATGGAGAATACCCATATCCTGTTCTGGTTGGTGAAGGATATCAGCTGGTGCATGGTCTGGAAAACGTTGGGCATCGCCATGATAATCCCGACGCTGGGCATTGCCATCGTAATTGCCTGGCGCACCCGCGCCCTTAAGTCGGAACTAGCGCATAACCTGGCCATCGTCTTCTGGATTACGGCCAATTCGTACTGGATGCTGAGTGAATTTTTTGGCTTCGACACTATACCCGTTGGGCATATCACCGATGGCAAGCACCTGGCCATCATTCCGTTTGGTATCGGGCTATTGATTTTGGCGTACTACTACCTCGTGCAAAAGCCCCGCGAAACCCGCGAGGCCCAAGTGGCAACTCTTTGAACAACTTGCTTCGAAAACGCCCGTCATGCTGAGCGCAGCGGGGCGAAGTCGAAGCATTTCTACTGCATTGTTGCCAGCGCAAGGAGTTAGTACCCCAGCCAAGATGCTTCGACTGCGCTACGCTGCGCTCAGCATAAGGGGCGTTATTTTACTTGCCCGGCACGCCCTGCGCCAACGTCTTGATGCGGCACACGAAGGTGGTCGCCATCAAATACAGCGAGTGGCCGTCGTCGCCCCAGGCGCTGTTGGCCACTACCTCGCCGGGGTCGATGGTGCCTAGTAGCTGGCCCTGCGGCGAGAGGATGAGCAGGCCTCCCACACCGGCCGCGTACACGTTGCCAGCCTGGTCAACTTTCAGGCCGTCGGGCACTTCCTTAAAGCGGGTTTTGGGTAAGCTGGCCATATCGAAAAACGTGCGACTCTTGCCGATTTTGCCATTTTTTCCTACTTCGTAGGCCAGGATAACGGGCCGTAGCGAGTCGGCATTCGAGATGTAGAGCGTGCGGCCATCGGGCGAAAACGCGAGGCCATTAGCATAGGCTACGTCGGTGATGGCGGCGGTTACCTGGCCATCGGGGGTGCGGCGAAACACGCCGGCGTAGGGGATTTCGCGCATGGGGTCCTTATCCTGCTTGGGCAGGCCGAAGGGCGGGTCGGTGAAGTAGAGCGAGCCATCGGGGGCGGCAATTACATCGTTGGGGCTGTTGTAGCGCTTGCCCTGAAAGTTGTCGGTGAGGGTGCGCTTGCCGCTTTTCTGGCTTAGCGGCAGCATGGCCAAGCGGCGGTCGCCGTGCTCGCAGATAAGCAAGTTGCCCTGCCCATCGAGGGCGAGGCCGTTGCTGGCGGGCTCTTGGCTATAGGGCATGCGGCCGGTGTAACCACTGTTTTCCAAGAACTTAGTGCGGCCGCCCTGCTCTTTCCAGCGGTAGATGGTGCGCGTCTTGGTATCCGAAAACAGCAGCATACTGCTATCGGGTACCCACACCGGGCCCTCGATGTGCGCATGGCCCGACGAGATAATTTCGAGCTTGGCACCGGGGGCCAGTACCTGGTCGAGGGCCGGGCTTTGGCGCACTACGCGGCCGGTAGTGAGGTACTTGGGCACCGGGGCCTGGGCCGCGGCACTGGCCAGCCCGCAGGCCAGCCCCAGGCAGCAAAAGAACGATGAACGCATAGCGGGGCAAATAGCAAACTAGGGCCCGAAGGCTTGTGAAACTAGTATTCGTACCCCGCGCCGCGCCAGAAGGTTGCGCCAGCAGCCAGTAAGCCCGGCAACTAACCCATGCTAGCTAACCTTGGGTAAAAGCCACCCGTAGGCAAGGCAGCACGGCTTTCACCCGGCCGGCTTTTTTGGCTATGCTACATCGCTTTTCGCTTTTCTTATTTTGTGCTTTAATGGCTTTATCCACTGTCGCCCAAGACCTTAAAATTCCGCTCGAAGAAGTGGCGCAGACGGGCCACTACCAGCCCATCGGCGTGGGCGTCTCGCACAAGGGCCGCATTTTTATGACGTTCCCGAAGAAGAAAAACGATAAAAATTACTCCTACGATTATGGCCTGGCCGAGTTGGTAAATGGCAAGCGCCTCCCCTACCCCAATGCCCAGTGGAACCAGTGGGACTCGACCCAGGCTGCCACGCGCTTCGTGAATGTGCAGGCCGCCGTGGTCGATGCCGACGACAACCTGTGGGTGCTCGACCCCTCCAATCCCGACGACCAAGCCCCCGTCATTACGGGTATCAAGCTGCTCAAAATCAACCTGAGCACCAATAAAGTCGAGCGCATCTACCGCTTTGAGGACTTGCCCCGCGAGCGCACCGGCCTCAATGATGTGCGCATCGACACGCGCCGCCAGGTGGCCTATATCTCCGACCCGGTGCTGGCCGCCATCGTAGTGCTTGACCTGAAAACCGGCAAGAGCCGCATTGTGCTGCAAGGCCACAAATCGACCACTACCGAGCCGGGTTTTGTGCTGCACCTCGATGGCAAGGAAGTGAAAGACAAGTCGGGTAAGCCCTTCAGCAGCAATGTCAACGGCATTGCCCTGCCGCCCGATGGCAAGTACTTCTACTACCGGGCCATCAACCAAACCAAGCTCTACCGCATCGGCACCGAATACCTGGCCAACCCGGCGCTCACGACAGCCGAGTTGGCCCCGCACGTCGAAACCGTGGGCGAAACCGGCGTGAGCCACGGCATGCTTTCCGATGAGGCGGGCAATATCTACCTCTCCGACTCGCCCAACTACGCCATTCGCCGCGTCACGCCCGATGGCCGCTTTGAAACGCTGATGCACGACCCACGCCTGAGCTGGCCCGATACCTTTGCCCTGGGCTACGATGGCTATATGTACCTAACTGCTACCCAGATAAACCGCGCTCCGAAGTGGAATAATGGAGAAAGCAAGGTGGACTACCCGTTCCGCTTGTACCGGTTCAAGATACCGAAGTAGGTTGATGCCTTAAAGCACGTTCGTCATGCTGAACGTAGTGAAGCATCTTGGCTAGTTACGTTGGAATACTAACCCTAACGTGACCAGCCAAGATGCTTCATTGCGTTCAGCATGACCGAATAATTGTCGTTCCTCAGTCTTACCAAACCTGATGCACCAACGGCCGAATCATGCGGTCGTACACACCACGCACGGCGGCCATTTGCTCAGCGGTTAGCACGGGTACTTCCTCCGTTTTCAGGTTAGAAAGCAATTGCTCGGGCCGCGAAGCGCCGGGGATGATGCAGCTCACTTCGGGAAACATCAATATCCAGCGCAGTGCCAGTGGGGCTAGGCTGGGCTGGTCGGGGAAAATTTTCTTCAGTTCTTCCACCGCCGCCAGGCCAGTAGCATAGTCCACTCCCGAGAAGGTTTCGCCCTTATCAAAGGCTTCGCCGTGGCGATTGAAATTACGGTGGTCGTCTTTGTCAAACGTGGTTTGGGGCGAAAACTTGCCCGTGAGCAGGCCGCTAGCCAGCGGCACCCGCACTATCAAGCCCACATCGCGGCGCTGGGCTTCCTTGAATAGCAGCTCGGCCGGACGCTGCCGGAACATATTGAAAATAACCTGAATAGTCGTTACGTTCGAGTATTCAATGGCTTTCAATCCTTCCTCCACCTTTTCGACGCTCACGCCCAGGTTGCGGATTTTGCCTTCTTCCTTGAGGCGGTCGAACAGCTCAAAAATCTCGGGCCGGTAATACACTTCCGTGGGCGGGCAGTGCAGTTGAATGAGGTCGATGGTATCGAGGCCCATGTTGCGCAGGCTGTCCTCTACGAAGCCGCGCAGGGCGGCCGGCTGGTAGGCATCGGCGGTATGAGGCTGCAAGCGGCGGCCGCATTTGGTGGCTACGTACACGCGCTCGCCGGCGCGGCTGCGCACGAGGCGGCCCACAGCTTTTTCGCTTTCGCCGTCGCCATAGACATCGGCCGTGTCGATGAAATTGATGCCTGCATCTACGGCGGCGTTTAGGATGTGGTCGGCGTTTTGGTGGCTGAAGGGCTCGCCCCACTTGCCGCCCACCTGCCAGGTGCCGAGGCTGATTTCAGAGATGGAAAAGCCGGTTTTGCCGAGGGTGCGGTGCTGCATGGGAAGTGAAATAGGTTTGCCAGCCTGCTAACTCCTAAACTCCATTCAGGTTGCCGCCAGGGCCAGGGTTTCCCCTCTACGGATTGTAGTGCCGGAAAAGCCCACCCGAAACCGGCGTCCACAGTGCGGCGCGCTGGCCGCTCACTTTCAAGCCATTATTGGCCCAGGTGTTGCAGGTGTGCCAAAAGCTATACGCCCATTGCCCTTCGTAAAAGGCATCGTGCCCGGCGTAGGTGTGGCCCGGCAAGTACTGCACCTGGCTGGTTGCATCGGGCCGAAAGCTGCCCTGCACGTAGGCCACCAGCCGGGCGTATTGGGCAGGCGTGAGCTCGAGCCGCACGCAAGTGGTGCTGGGCGTAAGCTCGCTCGCCTTGTAAAAGGTGGTGTGCATGGCCGATGTGCCCAGGTGAAACGCCGCCCGAAAAGCAATTGGGAAAGTCAAATCGCCCCAACCAGGGATGTAAAAAAAGCCCTTGTCGCCCCAGCCGAAAGCCAGGTAATCGTAGCCCACGCTATCGCGGCTGGTGGTGTGGGCGTATTTTATCTGGCGGCTCCAGTCGGCCTGGGCATTGCGCACGGGCAGCACCAGGTCGGTATGGATGCCATTGGGCGTGTAGAGGTACACCGGGATGCGCGGCCCGCCTGGCGGCACCGGCTCGGCCGCCACTGGTATCATGGCCAGGCCAAACGCGGCGGCCACGTACAGCAGCAGTACCGCCACAATGCCGCCCAGCGTGTAGCCAATAATTTTCAGGGTTTTGCGAAAGAAGTTGCTCATGCCCGGCAAACATAGCGCCGCCGTAGCAGTAGCGCGAACTTTGTAGTTCGCGTTCGTGAGCGCACCGCCAGCCATACCGGACAAACGTGAGCCACAGAGCGCACTACTGTCGCACCAGGCTCTCCGAATTCAGGCAATAGCGCAGGCCACTGGGCTCGGGCCCATCGGGAAAAACGTGGCCCAGGTGACCGCCGCACACGTTGCAGCACGCCTCGATGCGCTGCATGTGGTGGCTAGTATCAAAGGCGTAACGAAGGGCATTCTTAGCCAGCGGCTGGGTAAAACTCGGCCAGCCCGACATGGCGTGGTACTTAGTGGCAGAGTCGAACAAGCGGCTGCCGCACCCGGCGCACGCATACACGCCCGGCTCGTAGCTGCGGCAATACGCATTGCGATACGGCGGCTCGGTGCCCCGCTGCCGCAGCACCTCAAATTGTGCGGGCGTAAGCTGGGCCTGCCATTCAGCTTCCGTTTTTTCGACGCGGCGGGGCGGCTCGGGGTTGCTGTATTTGGCGTAATAGAGGATGTCGAGCCAGCGCAGCATAGGAGTTTGGAGCGTAGGCTTGTTTCTCTAGCAGAACTTACGCAAAAGCGTTTGTCATTGCTTCGCTGCGCTCGCAATGACAAACGCTTTTGCGTAGTGAATTTTCTACTTCGGCATTGCCTGCGGCGTATACGTAGGACCCAGGCACCGCGGCCCTTGTGCCGTCCAGGCCAACGGGTCGATGCACATTTGGCGCTCGGTCATTTCCTTATTCCAGGCGTGGTACACCAGGTATTCGGTGCGGCCGTCGGGGCTTAGGGTGTGGCAGTGGTGGCCAGGGCCGCGCACGTGGCCGGGCACCGAGTGCAACACTCGTGCCCCAGCATCGGAGCCCGAGTCGGCGTAGGGGCCCATAATGTGGTCGGCCACGCAGTAGTCGACGCCGTAGCGGTCGGTGAGGAAATTGGCCCCGCTGAAAAAGCAGTAGTATTTGCCCGCGTGCTGCCGCACAAATGGCCCCTCCAGCGTGTGCCACTGCGCAAAGGTTTTGTTGTCGTAAAGCGGCATGGTGCGGTTGGTTTCGAACACCGTCCAGCTGTGGCGAGCCCGGATTACGGTGTGGGGCTGGCCGGCCAGCTGCGTCATGCTGGTGAGGCGGTCTACCACCAGGCCGGTGCCGGGGTAGTAGCCGTCGTTGGTGTCGATAAAATCGCGGGCGTAAAACAGGTACCACTGCCCATCGGTGTCCTTAAACGCGTGGGCATCAATAGTAAACTTGCTGTCGGGCACGGGCAGCGCGGCCACTTCGGTGTAGGGCCCCTCGGGCCGGGCGCTGGTAGCCACGTGCAGCTGGTGGCCGATGGTGGCCCCAATGGCCCCACCGCCCCGCGAGTAATACATATAAAAGGTGCCCTGATGCTCGACCACTTCAGGGGCCCAGAAATCGGCCTTTTCGGTGCCGGGCGGGGGCGTGAGCGCGCCGCCCGCCGCCGTCCAGTCTACCAGGTTGGTCGAGGTCAGCAAAGTAAAAACCCGGCCATCGCTCGTGCGGCCCTGGCCGGTGGTGCCAAAGGCGTAGTATTTGCCGCCGTGCCGCAGCACAAAGGGGTCAGGAAAATTGCGGGCTACGACGGGGTTGGTGTACATGCGGGCAGCGGCCGAAGCCGGGAAATTACGCATAGCCAACAAGGCCAGGCCCGAAGCGGTGCCCTTCAGGAAATAACGACGAGAAGCCATTGGGTGGGGAAAGGAAAAGAATACAAACTAGCTCACCAGCACTTTAGCCGGCTCGGCGCTCACGCCGGCCACGATGGTAGTCTCATACGTTTCGAGCTCGCGCCGGAAAAAGCTCAAAAACTCGGCCGACATAGCTTCGACAAACGTCGCCGCCTGGCTGGCCTCCACCAGATTGATGGTGCAGCCGCCGAAGCCGCCGCCCATCATACGGGCGCCCAGCACACCGGGCTGGCCCTGGGCCATTTCGACCAGCTTGTCGAGTTCGCGGCAGCTTACTTCGTAGTCGTCGCGCAGGCCGGCGTGGCTGGCGTAAAGCAATTGGCCCACGGTGGCCATGTCGCCGGCTTCGAGGGCAGCGCACACCTGCACCACGCGCTGGTTTTCCTCTACCACGTAGCGGCAGCGGCGGTACACCACTTCGCCCAGCTCGGCGCGGTGGGCTAGCAGCTGCTCGGCAGTGGCATCGCGCAGGCTGTGCACGGCGGGGTAGTAGCGCTGCAGCACGGCCACGCCCTGGGCGCACTCCCGGCGGCGGGTGTTGTACTCGCTGGAAGCCAGCGAGTGCTTCACGCCAGAGTTGCAGAGCACCAAGTGGTAGCGCTCGGCATCGAAGGGGAAATAGGCGTACTCGGTGCTGCGGCAGTCGAGGCGCACCACGTGCCCGGCCTGGCCAAACAAACTAGCAAACTGGTCCATGAGCCCGCACTGCACGCCGGCGTAGGTGTGCTCGGCGGCCTGCGCGAGGCGCGCCAGCGTGAGGCGGTCGAGGTCCGCGCCCAGCAGCTCATTGAGGGCGAAAGCCAGGCCGCACTCCACGGCGGCCGATGAGGAAAGGCCCGCGCCCATGGGCACATTGCCGCCAAATACGCAGTCGAAACCCGGCACTACTACGCCGCGCTGCTGCAGCTGCGCCACCACGCCGAGCAAGTAGTTGGCCCACTGCACGGGGCCGGGCTGCACCTGCGCGGCAGCTACTTCTACCAGCTCATTTTGGTCGTGAGAAAACAGCCGAATGGCATCCGTACCGTTCAGACCCACGGCGAAGAAAATCTCCTTGTTAATGGCGGCCGGCAGCACCAGCCCCTCGTTATAGTCGGTGTGCTCGCCTATTAGGTTGATGCGGCCGGGGGCGCGCACTAGCAGCGGGACATGGCCAAAGCGTTGTTGGAAGAGCGCAGTAATGGTTTCAGCGAGCATATAAACAAAGAGAAAAGAGGTGGAAAATTCCAATAAGGGGTTAAAATTGACCATTCTTTCCGCGAAATGCAAACGTTTGCATTGTAGCGCTGGGATAAGCTGTTCGCTTAGCGGTAAGCCAGTCCTCACCTTACAGCAATTTTTTAGTTGTATATACTTGACATAAAGCTAATTACTCCTCCTCACCAAACTGCACGCCAGCTAAAATCGTTTCCGGAAATTTTTCTACTTCAGTAGGGCACTAATGCCCCTCAACCACCGGCTAGTGGTGGTACTATACGCACTCTTTTAGGGTGTCGAAGCCAGCGTCCCCGCTGGCTGGCAAAGCCTGCTTGGCTTTCGCACCCGGATTCCTCCTAACGCTTGGCCCTAGAGAGAAGAAATTGGAGAAAACAAAAAAAATCTATGAAATACCAATTATAATCCGCTAGTGCTTGCTTTTTATTAAATCGACGTTACTTTTACGCCCTCAAGTGACTACTCACTAACAGCCTTTGGCTGGGTATGGCTGGCGGCCATGCGTAGTAGCTGCGGCCCCTCGGGGCCAGATTAACCCGGCTGGGCACGCCGGAGCCGCTTACCCTTTCTGGTAGTGCGGCTTCTGCAATTTGCCCCGCCACTTTTTTGCTTGCCGCGTGCAATCGTTTGCACAAGCGTCTGCAAACTTGTCTTTCGTTCTGCCTTCCAGTTTCACTTTTAACTCCCACCCGATGAACAAGCTGCTACCCTCTTCTGGGCGCCTGCTGATTCCCGTGCTGGCTTGCTGCCTACCACTGGCAGTGGCCACCGCCGCACCAGTTGCCGCTGCCCGTACTTACCTGACCAATGCCAAGCCGAATGTGCTGATTACGGGTCGCATCACCGATGCCAAGGGTGACGGCATTCCCGGCGTGACGGTGCTGGTGAAAGGCTCCAGCCAGGGTGTTACGACGGACGTTGACGGTAATTTCAAGCTCGACGCCCCCGAAGGAGCCATTCTGGTTATTTCCTCGATTGGCTATGCCAGCCAGGAAGTACCGACCAGCGGCCGTTCTACTATCAACCTGACACTGAACCCCAGCGACCAGAAGCTGGATGAGGTAGTGGTGCTAGGCTACGTGACCCAGGACCGCCAGAACCTGACCAGCGCCGTGAGCGCCGTAGACGTAGTGGGGGCTAAAAAAGCGCCCGTTGGGACTATTACGGAGGCCATTCAGGGCCGCACCACGGGCGTTCAAATTAACAACAGCGGTAACCCCGGCCAGAACCCCAGCATCACTATTCGCGGGCTGGGCAGCATCAACGGCGGTAGCGCCCCGCTGTACGTGGTAGACGGGCTGTGGACGGACAACATCCGCGACCTGAGCCCATCGGACATCGACGCCCTCACCGTGCTCAAAGATGCGTCTTCGACCTCCATCTACGGGTCGCGCGGTGCCAACGGGGTAATCATTATTACTACCAAGCGCGGCCGGGCGGGCAAGCCCGTTCTTGGCGTGAATGCCTACGCGGGGGTGCAAAACACCGTGAGCCGCTGGAAGCTGACCAATGCCGCCCAGTGGGCCGCCATTGAGCGCCAGGCGTACACCAACGCCGGCCTGCCCTTTCCGGGGTCGGTGGCGAACCCCGAAAACTACGCTGATACCGACTGGCAAAGCGAAATTCTGCGCACGGGCACGATACAGGACTACAACCTGAACCTCTCGGGCGGCTCGACGGGCGAGAAGTACAGCACCAACTTCCTGATTTCGGGCGATGCCTTCAAGCAGAAGGGCGCGCTGATTGGCACGGACTTCACCCGCTACACGCTGCGTTTGAACTCGGGCCTGACTTATGGACGCCTGAAAATCAACGAGTCGGTACAGCTGGCGCACGCCTTTACTACGCTGGCCAACGGCCAGCCCTTCCAGGATGCCGTACGCTTACTGCCCACCATTCCGGTATACAACCCCCAGGAAACGCCTTACACGGCCGGCTACGGCTACGGTTCGGCGGCGGCTAATACCTTTGGTACCAACCCAGTAGGCTCGCAAACTATCGAGACGCGTACCCAGTACAACAACCGTATTCAGGGTAGTGTGAACGCGGAGTACGCCTTCTTCGACTTCCTGAGCTACAAGCTGAATTTGGGCCTGGAGTCGCTGGACTACACCGACCGCGATGCCCGCCGCTTTGGCCGCATCTCGCAGAACGCGCCTACCGACCCGTCGTTCCTCACCGAAAACCGGGGCGACAACACGTTTTTGCTGGCTGAAAATATCCTGAATTTCAACAAGCGCTTCGGCGACCACGGCCTGAACGTGCTGGTGGGCTACTCGGAGCAGCGCGGCAAAAACACCAACGCCTCGGCCACGGCCCGCAGCTTTGTCGACAACACGCCGGGCGCGCAGAATGGCTACGTTATCACGGCCGGCACGGGCACTACCAGCGTGAGCGGGGGCATTTCGGAGTACTCCAAGCGCTCGTATTTCAGCCAATTGGTGTACGACTACAAGAGCCGCTATTTGGTAACGGGTAGCTTCCGGCGCGACTATTCTTCGCGCTTCGCGCCCGAAAACCGGGCCGGTAACTTTGGGGCTGGCTCGCTGGGCTGGCGCATCAGCGAAGAAAACTTCTTCAAGGATGCCGTACCGTTTATCAACAACCTGAAAGCTCGCGCCAGCTACGGCGTGAATGGCAACGACAACCTGGGCGAATACGCATACCAGGGCGTGGTAAACCAAAACGTCAACTATCCCTTCAACGGCATCGACGTTACCAACGGTCAGACGCAGACGGCGCTGCCCAGCACGGGTATCAAGTGGGAATCGCGCTATACCACCGACTTCGGTATCGACCTGGGTCTCCTTAATAATCGCCTGACGTTCTCGGCCGATTACTACACCTCGACTACGAAAAACGCGCTGGTAAACCCTTCGCTACCAGCTTACCTCGGCAACTTTGGCGGCAACCCCTTCACCAACGTGGGTAGCCTGCGCAACCGCGGCTTGGAATTGCAAGCCGCGTTCCAGCAAAGCAAAGGCGACTTCACCTACGGCGTGTCGGCTAACATTTCGACCGTGAAAAACGAGGTGTTGCAGCTGGCCCAGGAAGGCCAGGTTATCGGCAACGGCGCTACCCAAACGGCGGTGGGCCACCCAGTGGGTGCTTTCTACCTGATTCAGTACGATGGCGTGTTCCAAAGCCAGGCCGAGGTAGATAACTACAAAAACAAGGATGGCAAGGTGATTCAGCCCTACGCCAGCGCTGGTGATGCCCGCTACGTAGACGCCAACGGCGACGGCCAAATCAACGACGACGACCGCGTATACTCGGACACCGACATTCCGAAAATCCAGTTTGGCTTCAGTGCCAACGCGGCTTACAAAGGCTTCGACCTTTCGTTCCTGGTGCAGGGCTCTACGGGCAACCAAGTGTTTAACGTGGCTCGCTCGACCATGGACCGCACCGACGACCCCAGCAACTTCCGGGCTGACTTCCAGCCCTGGACGCCCGACAACCACTCGACTACCACGCCGCGCGCGCTGCAATCGGGCGGTGCCACCGGCAACCTGCAAGCTGCCGCCGCTTCTAACGCCCGCGGCAGCTCGCGCTTCCTGGAAAACGGCTCGTATGCCCGCATGAAGAACATCACGCTAGGCTATACACTCCCGAAAAACTTGCTGGGCAAGACCTTCAGCAACGTGCGGGTATATGTGACGGGGCAAAACCTCTTCACCATCAGCGGCTACAGCGGCCCCGACCCCGAGTTTGTGAACGGCAACTTCTTCCAGCGCGGGGTTGACTACAACGCCTTCCCCAACCTGCGGACGTTCATCGGCGGTGTGCAAGTGGGTTTCTAAGACTTGTAGTCTAGCCCGTATCTTTGTAGTTGTTTCCCACCCCTTTAGCTCTAGTTATCATGAAATTTTATAAGCGTACTGCGGTGGCCCTACTCGGGGCCATGGCACTCTCAACCAGCTGCCAGAAGGACTTGCTGGATAAAGTAAACCCGAACCAGCCCACTGTCGAGAATTTCTGGAAAACATCGACCGATGCCCAGGCTGGCGTCACGGCGGCCTACTCGGCCCTGCAGTTTCCGGGCACGTATGCCCGCTGGGTACACTTTGCCAACGACATTCGCTCGGATGAGGGCTATAGCCTGAGCCCCTGGACCGACCTGGCCAACTCGACCCGCTTTGTGCAGCTCGACTACGACCTGGAGCCCGTGCGCGTGATGTGGGAAGACCACTACCGCGGCGTGTATCGCTGCAACCAGGTGCTGGCCAACGTGCCCACCATCCAGATGGATGCTACGCAGCAGAAAACGCTGCTGGCCGAGGCCCACTTTCTGCGGGGGATATACTACTTCAACCTCGTCACGTATTTCGGCAACGTGCCCCTGATACTGGACCCTTCTACCGTGCGCAGCACGGCTACGCAGGGCACCATCGCATCGGGCATGGCGCAGGTAGTGAGCGACTTGCAGGCGGCTATTACCGACCTGCCGGTGAACAACACGGTGGGCCACGCTACCAAAGGCTCGGCGCAGGCGCTGCTTGGCCGGGTATACATGCAGCAGCACAAGTGGACGGAGGCTTCGGCGCTGTTCTCGTCTATCATCACCTCGGGCAAGTACTCGCTAGTGCCCAACTACCTGGATAACTTCACGATTGCCAACGAAAACAACAGCGAGTCGGTATTTGAAGTCCAGTTTTCTAGCGTGAACCAGGGCGGTGGCCAAGACGTGGCTGGCGCAAGCGAAGGCTTCGAGCGGCCCCAGTTCTTTGGCCCTCCCGGCATCGGCTGGACCGATGGCCGCGCCCGGCCCTGGCTGCTGGATGAGATGAGCGACAAAACGGTAACCGGCGACGTAGACCCCCGCCGCGACATCACCGTGTTTCACTACCCCATGCTGCTGTTTGGCGCCACGTACCAGGCTCGTAATGTGCCAATTACTGACACTTTCTGGCACAAGTATGAGGATGACCGCACGCAGAACTTCGAGAACTATTTCTCGGGTATCAATTTCCGCCTCATCCGCTACGCCGACGTACTGCTGATGCAAGCTGAGGCCCAAAATGAGCTAGGCAACCCGGGCGCTGCCCTCCCGCTCATCAACCAGGTGCGCACCCGGCCTTCGGTGAATATTACCCCGCTCACGGGCACCTTAACCCAGGCTCAAATGCGCACCCAGCTTATGCACGAGCGCGTGTGCGAGCTAGCTGGCGAAGGCACCCGCTGGCTCGACCTCAACCGCTGGGGCCTGCTCGCCACCCAGGCCAGCCTGGATGTGCTGAAAGCGCCCAACCACGACCCCGATTTCATTAACTTCGTAATTGGCAAGTCGGAGCTGTACCCCATCACTCGCACCGACCTCACAGCCGACCCCAAGCTGAAGCAAAACCCTGGTTATTAACCAGCTATGCTAGCTGTTTGCAGCCTAATACCTTATCTAAAAGCCGCCGGAATGAAAAGTCTTCCGGCGGCTTTTTTACTTGTGTCCCTTCCTTTTCCCACCTCCTTCCTGCGCCGAGCTTTGGCCAGTGAAGGCTTTTCCTTACTGCTTTGACTACTAAAATCAGGGCCTTGCGCCTGCCCGCCTTAGGGCTACTGCTGGGCCTAAGCCTGGGGGCTTGCCAAAAAAGCGACACCACGGGCAGCACCCCCACGCCTACTCCCAACCCCAACCCTACGCCGGTAGCCACCACGTTCACCAACCCGCTGCTAGCCAGCGGCCCCGACCCGTGGGTGTATCAGAAAGATGGGTATTATTACTTCCTGGCCACGAGCGGCGGCGATGTCCGCATTCGCAAAACTGCCAAGATGAGTGAGCTAGCCACCGGCCCCATCGTGATAGCCTGGCAGCCCAGCCCAACCAATACCATCAACTCGCACGACATTTGGGCCCCCGAGCTGCACTTTCTCGATGGCAAGTGGTACATCTACTTCACGGCGGGGCCGGGCAGCTGCTGCGGCGGCCAGCGCCTGTGGGTGCTCGAAAACGCCAACGCCGACCCCACCCAGGGCACCTGGACCGAGAAGGGTCGCATCTATAACCCCTCGGCCGACTTCTGGGCCATCGACGGCACCGTGTTTGAGCAGAATGGCAAGCGCTATATGCTGTGGTCGGGCCACATCAATAATACCGACGATACCCAGCGTATCTACATCTCCGAGATGAGCAACCCCTGGACGCTCACCGGCCCGCGCGTCGAGCTGAGCCACCCCGACTATGCTTGGGAAAAATCGGGACCGATACCCATCAACGAAGGCCCAGAAATCATTCAGCACGGCGGCAAAACCTTCCTGACTTATTCGGCCAGCCACTGCTTCACCGACGATTATGCCCTGGGTATGCTAAGCATGAGCAGCACCGGCGACCCCCTGAATGCTACTGCCTGGACGAAGTCGGCCACGCCGGTTTTCTCCACCAATGCGGCGGGCGGTGCCTATGGGCCGGGCCACAATGGCTTCTTTGTCTCGAAAGACGGCACCGAAAACTGGCTTCTTTACCACGCCAATAACTTGGTGGGTCAGGGCTGCGGCGACAACCGCAACCCCCGCATTCAGAAGTTTACCTGGAACACCGACGGCTCGCCCAACTTTGGCACGCCCGCGCCCATCAATACGGCAATGCCCCGGCCTGCTGGCGAATAACTGTTTAGAATAAGCTGCCTTTCTGAGTCATGAAAAAGCTTCTTTATCAACTAAGCGCGGGGGCCGGGGTAGTGCTGGCCCTGGCCAGTTCAGCCGCCGCCCAAACCCAGCTCGACCCGAGCCGGCCTACCTACTACCCGCGCGTAATCCGGCTGGGGCAGGGCAGTCAGGCGGGCCGGCTGCTGGCCAGCTTCGACGCGGGCAAGGCCGGAGCCATCTATGAAAGCCCCGACAATGGCAGAACCTGGCAGCATTTGTCCGACGTGCTGGAGAAGACGCCGCCGAGCATGTGTTGCAGCGGGCTGTATGAACTGCCGGCCAGGCAGGGCGACACGCCGGCCGGCGCGCTGCTCTGGGCTACCTCGGTGGGCACCGACAAAGGCGGGCGCGGGCCGTGTAGCATCCGGCTGCACCGCAGCCTCGACGGCGGGCACACCTGGGCGTATTTCAGCACGCCGGTTAGTGGGTTTATTGGCCTCTGGGAGCCCGAGTTTTTGCTCGATGCCCAAGGCCGGCTGGTGGTGTATTATTCCAGCGAAGAGCACAAGGCCGAGGGCTACAACCAGCTATTGGCCCACAAAACCTCGACCGACGGTGGCCTCACCTGGAGCCCCGAAACCATCGACGTAGGCAAGGCCGATGGCAAGCTGCGCCCCGGCATGGCCGTGGTGCGCCGCCTGCCCAGCGGCCAGTACCTCATGAGCTACGAAATCTGCGGCTTGGGCTGCGATGCCTACCTGCGCACCTCGCCCGATGGCGTGAGTTGGGGCGACCCCGCCGACAATGGCCAGCGCATCGAGTCCACGGCCGGCAACCACTTTGCCCACGCCCCCACCGTGGCCTGGGCCCCGCAAAAAGGCAATCCCAACGGCCAGGTATTGGCCATCGGCCAAATGCTGCTCAATAATACTGACAATGCCGTGGCCCCCGCCAACGGCAAGGTGTACATGATGAACACCCAAAACGGCCAGGGCCCCTGGACCGAGGTGCCCGCCCCCGTGCCGGTGCCCGGTGCCAAAGACAACCCCTGCCCCAATTATAGCTCGCAGCTGCTGCCCGCCGCCGATGGCCTGACGGTGCTGGAAATCGCCCTCGATTTTGTGGATGGCCGCTGCCAAGCCTTCTACCAAACCGCCGCGCTGCCCACGCCGGCCGGGGCACCGGCCAAGCCTTCGACGCGCCGCAAAGCCAAGTAATCAGCTTAGGACAATCGTTTTTGCCGTAAGTTTTCCCGTTAAAAAAATAGGGCCATGCAACTGCTATCCTACTGCCTCTGCGTGCTGCTGGGTTTTAGCATGTGGCCCGCCACTGCCCAAGTGCTCCAGGGCACGTTTGCTATCCGCAACGTCAAAACCGGTTTGCTGCTGCGTATTCAGGATGCCCGGCCGGCCGATGGCACCCCGCTGGTGGCCTACACGCCCACCAACTGGAAATGTATGACCTGGAATTTTGAGCACGTTGAGGGCAATGTATATCGCCTGCAAAACCTGTTCACGCACAAGACTTTCCAGCCCGATGCTACGCCAGCCGCCGGGGCTGCGCTGCGGCAGCGGCCCCTGGCCGCCAACCAAGTTGGCCAGCAGTGGGAATTTGAGTTAGGCACGGCGCAAACCTACCGCATCCGCCTGCGCGGCACGGCCCTGTACGTAGCGCCGGCCAACGCCACCGGGGCCGCGAACACACCCATTGTACTGGCTGAAAAAGCCGATACGCCGCTGCAATTCTGGACGCTTTATATTCAACACCCGACTATGTGAGGCAGCTGCCCCGCCCCTTGCGCGGCAGCTGCCTCTACTGTTTACTTATGCTCATTTCTAGAAATTCTCAGGTTAAGTTCCTCACTTGCTTGACGCTGGCCAGCGGCCTGCTAGTAGCCAGCCCAGTAGCGGCTCAGCAATTGAAAAAGGCTAAAGCACCAGCCTCAGCCACAACTACCGCCAGGGCACAAACGCCCACCCCCATTGCTAACCCCGTGCTGGCTGGCGACTACCCCGACCCGTCGGTAACCAAAGTGGGCAACACCTACTGGGCCACGGCCACTTCCTCAAACTGGGGGCCGACGTTTCCGCTGCTCAAGTCGGATGACTTGCAGCATTGGTCGCTGGTGGGGCACGTGTTTCCGGGCGAGCGGCCGGCGTGGGCCGATTACTACTTCTGGGCTCCCGAGATTAACCTCGACGAAAACGGCAAAATCTACGTCTTCTACACCGCCCACAAGCGCGGCGGCAACCTGGCCGTGGGCGTGGCCAGCGCCGACCGCCCCGAAGGCCCCTACCGCGACCACGGCCCGCTGGTGGGCCAGCCCGATGGCTCCATCGACGGCTTCCCGATGCACGATGAGAACGGCCAGCCCTACCTCATCTGGAAGGAAGACGGCAACAGCCAGAACAAGCCCACGCCCATCTGGGCGCAGCGCCTGAATGCCGACCGCACGGCCCTGGTGGGCGAAAAAACCGAGCTTTTCCGCAACACCGCCGCCTGGGAGGGCAACCTCGTGGAAGGCCCCAGCGTGGTGCGTCACGGCGGGTATTTCTATATGTTCTACGCCGCCAATGGCTGCTGCGGAGCTGGCTGCACCTACGCCACCGGCGTGGCCCGCGCCAAAAACCTGCTCGGCCCTTGGGAGAAATACGACCAGAACCCCATCCTCACCAAAAACGACACCTGGACCTGCCCCGGCCACGGCACCGCCATTGAGCGCAATGGCCACTGGTACATGCTGCACCACGCCTACCAAACCGGCAGCTTCCAGTACGTAGGCCGCCAAGGGGTGCTCAGCGAGTTTGAATGGACCGCCAGCGGCTGGCCCCAGTTCCTGAACAACCACACCACGCCCGCCGCCCCGGCCCCCGCAGCCGCCAAAGTGGCCGACGAGTTTACGGCCCCCGCACTAGCCGCCAACTGGGAGTGGCCGGTAGAAGACAAGCCGCAGTTTGCGCTGCGCAATGGGCAATTGCAATTAACCGCTCGCCCCGAGCGTGGCGGGGCCGAGCTAGGCCGCCCCACGCTGGCTGCCAACTACGTGGCTACCACCACCCTGCTTAACCCAAGCGCCTTGCCGACGGGCACTACTGCCGGCCTGGCCACCCTCGGCGACCCTAATAACTCGCTGCGCCTCGTGGCCAGCGCCACCCAGCTTCAGCTGCTAGAACGCCGCGACGGCAAAACCCGCGTGCTGGCCGAAACTGCCCTACCGCCCACCGCCGCCCGTGCCGTGCACCTGCGCGTGCAAGACCAGGGCGGTAGCCACTACGCCTTCGCCTGGAGTGCCGACGGCAGCACCTGGCAGCCCATGCTGCCCGGCAGCGCCACCGCCGACGGCCAGTTCCTACCGCCCTGGGACCGGGGCGTGCGCGTAGGCATCGTGGCCCAGGGCCCGGCCGCGGTGGCCACCTTCGAGCGCTTCGAGCTGGAGAACAGGTAGCCTACGCTCTTAGCTAATTGCTGAAAAAGCCCTCGTCGCGATTGCGGCGAGGGCTTTTTCACGTTGCACGGTTGCTGTCGCTTTATTTGCGGCCTTCCGTCAGGCCCGGCCAGGTATCGGTGCGGAAGGGTGCGGCCGGTAGCCCTTCTTGGTTGTATAGGTTGGCAAAAGGACTATTGCTCCAGTCGTAGCGCACGGCTACCGGGGCAGCTACTTGCGGCGCGCTCAGCACCAGCGCATTGCCCTCCAGGTGGCCGCTGGCCCAGTAGAATTTCTGGTCAGCGCCAGCAATGGCAAAGCCACTCAGCAGCGGGCTACCAGCTTCTTTAAGGACAAGGCCGGCCCCATTGGGCTGCAGCGCCAGGCGCAGGGTGTTGCCGGCTAGGGTGAGAGCGCCCGGCGTGGGGCCCTGGCTCACCACCTGCCCATTGGCGTAGGCTACGCGCTGGGCCACGAGGGCCAGGCGGCGGCCCACCTCCTGCTTGTTGCGGGGGTGAATGTCGTCGCGGTTGCCGATGTCGATGGCCACGGCCATGCCGGTGCGCGGCAGGGCCAGGGTGCGGGCCTGGGCTTCGCGCAGCTCGGCCCACTCGTAGTCGGCGGGCTGGAGCTGGTCGGGCTGAAAATTGGCTAGCTGCACGAATAAGAACGGCAAATCGGGCTGCTGCCACGCCGTGCGCCACCCCTGGATGAGCGCCGGGAACAGCGTGCGGTACTGCGCCGCCCGGGGCGCATTATCCTCCCCCTGATACCAGATAACGCCTTTTAATCCGATGCCGGCCAGCGGGGCAATCATGCCATTATAGAGTAGCGTGGGCTGGTGCTGGGGCTCGGGCGGCTGGCGCTCAGTAGCAGGCAAGTCGCGCAAATCGAGGCCAATGCGGTAGGACCAAGAACCGGCCAGCGGCAGGCGGCGGCCAGCTACGTCGAGGCGCAGGCTGTCGGGCGGGCCGACTATGCCGCCGCCGCGCCGGTAGTCGGTGACGCGCACGGCCAGCACGTTGCGGCCCCCGCGCAGGGCAGCAGCCGGCACCGCGTAGCGCCGAAAGCGGTCCCAGCCTTCGCCGCCGCCCACGGGCGCGCCGTTCACCCACACCGAGTCGGCATCATCAATCTGGCCCAGGTGCAGCACGGCGGGCTGGCTGGCTTCGGCAGCGCTCAGCTGCACCTCGCGCCGCAGCCACACCACGCCATCTAGCTCACGGAGTTGGGCCGGGGCCGGTTGGCTTTCCCAAAAGCCGGGTAGCGGCAGCAGGGCCCAGGCGCTGGCATCATAGCCAGGGGCGGCCCACCAGCCGCCAGGCGCGGTGCGGCGGCCCTGGTCGCGGGTTTTAAGGGCTTGGCGGAAGGCTACTTCCTGGGTGGCATAGTGGGCCGTTACGGCCTCGCCGCTGCCGGTCAGCGGGGCCAGCTCATTCAGCGCGGCGTCGAAATTTTGGAGTGGGCGCAGCATGGCGGCGCTGCACCAGGCTTCGGCCGGCGTGCCGCCCCACTCGCTGCCAATCAGGCCGATGGGCACGTGGTATTTGCGGTATAAATCGCGGCCAAAAAAGTAGGCTACGGCCGAGAACCCGCCCACCGTGCCCGGCCCGCACACCTGCCAGCCCGCCGCGCTACGAATGTCTAGCTGCGGCGAAAACGCGGGCACGTTGGCCACATTCAACAGCCGGATGTGGGGAAAATCAGCCGCCGCGACTTCTTGCGCGCCATTTAGCGCATCGCGCAGCGGCCACTCCATATTCGACTGCCCCGAGGCCAGCCACACATCGCCAAACAGCACGTCGCGCAGCTGGATAGTGTTCTGGCCCTTAATGGTTAGTTCATACGGCCCGCCCGCCGGCTGCGCCGGCAGGCGCACCTGCCAGCGCCCGGTGCCGGCTTCGGGCACGGCCTTGTACGTGCGCTGGCGAAAGGTGACGGTTACGGTTTCGCCGGCTGCCGCCCAGCCCCAGAGTGGCACCGGCGCATCGCGCTGAAGCACCATGTGGTCGGCCACGAAACGCGGCAGCCGCACGGTGGCGTGGGCCGCCAGGGGCAGCAGGGTGGTGCTACTGAGGAGCAGGAAAAGAAAGCGTTTCATGCGAGGTATTCATAAAAACGAGTGCCAGCGACCGAGCGTAGCGCAAACGCTTTGCCTGGGGCTGGCACTCGCTGGAAAGCGTAGTTTGAATCTGACTAGCGCAGCAGCGCGAGCTTTGGAATTCGCGTTCGCTCTAGTGTTCTTAAGCAGACGCCAACTCTAAAGCTGGCGCTATTGCGCCAGCACTAGTTTGCTATGCGTCACCTGGCCGGCCGTGCTTAGCCGCACGGTGTACACGCCAGCGGCCCAGGTGCTGCCATCGAGCAGGTACTCAGTTGGTTTGCCGGCCACGCCGGTGGCATCGGCCAGGTGGCGCATCAGGCGGCCCTGCACGTCGTAGATATCGAGGGCTACCGGGCCGGTCTGGCTCGGCGTCACCAGAAAATGCACCTGGCCGGTGGCGGGCACGGGGTACACTACCAGCGGGGCGGGGGTGGCAGCCGAGGTATTGGTAGCCAGGGTGGTAGCCGTTTGCGGCATCAGGTCGAGGCGCCAGCGCTGGGCATCGTTGCCATTGTCAATCCACTGGTGCACGCCGGTGCCGGGGTTCGAGAGGTTGTTATCTACATCGAGGCAGAGGGTGGCTCCTTTGTGCACGAGCTTGGCGTAGCCATCGCCGGTCGACACGATGGCCCAGCGCTGGGCGTCGCTGCCGTTGTCGGTGTATTGCTGCACGGTTGCGCCCGCGGTCGTGCTGTTGCTAGCTACTTCGAGGCACTGATTGGTGTTGCGGTGCGTGAGCTTGTAGTAGCCATCGGGCATCAGCGTGATTACCCAGCGCTGGGCATCGTTGCCGTTGTCGGTGTATTGCTGCACTACCGTGCCAGGAGTAGCACTATTGCTCGGCACCTCCAGGCACTGCGTGGTGCCTTTGTGGGTGAGGCGGTACACGCCCCCCGACACAATGGGCAGGTCGGTGAGGGCGAACTGCCAGCGCTGGGCATCGTTGCCGTTGTCGGTGTATTGATGCACGGCGGTGCCGGGCGCGGCCGAGTTGTTGTCCACATCGAGGCACATGGTCGTGTTCTTGTGCGTCAGCTTGTAGAAGCCGCCGCTCATGTCCTCGAGGCGCCAGCGCTGGGCATCGTTGCCATTGTCGGTGTACTGCTGCACCACCGCCCCGGCGGCGGCGCTGTTGCCAGCTATCTCCATGCTCTGGGTGGTGCCTTTGTGGGTGGCTTTGTAGTAGCCATCGGCTTGCAGCGAAATTACCCAGCGCTGGGCGTCGTTGCCGTTGTCGGTGTACTGCTGCAGGGCTACGCCCGGAGTAGCACTATTGCTGGGTACTTCGAGGCACTGGTTGGTGCCTTTGTGCGTGAGCTTGTAGGTAGCGCCCGAGGCAAATATGGGGCTTACCGGGCAGGGGCCGCTGACCGTGCGCGGGGCCACGCCGTAGTTGGTCATGTTGACCTTCTGAATGGTGCCGTCGTAGTTAAACGTCAGGTGGTCAACGGCTACCTTGCGGGTAGCATAGCTGCGGTCGGGGTAGCGATGGTACACAATGTAATAGTCGTCGCAGCCCGGAATCTGGGTAATGGAATGGTGGCCGGGGCCAAAGTTCTGCGCGTCGCTGCTCAGGAGCGAGCCCTGGTAGGTCCAGGGGCCGGTGGGCGACGTGCTGCTGGCGTACTGCACGTTGTACGAGTCGTTGGTCCACGAGCCATTCGAGTAGGTCATGTAGTAGCGGCCGTTGCGCTTCACCAGGTAGGGCCCCTCGGTGTAGTTTTGGGGCGTAATATTCTGGGGCGCGTCGGCAGTCAGCGACACCATATTGGGGTTGAGCTTGCGCACCACCAATTTCGAGCCGTTTGAGCCGCCGTAGTAGATGTAGGCCTGGCCGTCGTCATCCACAAACACCATGGGGTCAATGATATCCGTTGTAAAAGGGTCGGCGGCGATGAGCGCCTGGCCACTGTCGACAAACGGCCCGATGGGCGAGCTGCCCACGGCCACCCCGATTTTGGTTTGCGCAGTGTAGTAGAAATAATACTGCCCATTGCGTGCCACCACCGACGGGGCCCAGCCGCCCTGGTACTGGCCCTTGGTGGTCCAGGGGCACTGCGGGTCCACGTCGAAAATCACGCCATCATCGCGCCAGGTAGTGAGGTCAGCCGACGAAAAAGCGTGAAATTCCTCGCCGTTGGTGCCCTCATTCGTAGTGGGGTAGATGTAGTAGCGCCCGTTGAAATAGTCCATTTCCGGGTCGGCGTGGTAGTCGGGCAAAATGGGGTTGCCACTAGTTTGAGCCGAAGCCCGCAAACTCAGCATGAGTACCAGAATACTCAGCAAGCCAGTAAAATGCCGCCGCAAAAAGCAGGCAGCCGGAGTAGCTGTCAACATAAAAATGGGTGGGGAAAAGGTGGAAAAATGGCCACCAACTAGAACGTTGGCGGCCGGAAAAGAGCGACGTAGAAGCTCGGACTCTGCGAGTCCGGGCGTGGGCAGTAGCGCAGACTTTTAGTCCGCGCTACGGTGAACTTGGTATTCGCGGACTGAAAGTCCGCGCTACAGTCATTTAGCCAATTTATCAGCTAGCATTTTCATAAAATACCCACCCACTACCGAGCGGGCCTGGAAACCCGCCTGCCGGGCATCGGTAGTTTCGTGCCAGTCGGTGAGGGGCACGCGGCTGGGCGTGTCGTTGGCAAACTGCCACACCGGGGCCACTAGCGCCTCGAAGTCGGTGCGGCTGCTGGCTAGCGTGGCGGTCCACATTATCCAGTCCGATTTGGTGTAGGTCTTGCGGCTGTCGAGTGGCAGGCCGTACTTCTGCTGGTGCTTGAGGTAGAAAGCCAGTTCCTGCTGGGCCACCTCAGGCGGGAAGACGTTTAAGCCGAGCACTTTATCCCAGACAAGGTTGTATTTCTGGCTCCACGAGCCGGCGGGCTTGTCGAAGGTCAGGGCATAATGGTCGCCGTCCTGGGCCATTTGCATCCACTTTTTGGCCAGGTCGCGGGCCAGGGTTTGGTTTTCGTCGGCCGTTTTGGTGTCGCCGAGCTGGCGGGCCATCTGCCCGTAGCAGGCGATGCCAATAATAGCCTTCACCGAGAGGTTGGCGTTGCGGGCCAGGTGGCCGGCAAAATCATCGGTGCTGAGCTGGTTGGCCGGGTCGAAGCCATCGCGCTTCAAGAAGCCCACCCACTTGGTGAGCGTAGCCCAGTGCTCGCGGGCAAAGTCGGGCTTGCCATCCATGCGCACGGCGGCGGCGGTTGAAATCAGCATGTTGCCGGCTTCTTCCACCGGCATATCCTCGCCGTAGGTCTGGCCGTTGGCGCGCGGGTAGGTGCCTACGTCGTGGGCCGGGAAGTCCTTTTTCCAGCGCCCCGATTCCGAGTAGTCGAAGATGAAGCGCAGCATGCCCTTCGCCAACTCATTGTTATACAAAAAGAACAGTGGCCCTGAAGGATAGGTAATGTCCACCGTACCAATCGAGCCATTCGAGAAATTCTCCTTCGAAAAAAAGAGCAGCTCACCTTTGGGCCCAACCACGATGCTGTGCGCCGCCACGGCCTGCCGATACGCCAGTTGGCAGAGGTCGGCGTACTTTTTCCCGCCCGCGGCCTGGGCATCAGCATACAGCTTTTGGTCGAAAGCCGTGGCTTTCTGGCGCAGGCGCGCGTAGTCGGCCTCGGCGGCTTGCAGCGCTTTGTCCATCGTCATGCTGGCATCGCGCCGCCACCAGGGCCGCAGGTTTTGGCCGAAATACTGCACGGCGTACTGCTCATCGTAGCCCAGCAGCAGGTGCTGCGTGGCAGGCTGGGCGGCTACTTTGCCGAGGTCGAGCACGGTGGCCTGGGCCACGCGCTGCGCCTGCGTGGCTTTGGCGGGCCCCACGGCGGGCAGGCTGCCGGTGCTGGCAAACGCCGTTTTCAGTGCGGCCGGGTCGCCGGTGCTCAGCTTGGCGGTGCCGCCGGCCGCCAGGTAGGCGTAGCCCCAGTCGATGCGCAGGTCGTCGCCCTGCTTGGCCACTACGGGCTGCTCGGTAGTACCCAGCGCCTGCCAGCGCAAGGTGCCAGCTTGGCCGGCGCGAGCTGCTACTTCCTGATAGGGCGTGTTGCTGGCGAGCGTGCCGGCTTCAGTGAGCAGCACCTGGGTGGCGTGGGTTTGCCCATCGGTGCCCCTGGCGGTGCAGGTGACGTAGCTCACCGGGCGAGCCACGATTTCGAGCTCATCGAGCAGCAGCGGCGATAAGAAGTTGACTTTCAGCTCGACCGCACCAGCCGCGAAGGTGTAGGTGGTTTGGGTGGCCGTCAGGGTTACGCCCGTTTGGCGGGCGCTGGGCAAGGCGGCTTTGGCGGGCAGCGTTTCGTAGAGGCCCGCATCGAGGTACTCGCCGCCCTGGGGGCTGTTGGCGTGCAGGGCCAGCACGTTGTCGCCGGCGTGCAGAACCTGGCGGGCGGCGGGCGGCACGTCGAAAAAATCGTACTTGCTGTTAAATCCCGGCTGCTTAATCAGCAGTACGCCATTGAGATACACTTCTACATCGTCGTCATGCTCCATCAAGAGGCGCAGCGCGCCGGTGGTGCGTGGGTCGGCCACGCGCACAGTACGGCGCACCCACACGTCGCCTTCGGTCCAGGTGGTGCCGTGGTCGCTGGGGTTGTCGGAGAAGGGCGCGGCTCCCTCCTGCCAGCTGCTGGCCGCCGCAAAATCGGCTTTCTCCCAGCCCGCCGCCGGCTGCTTGAAGGTGTAGCGCGCCCGGTAGGGCTGCTCGCGCACCGTGGGCACCAGGGTGCGGTACTGCGGCGTGGCCTGGCCCATAAACTGGTAGGCCTTGCCATCGACGCGCACCACGCCTTCCAGGCTCTGCGGCTGGCCGGTCCAGTGGCGGGTGGGTGCGGCAGTCAGCTCATCCTGAAAGGCCCACACGCTGAAATACGGCGTATGGGTGATGAGCGGGTAGGCCGGGGGGCGCAGGGTCTGCGCCTGCGCAGCGGGGATACCTAAGCTGCTCAGCAGCAGCCAGAAACAGCGGTTGGGAATAACCATTTTGGAGCGACTGAAAGAAAAAGGAAATACCGACCAATCCTATAGAAATGAACCGAAAATGGTAGAAAGACAGCGTCCTACGATGAATCCTGCTCTAGACTTCTCAGACTTAACGGCTTGATGCTTAAGCCTACTTGCGCACGCCGAAGCGGTATTCGGTCGTCGAATGGTAGGTTTCGCCTGGCCGCAGCACGGTGCTCGGGAATTTCGGCTCGTTGGGCGAATCGGGGAAGTGTTGGGTTTCGAGGGCGATGGCGTAGTGCTGCGGATACACGGTGCCGCCTTTGCCTTTCACGCTGCCATCCAAGAAGTTACCCGAGTAAAACTGAATACCGGGCTGGTCGGTGTACACAGCCATGGTGCGGCCCGAAAGGGGCTCGTACACTGTGGCGGCCGGCTCCAGACTGGTGCGCATTTTGTCGGCCAGCACCCAGTTGTGGTCATAGCCGCCGGGGGCCGCGCCGGGCACCTGCGCCAGGCGCTCGCCAATGGTATGCGGCTGCCGGAAATCCATCGGCGTGCCGGCTACCGGCTTCAATTCACCGGTCGGTATCAGCGTGTTGTCTACCGGCGTAAAGCGGTCGGCATTCAGCGTTAGCTCGTGGCCCAGGATGTCCTTGGCTTGGCCGGGGCCCAGGTTAAAGTAACTGTGGTTGGTGAGGTTAATGACCGTCGGCTTGTCGGTGGTGGCGGTGTAGTCGAGGCGCAGGGCGTCGGTGTTGGTGAGGGTGTACACCACCTTGGCATCTACCGCGCCGGGGTAGCCTTCCTCGCCGTCGGGGCTGTGATAAGTGAGCGTGAGGGTGGGGCCATCGGCCGAAGTGCCTGGCGTGGCTGACCACACGCGGCGGTTAAAGCCCACATTGCCACCATGCAAGGTGTTGGGCGCGTTGTTGATAGGCAGCTGGTAAGCTTTGCCATCGAGCGTGAATTTGCCCAGCTTGATGCGGTTGCCGTATCGCCCAATGGTGCCCCCGAAGTACGAATTCTGCTTGCCCAGGTAACCGGTCAGGTCATCATAGCCCAGCACCACGTCGCCCATTTTGCCGTTGCGGTCGGGCACCATCAAGCTTACCAGCACCGCACCGTAGGTGGAGATGGCGGCCGTCAGGCCGTGCTCATTCTTCAGGGTGAATAGCTGAATAGCAGTCCCTTCATTGGTTTTGCCGAAGGGCGTAACCATTGGCTTGATGGCGGCCGGGCCGGCGCTGGCCGAGTCGGCGGCTGGCGGCTGGCTCGTAGTTGCTTCGGAGGTGGAGGACTGCGGCTGGCAAGCGGCTAGCAGCAGCAACCCGGCCAGGCTGCTGGCCACCAGAGGGCGGGGGTGGGACATGAAAGAGCGTAAAAAGTGCGTAGGCAGCCGCCCAACCCCAGCCACCACCTTGGTGCCAGGCAATAGCGCGGCCAGAATAGGGCCGAAAGGTAAGCCGAAGGCTTATTTCGTGCAAACGTTTGCACGAAGATTTTTTAAATTCCTGGCACAAGCGAATAGCTTTATTCTGTGCAACCTTTGCACTGGCAATTGCATAGTTTTGCAGTGAATCGGGCACTTTATTTTCAGTGCCGGCCCTCTCCTACTTCTACTTTCGTGGCTAAAAAACGCGCCTCCATCACAGACCTAGCTCAGCAGCTCAACATTTCTGTTTCGACGGTTTCGCGGGCGCTCAATGGGCACAGCGCCATCAGCGAAGCCACCATCAAGCGCGTGACGGTGCTGGCCAAAGAGCTGGGTTATCAGCCCAATACCATGGCCTCGGGCCTGCGCCGGGGCCGCAGCAATATGCTGGGCGTGGTGGTGCCACACATCGACGGCAATTTCTTTTCGCAGGTGGTGAAAGGTATTGAGGCCGCCGCCAGCAAGGCCGGCTACCACGTGCTCATCTGCCAGTCGAACGAAGACGTGGTGCACGAGCGCGAAAACCTGGAAACGCTGATGAATGCCCAGGTCGAGGGCATTATGGTGTCGCTTTCGCGCACCACCCGCGAGTTTCGGCACTTCGAAAAAGTGCGCAAGCGCGACATTCCGCTGGTGTTCTTTGACCGCATTTTGGAGGGCTACGATGTGAACGCGGTGGTGCTCGACGACCGCGCCGGTGGCTACCGCGCCACCAAGCACCTGCTGGAGCAGGGCTACCGCCGCATCGCGCACTTTGGCGGGCCGCAGCACCTCAATATTTATAAGCTGCGCCGCCTGGGCTACGAAGAGGCCCTGCGCGAAGCCGGCCTACCAGTTGAAAACGAGCTCATTGTTGTGGGCGACATGAAAATGGAAGATGGCAGCTCGGCCATGCGGCAGCTGCTGGCGCTGCCCCAGCCCCCCGATGCCGTGTTCTCGGCCAGCGATTTTGCCCTGGCCGGGGCGCTGGGGGTGCTCGGCGAGCGGGGCGTGCGCGTGCCGCAAGACCTGGGTTTAGTGGGCTTTAGCAACGAACTGTTCTCACAGCTTACCTCGCCCATGCTCACCTCCATCGACCAGCACTGCGAGCTGATGGGCCGGTCGGCCACGGGCTTGCTTTTGCAAATAATGGACGAGCGCGAAAAGCACTTTGCCCCGCGCCACGTGGTGCTGCAGCCCGAGCTCTGCGTGCGCGACTCGTCTTTGCGCCACGGAGCGGCCCAGGCTTGAGTGCGGCACGGACGCTTAGGCGGGCACGGCAGCAGTAAAGTGGCTATTTTAAGATAACGCGCAAACGTTTGCACGGTTTTTTGCTACCTTAGCGCCGTCGTCTAACTGAATACTGCACTGTGCAGCGTCCAGCAGCGGCTAATTTTCGTCCTATCTGCCCACCCATGAAGCGCTCTTCTCTTGCCCCTTGGGGGCTGGCCGCGCTGGCCTTGCTGCTAGGCAGCAGCCCCGCGGCACTGGCCCAGGCCCCTGCCGCCCGCACCTTCGCCAACCCGCTGAAAGTCAATGGCCCTGACCCGTGGGTAATTCGCCGCGGCGGCTATTACTACTACACCAACACGATGGGGAGGAATATTACCCTCTGGAAATCCAAAACGCTCGAAGGCGTGAAGGAAGCCACCGGCGCGGTGGTGTGGACGCCCCCCGCCGCCGGCCCCAACTCAACCCAAATATGGGCGCCCGAGCTGCACTTTCTTGAGGGCAAATGGTACCTCTACTACACGGCCAGCAACAAAGCCACTGCGAACGACGACACACGCTACGTGTTTGTGCTGGAGAATGCTAGCGCCGACCCTACCACGGGCACTTGGGTCGATAAAGGCCGCGTAAACACCAAGTATTCAGGGCTCGACGGCTCGGTATTTGAGCAGGGTGGCCAGCGGTATTTCCTGTACTCGGCCTACGTGGGGCCGCAGAGTGTGCTGGCCATCGCGCCGCTCCGCAACCCCTGGACGCTCGACTCGACTCGCGAAACCATCATTGCCCGGCCTACTTACGTTTGGGAAAAGGGCGGCGGCCGCCAGATTCTGGAAGGGCCGGAGTTCTTGGCGGGCAAGAAAGGGCAGCTGTTTATCGTGTATTCGGCCAGCGCTTGCTGGGATGATAACTACTCGCTGGGCATGCTCACGGCGCGGCCGGGGGCCGACCCGCTCAAGGCCGAGTCGTGGGTGAAATCGCCGGAGCCCGTCTTCCATCCTTCGGCCGCCACTGGCGTGTGGGGCACTGGCCACAACGGCTTTACGACCTCGCCCGACGGGCGTGAAAGCTGGATTATTTACCACGCCAAGGCCGCGGCCGATGGCAAGTGCGAGGGCCGCAGCGCGCGCGCCCAGCGCTTTACGTGGCGCGCCGATGGCACGCCCGATTTTGGCGTGCCGGCCGCGCTGAGCACGCCGCAAGCGGTGCCTTCGGGCGAGTAGCATTTTATAGGTGGAGCGCAACGACTGTCATGCTGAGCTTGTCGAAGCATCTCGCGTGGCGCAGTATATGAATTGATTACTATGCCACGCGAGATGCTTCGACAAGCTCAGCATGACGGACGTGATTAGACTACCAACCAAGCTCTCTAGCTTTTCAATTTTCAACTCCTCCCCTTTCCCATTCTTCCGCATGAAGAAAATTTCCCTCCTGCTGCTCGGCTTGGCGCTGCTCGGTGCCCCGGCGGCCCAGGCCCAAAAAGTAAAAACTAAAATCAAGGGCGCAACCGCCATGCCCACCGGCCAAAACGGCCGCTGGACGGCCGCCAAGGCTACTACCTGGTACAACGCCCACCCCTGGATGACGGGGGCCAACTTCACCCCGAGCACGGCCATCAACCAGCTGGAGATGTGGCAGGCGACAACTTTCGACCCCCAAACCATTGACAAAGAGCTAGGTTGGGCCGAAGGCATTGGCTTCAATACTATGCGCGTGTTCCTGCACAGCCTGGCGTGGAAGGAAGACCAGGCCGGCTTCAAAAAGCGGATGAACGACTACTTGGCCATTGCCGATAAGCACCACATCCAAACCATTTTCGTGTTTTTTGACGACTGCTGGAACAAGGACCCGCACACCGGCACCCAGCCCGCACCCAAAATCGGCATCCATAATTCGGGCTGGGCCCAGGACCCCGGCGACCCGGCCTCGCGCGACTCGGCCACGTTTGTGCAATTAAAGCCCTACGTGACCGACGTGCTCACGAGCTTCAGCCACGATAAGCGCATCTTGCTCTGGGACTTATATAATGAGCCCGGCAATAATAACAAGGGCAACGCTTCGCTGCCGCTGCTGCGCAACGTCTTTGTCTGGGCCGAGGCCGTGCGCCCCGACCAGCCGCTGAGCGCCGGCCTTTGGAACTGGAACCTCAAGGAACTGAATACCTTCCAGGCGCTGCACTCCGACGTGATGACCTACCACAACTACGACGAGCCGGCGGCGCACCAGCGCGTGATTGAGCTGCTGGAAACCCACGGCCGGCCGCTCATCTGCACCGAGTACATGGCCCGGCCGCGCAACTCGCGCTTTGTCAACATCTTGCCTTTGCTGAAGAAGGAGCACGTAGCTGCCATCAACTGGGGCCTGGTCGATGGCAAAACCAACACCAAGTACCAGTGGGAGGTACCCATTGCCGACGGCTCGGAGCCCAATGAGTGGTTTCACGAGGTGTTCCGCAAAGATGGCACGCCCTACCGCCAGGACGAGGTGGACTTGATTAAGAAGCTGACCAGCAGCAAGTAGAAAAGGCTTGTTTGGGTAATATTCATTCCGTCATGCTGAGCTTGTCGAAGCATCTCGCTCGCACCGTTGCTTATGCAAAGGATTACTGCGCCACGCGAGATGCTTCGACAAGCTCAGCATGACGGAATATCAGTTTCCTGGCCCAGCTTTTTAAACTATCTACTGACTCATTTTCAATCTGGTATGCGCTTTTCCGTTCTCTCAATGCTGAGCGTGGGGCTGTTGCTAGGCAGCTGCACCCGGCCACCCAGCAGCTCGCCCCAGGCAGCGGCCACGCCCCCGGTAGCTACGGCCACCACGGCCACCTTCACCAACCCGCTGCTGCCGTCGGGGGCCGACCCGTGGACTATCTACCACGATGGGTATTACTACTACACCCACACCACGGGTGGCAACCTCACGCTCTGGAAAACCAAGAGCCTGACTGAGCTGAAAACGGCCGAGAAAAAGGTGGTGTGGACACCGCCCGCCACCGGCCCCAACAGCCGCGAAATCTGGGCCCCCGAGTTGCATTACTTGCAGGGGAAGTGGTATATGTATTACTCGGCCGATGCGGGCACCAACCAGACGCACCGCGTGTGGGTGCTCGAAAACAGCTCGCCCGACCCTTTGCAGGGCACCTGGATTGACCGGGGCAAGCTCGCCGACCCGGCCAACGACCGCTGGGAAATCGACGGGTCGGTGTTTGAGAACAAGGGCAAATTGTACTTCATCTGGTCGGGCTGGGAGGGCGATACCAACGGCCGCCAAAGCATTTACCTGGCCGCTATGCGCAATCCGTGGACGCTGGCCGGCTCCCGGGTTCTGGTTTCGACCCCGACTTATGCCTGGGAGCGCAACGGCGACCTCGGCGCTACCAGCAACCCGCCCCACGTCGATGTCAACGAAGGCCCCGAGGTGCTGAAGCACGACAACAAGCTATTTCTGGTGTATTCGGCCAGCGGCTGCTGGACCGATTTTTACGCCCTGGGCATGCTCACGGCGTCGGCCAACAGCGACTTGCTCAACCCGGCTTCGTGGACTAAAACCCCAACGCCGGTTTTCCAGCAATCGCCCACCAATAAGGTGTACGCGCCGGGCCACAATTCCTTTTTCACCTCGCCCGATGGCAAGCAGAATTGGATACTGTACCACGCCAACGACGAGCCTGGCCAGGGGTGCGGGCGCTTCCGCTCGCCACGCATGCAGCCCTTCACCTGGCACGCCGACGGCACGCCCGATTTTGGGCAGCCGGTGCCCGTCGGGCAGGAGCTGGCGCAGCCGAGCGGGACAAGTAAATAACCGCTGCAATTACCAAAAAAGGCCATTAGCAAATGCTAATGGCCTTTTTTGGTGGTGTTCTGTCATGCTGAGCTTGTCGAAGCATCTCGCGTGGCGCAGTAACTTCTTACGCTAGCAATGGTGCGAGCGAGATGCTTCGACAAGCTCAGCCTGACAGTTTTTATGCAGGCCTAATGCAGCTGCAACTCCTCCGCATTGGCCTTAAAATCAGGGCCAACCGCTTGCTTCATTTGCTGTTGCAGCTTCACTAACCTAGCAACGTCCGCAGTGGCTAGGTTACGTTTTTGGCCGGGGTCGGTGGCTAGATTGTAAAGCTGCGGATTGGGGCTCAAGCCGGTTTCAAGATTAACTTCCTTATTGAGCGGCGGGCCGGGATAGGCCGGGATATATAGCCAATCGCCCGCCCGAAAGGCCAGCCGGCCCGACGCTTCCAGCACCAGATTGGCGCGGCCTTTGGCTGATTGGCCCAGGAAGGCGGCCAGCAGGTTTTGGCCATCGGCCTGCGGAATCTGGCCGTGGACCAGCGCGGTCAGCGAGGCCAGCAAATCAACCTGGCTTACCAGCGCAGCTGATGTTTGCTGCCGCGTGTGGCCCGGCCAGCTCACGATAAACGGCACGCGGGTGCCGGCTTCGAGCAGGCTGTATTTGCCGCCCCTAAACTGGCCCCAGGGCGTGTGGGTGCCATTTTTCTCTACGGCTTCGTCGTAGTAGCCATCATTGAGCACGGGGCCGTTGTCGCTGGAGAAAACGACTAGCGTGTTCTCGGCTAAGCCATCGGCGCGCAGCTTCCGCATGATTTCGCCCACGCACCAGTCGGCTTCCAGTACGGCGTCGCCGCGCGGGCCGAGGCCCGATTTGCCCACGAAGCGGGCGGCGGGCACGCGGGGCACGTGCGGCTCGTGCAGGGCATAGTAAAGGAAAAACGGCTGCTTTTGGTGCGCGTCGATAAAGGCTTCGGCTTTGCCCAAGAAGTCCTCGGCCAGGCGCTCATCTTGCCACAAGGCGGCTTTGCCACCCTTCATGTAGCCGATGCGCGGAATGCCGTTATGCACGCTTTGGTTGTGGCCGTGGTGCCATTTCATTTTGGTCATCAGCTCGGGGTTGGTGAGGGCAGTAGGCTCACCAGGAAAGTTCTTTTCGTAGCTGACGTAGAGCGGGTCGGTGGCTTGGAGGTGGGCCACGTGGCGGTTTTCAACCAGCACCGTGGGCACGCGGTCTGCGGTAGCGGCCATGATGTAGGAGTAGTCAAACCCCAGGTCGTTAGGCGTTTCCGTTATGGGCTGGTTCCAGTCGAGGCGGCCGTTGCCGAGGCCCAGGTGCCACTTGCCCACCACGGCGGTGGCGTAGCCCTGGTGCCGGAACATGTCAGCCATCGTTACCGAAGCCGTGTCGATGAGCAAAGGCGCATCGCCGGGCAAAATCTGGGCGTTTTTATTGCGCCAGGGGTAGGTGCCCGTCAGCAGCGCCAGGCGACTGGGTGTGCAGGTGGCCGAAGTAGCATAGCCGTTGGTGAAGCGCACGCCCGTGGCGGCCAGCGAGTCGATGTGCGGGGTCGCGATTTTGCCCTGGCCGTTGGCGCTCACGTCGCCGTAGCCAAGGTCGTCGGCATAGATGATGAGGACGTTGGGGCGGGGAGCAGCGATTTCTGAGGAGCGCTGTTGGCAGCCGGCAAGTAGTAGCAGGCTAGCGGCTATGCTTAGGTAGTTGATTACTAGAGTTCGTTTCACGAAATGGGTGGTTTTGCGGAGTGCTCGCCGGGCGGGGAACCTCACCCCCTAGCCCCCTCTCCTGGGGGAGAGGGGGAACTAGTTTTTAGTTTTAGACTATCTTTTAAAAACTTCAACTAGAGCTAGTTCCTCCTCTCCCCAAGGAGAGGGGGCTAGGGGGTGAGGTCCACACCAGACGAGCAAATTAATACCCCGTATTCTGCACCGCCAGCTGATTAGCGTCAATTTCCGACTGCGGAATGGGATACACCAGGTGCTTGGTAGCCGCCACCGTGACGCCCCGCGCCTGTGCCAGCGAGATGAATTTGCCGTGGCGAATGAGGTCTTCGCGGCGCTTGCCTTCGGAGATGAACTCCCAGCCCCGCTCGCGCAGAATGGCGTCGCGGAAAGTGTCTTTGGTGGCGATGTCGGCGGCGGGCAGGTTGGCTAGGCCGGCGCGGGTGCGCACTTGGTTGACGAGGGCCACGGCCGGCGCGGTGGGGCCGCCCACTTCGTTGAGGGCCTCGGCGCGGGTGAGCAGAATGTCGGCGTAGCGCAGCAGTGGCACGTCGGTGGCGCTGTAGTTGCCCAGCGTGCCATTGTCCCAGTACTTGAAGCTGCGGAAGTTATCGGGGTCCGTTGAGAGGTCGACGGTAGCGCCGGACGTGTTCACGTAGCTCGTGATGATGAGCTGGCGGCGGGTGTCGGCGGTGGCCAGCGTGTTGACGAAGGCCGTGCGCAGGCGGTACTGGGTGGCGAAGTTGGCCATGGTCGTCGTCCAGACGAAGGCCGGAATCTGGGGCGAGGTTTTGAACGCGGGCGGCAGCGCGCCAGCCATAAACCAGTTGCCGTAGCCAGCCACGTTGAGGCAGGGCGACACGAATATCATCTCCTTATTACCCTTGTTTTCGACCCGAAACAAGCCCGTAAACGACGGGTACAGACTATAATAATTCAGGCCAATAACCGACTGGCTGACGTCGGCCGCTTTTTGCCACTGCTTGGTATTCAGCAGGAACTTGGCCAGCGCGGCATAGGCCGAGCCCTTGGTAGCGCGCCCGAAGGCCGCTTCCTTGCCGGGGTCGGGCAGGTCTATTACGCACTGGGTTAGCTCGTCTTCAATGAATTTCTGCATCTCGGCGTCGGTGGCGCGGGCCTGGTCCTTGGCCGTGGTGCTGGAGGTGCGCAGCGGCACCGGGCCGTACCAGCTATACAAAATGGCGTAGGAATAGGCGCGCAGAAACCGCGCCTCGGCCGTGAACAGCTGCTTGGTAGCGGCCGGGGCCGACACGGTAGCCACGTTGTCAAGCACGATGTTAGCATCGCGGATGCAGTAGTAGTAGGGCGACCAGGTATCGGCCAGGAAGGTGGCCAGCGAGGGGTCCCAGGTGAAGTTGATGAACTGGCTCAGAAACAGGTTTTCGGCCCCGGCTGTGTTGTAGGCCACATCGGTGGTCACCTCCGACTCGTTGATGCGGTTGCGAGAGGGCTCCTGGTTCTGGAAGTTGCCGTAGGCCGAGTATAGCACGGCCTGCAAGCCGGCCTGGGTGGAAAGCACGTTGGAGGGGGCCAGCTCCGAATCGGGCACGGTAGTAATAAGGTCTTTGCAGCCGCTCAGCAGGGCTAGCGCCAGCACCCCAGCGCTCAGTTTAGATGCTATTTTCATGGGGTAGAAGGCTTAGAATTGGACGTTGAGCCCGGCCAGGTAGGTGCGGGTACGGGGGTATGAGGCATAGTCGATTTTGATGAGGTCGTTGCCGATGGTGTTGGCCGTGGGGTCAGTGCCCGAGTACTTGGTTATCGTGGCCAGGTTCTGGCCCACCACAAACACGCCCAGCGCGTGCACGAATTTGCCGGCCGGAATCGGCACGTTGTACGACAAGCGCACCGATTGCAGGCGCAGGTAATTGGCCTTCTCCACGGTGGTCGAGTTTACCACGCGCTGGCCCTGCGACACGGGGTTCACAAACGATGGGTAGTCGTTGGTGGGGTTGGTGGGCGTCCAGCGGTTGAGCAGCGGCTCGGCCACCCGGTTGCGCCGGAAGCTGTACGGGAAATAGCTATCTACCGTATTGTTATTCAAGATGCTGCCGCCCTGCGCGCCTTCCCAAAACACATCCAGCGACACGCCCTTAAACTGCAAGGTGTTGGTGAAGCCGTAGTAAAAATCAGGCAGCGACTTGCCCAGAATTACCCGGTCGGTGTCCGTGATTTGGCCGTCGCCGTTCTGGTCTTTGTACTTGGTGTCGCCGGGCTTCACGCCGGCCGGGGCCTTGCTCAAGTCGTCGTTCAGCTGCCACACGCCCAGCACCTGGTAGCCGTAGAAATTACCCAGCGACACGCCCGGCGTGATAATGCTGGCGTTGGTGATGTTGCCGCCGCCGCCCGCGTAAATGGGCGCGCTACCGCCCAGCGACAGAACCTCGTTTTTGAGCGTGGTCAGGTTAGCATTGATGGTCCAGGAGAAGTTCTTGTGGCGCACCAAGCTGCCAATCAAGGAAAACTCAAACCCCGTGTTGCGCACGCTGCCCACGTTGCGCACCTGGCTGCTATACCCCGTGCTTAGCGGCTGCGGCACGGCCAGCAGCAGGTCCGAGGTTTTGCGGTTGTAGTACTCCACCGAGCCTTGCAGGCGGCCATCGAGGAAGGCGAAATCCAGGCCAATATCAGCCTGCAAAGCGGCTTCCCACTTCAGGTCGGCGTTGGGGCTGCGCGTGGGGAAGATGGCCGGCGAACGCACGCCGCCCTGCACAATATTGCCGCCGTAGGAGAAGGTGGAGAGGTACAAAAAGTTGCCGATGTTCTGGTTGCCGATGGCGCCGTAGCTGGCGCGCAGCTTCAGCTCAGTCAGCCAGCCGTAGTCCTGTAAGAAGCTCTCCTCCTTGATTTTCCAGGCCAGCGCCAGCGAGGGGAAGTAGCCTACCTGGTTGTTTTCGCCAAAGCGCGACGAAGCATCGGCCCGCAGCGAAGCCGTGACTAAGTACCGGTTATTATACGAATAGTTGACTCGCCCCAGCACCGAACCCAGGCGGGTTTCGGCCCGGCTGCTGCCCACTTGGTTGAGGGCGGGGTTGCCCGAGCCGATAGCATTAAACGTCAAATCGGGCAGCGTGAAGCCCCGGGCGCTGGCCGAAAACGTGTTCTGCCCAAAGTGCTCATACGTAGTGCCCAGCACAGCGCTGATGCTGTGCTTGCCGATTTCCTTGTTGAAGTTCAGCGTGGCCTCGCCGAGGTAATAGTTGCGGTTGCCGGAGAGAATAGTGGCCAGGCCGCTGTTCTGCGCGCCCACCAGCGTAATGGGGTCGAGCCACTCGTTGCGCTGGCTCACGTTGATGTCGCCGCCCACCCGCAGTCGCACCGACAGCGACGGCAGCAGGTAATACTCGCCATACAAATTGCCAAACGTGCGGTACGAGTCGCTCACCGCGTACTGCCCGTTGATGAGTGCCACCGGGTTGTCGATGGTCATGGCTGTGGAGCGGTAGTAGGTGCCGTCGGGGTTGTAAATGGGCACTGTAGGGTCGTAGCTGATGGCCGAGTAGATGGCGTTGGCATTCTCATTAATGCCCTGGTCGCCGCTCGAGTTCAGCTTGTCGCGGATGTACGACGTGCTGAGGCTCACGCCGAAAGCATATTTCTGCGCCACGCGGTTTTCCAGATTCAGGCGGGCCGAGTAGCGGCGGGTGGCCGAGTTTATCACCACGCCCTGCTGGTCGAAGTAGCCCAGCGAAGCGAAATATTTGGTGTTGCCCGTGGTGCCCGAGAGCGATAAATCGTGCGTCATAGTCGGGGCCGATTGATACAGCGCTGCCTGCCAGTCGGTGTTCACGTAGGTATCGGGCACGCGCTGGGTGGCGTCGGCCGCGCCGGCAGCTACCAGCGCATTCAGCACGTCGTGGTACTCCTGGCCGGTGAGCATGCGCGGGTAGTGCGCTACTTTCTGGAAGCCGTACTGCCCGCCGTAGTTGAGCTGCAAGCTGCCCGCCGCGCCGCGCTTGGTGGTGATAATCACCACGCCATTCGAACCCCGCGAGCCATAAATAGCCGTGGCCGAAGCGTCTTTCAGCACCTCAATCGACTCGATATCCGCCGGGTTCAGGCTGTTGAGCGGGTTGCGCGGGTTCACGTTCCCCACCGAGCCCGGCCCGTTGCCGGTAATGGGCGCATCGTTGTTAACGGGCATCCCGTCAATAACATACAACGGGTCATTACCCGCCGAAATCGAGCTAGCGCCCCGAATTTTCACGCTGATGGCCCCGCCGGGCTCGCCGCTTTTCTGGTACACCTGCACGCCCGCCGCGCGGCCTTGCAGCGCTTGCTGCACGTTCACGATGGCGCCCGGCGTTAGGTCTTTCGCTTTCACGGTGGCTACCGAGCCGGTCAGGTCGCTTTTGCGCACCGTGCCGTAGCCCACCACCACCACGTCGTTGAGCGAGTTCACGCTCTCGGCCATAGTCACGTTGATTTCGGTGCGGTCGCCCACCGGTATTTCCTGGCTGGCGTAGCCCACCGAGCTGAATACCAGCACGCTGGCCGGCCCCGGCACCGTCAGGCTATACGTGCCGTCGGCGTTGGAGCCGGTGCCCGTGGTCGTGCCCTTCACCAGCACCGTCACCGAGGGCAGTGTTTCGTTTTTCTGGTCGGTAATCTTGCCCGTTACCCGCACACCCTGCCCGTAGCTGGCCCCGAGGCTGAGGAGCAACAGCCCCACTAGCAACAGTAGTTGTTGCAGGGGCTTGACTCGTAAGTATTTCTGCATGTGGGAATTTTGATTAAATGGAGAAAAAAAGGGCAGCGCGAACCCCAGCGGGCTCGCGCTGCCTGTTAGCATCATTTTGCCGGCTTCGGAAACACTTGGTACTCCTGCGCTAGCTGCTGCCAGCGCTTGTTTAGGCTCGCCACGCGGTCGGGGTATTGGCTGGCCAGGTTCTTGGTTTCGGAGTGGTCGTGCCCGAGGTCGTACAGTTCCCAGGTTTCCGTGGCCGTCAGGCGCACGATTTTCCAGTCGCCCTCGCGCAGCGCTGCCGCCCCAAAGTGCTCCCAAAACAGCTCCGAATGCAGCGGCTTAGCCGGCGCTTTGGCCGAAGTCAGCAGCGGCGCGAAGCTCTTGCCGGGGCTGGGCGTGATGCTGCGGCCCGCATACGTGGCCGGATAGCTGCCCTTCGCCAGGTCCAGAAAAGTCTGCATCATGTCTATCACGTGCACGGGCTCGCCCACCAGGCGGCCGGGCTGCTGCACACCCTGCGGCCAATGCACGATAAACGGCGTTTTGATGCCGCCCTCGTGCTGCTTGGCCTTGTAGTAGCGGTAGGGCGTGTTCACGCTGTGCGCCCACACCTCGCCAATGCCGCCGTACACGAGTTCGCTACCGGGCAGCGCTTCCTTTTTTAGCGGAAAAATTACGGGCCGGCCATCACGGGTGCTACCGTTGCGGTCGAAGCCCTGCCCGTACACGGCGGGGTCTTCGGGGCTGGCCCCGTTATCGGCCAAGAAGAGAATCAGCGTGTTATCAAGCTGCTTGGTGCGCTTGAGCTCAGCCAGCATGTGGCCGATATTCTGGTCCATGCGGTCAATCATCGCCGCGTGCACGGCCATGGCGCGGGCATCCCACTCGCGGGTGGGGTTGGTGGCCCAGTCCTTGTCGGGGAACATGAATGCAGGTAGCGGCGTGGTGGCCGGGTCAATCAGCTTTTGGGCCACCAGGCGGTCGTAGCGGCGCTTACGCAGCGCCTGCCAGCCGTCCTTATAAGTGTTTTCATACTTCTTGATATCCTCGGGCAAGGCCTGCACCGGCCAGTGCGGTGCCGTATATGCCACGTACATAAAGAACGGCTTATCAGACTTACTAAACTGATTTACAAATGATACTGCCGTGTCGCCAATGGCATTGGTGTAGTAAAAATCCTTAGGCACCGTCTTCACCGGCTCTTTGCCGTGTACCAGGCTGAAGGGGTCAAAGTAATCGACCACGCCCCAGATGGTACCGTAGAATTTATCGAAGCCGCGGGCCGTGGGGTACGAATTCAAGTCGGCAAAATCGCCGTAGTCGGCCTGGTGGGCCAGCCACTTTAGCTGCTCGGCTTTGTCTTTGCGCTCCACCGTTTCGGAGATGTGCCACTTGCCCACCATGCCCGTCTGGTAGCCCGCCGTGCGCAGGGCCTCGGCCAGGGTCACGGTGTGCTCGTTGAGCTGGCCCCGGTAGCCGGGCTCATTTTCGTTGAAAGTCATCTTGCCGATGCCGGCCTGGTGCGGGTACAGGCCCGTAAGCATCGAGGCGCGGGTGGGGCAGCAGCGCCCCGTATTGTAGCAGTTGGTAAAGCGTAAGCCGTTCTGCGCCAGCTTGTCGAGGTTGGGCGTTTGCACCTCGCCGCCGTAGCAGCCGATATCGGAGTAGCCCAGGTCGTCGGCCATCACCAGGATGATGTTGGGCCGCTTAGGTGCCTTAGGCGGCGCGGGCTTCAGGGCTGTGCTACCAGACAAGGTCAGCAGACTCACCAAAGCCACCGCCAGCTGATAAGCTAAGCGACGCGTGGGTTTTATTCGCATGAGTAAAGTTGGGTGTCTTGAGAATAGGAAAGAATGGGAGCAGAATGGATTTTGGCGGCGGTAAACCAGCAAGCAGCGGCCACAATATATAGCATTTATAATGCTTCGCTAGTTGCTCGTCCGCTGGCAACTGTTTTCCGCCGACAAAAACCAGTAAACCCTGAAAAACAATAGTATGCGCAAAGCCTTAGCGTGGCGATTGCAGCACCGCAGACGCTCGCGTATGCCAGCAAAAATGCGGGTGTACACGGCAGCGCTTTAAGCTTGGTAGTTGACCAAAGCAGCGCTTCTGGCTCCGCGAAAATTGGCTGCTAGCGCAGTTTTACCGGCAGGCCATTATCCTCCGAAAACCATCGGAAGCCTCCTGGCGCACCTAGCCGCTAACTACACCGTACCGGGTTACTTCGTGCCGGCAGCTACGGCAGCCCTGCCACAACAACAGCCCTGCGTAGCATGGCGGTTGGTAGTTAAGGCGCAGGAGTAGCTGAGGTAGGACACGGTTGCTTGTTTTTATAACAGCCAGGCAGTTTTGCATTGGCCTTCAGTTGGCACCATTCCGGTAATTTACGCGGAGGGCTACCGGCGCTTCAACGAGTCTGTCTCTCCGCGCCTTAGTATAAAAACCGGCCTTGCAAACAAGGCCTTGAATAATTCAAAGGTAAAGGAACAGTGAGGAAAAACCCAACCCGGCTTTTATTTTCTCCTATTCTGGCGGGTTCGCCGAGCTGCGCAATGGCCGTTATCCCTACTGCCCCCAGGCTGATGCCTGCCAACTGCGCACGCGGGAGCAGGAACGCGCTTCTTGTCCCGAAATTAGCGGCCAGTTTACTAGTGCAGCCACTTAAAATATGCGTAGCTTATTTGCTTTCAGTTTCTTACTGTTATCCGTAGCTGCTTGCCAGCCCAAAAGCGAAGGGCCGAAGCAGTTTACCTACTCCCCTACTATCACCGTTTTTGAAGCTGAGCCCACCGATAAATCTTTGCCGGCCGCCCAGCCGCCAGCCGTGCTGCCTGCCGGCATGGTGTACGTGCCCGGCGGCTACACGCAAATCGGCTCAACTGCCGGTCTCGACCAGGAAAAACCTCTGTTTTGGGTGTTAATCAAGCCCTTCCTGATGGACCAGCACGAGGTCACAGTCGGGCAGTTTCAGGCCTTCGTAAAAGCCACCGGCTATCAAACCCAAGCCGAGAAATTTGGCAACGCCGGCGTCTTCGACGACGCGGCCAAAGAGTGGCACCTGATAGAAGGGGCCAGCTGGCAATACCCCTACGGCCCCAAAGCCGGCCCCGCCGCCGCCACCCAACCCGTGGCCCAAGTGTCATGGCACGACGCCCAAGCCTACGCCAAGTGGGCCGGCAAGCGCCTGCCCGACGAGCTAGAATGGGAGCACGCCGCCCGCAACGGCCGCAACACCCGCGCGCTTTTCCCCTTCGGCGACAGCCTACAAATCAACGGTAAGTACCTGGCTAACACTTGGAACGGCAAATTTCCCGACTACGACCGTGTGACCGATGGCTACCACCGCGCCGCGCCAGTAGGCTCATTTGGCACCTCGCCCCTGGGCCTAGCCGACCTCACGGGCAACCTCTGGGAGTGGTGCGCCAACTACAAGCAGCCCTACGCCGACATCGTGCACCACATAGCGCCCGTAGTCTCAGACCAGGCCGAGCAGGCGCAGCGTGGTGGCTCCTTCCTCTGCGAATCGGGCTGGTGCTATGGCTACCGCGTGTCGGGCCGCTCGGGCAGCACCCCCGAAACAGCGCTTATGCACGTCGGCTTTCGCTGCGTGCAGGATTTGTAGACTAGAAACCGCAAGACACTGAAGATTCTGTTAGCCTCAGAGTAATAGCTATAACTGGAGGAAAAGCTTAGAAGTATTTTTTAAAAACAGCCGCCCCGGTTTCTCGAGACGGCCGCTAACTTAGGCAGCAACAACGATACTTATACCAATTTCCTGCATCCTTAAAAGATTGAGGGAAATGGCTTTGAACTAACCGATTTATACTGCCTCTTTTTCTGCTTTTTGGTTGAGTAGCTGCTGCATTTCCGCCTCAGCTTCACGCCTCTTTTTCTGCTCTCGGATATAGCGACTGATGGCCGCAAAATCCTCGGCAGCAAGCTGGTCAGCCGGGTCTTGGCTCCCAACGTAGTCAACGTCAAGCTCGATGAGTTTTGCTTCCATAGCTTGAAATTTTTAATAGGTTATAACTCGATGAGCAGCAACAGTATCCATTAGCAGTTAGTTATCGAGATTGGTGAAAGTCATAAATATTATATTTCATCAATAATATGTTGTACGTTTACCTACTTCGAGCATGCAACCATGACTATGTAATGCAAGCTATGGGGTAGCTAAAAACTGAACAGAATAAGCAAACACCTACAACACCCTAACCCTATGAAAAAGAAACTTCTTCTTTTCGCCGCACTGACTTTTTGTGCATTTGCGGCTAATGCACAAACCAAAAAGGACGGAACGCCCGACATGCGTTATAGCGCTAATCAACAGGCCTATGGAACGTCGACTCCTGCTCCAAGTTACTCGACTCCGAGCAGTACATCATCCTCTGGCTCTTATTATGGTGGCGGTAGCCATACAACCAGTCACGGCGGGGCCTATCAAGGAGTTGAACCTGGTGCTGGGTCTAGCCATAAGGGCGGCACTTACCAAAATTCCAATACTGGTAATCAATACGGCAGGCATAAAAATTACTAAATTTTAATTCATAAAAATGGCCGCCTCAGTTTCCTGAGGCGGCCATTTTTATGAATTAGCAGTTGTTAGTTACACCGCTACGCCAGTTTCTTGCATCTTAATGAGGTTCAGAGCCGAGCCGGCTTTAAACCAGGCGATTTGGCCTTCGTTGTAGGTGTGGTTTACCGTGATGAGGTCGGTGTCACCGTCGGCGTGGCGCAGGCGCACTTGCAGCGGCACACCGGGGGCAAAGGTCGTGAGGCCGAGGATGTCGATTTGGTCGTCTTCTTCGATAAGGTCGTAGTCGGCCTTGTTATCGAAAGTGAGGCCCAGCATCCCCTGCTTCTTGAGGTTGGTTTCGTGGATACGGGCGAAGCTTTTCACTAGCACGGCGCGCACGCCGAGGTGGCGGGGCTCCATGGCGGCGTGCTCACGCGAGCTGCCTTCGCCGTAGTTTTCGTCACCTACCACGATGCTGCCGATACCGAGGCTCTTGAGCACGCGGGCGGCCTGCGGCACGGGCACGTAGGGCGTGCCCTGGGTGCCGCTGTCTTTCACGGCGTTGGTTTCGCCGTTGAAGGCGTTGGTCGCGCCGATGAGCATGTTGTTGGAAATGTTGTCCAAGTGGCCGCGGAACTTCAGCCACGGGCCAGCCATCGAAATGTGGTCGGTGGTGCACTTGCCCTGGGCTTTGATGAGCAGACGCAGACCTAGCAGGTCGGTGCCTTCCCAAGCCTTGAAGGGCTCCAGCAGTTCGAGGCGGTCCGAAGTCGGCGACACGAGCACTTGCACGCCCGAGCCATCTTCGGCAGGGGCCTGGAAGCCAGCATCTTCTACGTCGAAGCCACGGGGCGGCAGCTCTACGCCGGTGGGCTCATCAAACATCACGTTGCCGTTTTTGCCGGGCAGCGAATCGGTGAGCGGGTTGAACGTCAAATCGCCGGCGATGGCGAAAGCAGTCACGATTTCGGGCGAAGCCACGAAGGCGTGGGTGTTGGGGTTGCCGTCGTTACGCTTGGCGAAGTTGCGGTTGAAGCTCGTGATAATCGAGTTCTTACGCTTGGGGTCGTCGGTGTGGCGCGCCCACTGGCCGATGCACGGGCCGCAAGCATTGGCCAGCACCACGCCGCCCATTTCGGCGAAGGTGTCGAGGAGGCCGTCGCGGGCCACCGTGTAGCGCACCAGCTCCGAGCCGGGCGTAATGGTGAACTCAGCAGCTACATGCAGGCCTTTCTCAACCGCCTGCGCGGCGATGGAAGCCGCGCGGGTGATGTCTTCGTACGACGAGTTGGTGCACGAGCCAATCAAACCTACTTCCAGCTTTTCGGGCCAGCCGTGCTCTTTTACGGCAGCGGCAAACTCCGAAATCGGCCAGGCGGCATCCGGCGTGAAGGGGCCGTTTACGTAGGGCTCCAGCGTGTTCAGGTCAATCTCGATGAGCTGGTCGTAGAACTCCGCGGGGTTGGCGTACACCTCGTCGTCGGCGCGCAGGTGGCCCCACTGTTCCTTGGCGAGGTCCGCGATTTCGGCGCGGCCGGTGCCGCGCAGGTAGTCACCGATTTTCTCATCGTAGGCAAATACCGAGGTCGTAGCCCCGATTTCCGCGCCCATGTTGCAAATGGTGCCTTTACCGGTAGCCGAAAGGCTTTCCGCACCATCGCCGAAGTACTCAACGATAGCGCCGGTGCCGCCTTTCACGGTCAGGATGCCAGCTACTTTCAGGATTACGTCTTTGGCTGAAGTCCAACCGCTCATTTTGCCGGTCAGCTTCACACCAATCACTTTCGGGAATTTCAGCTCCCAGGGCATGCCGGCCATTACGTCCACGGCATCGGCGCCGCCTACGCCGATGGCAATCATGCCGAGGCCGCCCGCGTTGGGGGTGTGCGAGTCGGTGCCAATCATCATGCCGCCGGGGAAGGCGTAGTTTTCCAGCACTACCTGGTGGATGATGCCCGCGCCCGGCTTCCAGAAGCCGATGCCGTATTTATTTGATACTGAGGCCAGGAAGTCGTATACTTCCTTGTTCTCGTTGTTGGCGATGGCGAGGTCTTCGGTGGCGCCGTCCTTGGCCTGAATCAGGTGGTCGCAGTGCACCGTGCTGGGCACGGCGGCCGTGGCCTTACCAGCTTGCATAAACTGCAAAAGGGCCATCTGGGCGGTGGCGTCCTGCATGGCCACGCGGTCGGGAGTAAAATCCACGTAGCTGATGCCGCGCTGGTAGGCCTCTTTTACGGTGCCACCGTAGAGGTGAGCATACAGGATTTTTTCGGTGAGCGTGAGCGGGCGGCCAACGGCCGTGCGGGCCGCTTCAATGCGCGAGCCGAGGCCTGCATACACGGCCCGAATCATATCAAGGTCAAACGCCATAAGGATTGAGAGTGGGTTTTTAGCTTAGGCGCAAAAGTAACTCGTAGTCTAAGCAAGTTGGTAGGAATCGGCTGATTTAGGGCTATACTTAGAAGTTGTCCAAATAAAGCACCCAAAATCCCGAGATTTTATACGAAAAATCATTCGTAATAGTCACCTTCTATAACTAAGGAAAGGGCGTGCTAGTTTTAGCGCTTCTATACTGTTTATATGAAAGCTATTTCGCTCGCCCTGCTGGGCGCCGGACTCCTAGCCGGCTGCAACTCCGCTCCTACTTCTACTGCCACCGAAACGGCCGGCGCTTCGGCTGCCGCGCTGCTCACACCCGGCCCGTGGCGTGGCGAGCTGGCCATTCAGGGCCAGCAATTGCCGTTTTTGTTTGAGGTAAAAACCGAGGGCGGCAAGCCCGTCGTGTACCTCATCAACAAAGGCCTGAACGGCGAGGAGCGCCTGCGCTGCGACGAAATTTCGGCGGCCGGCGACTCGGCCACTATCAAGCTGCACGTCTTCGACGCGGCGCTGGTGGTGCGCGAGGCCGGGCCGGGCAAGCTACGCGGCTCCTGGGTGAAATACGATGCTAAGACACCTTATCGGGTGCCGCTGGTGGCTACTACAGACAAATCAAATACTCAAGTTAATCCGAGCATAGAGGAGTTATTTGGCGAAGACGATGGCTCAGCTGGCAAATTTATTCCTCTCTTTCAAGGGACTATGCTCAAAGGCGCGACTTATAAAGTTGATTTCAAAGAGCAGGAAGGCGATTCATATCCAGCAGTTGGAATAATTAAGTATGCCCCTAAAGAAAGCAATTCCTTAACGGGCACTTTTCTGACAACTACTGGCGATTACCGCTACTTAGCGGGTGACATGGTTTTGCGCGATAAAAAGCAACACTTGCTACTTAGCACCTTTGATGGCAATCATGCCTTTCTATTTGATGGGCAATATGATGCCAAAGGCGCTACTGTAATAAAAGGCGACTTCTACTCCGGCAAAAGCGGCCACGAAACTTGGACCGCCACCCTCGACCCCAAGGCCAAGCTACCCGATGCCGACACGCTCACCTACCTCAAAAAAGGCGAGTCGCAACTGAATTTCAAGTTTCCGAGCGTGGTGGAGGGTGGCAGCGTCTCCCCTACCGACGCCAAGTACAAGGGCAAGGTGGTCGTGATTCAGGTGCTCGGCTCGTGGTGCCCCAACTGCATGGACGAAACCGGCTTCCTGGCCCCGTGGTACGAGAAAAACAAGGCCCGTGGCGTGGAGGTAATCGGCCTGGGCTACGAGCGCAGCCCCGAGTACGCCAAAGCCGCGCCGCGCCTGCGCAAGCTGAAAGAGCGGTTTAACATCGGCTACGACTTGGCCGTGGCGGGCGTGGCCAACAAAGACTCGGTGGCCAAGTCGATGCCGCAGCTGGCGAAGTTTCTGGCGTTTCCGACCACGATTTTTCTGGATAAGAAAGGCGCGGTGCGCAGCATTCACACCGGCTTTTCGGGGCCGGGCACGGGCAAATATTACGAGGAGGAAATTGCCGGCTTTAACCGCACGGTGGATAAGCTGCTGAAAGAATAGCGCTTAGTCATGCTGAACGCAGCGAAGCATCTCTACCGCACCGTTGGAATACAAACCAAACGGTGCGGTAGAGATGCTTCGCTGCGTTCAGCATGACCACCGCTTTTTAATATTTTTGCCTATTGCCCAGATAATTGCGCGCTGGTTTTCAGGTTGAGCGGCGAAAATGAGTATTGTGGACCACCACGCATGCCGCTGCCCATACCCCGGCCCATGCCACCCATGCTACCGCCGTAGCCACCCATGCTGCCACTATTCATTACGCTGTTGGGGTCGGAGGCACCTTCCGACTTGGGCATTTTGGGCTTCATGCCCGCCAGCGTCACGCCAACGGTGGCGGCCTGCCCGCTGGCCAGGTTGGGCACCCGCTTATAAATGAGGCGCAGCGGCACCGCCAGCTCGTAAATCACGTTGCCCTGGGCATCGAGGTTGAGGGCGGCTTTCACGCCAAGCAGCGACTGCGCATCGGCCAGCACCGGCTCCTTGTTGCCCCGGAAGTTGAGCAGCTCCATTTCTTTGGCACTCAGCAGCACTTGGCGCAGGCGTGCTTGGTGCTCGGCTATGCGCTCGGCGGCCGAGGGGGCCATAGCTCCAGCCGGGCGCTCCTGGCCGCGGGGCAGCGACTCGAGGTCGGTGGCCAGCGGGTAGCGAATACCGAACTGCTGCTGGTTGCGGCCAGTAGAATCGAGCCACACTACCATGCCCAGAAACACAAACTTGGCTTGCGTAGTGGCGTCGTTAATTTTGACGCGCAGGTACATCGTGCGCGTGTCATTGAGCACTTGGTACTGCATTTTGCTATTGGCGTCGTACTCCAAGGAGTCGGTCCACTCGGTAGCCAGGCCGTCGATGGTGGGCGGCGTGGCCAAAAAGCGGCTCGGCTTGCCTTTGCCTGGCCCTATGTTAGTGGCGTGGGAGGTGGGCAGCGGCTGGCGAGCACCAGCCCCAAGCAGGGCAACAACGGGCAGCAGGGCCAGCCAGGAAGAGAAGAAGCGCATAAAATAGGTACACTAAAACGCGGTAGTCTACAAAACTACGTCGCATGGGTAAGTCGGCGGTGAAGTAGCACGCCACGCTTGGCCGCATTCTTGCCAGGGAGTTTGCTATTCTTCGCAAACCTCAGGCCAAGCCATTGCGTTGCATACTTCATCTAAGCTCCATTTTTCTGTTCATGTCGCTTTCTTTTCTTCGTTCGGGCGTGCTGGCCCTGGGCCTGCTGCCGCTGGGAGGCCTGGCTCCGCGCACTACTTCCCACCCCACTAGTACCACCGTAGCCGCTCCTCTGCAAGGTGCCAAGCCCGACCCCGAGGTAATCGCCCAGTTTGGCTTGTTTGAAAATCCGGCTTTGCAGCAATACATTGCCAAGCAGGGCAAGCAGATGACGGCCATCTCCGACCGCCCCGGCGACTACGGCTTCACTATCGTCGATTCGCCCATTATCAACGCCTTTGCCACGCCCGATGGGCACGTGTATTTCACGCGGGGTATCATGGCGTATTTCAATAATGAGGCGCAGTTCACGGGCGTGTTGGGCCACGAGCTGGGCCACATTACGGCCCGCCACGGGCAAAAGCAGCAAACGCGCTCTACCATCACCAGCATTTTGCTGGGCGCGGCCTCGATGGCCTCCACCCGCATTGCGTCTATTGCGCAGCCGCTGTCGTCGGTGGTCGGCATTGGCCTGCTGAAATACGGCCGCGATGCCGAGAACGAGGCCGACGGCCTAGGCGTGAAGTACTCCACTAAAATCGGCTACGACGCTTCGCAAATGGCCGATTTCTTCCTGACTTTGGAGCGCACCGAAAAGGCGAGCGGCGGGGGCAGCACACCCGGCTTTCTATCGACGCACCCCAACTCGGCCGACCGCTACCAGCGCGTGAAAGGCCTCGCCGCCCAAGCCAAGCAAACTACCGGCAACCGCACCCTCACCATAAACCGCGACGGCTACCTGCGCTCTATCGATGGCCTGCCCTATGGCGAAGACCCGCGCCAGGGCTTCGTAGAAAGCAGCGTCTTCTACCTACCCGAGCAAAAGCTGCGCCTGCCCGTGCCCAGCGGCTGGAAAACTCAGAACTCGGCCGAGCAATTTCAGATGGCCGAGCCCAACGGCAAAGCCGTTGTGGCCCTCATTTCGGCTGGCAGCGGCACCCTCGATGCCGCCGCCCAAGCACTGACTAAGCAACTCAGCCTGACCTCGCCCAGCAGCCAGCAAACGACCCTCAACAGCTTCCCAACTATGGTGGTGGAAGGCGACCAAGCCGCCAGCAGCTCGCAGAGCACGCCTGCCCACGTGCGGGCCTATCTCATTCAGGATGGTAAGTCGGTGTATGCGCTCGTAGGCCTCGCGCCCACGGCATCATTTGCTACCTACGCGCCGCAGTTTGCCGACGTGGCGCAGGGTTTCCAGCGCCTCACTGAGGCCAGCAAGCTCAATCGCCAGCCCGAGCACATTCGCATCAAAACCGCCACTGGCACCACCACTCTCTCGGCCGCCTTCGCCGCCAACGGCGTGCCCGCCAGCCGCTACGAGGAAGTGGCCATTTTGAATGGTATGCAAACCACCGACCGGCTCAGTAAAGGCATGCTGTATAAAGTGGTAGGGAAGTAATCGGCGGCTTGTAGCGTTATTTTATATCTACCTAACCAACCAGCCCAGCTAGTTAGTGAAGGCACCCTGCGAGACCCAGCAACCGGCGTGGAGTTGGAGAGTGACCTGCTATTTCGCCAGTGGCACCGTCAGACGTACTGCCACTGGCCGCGCCCGCACGTAGCCGGGCACTAGGCGCGGCAGCTGGGCCGCCGCCCACTGTAGCAGCTGCCGCCCGGCGGTGTCGGTAGCGGGCACCCCCAGTACCTGCGCCGGATTCTGCACTTGGCCCGTAGAATCCACCACGAAGCAAAGCTGCCCAGTAGCGCACAACCGGTCGCCGGCCGGCATAGATGCCCTGCTATACACCTGCTGGCGCAAAAAGCCGTGCAGCCCCGCGGCCCCACCCGGATACTGCGGCATCAACTCAGCTGCCTCATACACGCCAGCTGAGTCGTGGCTGGTTATCAGCCAGTTGGTGCCCTCGGCCACCGGCTGGTAGGGTGGGCCAGCAAGGCTGTTCACTCCCCCGCCGCTGCCCTGCGTCCGCAGCAGTCCATAGGCCAGCGGCAGCAGCAATAGCAGCGCTAGCCGACTCCATAGCTGACGGCGCGTCGTGCGCTTTTCAGCCATTTCCTGCGGGTATTCCAGGGCGTGCGTAAGGGCTGCGCGCAGGTTTCGCACCTCGTATTCGAGCCGGTGGCTGCGGGCTTGCTCTTGGTGGAGGTCAATGCGAAGCCTGCTGCTCAGGTGGCGTAGGTTGCTGGCTTCCAGCCGCAGCGAGTCCGCGTCCGGGGTGTAGGCCGGGTCGTACACGGCCCGCAAGTGAGGATTACTCAACACGGTGGCCGCCGCCAGAAACGCCTGCTGCTGCTGCGCCGGCCGAAACCGCGCCACCCGCTGCCAGTAGCGCCGCACTGCCCGCCGCACCTGCGCATCGGTGGCAGTTGCATAAATCCCCAGTTGCCGGTAGTAATCAGCCATGTTACAAACCGCCAGCCAACAAAAAACCCGTCGACCCACGAGCTACAAAGCTCGCAAGCCAACGGGTATTTGCCTAAATTCTCACGCCTGTAAGTCGCCCTACTAGTCCGTGTAACCCATGCTCCTTATACGTTAAAACGGAAGTGCATGATGTCGCCATCCTGCACCACGTAGTCCTTGCCTTCCACGGCCATTTTACCGGCTTCTTTGATTTTAACTTCCGTCTTATACTCTTGGTAATCAGCAAGTTTAATCACCTCAGCCCGAATAAAACCCTTTTCAAAATCGGAGTGAATGACGCCGGCCGCCGCCGGGGCTTTGTCGCCGCGGTGCACCGTCCAGGCGCGTACTTCCTGCACGCCGGCCGTGAAGTAGGTGATGAGATTGAGCAGCTCGTAGCTGGCCCGAATGAGCTTGTTGAGGCCCGACTCGGTGAGGCCGTACTCGCCCAGGAACATGGCTTTTTCCTCGGGGTCTTCCATCTCGGCAATCTGCGACTCGATGGCGGCCGACACGAGCACTACTTGCGCGTTTTCGGCTTTTACGTGCTCGCGCAGGGCGGCCACGTGCTTGTTGCCATCGGTAGCAATGCTGGCTTCATCCACGTTGGCCACGTAGATAACGGGCTTGATGGTCAGCAATTGCAGGTCGGCCACGGCCACCAGGTCGTCGGCGGTGGCGGCCACGGCGCGGGCGTTTTCGCCGGCTTCGAGGGCGGTTTTGAAGAGTTGGAGGCTGGCTACTTCCTTTTTGGCGGCGGCATCACCGGCCTTGGCGCTGCGCTCCGACTTGATGAGCTTCTTATCAATACTCTCCAAGTCTTTGATTTGCAGCTCGGTGTCGATAACGTCCTTGTCAAACACCGGGTCAACGCCGCCCGCAACGTGCACGATATTGGGGTCGTCGAAGCAGCGCACCACGTGGATAATGGCATCGACCTCGCGGATGTTGGCCAGGAATTTATTGCCTAGGCCCTCGCCTTTGCTTGCCCCTTTCACCAGGCCCGCGATGTCCACAAACTCGATGATTGTGGGCAGCACGCGCTTAGGGTTCACGAGGGCTTCCAGGATTTGGAGGCGCTCGTCGGGCACGGTTATCACGCCCACGTTGGGCTCGATGGTGCAGAAAGGATAATTGGCCGACTCGGCCTTAGCGTTGGATAACGCGTTGAAAAGCGTGGATTTGCCGACATTCGGCAGGCCGACAATACCGCAGCGGAGGCCCATTTTGTGGAGTGTTGAGTTAAGAGTTTTGAATTATGCGTTGGCCTAATTCATTTAGGCAAAGGTACGGCCGGGGCGGCGGTGGCAGGCTCAAAATAAAAACGCGCCGCTGCCCGGTGGGCAACGGCGCGCAGTAAGCAACTTCGTTTATGAATCGTGTTTTTGTAAGTAGGCAGTCAGTGTATTAGTAGGTGGTGTCGCCCAGGTCGGAGGCGGGCTGGGGTGGCTGCTGGCCATCGGGGCGGGCGGGCTGCTCGCCGTCGAAGGCGGGGCGCGGGCGGTCTAGCTCGGCCACTTCTTCTTCGGTTAGCAACTCTTCGCGCACGTAGTCCACGGCATCGTGCAGGGCGTCGATAAACTTATTGAAATCTTCTTTGTAGAGAAAAATCTTATGTTTTTCGTAGCTGGCCGGGCCATCGGGGTCGCTGCCAGGGCGGCGCTTACTTTCGGTGATGGTGAGGTAGTAATCCTGACCACGCGTGGCTTTTACGTCGAAGAAATAGGTGCGCTTGCCCGCTTTCATGCGGTGCGAGTAAATTTCTTCCTGGTCTCGGGGGTAACGGTCGTCCACAGCTGAGGTGTTAAGTAAGGGGGTAAAAGGTATTTGCAGAAATTAAGGGGCATTGCCGGATTACAAATATAACGCCAAACCATCCGACTTAAAGGGGGCTGCTGCGCCGTAACCAGACATTTAGCTGCAAGGTTTCGTCTGGTTAAAAATAAACCCGGACTAATCCAATTGGTAAACCAGTAGCTTTGTGCTAGCCGTGCTCTTATATTTAGTTTTATTTCCCTATATATGACTTCAACTGTGCTTGACCTGGCCGCTATCCGCTCCTTCGAAAACCTGGAATTACTGGCCCGGCAGCTGGTCGATGGCTTCATCACGGGGCTGCACCAGTCGCCGTACCACGGCTTTTCGGTCGAGTTTTCGGAGCACCGCCTCTACAACCCCGGCGAGAGTACCCGGCACATCGACTGGAAGGTATTTGCCCGCACCGACAAGCTGTTTGTGAAGCGCTACGAGGAAGAAACCAACCTGCGCGCCCACCTGCTGCTCGACGTGAGCCCCAGCATGTACTACCCCGCGCCGGGCCACGACAAGCTGAAATTCAGCGTGCTAGCCGCCGCTGCCCTCACCACGCTGCTTCAGCGCCAGCGCGATGCGGTAGGCCTCGTCACCTTCGCCGAAAAGGTGGAGTTGCAAACGCCCGTGCGCTCGACCAGTAGCCACCGGCACACGCTGCTGCTAGCCATGCAGGCGCTACTAGAACGGCCCGCACCCACGGCCGCCAGCCGCCAAGCCACCGCCCACACCGATGTGGCGGGCGTGCTGCACACCATCGCGCAGCAGATTCCGAAGCGCTCGCTCGTCGTCATTTTCAGCGACATGCTGGGGCGCGGCGCGGCCGAGCAGGAGGCCGCGCTGGCCGCCTTGCAGCACCTGCGCCACCAGCACCACGAGGTACTGCTGTTTCACGTGCTCGACCGGGCCACGGAGTCCAATTTCGATTTTCAGGACCGGCCTTACATTTTCGAGGATGTCGAAACGGGACAGGAAATTCGCCTTCAGCCGGCCCAGGTACGCGAGCAGTACCGGGTGGCCATGCGCCAGTTTGAGGAAGACTTAGCCATGCGCTGCGGGCAGTTGAAAATCGACTTCGTGCCCGTCGATGTGCGCGAGCCGTTCGATAAAGTTCTCTACGCCTACCTCGTCAAGCGCGGCAAAGCGCGCTAGCTTATGTTATTACTTACTTTAATACTCGGGATTATTGCGGCGGTAATCGTTGATTTGCTGCTGGCTTCGGTCACGATGTACATCGCTCACTCGCATGGCCACTCGAAGGGCAAATGGTTTTTGCTGGGCATGGTGCTGCCGTTTTTCTCCATCTTTATTGCCCTGGCCGTCGCTATTCGCGATGAGCAGCGGGCCAAAGCCGCCCGGGGCGGCGCACCTAAGCCGGTGCCCGAGCCGGGCGAGTTTTAAGTAGGGTGCGGGGCTTGCCCCTGCCCAACGTCAGAGCCCGTAACCACGATGCTGAACAACGCCAGGCGGGGACAAGCCCCGCACCCTACCAACATTCGCCCGTAGTTTCGCGGCAGTTTTCACCGGCCGGGCTGCCCGGCCAAGTTGCTTTTTTATGTATCACACACTTCTTTTTCTTCACTCCTGGCTGCGCTGGTTTGTGGTGCTCACGGGCTTAGTGGCCGTACTCCGCGCCTACGCCGGCTGGACTGGCAACCGCCCTTTCACTAAAGGCGACAACGGAATCAGCGCCGCCTTTTCGGGCTTCATGTGGCTGCAAGTGATTGTGGGCTTTGGCCTTTACTTCGGCAAAGGCCCCTGGGGCCTCCACGGCCTGCAGCAAATGGGCATGAAAGACCCCACGGCTCGTTTCTTCGGCATGGAGCACGTAGTAGTGATGATTATCGCCGCCGCACTGGCCCAAGTAGGCCGTATAGCTCTCAAAAAAGCTCCCGATGGTGCCCTACGGCACAAGAAAGCCTTCATCTATTTTGGCATTGCGCTGCTGCTGGTGCTGCTCATGATTCCGTGGGGCATTTGGAACCCGGCGCGGCCGCTGTTTCGGTCTTAAGTAGCTCTTCTTAGTTAAGAAAGGCCTTCTGTGTAGTACAGAAGGCCTTTTTTGTTTCATACTATTTTCACTAGTGCTACCAACGCATACCTATATTTACGCTTACTGCTATCCTGTCTTTTCCTGACCTAAACACTCGGTTCTATGTCCCACCATTACCTCGGCCGCAAATTTGTGTTAGCCAGCCTGCTGCTAGTCGGCTTGTTTACTGCTTGCGAGCATAAGTCTTCCGAGGTCGAACCAGTGCAGTGCACCGGCACTTCGGCCTCGGCGGCGGGGCGCATTGTGGTGCGGTTTCAGGACCAGCTAGCGGCAACAGGCACCACCCCGACGCTCACTTGCCAGGATGAAATTTATCATCCGTGCGCCAATTACAACTTACTGCAAGTAGTCTCGTCTTCCAGTAACTCGCTGAGCATCAATTTTACGGGGGTGGATAATCCATCTTTATGCTTAACCCAGCCTACCCCGGCCCATAGCCGCGTCGATTTGAGCAACCTGGCGCTTGGCACGTATACCATAGCGTGGCAAGCGGGCAGCAAGAGCACCACGGGTTCGCTGATTATCGCGGCCGACCGCGTAGAGGTCAGTTCCTGCGATAGTAATACGGTGGCCGTGCGCAACCCCGTCACCTACCGCATTCCGGCCAACACTCTTTGGGGCCAAAGCTATGCGCGCACGCACGCCGCGCAGGCAGCCGTGGCGGTGGTGCTCGACTCGCTGCGTAAGGAGGGTGCCGTGCCCATTACACTGCCAGCGGGTCACTATGGCTACTTCCGGGTCGATGCTACGGGCCAGCTGATACCCCTCTCCGCCAGCCAAAACGGGCAACCGGCCACGGCCATTACTACGCCCTTGCTCCTAAGCTATTCCGGCAATTTTGCGCGCATCAAGGGCATTCTGAAACGCAAGCCGCAGGCCGCCGACTTGTCGTTTGGGCTAAGCTCGGCGCGGGGCGAAAATGCTTGGTAGTAACTTCCTTACGGGCTAATTGAAACTTAAAAACGCCTTCCTGCGCTGGCGCGGGAAGGCGTTTTTAAGTTTGCTATAGTGGCGAGTTGCCCCTAGATGTTCATTCCGCCCGAAGCCTCAATGCGCTGGGCATTCACCCACTTTGCCTCATCGGTGCAGAGGAAAGCCACCAGGCCGCCGATGTCGTCGGGCTGGCCCACGCGGCCGAGGGCCGTAGCGGAGGCTACTTGTGCATTTAGCTCCTTGTTATCGCGCACGTGGCCGCCGCCGAAGTCCGTTTCGATGGCGCCGGGGGCCACCACATTCACGGCAATGCCGCGTGCGCCCAGCTCCTTGGCCTGGTAGCGGGTCAGCACCTCGATAGCGCCCTTCATGCTGGCATAGGCCGACGAACCAGGGTAAGAAAACCGCGCCAACCCCGACGAAATATTAATAATGCGGCCGCCGTCGTTCAGCACGGGCAGCGCCTTTTGGGTCAGGAAAAATGGCCCTTTCAAGTGCAGATTCAGCACCTCGTCGAACTGCTGCTCGGTCGTCTCCGCAAAGAGGGAATACAGGCCCGTGCCAGCGTTGTTGATGAGGAAATCGAATTTATCGGTGTCGAACGTATCCTTCAGTTCAGCTTTCACCTGCTCGAAGAAACCATCGAAGGTTTTGGTATCGGAGGCGTCGAGTTGCAGCGCCACCGCCGTTTGGCCAGCGGCCGTGATTTCGGCTACTACGCCTTCAGCTTCAGCCTGCTGGCTGTGGTAGGTAAGGATTACGTCGATACCTTTTTTGGCCAGGCTCAACGCCATGTTTTTGCCCAGGCCCCGGCTGCCGCCGGTCACGAGGGCTATTTTGGAATTGCTCATTTTGGAAAAGTTGCGTGGGTGAATTGACAGTACAAAGGTCCGGCCCCTGGTCAGCTGGTTTATGGTGAGTAGGTCAGTTTAAATGGTGACTACTTCCGCAATTGCCTCGCGGCGCTCGGCCCACACCTGCTCGCGGTATTGCTTGGGCGTAACGCCCGCGAAGCGCTTGAAGAACTTCGTAAAATTCGACGCGTCGTAGGTGAGGTTGGCGGCGATATCGGCCACCGTGCGGGTGGTATCGCGCAGCAGCTCACGCGAAACTTCCATGAGCTGGGCCTCAAAAAAGAAGCACGGCGGCTGGCCCGTCGTTAGCTTAATGGTATTGCTGAGGTGCGTAGGGTGAATGCACATGAGCCCGGCAAAATCGCGGACTTCGAACATCTCGGTGGCTCGGCAAGCCACCACGTCTGCAATATGCGCTACTACCAGCCGCCGATATTCGGCGTTTATCTCGTGCTGGCGGGCCAGTATTTTCTTCGGAATGGGCGTGGTCGGCATAAGCAGATAACAGACTAAAGGGGCACTTTGCTTTGTGTTTTGGGGCCGGGCGGCGCGGGCCTATGTTTACGGATACGTAGACGCCCACATTCACTTTCTACCGCATGGCTTCCGATTTCCTTTCCAGCGCCCACAAGCAATTTGCCTATTACAAGCTGCTCGGCGAACAGGCAATGGCGCAAATCCCCGACGAAAAACTGTTCTGGCAGCCCAACGTAGCCAGCAACAGCATTGCCACCATCGTGAAGCACTTGTGGGGCAACATGCTGTCGCGCTGGACCGACTTCCTCACCACCGACGGCGAAAAACCCTGGCGCGCCCGCGAAGCCGAATTCGACAATGACCTCACCACCCGCCCCAAAGTATTAGAGAAGTGGGAAGCCGGCTGGCAGTGCCTTTTCGCCGCCCTCGACGCCCTCACCCCCACCGACCTCGACCGCATTATTTACATCCGCAACCAAGGCCACACCGTTACGGAGGCCATCAATCGGCAACTAGCGCACTACCCCTACCATGTCGGCCAGATTGTGTTTATAGCACGCTTGGCAGCCGATGAGACTTGGCAGTCTTTGTCTATTCCAAAGGGAAATTCGGCGGCTTACAATGCGGAAAAATTCGCGCGGCCGCCGCATCAGGCACATTTCACGGATGAGATGCTCGGAAATCAAGTCATTTGATTCTCGTAACTTTGCCGCATGGCAGCGCTCACGACCCTCGAAGACTTCTACCGCATCAAAATCGACTACCTGCCCGACAATCTGCGCCAGGATATCGGGCATTTCAACGTATTTCAACTCGATGATTTTGTGGGGCCGAAGGCGCACAACATGCCGTACAGCCGCAAGGATTTTTACAAAATCACGCTGGTGTCGGGGCGCAGCAACTACCACTTTGCCGACAAAACGATAGAGCTGCGCGGCCACGCGCTGTTTTTTGCTAACCCGCTGGTTCCCTACCACTGGGAGCCGCTCGACGACGACCAAACGGGCATTTTCTGCATTTTCACCGAGGCGTTTTTGCAGCGGCAACTGAGCACCATGCCGCAGGAGCTGCCCATGTTTCGGCCGGGCGGGCAGCCCGTTTATTTCCTGACCGATGAGCAGGCGGCGGCACTCCGGCCATTATTTGAGAAGATGCAGACGGAGCTAAACTCCGACTACGTGTATAAGTACGACCTGCTGCGTAACTATACAATGGAGCTGCTGCATAGCACCTTAAAGCTACAGCCGGCCACCTCGCTTTACCACGACAGCACGGCAGCCACACGCATTGCCTCGCTCTTTACCGAGTTGCTGGAGCGGCAGTTTCCGATAGAGTCGCCGGGGCAGCAGGTGAAACTGCGCAATGCCAACGCCTTTGCCGTGCAGCTGGCCGTGCACGTCAACCACCTCAACCGGGCGCTCAAGGATGTGACCGGCAAAACCACTACCCAGCTCATTGCCACTCGCTTGGTGCAGGAAGCCCACGCCCTGCTCAAGCACACGCCCTGGAACGTGGCCGAAATCAGCTATTGCCTGGGCTTTGAGGAGCCGGCGCACTTCAGCAATTTTTTCCGTAAGCAAACCGGCATTACGCCCTCGGCGATGCGGGTTGTTTGATTTTCGCAAGCATTGGTTTGAACCGGGCAAGCCAGTCGGCGGGTGGCAGTAGTTGTTTTGCATCATCAAAAACGCAAAACTTATGAGCCCTACCAAAACCTGGTTTGTGACCGGTGCCTCGCAAGGCCTGGGCCTGGCCTTAGTAAAACGCCTGCTGCGCGAAGGCCACCAAGTGGCCGCCACCTCGCGCAACAAAGAAGCCCTGGCCGCCGCCGTCGGCCCCGACTCCGCCGCCTTCCTACCGCTGCAAGTTGACCTCGCCAGCGATGCCAGCGTGCAGCAAGCCATCGCACACACTATCAGCACCTTCGGCCGCCTCGACGTGGTGGTGAACAACGCCGGCTACGGCATCGGCGGCAGCATCGAGGAGCTGACCGATGCCGAAACACGGCAGTCGTTCGATGTCAATGTATTCGGCACGCTAAACGTTTGCCGGCAGGTGCTGCCGCAGCTGCGCCAGCAGGGCGCGGGGCACATTATCAATATCTCGTCTATTGCGGCGCTGGCCGGCGCTACGGGGTGGGCCGTGTACTCGGCCACGAAGGCCGCCGTGAGCGCCTTCACCGAAATACTAGCCCAGGACGTAGCTAGCTTCGGCATCAAGGCGACGGTAGTGGAGCCGGGCGGCTTCCGCACCAATTTCCTCACCGCCGAGTCACTGACCATGCCCCAGCAGCCAATCGCGGCTTATGAGGATGTCCGCGCCTCGCACGCTCGCTACCTCGCCCTGAATGGTGCCCAAGGCGGCGACCCCGAAAAGGCGGCCGCTGCCATTATCCAGCTCGCCGCCGAGGCCAACCCGCCGCTGCACCTGCTGCTTGGGCAGGATGCCTACCAGCGCGCCACCCACAAGCTCGACGTGCTGCGCCAGAATTTTGAAACCTGGCAACCGCTTACCCTTTCTACCGGCTTCGAGGCGTAGCGGCTGGCCGAGCGCAGCGTGGGGGTTGGTAGCGAGATGTCGGGCGTTGGTCGAGCAACTTTTTTGGCTTGCAACTACGGTAAGCCGCTTGGTATCGCGTCTATACACCCAGTTATCGTCTCATTTATCCCTCCCACCATGCTGTATCTGTTTGGCCGCCTCGCCCTGAGTGATTCTCTTTCTTACCACGAAAATTCCCAAGACGATGACTACCAAGAAAATATGGTTCGTGACCGGGGCCTCGAAGGGCCTGGGCCTGACGCTCGTGCAGCAGCTGTTAGCCGCCGGCTACGCCGTGGCCGCCACCTCCCGCAATCTGGCCGAGCTAACGCAGGCTGTCTCAACTGCCACTGAGCAGTTCCTGCCCCTGCACATGGACCTCAGCAACGAAGCCAGCGTGCAGCAGGCCATCGAAACCACCATCAGCACCCTCGGCGGCCTCGATGTGGTGGTAAACAACGCTGGCTACGGCCAGCTCGGCGGCCTCGAAGAGTTAACCGACCAGGAAGCCCGCCGCAACTTTGAGGTCAATGTATTTGGCTTGCTCAACGTGATGCGCCACGCTACGCCGCACTTGCGGCAGCAAGGCTCGGGCCGCGTGTTCAATATCTCGTCCATCGGCGGCTACACTGGCAATTTCCCCGGCTTCGGTATCTACTGTGGCACTAAGTTCGCCGTGGCCGGCCTCACCGAGTCGTATGCTGCTGAAATGAAGGATTTTGGCATCCACGCCACGGTGGTGTACCCTGGCTATTTCCGCACCGAATTTCTGGCCAGCGGCTCGCTCGGCACCCCCAAAAACCCTATTGCCGCCTATCAGTCCATCCGCGACTCGCAGGCCTGGCACCAGCAGCAAATGGCCGGCAACCAGCCCGGCGACCCGGTGAAAGCGGCCCACGTCCTCATCCAGGTTAGCGAAACTGAAAACCCGCCCGTGCACCTGTTCCTGGGCGAAGATGCTAACCAGCTAGCGGCGCAAAAAATCGCCGAGGTGCAGCAGGATTTGCAGCAGTGGCAGGCGGTGGCGAGTGCTACGGGTTTCCCAGTGGAGGCGTAGTTTGCACTTTGCTTTGTATTAAAAGCCCTGACGCTGTAACAGCGTCAGGGCTTTTCAGTAGTATATAAAACGGTCGTCATACTGAGCTTGTCGAAGCATCTCTACCGCACCGTTGCAGGGCTTGGATGAAGCGGTAGAGATGCTTCACTGCGTTCAGCATGACAGACGTTTTTATGTACATCGAATAGCAAAGTTTTCAAGGCTTGCTGTTTCCGGGCTGGTGTCGATACAAACGGTAGCCGCCCACGGTATCGACCGGTGCATACGCCGCCAGCGAATTGGCTGGCAGCCGGTCATTAGGCGCGGTAATGAAATAATCGGCCGCTACTACCGGGCGATGCGCCGGGTGCAGCGCCGGCCGGCCGGCCCGCTGACTCAGGAAATACGGGTAAAAGCTCTCCTCTGAAAAAGCATATGTACCACCCTGCGGCAGCGCAGCTATACGCTTTAAGCCAAGCTGATAATCGCTGAGCACCTTGCTATTATATAAACTACTTGGGTCTTTAACAGGATTATTGCGAATAAACCTCCCGCCTATCCAGAGTCCTACCACCAGCGGCGCACCAACACCCGCCCAGCGCCGCCAGCAACTCAGCAATATCCCCAGCGCCAGCAGCCCAAATACTAGCATCAGGCTGAACAGTCCCAGCAGATTGCGCGGAAATACTAACAGTTGCAGCGCTAACGTGCTAGTAGCCAGCACCACCAGCCACAGCGCATAAAGCACCGCTAGCCGTCGCCACGGCCAGGCACGACCAGCCGGCCGGGGCCACCCCAAAAGCACTAGCGGCAGCAACGCCAGCGCGTAGCCCACGCCGCTACTGAGTCCGGCAGTGCCAAAACAATAAGTGGCATACTCCCGAAAATGCGGCCAAGCCTTCCCCACAAACGCTAGCAATGGGCCATGGTGCGGCCGCACGTAGGGATTGGCGCTAAGCGCTTTGAGCCCCGAAAAGCACAATGCGGGCAAGTAGAACCAATAAACCACGCCTAGCGCATTGGCCTGCGCCCACCAAAACTGCCCATCCAGTTGCCGCCGACGCAGTTGCACGCTAGCCGCTGCCAGCAGCTGGGCTACGTGGTAAAATAGAAAAGTGGGCACTGTAGCGTAGCCCACGGCTACGGCCACAGCATTGCCCCAGCGACGGCTGGGCGCGGACCGCTGCCAGTAGCCCAGCAGCGTGGCTATTGCCAGCCAGTGCATTAGCCCATACAAAGCATAGCCCCGCGCCTGGCTACCAAAGCCCCATAAAGAGTATTGCACCGCCGCCAGCAGCGCCAGCCCCGCTGCCAACGGGCGCTGCCGGAGTAGGCCAACTAAGGTGCGGTAGATAACGCCCACGGTAGCCACATAAGCCAAGCCCGACAGCACGCGCCCTGTTAATAACAAGGAAGTAAATGGCACCCACCAGCCAAACAATACCTTATTCAATGCATTGAATAACAAGTGGTTATTTGGCAACATATAGTAACTCCAAGCCACGAAGGCAGAACCATTGCCCGCACTGTATACCGCCGAGAACACCTCATCATAAGCCGGTGGCAGCCGCACAGCACCCCAGGCCCAGAGCCCACTTGCTGCAAGTAAAAGTCCGATAAGATAAGGCCCATCGGCCCGTATCAACCCCGATGCAGGCAGGGTCAGCAACTGACCGCTTACGTCTCGCGCACGCAAAAAGGCAGGTCGCCAACGAGGTCGCACCCATCCCAACAACAGCAACGCGAGTAGCCCCAAACCGCCCGCACTAAACCAGTTGCCCTGCGTCTTAACAGTTGGCGTGAAGAAGTCGCGGGGCCACGCTGCCGCCCGGTATAGATTGGGCGTAAGCTCCAAGTACCAGTCGCGCAAGGCTGCGTAGGGCGTGAGCAAATAGGCTAGCGCTCCGGCAACCAGTGCAAGCACGACTACGCCCGCTCCCCACCGGACCCAACGCGAGTAAGGGAACCAGCCGGAAACGGGCGTAGAAGTGGCCACTTAACTTGAGGTTATTGCCCCAGCACAATAGCAAAAATCAGCGGAGCCACGATGGTTGCGTCGCTTTCGATGATAAACTTCGGCGTTTTCTCACCGAGCTTGCCCCAGGTGATTTTCTCGTTGGGCACGGCGCCCGAGTAACTACCGTAGCTGGTCGTCGAGTCTGAAATCTGGCAGAAATAGCCCCACAGCGGCACCGAATGGCGCTGCAAGTCCTGGTGCAGCATGGGCACCACGCAGATGGGGAAGTCGCCGGCGATGCCGCCGCCAATCTGGAAGAAGCCTACTTTGCTCTCGTCGGTAGCTTGGTTGGTATACCAGTCAGCCAGGTAAATCATATACTGGATGCCCGTGCGCATGGTGTGCACGTTCTTGATATCGCCCGTGATGACGTGGCCCGCATAGATGTTGCCGAGCGTCGAGTCTTCCCAACCTGGGCAGATGATAGGCAGGTTTTTCTCGGCTGCCGCCAGCATCCACGAGTCTTTGGGGTCGATTTGGTAGTACTGCTCCAGCTCGCCCGACTTCAGAATCTGATAGAAAAATTCGTGCGGGAAATAAGATTCGCCGGCTTGGTCGGCCTGCTCCCAAAACTTCAATACCGTGTGCTCGATGCGGCGCATGGCCTCCTCTTCGGGGATGCAGGTATCAGTCACGCGGTTCATGTGGCGCTTCAGCAGCTCGTGCTCGTCGGCGGGCGTGAGGTCGCGGTAGTGCGGCACGCGCTCGTAGAAGTCGTGCGCTACGAGATTGAAAATATCCTCTTCCAGGTTAGCACCGGTGCAGCTGATAATCTGCACTTTATCCTGGCGAATAAGCTCGGCCAGCTGAATACCCATTTCGGCGGTGCTCATGGCCCCGGCCAGGGTAATCATCATTTTGCCGCCTTCGGCGAGGTGCTTGTTGTAGCCATCAGCCGCGTCGATGAGGGCGGCGGCGTTGAAGTGGCGGTAGTGGTGCTTGAGGAAATTGGTGATTTGCATAGTAGGGTTCGTTGTCATGCTGACGAAGGAAGCATCTTGGCAGGTAAGACCTTACGTGTTTACCCCTGACAAGATTTTCTTTCTGTATGACGATTAGTTTACATTAGCCGGAGTGGGTATTTCCAAATCGCGGCAGATTTTAAGCGCAGTTGGTCCTTTAATTTCTGTATGACGCGGTACGGCCGAAACCGTTTTCAAAACTGAGTTCACGAATACGGAATGGCTGCCGCCTTCGCGTTTCAGTACGCAGCCATGCTGCTCAAGATGTCGCACTAGGTCACGCCGCTTCATTTAAGCGGCAGCCAGTTGAATATTTTCGCGTATAACCGAGCGGCCAGCTTGCTGCTCTTCGGCCAGTTCGCGGCGCACCTCCAGCACAAGTTCTAACGCTTCGCGCAAGTTCTCGCGGGCTTCTTCCAAGGTTTCGCCCTGCGTATTTACGCCCGAAATTTCTTCGATATAAGCGGTGTAGCCACCTTCGGCGACCAACTCAAAAACGGCAGTAAATTTTACGTGGGCTTCCATAAGAAAAAGCTTACGCCGGTTCGGCAATTATCAAATTGTGATTGGTGTAAATGCAGATATCGGCCGCGATGTGCAGGGCATCTTCCACCATCTGGCGGGCCGTGAGGTGCGGCGCGTGCTTCTTAAGAGCCAAAGCAGCAGCTTGGGCATACATAGCTCCTGAGCCGATGGCAGCTACATCAGAATCAGGTTCCAGCACGTCGCCGGTGCCGCTCACGATGAGCAGCTCGTCTTTGTCGCAGACGACCATCATGGCTTCTAACTTGCGCAGGTACTGGTCTTTACGCCAGTCCTTAGCCAGTTCGATGGCGGCGCGCTTGAGGTTGTTGCCGTAGGCGGCGAGCTTTTCCTCGAAGCGGTCGAGGAGCATGAAGGCATCGGCGGTGGAGCCGGCGAAACCGGTTACGACTTTGCCGTCGTTGAGCTGACGCACTTTGCGCACGTTGTTTTTAGCGACGTGCTTATCCATCGTGGCCTGGCCGTCAGCCCCGAGGGCAATCTGGCCGTTGTGGCGCACACCGAGCACGGTCGTGGAGCGTATTCTGGTCATTTAACAATTATCAATTAACATTTAACAAGTCTGTTTTCGCTTTCACATTCAACATAAAACAGGTGGCCGGACCGGCAGCACTGCAAGCCCAACCACCTGTTAAATGTTAAATGCTACTTGTTAAATGATTTAAATCAGCATCCGCAGCGGGTCTTCGAGCAGGGCTTTCACCGTTTGCAGGAAGGCCGCGCCGGTGGCGCCGTCTACCACGCGGTGGTCGCACGACAGCGTCACTTTCATGATGTTGCCGATGGCCAGCTCACCGTTTTTCACCACAGCGGTTTGCTTGATGCCGCCAACCGCCAAGATGCAGGCATCCGGGGGGTTGATGATGGCGGTGAACTCGTCGATGCCGAACATGCCCAGGTTCGAGATGGTGAAGGTGCTTCCCTCCCACTCGGCGGGTTGCAGCTTCTTGCTCTTGGCTTTGCCGGCCAGCTCTTTCACCTCGGTGGCGATTTGGGCCATGCCTTTGCCATCCGCGTTGCGGATAACGGGCACCAGCAGGCCTTCGTCCACGGCTACGGCCACGCCGATGTTCACCACTTTGTTTTGGCGAATGCGGTCGCCGAGCCACGACGAGTTGATGGCGGGGTGCTGCTTCAGGGCCACAGCGCAGGCCTTGATAACCATGTCGTTAAACGACAGTTTCACCGGCGACAGCTCGTTGAGCTTCACGCGGGTTTCCATCGCCTTGTCCATCAGGATTTCCATCGTGAGATAGAAATGCGGGGCCGTAAACAGGCTTTCCGACAGGCGGCGGGCGATAACCTTGCGCATCGACGACACCGGGGTGTCGGTGTAGGTGCCATCGGCAGCGGCCGGGGCGGCCACGGGGGCCGGCTTGGCGGTGGGCTGCTCGGGCAGGGCGGCCTGGATGTACTCGCTCTGCACGTTGGCCGGGCCGGCGGGCTGCGTGGCGGCCGTGGTGAACGGCGCGGCGGCTTGCGCCTGCGTGTTTTGCAGGTCGCGGGCCACAATGCGGCCGTTTTCGCCCGAGCCTTTTACCTGGCGCAGGTCAACGCCTTTGTCTTTGGCAATGCTCTTGGCGAGCGGCGAGGCGAGCAGGCGGCCGGTGCTTTCGGCTTGGGGAGCGGCAGCTTCGGCGGGTGCAGCAGCGGCAGCCGGAGCAGCCGTTTCGGCAGCGGCCGGAGCGGCTGCGGGTGAACCGCCATTCAGCAGTGCTTGAATATCAGCGCCTTCCTCACCGATGATAGCCAGTATGCCATCTACAGCTACAGCTTCGCCTTCTTTGGGGCCGGTGTAGAGCAGGGTACCATCTTCGTAGTTTTCGAGCTCCATCGTGGCTTTGTCGGTTTCGACTTCAGCCAGCACGTCGCCCGATTTCACTTTGTCGCCGACCTTTTTCAGCCAGGCGGCGATAGTGCCTTCGGTCATCGTGTCGCTCATTTTCGGCATGCGGACCACCATGGCTTTCTTGCCATTGGCGGGCGCGGCCGGGGCGGCGGGTGCGGGGGCTGGCGCGGCAGCTACCGGAGCCGGGGCGGGCACAGGAGCTGGGGCGGCAGCGGCCGGTGCGGGGGCTGCGGCGGGCGCAGGGCTGCCACCGCTTTGGCCGTTGAGCAGGCCCGAAATGTCTTCGCCTTCCTTGCCCACAATTGCCAGCACGCCATCGACCGGCACCGAGTCTTTCTCTTTGGGGCCGATGTAGAGCAGGGTGCCGTCTTCGTAGTTTTCGAGCTCCATCGTGGCTTTGTCGGTTTCGACTTCGGCCAGGATATCCCCGGATTTCACTTTATCACCTACTTTTTTGAGCCAGGCCGCGATGGTCCCTTCGGTCATCGTGTCGCTCATTTTCGGCATTTTTATAATTTCGGCCATCGGAATTGCGGGTTGGGATTTGGGGCCAAAATTAGCCGGGAAAAGTCGGGTAAACAATCCGGGCCAAAAGTGGCGGGTGGGAAGAAGGGAGGCTACTCGGCCAAATGGCTTACGTCGAGAAAATTTCGGATGGTGAACTGCGTACCTGTATAATGCAATTTATACAGGCAAAGGTTTTGATGCTCAAATTCATCCATGCAGCTGAGGGGGTAGCCCATGAGCTGGCAGAGCAGCACGCGCATGGCCCGGCCGTGCATGCAGACGAGCACGATTTCATCGTCGGGCCGGCTTTTGAGCAGCTCGATAAAGGGGCGCTGGCGGGCGGCCACGTCGGCCGGGCTTTCGCCGCCGGGCAGGTGGGCGAGGTCGTTGCCGGCCATCCACTCATCCAGAACAAACTTATATTCAGCGTCTTCGGCCGGTGTGATGCGGGTACCCTCGCGGGTGCCCCAGCTAATTTCGTTGAGGGCCGCGTGCGATTCGTGCGGAATGCCTAGCTCAATAAACTTGTGCACCGACTGCTGGGTGCGCTTGAGCTTGGAGGTGTAGACGCGGGCAAACGGAATGGTCTTATAAGCTTGCCAAAAACGCTCGGCTTGCCAGCGGCCCCGGTCGTTGAGGTCGGAGTTGACACCGCTGCCTTGCACGATGCCTTGCACGTTGAAATCGGTCTGGCCGTGGCGGAGGAGGAAAATCTGCTGAACAGGCACGGGCGAGGTGGAGTAGTTTTGCGGTGAAATTAGTGCGTAGTGCCGAGTGCTTGGTGCTTAGCAACTAATTAATTCTGTCATGCTGAGCGCAGCGCAGCGAAGTCGAAGCATCTTGCCAGGAGAACTAACTCCTTACGCTAGAGTTTACTTCACCACGCGAGATGCTTCGACTCCGCTGCGCTGCGCTCAGCATGACGAATACTATTTACCAAGCCCAATCATGACCCTCGACGACGTAAAAATCTGGGCTTCCCACCGCCCCACCCTGGCCGACGCGCTGGGTATTGAGCTGACTGACATTACGGAGCACTACCTCGAAGGGCGCATGCCCGTGGACGGCCGCACGCACCAGCCCATGGGCTTGCTGCACGGCGGGGCCTCGGTGGCGCTGGCCGAAACGCTGGGCAGCATCGGCGCGGCTACCCGCATTGATGTCACGCGCCAGGCCTGCGTGGGCCTGGAAATCAACGCCAACCACATCAAAGGCGTGCGCGATGGCTGGGTGCGCGGCCGGGCCACGGCGCTGCACGTGGGGCGCAGCACACAGGTGTGGGAAATTCGCATTACGCACGAAGAAACCGGGGCGCTGGTGTGCATCAGCCGCATCACGATGGCGGTGATTGACCTGCCCTCGGCCAAAGCCCAAGTGGCCTGATGCGGGGAGTTGAACCACGGCAGCTGGCGTGGCCGGTGGCCGCCGCTGGCCTCGATGCCTGGGGCCGGCTGCGCCACCTGGCGGCTGGTGCCTTGCGCACGGGCCGACCGCTGGCCATCTGGCGCGAGCCGGGCGCGGCCACGCCGCGCCTGTTGGTAGCGCGCTCGCTGGAAGCTACTTATACCGGCCTGCCGCCCGCGCTCGACGCGCAGGCTCCGGCGGGGTTTGCGTTTTTTCCGTTCCGGGATTCCGACCACAATCCGGCGCTTTTCCTGCCCGCCGATGTGCAGTACGACGTGGCGCAGCCCGATACGGTGACGATTTCGCCCGCTGCCCGCGAGCTGGTGCCCAATATCGCGGCCTGGCTGGCGCTGCCGCCGCTGCCCGAGCTGGCCTGGCACCGCAGCGCGCAGCCTGCGCCGCACACGGCCACCGAGGCCGAATACCGGCATTTAGTGCACGAGGGCGTGGCCGCTATCGAAGCCAAAGCAGTGGTGAAAGTCGTGAGTTCGCGAGCCGCTCGCCGGGCGCTGCCGGCCGGGTTCGACCCACTGGTGGCTTTTTGGGAGTTGTGCCAGAAATACGAGCGGGCCTTCGTGTCGCTGGTGAGCGTGCCCGGCGTGGGCACTTGGCTGGGCGCGTCGCCCGAGGTGCTGGCCGAGGTCACAGCCGATGGGCTATTTCATACAATGGCCCTGGCGGGCACCCAGCCGCTGTTGCCGGGTTTGCGGCCGCAGGATGCCATTTGGCGGCAGAAGGAAATTGAAGAACAGGCGTTGGTATCGCGCTATATCGTGAATTGTTTCAAGCAATTGCGCCTCCGCGAATACCACGAAACCGGCCCACGCACCGCCGTAGCCGGGCAGCTGCTGCACCTGCGTAGCGACTTTGAAGTGGACTTGAAAAACGTGCCGGCTGCCTCGTCGCTGGGCACCGATATGCTACGGCTGCTACACCCGACTTCGGCCGTGGGCGGCATGCCCCGCACGGCCGCGCTGGAGTTTTTGCATCGCCACGAAGGCTACGACCGGGCATATTACAGCGGCTTTTTGGGGCCGGTGAATGTGGTAGCACCGGGCGTATCGCGGCTGTTTGTGAATCTGCGCTGCTTGCAAGTGCGCGCCGCTGAGGCCATTCTCTACGCCGGCACGGGGCTGACAGTGGACTCGGACCCGGCGCGGGAATGGCAGGAAACGGAGTATAAAATGCAGACAGTGGCGGCGGTGCTAACGTAGTACCCTGGCCGTCTTCATTACGCGCTCGCCGCCCGTTAACCTCACCCCCTAGCCCCTCTCCAAAAAAGAGAGGGAACTAGTTTTTAACTTTAGTTCTAAAACGCTAGTCATTAAGTCTAAAGCTAGAAGCTAGTTCCCCCTCTTTTTTGGAGAGGGGGCTAGGGGGTGAGGTTAACGGGCGGCGAGCTTGTTAAATGTTACTTGATACCTATTAAATGAAGTCCATTCAGGCCGTTTTTAACATCGCCGAAATCTGCGCCCAGCACGGCATTACCGACGTTATTCTGTCGCCCGGCTCGCGCTCGGCGCCGCTCACGCTGGCGTTTGCGCGGCATCCGGCGTACCGAGGCAAGCTGCGCGTGGTGCCCGATGAGCGGGCGGCCGCCTTTATCGGCCTGGGCATTGCGCAGGCTACGCGGCGGCCGGTGGTGCTGGTGTGCACCAGCGGCACGGCGGGCCTCAACTACGCGCCGGCCGTGGCGGAGGCGTTTTTCCAGCAGATTCCGCTGCTGGTGCTCACCGCCGACCGTCCGCCCGAGTGGATAGACCAGCTCGACGGCCAGACCATCCGGCAGCGCGACCTGTACGGCGCGCATGCCAAAGGCACGTTCGATTTTCCAGCTGATACCTCACACGCCGATGCGAAGTGGCACGGCGAGCGCATTATCAACGAGGCGATTAACCTGACGCAGACTTTTCCGGCCGGGCCGGTGCAGGTGAATATCCCGCTGCGCGAGCCGTTTTACCCGAAAGCGGGCGAGGAAATGGGCTACGAAACGGACGTTAAAATCATCCGCGACGACCACTCCAATACCATTCTGCCTCCGGCCGAAATTCTGGATTTGCGCCGCCAGTTGCGCGACGCGGGCCGCGTGCTGGTAGTGGCCGGCCAGCAGCCCGAAAACCCCACGCTCACGGCCGCACTCTACGAGTTTGCCGAGGCGCGGCAGGTGCCGGTTGTGGCCGATACCATCGCCAATGTAGGTGATGTGCCGGCCGTGCGGCGGCAGGATATATTTCTGGCGGGCTTGTCGAAAGAGCAAAAAGCCGAGTTGCGGCCCGACTTGCTTATCACTTTCGGGCAGTCACTGATTTCGAAGGCGTTGAAGCTGTTTTTGCGCGATGTGGCTCCCGCGCAGCACTGGCACTTGCAGCCGGCCGGCGAGGTGGCCGATACCTTTCGGCGGCTTACGCGGATTATTCGGGTGCAGCCGGCGGTGTTTTTTCAGCAGCTGACGGTGTATGAAACGAAGGATTATCACCGGGATGTGGTGCCTACTGCTGTGGTCTTGAAAACCACTGACTGTAACGGGTCCGAAGGTTCGAATCCCTCCTTCTCTGCAAGTTCGCGCGATACCCAGAACGCTATCGAAGGTTCGAATCCCCCCCTCTCTACTAACGAGGAAATGGGTTCGATTCCAATACTGCCCACTAACAATGAGCCGGCCTTTGGTTCGAATCCAATTGGAGCCACTGCACCAGCCTTCACCTGGCAGCAAGCTGACACCGTAGCGGCCCAGTTTCTCAGCAGCTTCTTCGCTACCGAAGGCCAGCCTTTCAACGAATTTTCGGCGATGCGCCACGCGCTGGCGGCGCTGCCCGATGGCACGGCTCTGCACCTCGCCAACAGCATGGCTGTGCGCTACGCTAATATTCTGGGGCTGCCCGCTGGCCGCCAAATCGACGTATTTGCCAATCGGGGCACCAGCGGCATTGATGGCTGCAACTCCACGGCGGTGGGTGCGGCGCTGGCCCAGCCCGAGCGGCCGGTGGTGCTGCTGACCGGCGACGTGGCCTTTTTCTACGACCGCAACGCTTTCTGGCACAACTACCCTACGCCCAATTTGCGGGTAGTGCTCTTCAATAACCACGGCGGCGGCATTTTCCGTCTCATCGACGGGCCGCGCCAGCAGCCGGAGCTGGATGAGTTTTTTGAAACCACGCAGGCACTCACGGCTGAGAATTTGTGCCGCGATTTTAAGTTGCGCTATTTGCCGGTGTCGTCGTTCGCCGAACTTGAAGCCGCGCTACCGGTTTTCTTTGCAGCTGAAAGCGGCGCAGCGGTGTTGGAAATCTTCACCGATTCCAAAACCAACGCGGCGTTTTTTGAAAAATACCGAGCAGCAGTCAAACAAGCTTTTTCTTAATTCAGCCTCTGCTAACCTCTGCGCAACCCTCGGCGGACCTCTGCGAGAAACCCAAAATCGAATTTCTCGCAGAGGTCCGCCGAGGGTTACGCAGAGGTTAGCAGAGCTTCACTTTTTCAATTATATGGCTGAAACTATCGAGTGGACCCCGATTAAGGAGTTCCAGGAAATCCTTTTCTCCCAGCACGGGGGCATTGCCAAAATCAGCATTAATCGGCCGCAGGTGCACAACGCCTTCACGCCGCTCACGGTGGATGAGATGATTGAGGCGATGGACATTTGCCGCAATCGCACCGATATCGGCGTCATCATCCTCACCGGCGAGGGCGGGCGCGCCTTCTGCTCGGGCGGCGACCAGAGCGTGCGCGGCCACGGCGGCTACGTGGGCGGCGACGCCGTGCCGCGCCTCAACGTGCTCGACTTGCAGAAGATGATTCGCAGCATCCCGAAGCCCGTGATTGCGATGGTGGCCGGCTGGGCCATCGGCGGCGGCCACGTGCTGCACGTAGTCTGCGACCTGAGCATTGCGGCTGAAAACGCTCGCTTCGGCCAGACCGGCCCCAACGTGGGCTCGTTCGACGGCGGCTTTGGCGCGAGCTACCTCGCCCGCGTGGTGGGCCAGAAAAAAGCCCGCGAAATCTGGTTTCTCTGCGACCAGTACGACGCCCAGGAAGCCCTTGACATGGGCCTCGTCAACAAAGTAGTGCCGCTCGATAAGCTCGAAGAAACCACCGTAGCGTGGTGCAATAAAATTCTGCAAAAGAGCCCCTTGGCTTTGCGAATGTTGAAATCGTCGTTCAACGCTGAGCTTGATGGCCAGGCCGGTATTCAGGAATTGGCTGGTAACGCCACGCTGCTGTACTACCTCTCCGAAGAAGCGAAGGAAGGCAAAAATGCTTTCCTGGAAAAGCGTCAGCCGGACTTCTCGAAGTTTCCGAAGTTTCCGTAGCCTTCTGATTTCTTGGAGCTTATTTGAAAAGCGCGTTATACTTGCAAGTGCCAAGCATAACGCGCTTTTTTTGCAGAAACTGGTACTAAACGCCTAAATACTGCCACCATGGGTCTGCTCGATTTCTTTTCTAAAAAGCCTAGCCAGCCTTATCGCAACGAAAGCCTGAATAAGCTTTATAATTTGCTGTTTTGCGACGACATCGCGCTGTATAAAACGGAGGACCACTCGACGGATTACCCGTGGAATATTCTGCTGGCCGATGCGCCTGACCCGGCCCAACTGGCGGCCGTAGCGGCCGACCAGAAACTGGAATCCCGGCAGCGCCTGCTGGCTCATCAGGTACTTTCGACAATAGGCGCGCCAACGGACACCAAAGAGTTGCTGGGGGTTGTTGTTGAAGTCGGTTTGCCGAACGGGTTGGATGTGTTGGCCGCTTTCAGCGACGGCAGTGCGCGCTACTTCAACCAAGCCGAAAAGCTGCTCGTTTGGGAAACCAGCACAGAGCAATCCACGCACTTAGTCAACCAGCTTTTCGCGGAAGGCCAGCGCGTGATTAATATAATCGGCAAGTGGGAGGAGAAACGGCGGCCATTTCCTAAAAACGGCTTCGTTCGCATGTCGTTTTTGGTATCAGATGGCTTGTATTTTGGCGAAGGGCCTTTTGAAGTCTTGCAAGCCGACCCATTGGGGAGCCCCGTCATTCAGGCCGCCACTCAATTAATGGCTTATTTGACGCAATACAAAACTGACAGCGAAAGCGTAGAGACTCCGTAAGTGATGGACTGAGTTTTGAAATACCCTGCTTATAAAAAGAGAGAAGCGCTACTAAAACAGTAGCGCTTCTCTCTTTTTATTACGTAGTCGATTAAAAACTAAACCCGAGCGCGTGCCAGCCAGCGCAGCAGCTGATAAACAGGCGCGTGCGCTCGTGTTTGCGCCATTTTTTGAGGGCTTTGGCACGGGCTTTTACGGCGGCGAGCACCGGGCAGGGCGCGGCGAGTTCGGGGGCACTGTTGCTGGTAGCCAGTACCGATTCGGAAGGGGAATGCGGGTGGGATTGCATGATGGATAAGAGCTTAGTGTATGGTAAGTATACGTGATTTTTCAATGAAAAGCAAGTACTCACTTACTAGTTGAGAAAAATCATATTCGGGCGCGCACCGTATTTTGCAGTCCTAATATTATCACCATGAAGAAGCTCTTGCTGCCCGCATTGCTGGGTACCATGTTTTTAAATCAAGCTTGCGAGCAGGCTACTACCACCTCGAAAGCGCCGACTGCTACGGCCCCCAAGCCGCAACACCCCTACTGGATAATGCAGGGCAATATCTACGAGGTGAACGTGCGCCAGTACACGCCCGAGGGCACCCTTAACGCCTTTGCCAAGCACCTCGACCGCCTGCAAAAAATGGGCGTGCAAACGCTCTGGTTCATGCCTCTGAACCCCATCAGCAAGCGCGACCGCAAGGGCAGCCTGGGCAGCTATTATGCCGTGCAGGACTACCAGAAGCTCAACCCAGAGTATGGCACGATGGCCGACTGGAACCGGCTGGTGCAGGATATTCACCAGCGCGGCATGAAAGTGATTATCGACTGGGTGCCCAACCACACCGGGGCCGACAGCCCGTGGCTGACGCGCCACCCTGGCTTTTTTGTGAAGGATAAGAAAGGCCAGCCTGCCGTGCCCTTCGACTGGACCGACACGCGGCAGCTCGACTACAAAAACGTGGAAATGCAGGACAGCATGATTGCGGCTATGCGCTACTGGGTCGATAAAACGGGCATCGATGGCTTCCGCTGCGACGTGGCCTGGAACGTGCCGGGCGCGTTCTGGAAGCGGGCTATTTCGACGCTGGAGCACGACAAAGACTTGTTTATGCTGGCCGAGGGCGACAGCGCCTACCTGCCCAAAAGCGGCTTCGATGCGGTGTACCCGTGGCACATGTTTCATGCGATGGAAAAGGTGGCGGCCGGCAAGCGCACCGCCCTCTCGCTCGATAGCGTGAACCAAGGCTGGCAAGGGATGTACCCCAAGGGTACCATCGAGCTGTACTTCACCAGCAACCACGACGAAAATACCTGGAATAAAGCCGACTACGGCTCGTTTGCGGGGCCGAAAAACGCGCCGTTCGCGGTATTCACCCAGACGATGAACAACGCGGTGCCGCTCATTTACAGCGGGCAGGAAGAGCCGGTGCTGCGCTCGCTGAAGTTTTTTGACAAGGACCCAATAACCTTTGGCAAGTATCAGCGGGCCAAGTTTTATAGCACGCTGCTCGATTTGCGCAAGCGCAACCCAGCGTTGGCGGCCGATGCGTCATTCCGCAAGGTGAGCGTGGGCGACGACAAGGCGGTGTATGCCTACGTGCGCGAGAAAGGCGACCACAAGGTGCTGGTTATTTTGAATTTATCGGATAAAGACCAGACCATCACGGTGAAGGAAGCGGGCTTGCAGGGCAAGCCCTACAACCTGTTTATGTACACCAACGAGCCGCTGACGGCTACGCCCTGGAAGGTGGAGCCGTGGGGCTATGTGGTGTACGAGTATGGGCGGTAGCGCCTGGGTTGTAGCTTAGAGGCAGGTGTTTGAGCTAAGCTGCTCAAGCACCTACCTCTAATGACTGATGCTGAATACCATCAGAATATCCAGCGTTTTCGGCGGGCACACTGGCTGCATTTCGCGGGGCAGGGACTGCTAATGGGCAGCGCGGCGCTGGCCAGCCGCGGGCAGGTGGCTTCTACCAAGGCCATCAACCCGCAGTTGGCTACCTGGCCGGCCCTGCTGTGGCTGGCGGTGCTGCTGCCCCTACTGGGGGTGGTGCTATACGCAGTGGGTCAAAGCATTAAGCCCAATTTACGGCGGCCTTATGAGGAGAATATGCGTATTTACCAGAGCCGGCTGGTGGTGCGCAACAGCCTGCTGGGGCTGCTGGGACTGCCGCTGCTAGCGGCTTATTTGGTTACGCGGCAGCCAGTCGACCTAGTAACCTACGCTGGTTTGCTGGCGCTGCTGGCCTGGCGCGCAGCGCCATCGGCGCAGGCGTACCAGCGCTGGCTGCGGGGCTAGAAGCGCGTTCGTACCTAGCAGCAACTTGCATTTGATTCGTCAGCAACCTCGTAACTACTGGCAAGTATGACAGCGCTTAAAACAAATAAGGCAGTAGTAACCGCATTGCTACTCATCTACCTGGCTTGGTGGTCCTACGTTATTTATTTCCTCTATTGGAAGGAATATAGTCCTGATGGTGGGTACGCCGCCTACTATGCCACGCTGGGCATAATGACAATTACAGCCGTACTCATGCTGGTTTACGTCGTTATTTTCTTGCTGGAAGCAAAAAGGGATACGGAAAGCAGAAAGCTTTTTCTATTTGCAACGCGCTCACTTTTCCTTCCTTTAGCAGGTATAGCATTGGTTGAAGGCTTGCGCTTCTCCTACTCGCTTCTACAAACGCGGTAGCAATATCTAATTGGCTATCAAGGCGCTACTGAACAATTTCTTCGCAGTGCCACAGGCAGCCCACCCGGCGAATAACTTTGCCCCATGCCTTCCCCCAACCTTCCTACTTCCCTCCTGCTCAACGGCCGCGAGTTCAGCTACGAATCCCTCAAGCAAACGGCCTCGCCGCACGCGGCCGTGAATGGCTACGAAGCCAAGGTGCTGGAGTTGCTGCGGCAGTGGCTGACGGGCGCGCAGGAGTTTGGCTTGCGCACCTCGGGCAGCACCGGGCAGCCGCAGCTTATTACTTTGAAACGCAGGCAGCTGGCGGCTTCGGCGGCGCGCACGGGCGACTACTTCGACCTGGGGCCGGGCGACCGGGCGCTGGTGTGCTTGAACTGCGACTTTATTGGGGGCAAGATGATGCTGGTGCGCGGGCTGGAGCGCAACATGCACCTGACGGTGGTGGAGCCGCACGCCGACCCGTTTGCCGAAGTTTCGGCCGAGGCCGAGTTTGATTTTGCGGCGTTTGTGCCCTTGCAACTGCGGGCGGTGCTGGCGGCGGGCCGGGCGGCGCGGCTCAATAAAATGCGGGCCATCTTGGTGGGTGGCGCGGGCGTGGAGCCGAGCTTATTGGCCGAAATTCAGAAGCTAAAAGTGCCGGTGTACCTGACTTATGGCATGACCGAAACGGCCTCGCACATGGCGTTGCGGCGGCTGAATGGGCCGGATGCCTCGCCCTATTATCACGTGCTGCCCGGTCTGCATCTGGGCCAGGATGAGCGCGGCTGCCTGACCGTGCGCGGCGACGTGACCGACGATAAACTTATCACGACCAACGACCGGATTCAGCTTATCGACAAGCACACCTTCGACTGGCTGGGGCGGGTCGATTTCATAATAAATTCGGGCGGGGTGAAGGTGCAGGCCGAGAAGGTAGAGCAGGTGCTTGATGTGGCGCTGGCCGAGCTGGGCCAGTCGTGCCGGGCATTTGTGGCGGGGCGGCCCGATGAGCGCCTGGGCCAAGCCGTAACGGCTTATCTAGAAGGGGCGCCCCTACCTGCTACGGCCGAGAAAAAGCTACTGGGCTTGCTGGCCGAGCGCCTTGCTAAATACGAAGTACCGAAGGCCATTCTGTACGTGCTGGCCTTCCGCAGCACGGCTTCGGGCAAGCTCGACCGGGCGGCTACGCTGCGCAGCGCGGGCGAGCAAAAGTAGCCCGGCGGGTATTTTTGCGGGCTATGCAGGATTATGTAGCTGGCAGCCCTGCTGCCAAAACGAGTGGTTGGCGCGGGTGGCTGGCTGGGCTAGCGCTGCTGCTCAGCACCTGGAGCGCTGGCCAAGTGCAGGCCCAGATTGTCCCCGACTCTACTAATATTGCCGTAGCGCCCATCGACACCATGGCCTCGCCCGTGGTGTCCCCTTCCACCACTGGGGGCGGGTTGCCGTCCTCGGAGTTTGAGACGTACACCGTGCGAGCCAGCGGCACGCGCTACACGGCCACGCTCACGGGCATTTACACCACGGGCACGGTCGAGCGGGTGTACTTCACCACCAGCCAGACGGGCAATTTCAAACTGAGTGAGCACTGGCTGCTGCCCACGGCCTTCACCTTCAGCTATGGCAAGCAGGATGGGGTCTTGCGCGAGCGCGAGCTGGTGGGCTTGCTCACGCCCACCTACCAGCGGGGGCGGGTGAAGTATTATCTGCTGGGCGACGCCGAGCGCAGCAACCTGCGCGCCATTGCCCAGCGCCTGGTGACGGGCGTGGGGGCGGGCTACCAACTTTACACCGACACCTTGCAGAACGAGGTGAGTGTAAGCCAGTTTCTACTCTACGAAAACACGCAGTATCTGGAAGGCTTGAAGCGCGACGTGCCGCGCAGCTCTACGCGCCTCAAGCTGCGGCTAGGCAAGGGGCCGGTGGTGTTCACGGGGCTGGTCTATTACCAGCCTTCGCTGCAAGACGCCGATGGCGACTACCGTGTGAATGCAACTACCGGCCTGAACTTCACCGTGAGCCGCCACCTGGCCCTCACGGCGGCCTATTCTTACTCCTACGAAAGCATTGCGGTGGAAGGCCGCTCACCCGGCAACAGCAACCTCACTGTGGGCTTTACTTACGTGGCGGGGAAATAATTATTAATGGTTAATGGTTAATGGTTAATGGTTAGTTGTTAATAACTGAACATTACCCATTACCCATTACCCATTACCCATTACCCATTACCCATTACCCATTAACGGTTGTCTTCCTCGTTTTTCTTGCTGCCGTAAAACTTATCGCGGGTGTAATTATCGACGCCGCGCACGCGCAGGCCATCTTGGGTGAAGAGGCGGGCCCGGCCGCGGGCTACTTTGATGAGCGGCCCGAGCAGGATATTGACGCGCCCGTAGAACACCGGCCCGCTGAGCTCGCGCTGGATGGTGGGCAGCACGAATATGGGCTGGCGCCAGCCCACGCCCGCCCCTAGCGAGGCCCAGCGAAACACCCGCATCTGGGCGGCTGCCGAGGGCTCAATCATCATCACAAAATCGCGGGGCGTGTGGTCGTAGTTGCCAGTCGAGTCGTTGAGGTAGCGCACGTAGACCGAGCCAAAACCCAACTGCATGTTGGCGCTCAGCGACCAGCGCGAGTTTTGCAATATCACGCACTCGCCGTAGAGGGCCAGGTAGCGAAAGCGCAGGTCGGCGTCGGCATCGTCGGCGGCATTGTCGGGCAGGGGCTGGCGCGTGGGAATGCCGGTGCTCAGAAAATATACCGCCGCCCCGGTGCGCACGCGGCCGCGCCACTCCATGCCCAGCTTCAGGCCATTGATGGTGCAAAAATGGCCGTTGACAAACGAGTAGCGCGAGTCGTACTGCACCACCAGGCGGCGGTGCGAAAAGGGCGGTGCAAGCCGCTCGGGGATGGTATCAGCAATGCTCCCAACTACGGTATCGGCGACCGCCGCCGGGGGTAGTTTCCTACGCGATGCTTTTACCGTGGCCGAGTTTTCCTGGGCCCACAAGATGCGGGGCACTCCGACGGCCAGCAGCAGCAGCAACCCAATTAAACGACAACAACTTGACACAAAGAATAAAAATAAGTCCCCGGCCCTGAGCCCGGTACGCAACGCCGCCGGCCATGTTGTGCCGTAGCCCAGCCCAACAGCTACGGCCGCGCTATTGTTGCAAAGCCGCTTCGAGGGCCGCCACTGTTTTGGCCCCGTCCGAGGGCCGCGGGGCCTGCATGTCGAGAATGCGGCCATCGCGCCCGATAAGCCAGTAGGTGGGGTAGCCATTGACCTGGTAGTCGAAGGCCACCTGCGCTTCTTTGGGCTGGCGCAAGTGCACGCTGTTGGGGCTGAGGAGCTTTTTATCTAGTAATGCCCGCTGCCACTTGGCCTCCATATCGCCCACCGAGATGTAGACAAACACCACGTCGCGGCCCAAAAACTGCTGCTTGAGGTCGTGGGCAAAGGGCATTTCGCGCAAACACGGCGGGCACCACGTGCCCCAAAAATCGAGGTACACTATCTTGCCACGCAGGTCGCTCAGCGACACCTTACGGCCGGTATTATCGAGCAGCGTGAAGGCTGGGGCGGGCTTGCCTACGCCCAGCAGCACGCGCTTGCTCAGGATGGCGTGCAGGTTGCGGGCAAAGGAAGAATCTTGATTCAGCGCCCGAAACGTAGGGTAGGCGGCCAGCACGCCGGGCAGGTCGTCGTCGAGCTTCCAGCTAAAGAGCGTGAAAATGGCTCGGTCGCGCAGCTGCGGGCTGCCCAGGTCGGCGGCGGCCACCGCGTAGAGCTGGCGGGCCGTGGCAGGGTCGGTGCCGAGGGTGCCGCTGGGCACCAGGCGCTGCTGGTAGCTGGTGAGCAGGCGGCCAATGTGGTCGTTGTCGGTTTGGCTGCGGCCGTCGTACTGCGGTATTTCGGCCACGGGCAGCTGCTTGATAAAGTCGAAATATGCGGCGGGCACGGGCACGGGCGCGCTGCCCGCCTGGGCACGGTGGTAGCCCACGTAGTCGAGCAGCGCGGTGCCCCACTCCAGGGCAATACCAAACTCCTCGTCGCGCCGGAAGGCGGGCGGCAGCGGCGTGGCCTGGTCGTAGTCGGCCAGAAACCGGAGGCGGCGCTGCCGGGCGGCATCGGCCAGCTGGCGCATCTGGGTGGGGGTGGTGGCGGGCGTGAGGCGGGCCGTGGCACTCAGGCTGTCGGCCGCGGGGCCGTAGCTGAATTGCCAGCGCGCGCGGGCCAGGTAGTTGTTGGGGCCGGCCCCGCGGCCGGTGTAGGCCAGCGTTTCGTCGAAGTTAGGAAAATCGAGGGTAAGGTGCAGCTGGTCGCCGGGCGCGAGGTAGAGGCTGGCGTGCTGGCGGGCGTAGAAAAAATCGGCCGCGGTGGGCGCTGGCAGGTCAGGAATTATCAGCTTAAAATCGCCGCCGGCGCCGAGCACCGTCTTGTAGCGCCGCGCCCCAAACGTGACCCGCACCGTGTCGCCGGCAGGGGCGTGCGTGAGGTGGCCGCTGAGCACGGTGGCGGGCGGCGCGGGCGCGGCCGGCAGCAACGCGAGTAAAACGAAAGAAAACAGCATAACTAAACAGGCAAAAGAAGTTAACACCCCAGCAGCTAGAGGCAGCCGCCAGAGCGGGCGTTGCTTCGCCCCGCCAAAATTACCGCTTCACCCGCCCGCCGGGGCGCTTCACCGGGTTTGGGCTAGGCCACTGGGCGGGCCGCCGCGTAAGTTTGACGTATCCTTTAGCACTAGCCAACTACCTGATGCTCACGCCCGCCCTCCTATTTTCTTTGGCCAACCCGCTCGCCATGCTGGGCTGGGCGCTGCTAGTGCTGGCTCCGCGCTGGCGCGTGACCAAGGCGCTGGTGCTCAGCGGCGCGTGGCAGTTGGGGCTGGCGGTGGCATATGCCGGGTGCATAGCCACGCACTACCTGGGCGGGCACGGCGGCGAGGGCGGCTTTGGCTCGCTGGCGCAGGTGGCTACGCTGTTTCACGACCCCTGGGCTTTGCTGGCGGGCTGGGTGCACTACCTGTGCTTCGACCTGTGGGTGGGGGCCTGGGAAGTGCGCGATGCCCAGCGGCGCGGGGTGCCGCACTGGGCGGTGGTGCCCGCGCTGGCGCTCACTTTTATGCTAGGGCCGGTGGGCCTGCTGCTGTACATCGGCGCACGGGCCGCGCTGGGAAGGGGGGAATTAAAAATTAAAAATGCAGAATTAAAAATGCCGGCTAAAAGAGTGTGATTACCCCATTTTTAATTCTGCATTTTTAATTTTTAATTATCATAAGGTCTGCAAGTTGTCTTCCATTTCACTTCGTTCTTTCGTATGAAAACGCTCTCGCTCGCCGCCTACCCCGCACTGCCTTCATCGACCCAAGCGGCGGCTACGCCCCCCGCCCCGACCCTGCTACGCCGCGCCGCCGAGGTGCTGCGGGTGCTGCACCGCATTAGCTCGCCGCTGGCCTGGGCCGGGTGGCTCAACGTGGCCCTGGCGCTGCTGGCGCTAGGGCTGCTGCCCCTCGACCACCGCCTCGTGAGCGGGGCGCTGGTGTGGCTGAAGCCGCTCAAGTTTGCCCTTTCCATCGTGGCCTACGCCTGGACGCTGGCCTGGCTGCTGGCCGACCTGCCCGCCCCGGCCCAGCCAGCGGTGCGCCGCATAGCATGGGGCGTGGCGCTGAGCATGGTGGTCGAGCAAGTGGTCATTTTTACGCAGGCGGCACGGGGCACCACCTCGCACTACAACGCAGCCACGCCGCTCGACGGGGCGCTGTTTGGGCTGATGGGCGTGTTTATCATGGCCAATACCGGGCTCATGGCCTGGGCTTTGTACTTGGCATGGCGCTACCGGCCGCACGGCTCGGCGGCCTACGGGTGGGGCGTGCGGCTGGGGCTGCTGGTGTTTTTGGTGGGCTCGGCGGTGGGGGGCATCATGGTGCACCACCTCGGCCACACCGTGGGCGCGCCCGATGGGGGCCCCGGCCTGCCGGGCCTGGGCTGGAGCACGCGGGCCGGCGACTTGCGCCTGGCCCACTTTATGGGGCTGCACGCCTTGCAGGCGCTGCCACTGCTGGGCTGGGCCACGGGGCGCTGGGTGCCGCGCCGGGCGGTGCTGCTGATGTGGGTGGGCACAGCGCTGTACGTGGCGGTGGTGGCCGGGCTGTTTGCGCAGGCTATGGCGGGGCAGCCGTTGCTGTCGCTATAGCTGCTTCATTTGCAACCCACTAACCCTGGCACCGCTACGCGGCGCACCACTCCGCAACCTGGGTTGGTAGGGGCTGGCGGCTACTGGTGGGTTGACAGCACCTTCATGTATTGGTTCATTTTTTCAGTGTCGGCCGCCAGCAAAAACAGCTCTATCTCGGAGTTTCTTTTGGCCTCACCTTTGTCCGCGCCCGAAAAATGCCGGTAGGGAAAACTGTTCTGAAAGCTAATGTGCAGTTCGGAGAGCTTGGTGCTGCCAGTAGCTGGCGCGACGTAAAACCCCGTTATTTCTCACCAAGGAATATCGGTGTACTCGGTGGTCCATTCGGTTCTGTCGTAGACCTCGGCGCTGGAAACGCTGGCTTCCGTGAATACTTGCTTGGTCACCTTCTCTTTCCAACCCACAAAATTCAGGTGGGTTTGCCCTTTAGCTTTGGCCACCATTTTCGCAATTTCAGCAAAGGTTTCCTCTTTGGTTTGCGCATGCAGGCTCAGCGCCAGCGGGAAGTAAATGGCTAGCAGTAGAAGCAGCAGCTTCATAGGACTGGTTGGAATAGGCCGGGCGGGCTTAGATTAACCGACCTTTGGACTAAGTGAAGCAAAAATAAGCCACTGCAATGATAATAATAACTCTCTCACTACCAGGACTTTACCCGCACTTTGCGCTACTGCCCGCCCGGTATAGGGTCAGCTTTTAAGTACGCTAGGTGAAGATGAACGACCGCCACATTCTGCGCTATGGCATCCCGGTGCTAGCCTGGCTGGAGCTGGTGCCCAGGGGCTTGTTCAGCATTCCGTTTGGGAAGTGGCTGCTGGTAGCTTACCTCACCTCGCTCACTTTCACCACCACGCTCTGGCTGGGGGTGTGGCAGCTGTGGCGCTGGCTGCTGCGGCGCTGGCCCCAGCCCACCGACACGGCCCAGCGGCTGTGGCGGCTGGCGGCGGGCACCCTGGCCTACACCCTGCTCATAACGGTGCTGCTGGGGGCTGCGTTTGCGGTAGCGTGGTGGGGCGGCCGGCCAACGCTGGGCCAGGAGCTACGCGAAATCGGCCTCAACCTGGTTTCGACCCTTCTTGTGCTGCTCGTGTACGAAAGTCGGCACTCGCTGGCGCAGTGGCAGGCCAACCTGCACCGCGCCAACCAGCTCGCCCAGGCGCAGACCCTGGCCCAGCTCGATGCCCTGGCCCAGCAGCTCGACCCGCACTTTTTGTTCAACTCGCTCAATACCCTGGCTGCCCTCATCGACCCCGCCGATGCCCCCGCCCAGCAGTACGTGGAGGGCCTGGCCGACGTGTACCGCTACGTGCTGCTGAGCCGCGAGCGCCCCACCGTGCCGCTGGCCGAAGAGCTGGCCTTCGTGCAAACCTACGTGGCCTTGCAGAAGGTGCGCTTTCGCGGTAATGTACTGGTTGAGTACGACATAGTGCCCGCCGCCCTAACCCAGCGCGTGGCCCCGCTGAGCGTGCAGCTGCTGGTCGAAAATGCCCTCAAGCATAATGAAGCCTCGCAGGCCCGGCCGCTGCACCTGCGCCTGCTGGCCACCGCCCACGAGTTGCGCGTCGAGAACACCTACCAGCCGCGCCCAGCGGGCCTGGCCCCCGGCACGGGCACCGGCCTGGCCAATGTGCGCCAGCGCTACGCGCTGCTGGGGGCCAGCCAGCCGGTGGCAGTAGCGCAGGCGGGCGGCATTTTTGCCGTCACGCTGCCGCTGCTGCCACCGGCCGATGGGCGGCCGTAAGGTAGCGTGGGCTGTTAGGCCGCGAATAACTACTCCTAACCCTCTCGAACTTACTGTTTATGAAACCTCTCGCTGTGCTGCTGGTCGCTTTTGGGCTGGCGCTGCTGGCTACCTACTTGCTGGCCGGCCACCCCAACTACGTGCTGGCCGGCAATGCCGCGATGGCCAGTATGCTGGTTTTCACAGGCATCGCGCACGTGCCCTACGTGCGCGGCATGGCCCAGATGCTGCCCGCCTGGCTACCCGCCAAAAACGCCTGGATTTATGGCACCGGCCTGCTCGAAGTACTGGGCGGCGTGGGGCTGCTGGTGCCCGCGCTGCGGCCCACGGCGGCGGTTTGTCTATTGGTTTTTTTCGTGTTGATTTTTCCGGGCAATGTCATTTCAGCCCGTAAGCACCTCGACTACCAGCGCGGCACCCTCACCGGGCCGGGGCTGGGCTACCTCTGGTTTCGGGGGCCGCTCCAGCTGCTGTTTTTGGCCTGGACGTGGTATTTTGGCTTGCATTTGGGAAATTAAAAATTAAAAATGATAAATTAAAATTCTGGCTGTCAAATTTTTAATTTATCATTTTTAATTTTTAATTCTTTTACAGAGATGACTATTCTGATTCTGGAAGACGAGTACCCGGCCGCCGAGCGCCTCCAGCGCCTCGTGGCGCAGGCCGCACCGGGCACGCAGGTGCTGGCCGTGCTCGATACCGTGGCGGGCGCGCTAGCGTGGCTGGCCACCCACCCCGCGCCCGACCTCATTCTCAGCGATATTCAGCTAGCCGATGGCCTCAGCCTCGACGTGTTTGACCAGGCAGTAGTGCGCAGCCCCGTCATCTTCACCACCGCCTACGACCAGTATGCCATCCGGGCATTTCAGGCCAATAGCATTGCGTATCTGCTCAAGCCCGTGAAGCTGCCCGAGCTGGAAGCGGCGCTGGCCAAGCTGCGGGCGTGGGGGGGCGGCGCGGCGCACCTGCCGAGTGCCGGCCCCGCGCCTACGCCCGCCCTGGCCCTGGAGCGGCTGCTTGACGCGCTGCCCCGGCCCCAGCGCCCGTATAAAACGCGCTTCCTGGTAAAGCAGGGCGAGAACCTGCTGCCTCTTCTGGCGGCCGAGGCCGCCTGGTTTCAGAGCCGGCACGAAACCACTACACTGGCCACCCACGACGGGCGGCGCTTCGTGGTAGACTATACCCTCGAGCAATTGGAGGCCCTGCTCGACCCCGCGCTATTCTTTCGGCTCAACCGGCAGGTGCTAACCCAGCTGCCGGCCGTGCGCCGGCTGGCCCCGCACCTGGGCGGCAAGCTAGTGGTAGAGCTGGCCCCCACCCCGGCCGGGGCCGAGGTGCTGGTGAGCAAGGAAAAAGCCAGCGCGGTGAAGCACTGGCTCGAAGGCGGCTAGGCACGGAGTTTTCAGCGCCGGGCGTGGGGCTTACTAACCCAGGTCGAGGGCCTGCTGGTGGGCTAGCCACTCGCGGGCGGCGGCGGCGCTGTCGAAGAAGAATGGGTACACGTCATGCGTGCTACTGCCGCTCTGGGTGGCCTGCACGCCGGGCGTATTGGCCACCGCGTGGTGCGCGGGGCTGAGCACGTAGGCAATGAACAAGGGCTGGTGCAGCGCCGCGTGGGCCGCGGCGGTAAAGACCGTGCTAAACCAGCGCCCAAACTCCGGCGAGTGCCAGTTGCGCCCCCGCATGTCGAGCAGCCAAAAGCGGCAGCCGCCGTGGGCACAGGCGGCGGTAAGCAAGTCGGCGTAGTGGGCGCGCAGCAAGCTGTCGTCTACCGATGCGGGCCAGTGGCCGCAGAGGCGGCTGGTGGTGGGGTCGTAGGCAACCGTAAACGGGTTGGGCAGGCAAGTAGAATTGGGCATAGGAGAAGGCAAGAGGGCTTTTTGGCGCTTTACAAAATCCTACTGCAAAATAGTTTCGTTCTACGCGTTTCCTACCTAAAAAGTCCCTTGCTAGTACTTGTAACGGTCTATTGGCAGCTCGCAGCAGCCGGTTTACTCCACCAGCAGGCGGGCCGACTGCGGGGCCTGGCCGGGCGCAGTGGCGCGCACCAGGTACACGCCCGCCGGCAGCCCGGCTACGCTAAAGGTGCGATTGCCAGTGGTCATTATCAGCCGACCCAAGGCGTCGTACACGGCCAGCGTGGTGCCAGTGGGCAAGCCCACGGCCGTGGCCTGCGAGCGAGTGGGGTTAGGAGCCAGCGAGAAGCCCACGCCCGCCGTGGCCGCCAGTACCGGCAGCGGCTGCAACGACACCAGCGGGCTCATGCGGTCGAAGCGCGGCCAGTTGGTGGTAGTGCCGTCGCCGAGCTGGCCGTAGGAGTTGTTGCCCGCGCTGGCGAAATGCAGGCCTGAGGCCGTGCGCACCAGCGAGGCCACGGTAGAGGTGCTGGTGCCCAGCTGCGCCCAGGCGGTAGAGAGGGTGGCCTCCTGGGTAGGCACCGGGGCGGCCGCGGCGCTGAAGGTGCCCTGCGCCAGCGTGCCCCATTCATTATAGCCCCAGCTGTAGATGGTGCCGACTTCCGTGAGGCCTAGGCTGTGGCTGCCGTAGGCTTCGAGCTGCCGCAGGGGGGCCAGGCCCGTCAGGGCCAGGGGCGTGGCGTTGGGGGTGCTGGTGCCGCTGGAGGTGGGCACGCCGAGCTGCCCCTGGCCATTGTAGCCCCAGCCGTAGGCTGTGCCGGTGGCCGTGAGGCCCAGGCTGTGTGAGTAGCCCGCCGATACCTGCCGCAGCACGGGCAGGCCGGCTATTAGCGTAGGGGCTACTACCTCGTACACGGGCGAGCTACTTAGGGGGGTGCCCGTTTGGCCGTAGGCATTGTGGCCCCAGCCGTAGGCCTGGCCCGTGTCGGTGAGGCCCAGGCTAAACTCGCCGCCCGCGTCCATGCTGGCCCAGGTGAGGTTGCCGCTCACGAGCACGGGCGCGTACACGTTGGGGATGGTGCTGCCCGCGCCCAGCTGGCGGTGGTTGTTGGCCCCCCAGGCATAGAGCTGACCGGTGGCCGTGCGGCCCAGGTTGAAGTTGCCGCCAGCCGCCACGCTGGTGAAGGTGTAGCCGCTGAGCAGGGTGGGCACCAATACGCCCGGGGTTATGGTGGTGCTGGCTTGGTTGGCCGTGTTCAGGCCCCAGCCCCACACCGTGCCGTTGGCTTTCAGGGCCAGGCCGTGGCCTTGGCCGGCCACTACCTGCACCCAGTCGCGGTCGGTGCCGAGCTGGTGGGGGCGGGGGCTGTCGAGCAGGGTGCCGTCGCCGAGCATGCCATTGCCATTGGTGCCCCAGCTCCACAAGGTGCCATCGCCCTTGATGGCAAAGCCGGCGTAGAAGCTGCTGGCCGTGCTGCGCGTGGGCAGGGCGGTGCCCGTGGCGGTGGGCACGGTGTTGGCGGCGGTGGTGCCCACGTTGGCGGTGGTGCCGAGCTGGCCGTACTGGTTGAGGCCCCAGGCCCAGAGGGTGCCGTCGGCGCGCAAAGCCAGGCTGGTTTGGTAGCCGGTAGCCACTTGGGCGTAGGTGCCGACCAGGGCCGTGGGGATGGGGTAGGCGTTGATGGTGCCATTGTAGCGGGTGGTGCCGAGCTGCCCGCTATCGTTGAGGCCCCAGGCGTAGAGCGTGCCGTCGGCCTGCAAGGCCAGGTTGTAGTGCAGGCCGGCCCCGATGCTGGTGTAGGTGCCCGCCACCTGCACGGGCACGGGGTGGGCGGCGCTGCTGCCGGTGCCGGTGTAGGTGCCCAGCTCGCCGCACACATTATCGCCCCAGGCCCAGAGGCTGCCATCGGCTTGCAGGGCCAGGGCGTGGTTGAGGCCGGCCGCTAGCTTGGTGTAGGTGCCGGCTACCTGGGTGGGGGTTGGCGTGGGCAGGGTGGTGCCGCTGTTAATGGGGTTGCCGAGCTGGCCGTACTGGTTGTCGCCCCAGGCCCAGAGGGTGCCATCGGCTTTGAGGGCCAGGCTGTAATCGCGGCCGGCGGCCGCCTGCACGTAGGTGCCGGGCACCTGGCTCGGCACGGGGTTGGCGAGGGAGGTGCCCACGTTGGTGCTGTTGCCCAGCGCGCCGCGGCTGTTGAGGCCCCAGGCCCAGAGGCTGCCGTCGGCTTTGAGGGCCAGACAGTGGCTATAGCCGGCCACTACCTGCACGTAGGTGCCCGGCACGGGCAGGGGTGTGGCATTGGCGGTGGGGGTGTTGCTGTTGGTGGGGTTGCCGAGCTGCCCGGTGCTGTTGAGGCCCCAGGCCCAGAGGCTGCCATCGGTGCGCAAGCCCAGGCTGAAGTTGTAGCCGGCCGCCACCTGCACCCAATTGGTGGCGGTGCCTACCTGCTGCCAGCTGCTACGACTGGTAGTGGTGCCGTTGCCCAGCTCGCCGCTGCTGTTGCTGCCGGTGGCCCACAGCGTGCCATCGGCGTGGATGCTGAGCGAGTGGCTATAGCCCGAGGCAAACGTGCCCTTGAGCACCTGGGCCTGCACCGGGGTGCAGGCCAGGCAATAAAAGAATACGACCAATAAAGCCAGGTAGTGGGTAGCCAGAGTTTTCATACCAGAAGACAAGAGAGTAAGCAAGTAGAAACGCGAAAAATAGGCAGCAGCTACCCCCTACTCTACCAGCAGGCGGGCCGATTGCGGGGCCTGGCCGGGCGCAGTGGCGCGCACCACATACAGGCCCGCCGGCAGCCCGGCCACGCTAAAGGTGAGATTGCCAGTGGTCATTATCAGCCGGCCCAGGGCGTCGTACACGGCCAGCGTGGTGCCAGTGGGCACGCCCACGGCCGTGGCCTGCGAGCGAGTGGGGTTAGGAGCCAGCGAGAAGCCCACGCCCACCGTGGCCGCCAGTACCGGCAGCGGCTGCAACGACACCAGCGGACTCAATCTATCGAAGCGCGGCCAGTTAGTGGTAGTGCCATCGCCGAGCTGGCCTGCGGTGTTGAGGCCCGCGCTGGCGAAGTTCAGGCCCGAGGCCGTGCGTACCAGCGAGGCAGTGGCGGTGCTGCCCGTGCCGAGCTGGGCCCAATCGCCATTCAGCGTAACCTCTTGCGCAGGCACTGTGACCAGCGTAGTCGAGAACGTGCCCTGGCCCAGCGCGCCCCATTGGTTGAGGCCCCAACTGTAGATGGTGCCGTTGGCTAGCAGAGCGAGGTTGTGCTGGGCATAAGCCCCCACTTGCCGCAAGCCCGACAGGCCGGCAATGAGCGTGGGCACGGCTGAAGTGTACACGCCCCCCGGCCCGACGGGCACGCCGAGCTGCCCGTAGAGGTTACCGCCCCAGGCATAGACCACGCCCGTAGCTGTGACCCCCAGGGCGTGCCGGTCGCCGGCGGCTACTTTCACGATGCCTGCCAAGTTGGGCACCGGCATGGGCGTGGGGTTAGGGCCTGTCGAGCCGCTGCCGGCTACTATGCCAAGCTGCCCGTAGCTATTATCACCCCAGGCGTAGAGAGTGCCAGTGGCCGTGAGACCTAAGCTATAACTCTGGCCAGCGGATAGCTGCGTCAGGGTTAGGTTGCCCGCTACCGCCGTGGGCGGCACTGCACTATTCGCCGTCGTGCCAATGCCAAGCTCGCCGAAGTTATTGAGGCCCCAAGCATATGCCGAGCCCGAGGCAGTGAGGGCCAGGTCGTGGTGGTCGCCCGCCGCGATACTAGTCGCCGGGGGCATATTCACTTTCATAGGGGTAAGGAGCGAGGCGGCCGTGCTGCCGCCCGCTGTGCCGCCGATGTTGGTGCCCCAGGTCCACACCGTACCGTTGGCTTTCAGGGCCAGGGCGTGGCTGTAGCCGGCCACTACCTGCACCCAGTCGTGGTCGGTGCCTACCTGACCGGGCCGGGTGCGGCTGGTGGTAATGCCATTGCCTAGCTCGCCGTGGCTGTTTTCGCCCCAGCTCCATAGGGTGCCGTCGCTTTTGATAGCGTAGCCGGTGGAGTAGCCCGCCGCGGTGCTGCGCGTAGGCAGGGCGGTGCCCGTGGCGGTGGGCAGTAGAGGCGTACTGCCGGGGGTGGCCCCGGTGCTGGTGCCCAGCTGGCCCGCAAAGTTGTAGCCCCAGCCCAGCAGGGTGCCATCGGCCCACAGGGCCAGGCTGCCGTAGGTGCCGCTGGCCATTTGCACAAAAGTGCCGGCAATGGCGGTGGGCGTAGGGATGTAGGTGGAGGTGCCCACGTTGACGGTGGTAGCGAGCTGGCCGCTGCTGTTGCTGCCCCAGGCGTAAAGGGTGCCGCTGGCGCTGAGGGCCAGGCTGTGCATCACGCTGGCTTGCAGCCGGGTGTAGGTGCCCGCTACCTGCGTGGGCACGGGGTTGGGGGTGGTGGTGCCGAGGTTGGTGGCGTTGCCCAACTGGCCGTAGTTGTTTACCCCCCAGGCCCAGAGGCTGCCATCGGCCCGCAAAGCCAGGCTGTAGCGCAGCCCGGCGCTCATCTGGGTGTAGGTGCCGGGCACTTGGGTAGGCACGGGGTGGGCCCCGCTGGTGCCGGCCGTGGCGGCTATGCCCAGCTGGCCAAAGTAGTTGTCGCCCCAGGTCCAGAGGCTGCCGTCGGCTTTGAGGGCCATACTGCCATCGCTGCTGGCGGCCACCTGGGTGTAGGTGCCGGCCACTTGGGCGGGCACCGGGTTTACGTAGCCATTGGCCGGCACGGGCGAGTTGCCGAGCTGGCCGTAGAGGTTAAAGCCCCAGGCCCAGAGGCTGCCATCGGCGCGCAGGGCCAGCACGTGGGTGCCGCTGCAGGCCACCTGCACGTAGGTGCCGGGTATCTGCACGGGCGTGGGGTTGGGGAGGGAGGTGTTCAGGTTGGTGCTGGTGGCCAGCTGCCCATACTGGTTGTTGCCCCAGCCCCAGAGGCTGCCATCGGTGCGCAAGGCCAGGCTGGTTTGGCTGCCGATGGTGGCCTGCACCCAATTGGTAGCGGTGCCCACCTGCACCCAGGCGCTGCGGTCGGTGGCAGTGCCATCGCCGAGCTGGCCGTACTCATTGCCGCCGGTGGCCCACAGGGTGCCATCGGCATGGATGCTGAGCGAGTGGTTGTAGCCCATGGCCAGCGTGCCCTTGAGCACCTGGGCCTGCGCCGGGGCCGCCAGCAGGCCGCAAAAGAGCACGGCCAGCCAGGCCAGGTAGTAAGTAAAGTGTAGTTTCATAAGCCCCGGGCAAAGTGTAGTTACTGTGAAGGTATGCGTAAGGATGCTATATAGCAACGTGTTGTTTGGGTTGCGGCAAGGGAGTTTGCTCGCCGGGCGTAGCGCCTCACCCCCCGGCCCCCGCCCCTACCTTGCCCCCCCCGATACCTGCTCACTGAAAACAACGACCACCCCATGCCGCTCTCCCTCCCCGAAATCCGCCACCGCGCCCTGGGCTTTGTCCGCGAGTGGGTTACCGAATCGCGGGAGCGCGCCGAGGCGGGCACCTTCTAGAATAGCTTCTTCGGCGTATTTGGCATCTCGCGCCGCCGGGTGGCCAGCCTGGAAGTGTCTGTGAAGAAGGGTCTGTTGTGTTAAGAAAGTAGCTGACTATTGCTACCGCCCCACGGCCTTCGCCGCCAAGTAGTGGGCCCGGCGTAGCAAGTAGTTGGCAGCAACTTCCAACTACTTGCTAAGCGCAATTAAGTACTTGCCTGTTGCTGCTGGCTACTTGCTACGCCGAGCTAGGTAGCTGCCAGCGTCTGGCAACTGCTTACCAGTGCCTAAAAAGTACTTAACAATGCCTGGCAAAGACTTACTAGGTTAAAAAATGCAGTTGGCTGCACTTGGCAACTACCTGCCAGCTCTGATAAGGTAGTTGGTAGTGCTTAATAACTACTGTGCTCGTGGCGGTAAGGATGCGGTATGCCTCAGCAATTAGCTACTTCGGCCAGGTGAGTGCTTGTCCGGCCGAAGTAGCTTAAAAAATATGGCTTAAATATAGTATTCCTACTAGAGTTAATATTATTTACTTAATAAAATATACGAACAGTAAACCAATCACTTGACATGACTATATAGCGGAGCTAATTTGGCGGCACCATTCACCATTCTTTCACTTTCACCGCTAGTTATGGCAACGCTTACCCAGTTTATCAGCTACAATCTGACCGGGCTCAACGACAACGACTTGTTGAAGTATGCCTTCACCCTGCTTGCCGGCCTGCCCACTGTGCCGCAGTACGCCACCGTGGTGCCCACCATTGCCACTGCCACCCCGCTGGTGCAGCAGTACGCCACGGCCGTGGCCAACTTTGCCAAGGGCGGGGCCGCCGAGCGCATGCAGCGCGACGACCTGCGCGCTAAAGTAGAAGAGCTGGTACGCACCTGGAGCGACTACGCCACCGACGAAACTCCCGACTCGCCGCTGCTGTGGGCCGCCGCCCATTTTAACCTCACCAAGGCCGACCGCACCCCCCGCCCGGCCCTAAGCGCGCCCACCAAGTTTGTGGCCGCCGATGGCCCCACCAAGGGCAGCGTCGAGCTGCGCCAAAACGCCCAGGGCGGCACCAAGGCCTACGTGTACGAGTATGCTCTGGTGCCCACCGATGGCAGCACGCCGCAGTGGTGCTACTGCCTGGGCACCACGGCCATGTGCGTGGTCAGTGGCCTCAGCAGCGGCTTGCAGTACCAGTTCCGGGCCGCCGCCTGGAACGGCGTGAGCGAGACGCCCTACTCGCAGGTGGAAACGCGCTACGTGCAGTAGGCGCACCGAACCTAGGGGCGGGCGGACCGGCAGAAAGCCGGCCCGCCCGTTTTGTTTGGTGGGGCCTAACACGCACACGTTCTTTGTGCTACCCTTTTCTTTTACCTGATGAAACACACCTACTTTTTAAACAGTAGCCAGATGGCGGGGCTAGTACTGAGCTTGTGGCTGCTGGCCACTACCGCCTGGGCGCAGGCCCCGGCCTGGTCGGCCGTGGTGGCGGGTGCGCCAGCCGCCGGCACCAACACGAGCATCACCAACGCAATGGCTACCGATGCGGCTGGCAACGTGGTGGTAGTAGGCAGCTTCACCGGCAAGCTTACCCTGGGCAGCTTCGTGCTCACCAGTGCGGGGCTGTCCGATTTATTTATCGCCAAGTACCTGCCTGCTACTGCTACCTGGGCCTGGGCCCAGCGCGGCGGGGGCACCGACAACGACTATGGCCAGGACATTGCCGTGAGCGGCCCCAGCGTGTATGTAACGGGGAGCATTACCACCAACCTGGCTAATGCCAACGCGACGACGCTGCAAAGCAGCAGCCCTACCCAGGCCCCGGTGCTGGTGCCGCAGCCCGGCAGCACCAGCACCGTGAGCTCAGATATTCTGGTAGCTAAGTACCTCGACAGTGGCAGCAGCGCCACCCTCACCTGGGCGCAGGTGGGCGGGGGCACTGGCTACGACGAAGGCTACGGCATTGCCGTGAGCGGCCCCAACGTGTACGTAACGGGCTCGCTGGTAAATAACCTGGCCAATGCCCAGGCAGTAGTGTTTGGGGGCATGGGCAGCACAGTGGGCACCGCCCCACAATACGGGTCATCTACCTTCAGCCTCCAGGATATTGTGCTGGTAAAGTACCTGGATGCTGGCGCGTCGGCCACGCTGGGCTGGACGCAGGTGGGTGGCGGCAAAGACGTAGACTACGGCCTCGACCTGGCGGTGAGTGGGGCCAACATCTACGTGGCCGGGTACATTGGCAACGACAGAGCCAACAGCAAGCTGGTCGTGTTTGGGGGCGCGGGCAGCACGCCTGGCACCACGCCGCAGTATGGCGCGTGCCCCTACTCCAGCAATGACCTGCTGGTGGCCAAATACACCGATAACGGCATGAGTGCTACCCTGGGCTGGACGCAGGTAGGCGGGGGCATTGGCAGCGACCAGTATTGGGGCATCGCGGTAAATGGCCCCAACGTATACTTAACCGGCAACCTCGACAATGACAACGTGAATAATGGCATGGTGCTGCTGGGCGGCAGCGGCACGGTGGCCGGCACGGTGCTGCAATACGGCAGCATGCTCTATAGCGACCGCGACCTGCTGGTGGCCAAGTACGTGGACAATGGCAGCTCGGCCACCCTGGCCTGGACTCAGGCGGCCGGCGGCTCGGGCCCCGATGTGGGCTACGACATTGTGGTGCGCGGCACCAGCGTGTATATCACGGGCTTTATTTATGGCTCTAGCAGCGGCAGTGCCGGCATCACCTTTGGGGCGGCCGGCACTGCCCCTGGCACGTACACGCAGGTGGGGGCCAGTACCGCCAATTCTGCCGACGTAGTAGCGGCTAAGTACACGGATAACGGCTCCACGGCCACCGTCAATTGGGTGCAGGTGGCGGGAGGCATCCGCGACGACTACGGCCAGAGCCTAGCCCTGAGCGGCACCAGCCTCTACGTGGGGGGGCTGCTGGTGCCGGCCGCTACTTTCGGTGGCCTCTCGCTAACTACCCCGGCAAACGCCGCTACTGGTTTCCTGGCTACCCTCAATGGGGCTGTGCTTGCCAACAACCCGGCCGGACCAGTGGCCACCCCCCGCCTCTACCCCAACCCTGCGCCCGGCCCCGCCACCCTTAGCGGCGCTACCCCTAACACCATCGTGCTTATCATCGACGCGCTGGGCCGCCGCGTAGCCACGGCCACCGCCGATGCCAGCGGGGCGGCCGCGCTGCCAGCCGGGCTGGTGCCGGGCTTGTACCTGGTGCGGGCGGGTGCGGGCACCGTGCGCTGGGTGGTGGAATAAATGACATAAGACTGTATTAGTTTTTTTGTATTCTCCTTTTCATTTCATATGCCTACTATCTATCTTTTGCGTAGTTTCTGCATAGCAGGTCAGTGCTTGTTTATGACTATGCTAATTATGTGCTGCGGATTGACTAACCCCACCTGGGCGCAGACCCCCACGTGGTCAATGTTGACTGCTTGGCCCAATGGCTCTGTAAATTTTGGCGGCGCTATACGAGCAATGACTACCGACGCCAACGGCAACATCTTTGTAGCAGGCACTTTTACTGGTTCTATCTTCATTAATAGCATTACTTTATCCAGCGCCAGCTCAACTGATATCTTTGTGGCCAAATATGTGCCTGCCACCAATACTTGGGCTTGGGCGCAGCGATGTGGCGGCCTTGGGGCAGATGCTGCTTATGGAATAGCAGTAAGTGGCAATAGTGTATATGTGACAGGAACTATTGGCAACAATACTTTTGATTTTGGCAATGTCACGTTTGATGACGGTACGGGCAGTATGGGTACCATACACCAGTATGGTGCCGTGAACGCGGCATCTAATCAAGACATTGTACTCCTTAAGTACCTCGACCAAGGTACATCTGCTGCGCTAGCCTGGACGCAAGTAGCGGGCGGCAGTGGCTCCGATGTAGGGTACAGTATCGCTGTTAATGGCAACGCCATTTACCTTACAGGAAACATTACGAATAATATAGCTAACACCGCAGGCGTAGTGTTTGGCGGCGCGGGAACGATACCCGGCACCCTGTCGCAGCTTGGTGCTGCCAATACCACTGCTAGCTCGGATGTAGTAGTAGCCAAATACCTTGACCAAGGCACATCAGCCATGGTAGCCTGGACGCAAGTAGGAGGTGGCACGAACAATGATAGCGGGCAGAGTATTACTGTGAATGGTACAGCAGTGTACATAACCGGCTATGCTACGAATACGTTGCTTAATGCCAACAACGTGTTATTTGGTGGCTCAGGCAACACTATCGGTACTGTTGCAATGAATGGGGCCAGTTTTAGCAACAGCCAGGACTTGGTAATTGCAAAATATGTTGACCAAGGCCTGAATGCTACGCTTGGCTGGGTGCAGAGTGCTGGGGGGCAAGATACTGATTATGGTTCTGGCATCGCTGTAAGTGGCAGTAACATATACATAACTGGCAGCATTTATAATGATTTAGCCAATAGTTACGCGGTAGCCTTTCGTAATGCGGGCACTACACCCAGTCCAGTAGCTCAGTATGGCGCTGCCGCTACAGCTAGCCAAGATGTAGTAGTAGCAAAATATACTGACCAAGGCAGTACGGCTTTCGTCGCTTGGACACAGGTAGGTGGTAGCAGTGCTGCAGAAGCTGGCGTGGGCATTACACTAGTTGGCACGCATATTTATATCACGGGCACAACTACGGCCAATGCGGTATTCGGTGGTGCCGGCAGTACGCCGGGCACTAGCTCAGTACCTGCCTTGCCAATTGGCAGTAGTGGCATCAATGTTTTGGCGGCGAGCTATACTGACAATGGTACTTCGGCTACGTTAGGCTGGCTTCAAACAGGCGGAAGCATCTATACAGACTATGGGTATTGCCTGGTTATCAGTAGTAGCCGTCTTTACATCGCAGGCTTTCTGAGCAGTCAGTCAGCTACGTTTGGCAGCCTCCATCTGAGCATGGCATATAGTATTAACCCTGGTTTCTTTGCTGCGCTAGACTTGTCAGCTACTTTATCTACTACTCCAGCTACCAGTGTAGGAGTTACGATGCCTACGGTCTATATATGGCCTAACCCCGCCGCAGGAGCTGCCATCCTCAGCGGGGCGGCCCCCGGCGCGCCCGTGGGCATCTTCGACGCGCTGGGCCGCCGCGTGGCCACCGCCACGGCCGATGCTACTGGTGCAGCCGCGCTGCCGGTGGGGCTGGCACCGGGCTTGTATTTGGTGCGGGCTGGTGCGGGCACCGTGCGCTGGGCAGTGGAGTAATTTGCGGCAGCCAACTTCGTCGCCTTTACTCCTTCCCTGTTCTTTGTGGCTTATCGCTTGCTGTTACTGGTGCTGCTGCTAAGGCTGCTGGCTCCTACCCTCACCTGGGCGCAGCTCGCAGCCCCAGTGCCGCCCTGGAGCATGACCAACCTAGCTACCGAGCCGGCTGCGCGCGCTTACGCCTGGCCCCGGGCCACGGCCGTAGACGAGGCGGGCAACGTCTTCGTGGTGGGCATGTTTCACGATACCATTACGCTTGGCAGCCACACCTTGTGTAGCGCCGGCAGCCAGGATTTTTACCTGGCCAAGTACGTGCCCGCCACCCACACCTGGGCCTGGGCGGTGCGCGGGGGCGGCCTGGGCAGCGACGACGCCCGCGCCCTGGCCGTGCACAAGGGTTGCGTCTACCTCACGGGCAGTCTCCAAAACAACTACCTCGACGACAACCAGGTGACGCTGGACGGCCCGCAGCCCGTGCCCCAGCCGGGGGCAGTCAATGCCCAGCCCAGCCTTGATATGTTCGTGGCTAAGTACTTCGACCACGGCACCCGCGCCAGCCTGGCCTGGTGCCAGGTGGCCGGGGGCGCCGGCCTGGACTACGGCACCAGCGTAGCCGTGCGCGAACCCAACGTGTACGTGACCGGCACCCTCAGCAACGACCGCCACCACCGGCAGGGCGCAGTCTTTGGCAGCACCGGGCCGCTGCCAGGCCTGTACCCACAGCTCGGCACCCTGGCCGGGCCAGGCAGCGACCTTGTTCTGGCCAAGTACACCGACCACGGCCTGAGCGCCACTTTTGGCTGGAGTGAGGTGGCCGGGGGCACGTACAGCGCAGTGGGCCACGGCGTGGCCGTGCAGGGCAGCAGCGTGTACGTGGTCGGCGACCTCGAGAGCTACCACAACCTGCCGGCCTGCGTGCGGATGGGCGGCCACGGCCGGGTGCCGGGCACTACCCGCCTGCTCGTGCCCGGCAAGCGCCCCATTCAAAGCTGGCTGCTGGCCAAGTACACGGACCTGGGCGACCACGCCGCCGCGGGCTGGAGCCAGGTGGCCGGCAGCGACGACGGCGGCACGGCCACTGCCGTGGCCGTACGCGGCGGCAGCGTGTACGTGCTGGGCGCGATGAACAACGACCGCACTCACGCCATGCGCGTTCAGGTGGAAGGCCGCCGCCCGCTGGCCATTTCCTGCCCCGCCCGCCACTATGAGGGGCCCCTGGAGGTGGCGGCCGTGCTGGCCAAGTACACCGACCACGGCACTGCGGGCAGTTTCGAGTGGCTGCGGCTCGATGGCACCAACGATTACTACGAGGGCAGCAGCCTGGTGGTGCGCGGCCCGTGGGTCTACACCATTGGCTACTCGTTTTTCAACCGCACCCACAGCCGCCGGGGCATAGCCGGGGGCACTCCCCGCCCGCCCGGCTATGCCCACCGCGCCGAAGCGCCCTACGACGTGAAGGACCGCCCCTACCTGGCCGGCTACTACGACGAAGGCCCCCGCGCCGCCCTGCGCTGGGTGCGCGTCTTCGACTACCCCTACCAGATGATGAGCCGCCACTTTGGCCTCGGCTTGTGCGGCCCGCGCCTCTACGTGATGGGCAGCACCTGGCTGCCCGCCCGCTTCGGCCGCTTTACCTTGGGCCGGCCCGAGCAGGGCCTGGGCTTCGTGGTGGCGGGGGTTGAGGTGGGGGCCGCGGGGCAATAGCCGGCGGCCGGCTGGGTTTTGTCGCTTTTCCACTACGTATTCTTTCAGTAAGAAACAGGCCGTCGGTCAGGCAGCGCGCCGCGAAGCAGCTCGTGGGGCGCGGTAACTCCTATCGTTAGCAAATTCAAGTTGCGGGATAGGCGCCGCGCGCCGCCCTGTCTATAGCCAGCGCAGGTCTACCGCACCCGAGCCGCATAGCGGCGGCATTTTCGCACCCGATGCCGCCGCTATGCGGCTCTAAAAACCCGCGCTACGGCCGCAGCTATAGACATAGCAGCGCTACGCGCCTACGCTGCAACTTGCGTTAGCAGCGAAGCGAGCGAGCTGCTTCGCTGCGCGCTGCCTGACCAACGCTTTCTTGCAAATCATCCACTATCCTATGTCAGTCAGGTTCTCTTTGCCAATGCTACTACTATGGCTGCTGGCTACCAACCTTAGCTATGCGCAGCCCGCGGCCCCGGTGCCGGGCTGGGTGCTGGCTACGGTGGCCACCCAGCACACGCCGCGCCTCATTGCCCAGCTCAACGCCTCGGCCGTAGACGAGGCGGGCAATGTCTTCATTGCGGGGTTTTTTAGCGATACTCTTTGCCTGGGCAACCTCACCTTGTACAGCGCCGGCGAGCAGGATTTTTTTCTGGCCAAGTACGTGCCCGCCACCAATACCTGGTTGTGGGCCGTGCGCGGCGGTGGCCTCGCCAGCGATGAGGCCTACGGCCTGGCCGTGCACCAGGGCAGCGTGTACCTCACGGGCTCGCTCCAAAACAACTACCTCAACGACAACCACGTGACGCTCGACAGCACCACGCCCGTGCCCCAGCTGGGCGCGGTGAATGCCGAGCCCAGCCACGATTTGTTTGTGGCCAAGTACCTCGACCACGGCACCCGCGCCAGCCTGGCCTGGTGCCAGGTGGCCGGCGGCACGGGCTATGACAATGGCCAGAGCATTGCCGTGCACGGGGCTAGGGTGTACGTCACTGGCATGCTCACCGCCGACCAGGTGGGCACGACGGGCGTGGTTTTTGGGGGCGGCGGGCCGCTGCCAGGCTTGTATCCGCAGCGCGGGGCCAGCGCCCAGCCCGGCAACGATATGGTGCTGGCCGCCTACACCGACCGGGGCACTGCCGCCACCTTCGACTGGAGTGAGGTGGGCGGGGGCACCGGCCGCGACAATGGCAATGCCGTGGCCGTGCACGGCCGCAGCGTATACGTGGCCGGCTGCCTCACCAACAGCCGCACCGACACCAACCGCGTGCGCCTGGGCGGCCACGGCCGGGTGCCGGGCCAGGCGCGCCAGTATGGGGCCTGCGCCCGCTCGTCGGCCGACTGGCTGCTGGCCAAGTACACCGACCTGGGCGACCACGCCGCCCTGGGCTGGAGCCAGGTGGCGGGCGGCACCAGCCACGAGCTGGCCTACTCCCTGGCCGTGCAAGACAGCAGCGTGTACCTCACCGGCTTTGTCATCAACAGCCGCCGCGATAGCCGGCACGTGCGCTTTGGCGGCAGTGGCACGGTGGCCGGCACCCACTGCCAGCGCGGCCTACGACCCCTCGACAAGCCCGATGATGTGCTGGCCAAGTACACCGACCACGGCCCCACGGGCAGCTGCGAGTGGCTGCGCGTGGATGGCCCGCACGACTGGCCTAGCGGCTTCGATGTGGTGGCGCGCGGCCGGTGGGTGTACACCACGGGCTACTCGTTTTTCAACCGCACCCACACCCGCCAGGGCATTGCGGGCGGCACTCCGCACCGGGTGGGCACCGGGCGGCGGGGCCACCTGCACTATGCTATTAAGGACCACGCCTTTGTGGCCGGCTACTACGACGAAGGCCCCCGCGCCACGCTGCGCTGGGTGCGCGCCTTCGATACCCCCGGCCAGTATTTGGTCAACCGGCTGGGCTGGCACGGCTCGCGCCTCTACGTGGTGGGCAATACGGTATTGCCAGCCCACTTTGGCCGCTTTACCCTGGCTACGCTCCAGCCTAGCTATCAGTACTTTGTGGCGGCCCTCGATGTGGGCGCGGCCGAAGCTGCCGGGCCGGCCGGTAGCGGGCTGGCGCGGCGGCGGGCCCGGTGAAAATGATTGAATGCAGAAGCTTAGCTGCCGCGTAGTGGCTACTTTTAACGCCGCGCCGACCCTGGCCCGCCCCCTGCTATGATGGTTTTTCGTACCTGGCTGCTGCTGGTAGCGGCCCGCTTGCTGCTCTCGCTGCCTGCCCTGGCCCAAACGGCCCCTACCCTAACGCTGCCGCCGCTGCCCGCACCCCGCGACACCTCGTTCACGGTGTACAGCGCCTTCAGTAAGGCCAAAAAGCAATACCCCGACATCAGCATTGCCCGGCCGCCGGTGCCGGCCACCATTCGGCAGCAAGCCAACCTCACGTACTGCACCCTGGGCAGCCGTGCCTTGCACGCCGAGGTGTGCTACCCCACCAAAAAGCGGCGCGGCGGCTACCCGGCCGTGCTGTTTGTGCACGGCGGTGGCTGGCGCTCGGGCGAGCGCTCGCAGCACTTGCCCATGGCCCAGCAGCTGGCGGCCCGCGGCTACGTAACCATGCTACCCGAGTACCGCCTCTCGACCGAGGCCCTCTACCCCGCGGCCGTGCTCGACCTGAAAGCGGCCTTGCGCTGGCTGCGCGCCCATGCCAAAACCTATAACATCGACACTACCCGCGTGGCCGTGTGGGGCTTTTCGGCGGGTGGGCAGCTGGCGGCGCTGCTAGCCACCACCAATGGCGACGCCACCTTGGAAGGCACCACCTGCTACCCCACACACAGCAGCCGCGTGCAGGCCCTGGTCGATGTGGATGGCACGCTGGCGTTCATCCACCCCGAGTCGGGCGAGGGCAACGATAGCAAGGGGCCTTCGGCGGCCACCTACTGGTTTGGCGCAACCAAAACCGACCGGCCCGACCTCTGGCAGCAGGCCGGCGCGCTCAGCCACGTATCGGCCAGCACCCCACCCACGCTTTTCATCAACAGTGCGGTGGCCCGCATGCACGCCGGCCGCGACGACTTTGCCCAGCAGCTCGACGCCTACCACATCTACCACGAAGCACACACCTTCCCCGATTCGCCCCACCCCTTCCCGCTGTTCAACCCCTGGTTTCAGCCCACGTTCGACTACACGGCGGCGTTTCTCGATAAGATTTTCAAAGGAAAGTAAGGGCAAAAGCCTTACCCGTCATGCTGAGCGCAGCACAGCGAAGTCGAAGCATCTTGGCTGGGGTACTAACTTCTACCGTCAGCAACGAAGCGGTAGAGATGCTTCGACTTCGCTGCGCTGCGCTCAGCATGACAGACGTGCTACCTATCGAGCCAGCTCTTGAACACGCTCACTTTTTCGCGGCTTACCAGCACGGGGCCTTCGCTCTCGGGCGGGGCGGGCTTGAGAATGGTTTGCAGGCGCGAGTTGGTGTAGTGAATAATGTCGTGAATGGCCGCTTGCCGGGCCAGGTACGCCCGGTTGAGGCGGAAAAACTGCTGGGGGTCGAGGAGTGCCTCCAGCTGCTCCATGGTGTAGTCTACCACGTACTTGCGGCCGTCGGTGCTTTGGAGCAGCGTGGCTTTTTCGAGGCTAAAAAAGTAGGCCACCTGCTCGACGGGCACCACCTTGAGGTGCTCGCCCACCCGCACCACAAACTGCGCCTTGTAGCTGACCTGCGGCGTGGGCTGGCGCAATTGCTGCACCAGCGCGGCCAGCGTGGCCGCATCCAGCACCGGGGCCAGGTCGGGAACTTTTGTACTGGAAACCGAACTTTTTGTACCAATCTCGGGCGTGGCGGTATTGGCTCCCAATCGCAGCCGCAGCTTGCCGAGGGCCGTGCGCAGTTCCTCAGCATCAATGGGCTTCAACAAGTAATCGACGCTGTTGACCTTGAAGGCGCGCAGGGCATACTGGTCGTAGGCGGTCGTAAAAATGACCGGGCAGCGCACTTCTACCTGCTCAAACAGCTCGAAGCTGAGGCCATCAGCGAGGTGGATATCCAGGAACAGCACGTCGGGCGCGGGGCCGGCTTGCAGCAAGGCCACGGCCTGCGCCACCGACTCGGCCGGCCCGCACACCTCGATGGGTTCGGGCTGCTTTTGCAATAAGCTAATCAGGCGGCGGGCCGCCAGGGGCTCATCTTCGACCACTAAAGCCAGCATAGACAAGAATTTGAATAAGAAAATAAGCAGGCCGGCTTAGCGCTGGGCTAGGCTGTCGCGCAGCTGCGTTAGCTGCCGGCTCAGGGCGGTGGCCTCGTAGAAATAGTTGGTTTGGGCGAGCTGCGCCACTTCGCCTTCGCTGGAGGCCGCCAGCCGGAACACGAAGCTGCGGTTGTGCAGGTGCCAGGTTTCGGCGGGGCCGGCCGCCAGCCGCACCACCAGCGTGGCCTCCAGCAGCGGCTGAAAGGTGGCGGTGTCTACCCGCAGGCGGCGTAGCTGCTGCAGTGCCGGCAGCAACGCCCGCAACTGCCCCGGCGCACTCACCTGAAACGGCCGCGACCCCTGCGGCCCGCGGCCCGCCACCAGCGGGTACACAGTCAGGCTCTCGACATCGGCCGGCGTGGCGTGGCGCAGAGCATTTTCGACCGAGGCGCGGCTGTCGGGGATGGATTTTTCGCGCACCAGCAGCCAGCCCAGGCCGGTGGCCAGCACCACGCCCAGCACCCACAGCAGGTCCAGATAAAATCGATTGTTCACGCGCTCGAAAGGCAAGTCGGTTGTCGGGCCGGGCTCCTACAAAGCCAGCAGCGGCAAGGTTACGACAAATTCGGTGCCCACGGGCCCGGCCGCCACGGGCAGCTTGGTGAGGAATGCGTAGCGGGCGCGCAGGTTGGCCAGGCCCCGGCCCGAGGCTTCCTCGGCCGCGAGGCGGCGCGGGCGCAGAGTATTGCGCACCGTGAGGGTGACGGCCCCGGCATCGACCTCCACGCGCAGCCGCAGGGGGTCGGCCTGGAAGGCGGTGTTGTGCTTGAGGGCGTTTTCGAGCAGCAGCTGCAAGGCCAGCGGCGGCAGGTAGTAGCCCGCCAGCACGGCCGCAGGCGGCAAAGCTAGCTCGACTTGCAGCGCCTCGTCGAGCCGGGTTTTCTGGAGGAAAATGTAGGCTTCGGCAAACTGAATTTCGTCGGCCAGCGGCACCAGCTCCTGGCTTTGGTTGTCGAGCACGTAGCGGTACACCTGGCTCAGCTGCCGAATGAAGCGCACGGCCCGCGCCGGGTCGTCTTCCTCCACCAGGCTGGTCAGGGCGTTCAAAGAATTAAACAAAAAGTGCGGGTCTACCTGCCGGCGCAGCGAGTCGAGGCGGGCCACGGCGGTTTCCTTTTCCAGGCGCTCGGCGCGCACGGTAGCTTCGCGCCAGGCCAAGAGAAAGGAGCGCGAGTGCATAAAGAGGGAGATGACCACCGTCGTCAGGAGTGGCAAGGCCGAGCGCCCGACGAAGTTATTGCGCAGCGTGTAGCCGAGTGCATTGTGAAAAAGCAGCACCGAATAGCCCTCCCCCACCAGCACAATGGCCAGCAGCGACGCCAACAACGACGCGCCCACCGTCAGCACCAGTCGCCGAATGGGCTGCTCGCTCCACCCAGTGCGCAAATTGAGCAAGTCAGCGGTGTAGCTATTGGCAAACCATAGCCCCGCAGCGAAGCTAAAGGACATGAGCAGCGAAATAGCATAGTCCTTGGGATTGCGCCAGGGCTGCGGCGTAAATAGCAGCGCCACGCCCGCACAAACCAGCGCAATCCAGCCCAGGGTCCGCCCCAGCATGCGCACATTAGAGCGCTCCACCTTCGTAGTCCAGGGAGTACCGGGGGGAGCCTTATCGGCCAGGGGCGAGGGCGCAGTAGGCGGAGTAAGAACAGGCACAGCAGACGACAGAAAAAGCGAAGCAGCCATAAAAGTAGACGTTAACAACGCGAAGTGGCGGGCTACCTCGCGTTGTATAAGGTGGCAAGAAGTACGTTATTTCGCCGCCTGCACCGTGGTCACCTCATACTGCTTCAGGCGGCCCAGCAGCTGGCCCTCTCCCCAACTCGGCGCCAGCGCGCTGGCCGGTTTGAAGGCTGCAAACTTCGCCTTAGCCTCCTCATACAGCGGCTTGGCCGGCTCAGCCCCGCCCCCAAACATGCTGGGCGTGTAGTACACATTATTGGCCCCCACCAGGTAGGGCCGGGGGTTATTGGGGTTGAGGACTTTAGCCTGGGCCACGGTTTCGCTCACCAGTGCCGAGTACTTCGGGGCGCGCTGCATGGGCGAGATGCCTAGCCGCGCCTGGTAGATATAGGCTTGCAGCGTCAGCAGCTCCGATTCGTCGCCTTTGAGCTGGCGGGCTTTGGCCAGGGCGGCCTCGGCCTGGTCGAGGGTGGCGTCTTTGGCATCGGCGGCTTCCTTGCTTTGGAACACGTTGATGAGCAGCGCGTAGGCCTGGTAGTAGCGGGGCAGCCAGTCGGCGGGGGCCACGGTGGCGGCGCGCTCCAGCTTGGCGGCGAGGGCTTTGAGCTCGGCCGCATCGCCAGTGCTCATCACTTGCGTGATGGTGGCCCCGAGCAGCTCGGCGTAGCCGGCGGGCGCGGCGGCGGCGGGCACAGTGGCGGCCGGGGCCGGCGTGGTTTGGGCAGCGGCGCAAAAGCTGGCGGCGGCGAGGGCGAGGGTGAAGAAGGACTTTTTCATGGCAGTAGTTGGGGGTGATGAGGTAAAGGTTGAGAGGTTAGCCGGTTTGTTGAGTCAAAGGTGGCCACCCGTTTTCCCTACCTAAAATGCCCGTTGCCGAAGCGCCCAAAGCAGCTTCTGAAGCAGCAAAAACCTGGGAGGAAGCGTTGCGCCTTTACCCTAGCCCCGGCTACCAAAACGCAACCTGCCGGCCCGGCCGAACCCAAACCCAATCAAGTCAATTGCCCCCGGCTGGCGGGCGGCGGGGGCCCGGAAATTTGAGCTTCTCACGCAAACAACGCCCCGCGCCCGCCGCCGACCTTTGCAGCGCCAGGCACCGCCGGGCCAGCGCATGAAAACCAACCAGCACCCCACCAGCCCCACCCCAGCAATCGTGTTCTCGCACTACGAAAGCCGCCAGGTGTCGGCCGAGCAGTGCGTGGCTACGCATGGCCTTACGTGCATTTTGGCGGGCAGCCTGCGGGTGACCGACGCCGGTGCCAGCCAAACTTTCGGGGTGGGCAGCCTGCTGTTTCCCCGCAAAAACTTCCTGGCAAAATTCATTAAGCAGCCGGCCCTGAATGAGCCTTTCCGGGCCATCACGGTGGCATTTGACCCCGCCCTGCTGCTCGAATACAGCCAGCAGCACGGGGTGGGCGGCCAGCAGCCCTACGTGGCCAGCTCCGCCGTTACGGCGCTGGCGGCCAGCCCGCTGCTTTATAGCTTCTTCGACACGCTGCGGCCGTATTTTGAGGAGCCGCTGCCCGCGCCCCTGGCCAAGCGCAAGCAGCTCGAAGCCCTGCGGCTACTGCTGCAAGTTTGCCCGGCGCTGCAACCGGTACTGTTCGATTTTGGGCAGCCCGGCAAAATCGACCTGGAGGCCTTTATGCGCCAGCACTTCCGCTTCAACATTGGGCTCAAACAGCTGGCCTACCTCACGGGCCGCAGCCTGGCCACCTTCAAGCGCGATTTTAAGAAGGTTTTTCATACCTCGCCCACGCGCTGGCTCTACCAAAAGCGGCTGGCCGAAGCCCATTATCTGCTTCAGGAGCAACGCATGCGTCCCTCCGACGTGTACCACGAAGTGGGCTTCGAGAGTTTGGCGCACTTCTCGCACGCCTTCAAGCAGTTTTTTGGCTGCAATCCGTCCAGCATTTGTGCCGCCACGGCGGCCCGTTAAGCGGGCGCGGGCATTGCGGTTATTTTCCAATACCTTCTTATTCAACGCTCATGCCCACCATTTTCATTACCGGCGCTTCGTCGGGCTTAGGCAAAGCCACGGCCAAACTGTTTGCCGGGCGGGGCTGGCACGTCATTGCCACCATGCGCCACCCCGAGCACGAAACCGAGCTAATGCAGCTGCCCACTGTGCACCTGCTGCCCCTCGACGTGACCGACCCCGCCCAGATTGAAACGACCGTGCAGCGCGCCATTGCCCTGCGCCCCGTCGATGTAGTGTTCAACAACGCGGGCTACGGCCTTATCGGCGCGCTGGAAGCCTTCTCGGACGAGCAACTAACCCAGCTCCTCAACACCAACCTGCTGGGCGTCATTCGGGTAACCAAGGCCTTTCTGCCGCATTTGCGGGCCAAGCGGTCGGGCCGCATCATCAGCACCACGTCCATTGGCGGGCTCATTGCGTTTCCGCTCTACTCACTGTACCACGCGGCCAAGTGGGCCGTCGAGGGCTGGAGCGAGAGTATGTCGTTTGAGCTGGCGCAACATAACATTGGCATCAAGACGGTGTCGCCGGGCGGCATTGCCACCGATTTTACGGGCCGCTCGCTGCAAGTGGTCGAGCACGCAGCCTACGCTGACCTGTTGCAGAAGCTGATGGCCGGCCAAGAACAAACCCAGTTCTCCTCTGCCGAGGCCATTGCCGAAGTGGTGTATGAAGCCGCCACCGACCAAAAAGACCAGCTCCGCTACCAGGCCGGCCCCGATGCCGTGGCCATCTACGCCCAGCGGCTGGCCGCTGGCCCCGAAGCCTTCCGGCAGGGCGTGGCCGCCCAGTTTGCGTAGCGCTAAGGATGTTTGAGTTTATAAAAACGCTCAGAAACGCCTGTCATTGCGAGCGCAGCGAAGCAATCGCACCCGAACGGCGGCGCTCAACAGGTGCGATTGCTTCGCTGCGCTCGCAATGACAGACGCCTTCCTAAGCCGCAGGCGCTAGTCCGGGGCCACCGACGTATCGCCGGGCGACTTTTTGTTAATCGAAATCAGCAGCGCGGCCACCACAAACTGCGGGGCCAGCGTGCGCGTGGGCACCCCGGCGTAGCGGCCATCGGCCCCGGCCGTAGTGGCGTAGCGGTAGCCGTAGATGTTGTCGCGGCCGAGGGCGTTGCTCATGCTCAAGTGCACGATGGTGAACTGCCCGGCCAGGTGGGTGAGGTAGCTCAGGCTGAGGTCGAGGCTTTGGTAGCTGGGGCTGCGGCCCTGGTTGTAGCCGGGCAGGTTGGGGTCGTAGTAGGCGCGGGCACTGCCGTAGGCGTAGGTGCCGCTCAGCTGCAAGTGCAGCTTGGCAAACCAGTATTTTCCCACCAAGCTCAGGTTGTGGGTCGAGGCGAAGGTGGGCACGGCCGGCGCAAGGTCGGCCCGAAACTGGCGGCGGGTGTCGAGCAGCCCGTAGCTCACCCAAAAGTCAATCTTCTTAAACGTCTGGTATCGGTCGCGGAAGAACACGTCCAGCCCCTGCGCGTAGCCAGCGCCCGAATTGGCGTAGGCCGTTTTGTCGAGCAGATTATAGCCATCGAAGCGCACCAAACCGTGGTAATCCTTGCGGTACAGCTCGGCGCGCAGCGTGCGGGCGCTGGTCTGGTACTGGTAGCTGAGGATGTAGTGCGCCGCCCGCTCGAAGCCCAGCGCCGGCTGCACGCGCAGCAGGTCGTTGGTAGGGTTTTGATAAAACAAACCCGCCGCCGCCGACACCTGCTGGCCCGCGCCCAGCTGCCAGGCCAGTGCCACCCGCGGGGCCAAATTGGCTTTGTTCAACAAGCCCGAATACTCGCCCCGCACGCCCACCCGGCCCGTGAGGCGGGCGCTCAAGCTCAGGTCGCTTTCGGCAAATACGGCGGTGCGCTTTTCCAGAAAGCTCGGCGTGTACACCGGCTGGTCGGCGCTGGCCTGGTAGGTGAGGCCGTAGCGCTGCAAGGTGTTCTCGGTACCCACTTTGAGGTTAAACCAGGTGCTGGCCGAGTCGTTGGTGAGCACCAGGCGGGCGGTGGCGGTTTGCTCGGTTTCGTCGAGGCGCTGGGGCTCGGGCTGCACGGCGTTGTGCTCGCGGCCCAGGGCCAGGCCGGCGTTTAGGCTCCAGCCGCGGCGCAGGGCGCTGCGGTAGGTGGTGTTGAGGTAATAGTTTTGGTTTTGGAGGGCGGTGAGGCGGCCGGTTTGGGCATAGGCGGCCTCGGGGTCGGGCTGGCGGGTGGCGATGGTTTGGCCGCTGTAGGTGGCGTATAGCTTCAGCATGCCGGTCTGGCCGGTGCGGTGGGCCAGGCGCAGCGAGCCGCCCAGATGCTCGGGGGCGTGCTCCCAGCGCTGGTCGGGCGCGGTGAGGCCGAAGTAGGGCGCGAGGTTGGTATAATCGACGCTCACCGAGGCCGAGGTGCGCGCCCAGCGCTTGGTGCGCGACAGGCTGCCGCCCACGCTCAGCAGCGAAATACCGGTCTGCGTTTCGGGGTCGAGGTCGATGGTATTCAGCCCCACCACCGCGCTCAGCGCCTGCCCATACTCGGCCGAGTAGCCGCCCGTGCTAAACATGGTGCCCTTAAACAAGGTGGGCGAAAACCGGCCCCGCGCCGGCACGCCGCTCGTGGCCCCGCCGTAGAAGCTTTGCACGGGCAAGCCGTCGAGGTAGTAGCGCGTTTCGGAGGCCGCCCCGCCGCGCACAAATAACTTGCCCTCCTCGCCCACCCGCGTGGTGCCGGGCAGGGTATTGAGGGCGCTGGCGATGTCGGCATTGGCCCCGGCCGTAGTCAGAATATCGAGCGGTTTCAGCGCCGCCGAACGTTTCTCATCGCTGGCCTCAAACGCCCCCGCCACAATGCTGACGGTGCCCAGCGAGGCCCGGCTTTCGCGCAGCCGGCGCGGCGGCAGCGCCAGCGCGCCGCCCGGCAGGGCCAGCGGCGTTTCCTGCAGCTCGAAGCCGATAAGGGTGCACACCAGCTGCAGCGTGCCGGTGGCCGTGGTGCTGAAAGTATAGCGCCCCAGCGAGTCGGTAGTAGCCCCGTCGAAGGTGGTTTTGAGGAATACATTCACGCCGGGCAGCGGGCGGCCGGCGCCGTCGAGCACGGTGCCGCTGAGCTGGGTGGGGCCGGTGGGCACGGCGGTGGGCGGGGGCAGCACCTGGGCCGCGGCGGGGCCGAGGGTGGCGAGGGCGAGCAGCAGGGATAGAAGCGGCGTTTTCATGGGGCCGGGCATTGGCGGTGTTTGGATGCCCCAAAGGTGCCCGGCCGGGGCAGCGGCTTTCAAGTAAAAGCTACCGAACCCGCAAAAGCCGGCGTTGAACCGTCGCGGGGCCGGGTTTAGCCGGTGGGCGGCAACGCGGGGCGTAGCTGTTCGTTGTTACGTACTTTCGCGCCTGCTTATTTCCAGCCTACTAATGTCTGCCGCTGCATTACCCGTTGATTATCAACACATATTTCGCTCTCTTCCCGCTGCGTTGTTGCTAATGGCCCCGGATGCGACCATCCTCGACAACACCGATGAGCACGTGGCCGTGTCGCTCAAGGCCCGCGAGGAAATAGTGGGCCGCCCGCTTTTCGAGGCCTTTCCATCGGTCGATAAGAACGAGGGCGACATTATGCTGCACTCGCACGAGCACGTGCGCCACACCCTCGAGCCGCACACCATGCCGCTCATTCGCTACGACCTGGAGCGGCCCGCCGAGCTGGGCGGCGGCTTCGAGGAATTCTACTGGCAGGCCACCCATTTTCCCATTCTCGACGCCCAGGGCCAGCTGCAATACATCTTGCAGCGCACCCAGAATGTAACCGAGCAACTGCGCATCGCCAAGGCCGCCGCCGAAACCCAGGCCAAGCTGGCCGACGAGCAGGCCCGTACGCTCTTCATTCTGGAAAGCCTGCCCGTGCTCATCTGGACCACCACGCCCGATGGCCGGGCCGACTACTTCAACCCGCGCTGGCTGGCCTTCACGGGCCACAGCCTGACCGAGGAGCTGGGCGAGCAGTGGCTCGACAGCCTGCACCCCGACGACAAGACGCGGGTGCTCGACACCTGGCAGCAGCGCCTGACCAGCGGCGACCTCTTTCAGGCCGAGTACCGCCTGCGGCGCGCCGATGGCGAATACCGCTGGATACTGGCCCGCGCCGCCCCCCGCCGCGCCGACGATGGCACCATCACGATGTGGGTGGGCGGGGCCACCGACATCCACGACCAGAAGCTGATGGTGCAGGAGCTGCTCGATACCAACGAGCAGCAGGCGGCCCTCTCCGAGCAGGCCTACGACAACTACCACCTGGCCCAGCAGCAGCGCCAAACCCTGTATGGCCTGCTCATGAAAGCGCCCGCCTGCATTGGCATCATGCGCGGCCCCGAGCACCGCTTCGAGTTTGCCAACGAAGGCCTCGTGAACCTGGCCCGCCACATCGAGATAGTGGGCCGCACCGCCGAGGAGGTGTTCCCCGAAATCAAAGGCCAGGGCGTTATCGACATCCTCGACCAGGTGTACGAAAGCGGCGAAAGCTACCGCGGCCGCGAGCGCCACATCCGGCTCGACAACGGCCACGGCGAGCTGCGCGACACCTATTTCACGTTCTTCTACCAGCGCTTTGAGGAGAGCGGCCAGGCCGCCGGCATAACCGTCTACGCCAGCGAGGTTACGGAGCTGGTCGAAACCCGCCGGGCCTTGGAGGCCTTGCGTCCCGACCAAGGCTAGTAACTGTTCTCAATTGCCTAAAATCGTTTGTCATTGCGAGCGCAGCAATGCCAGGTTTGTAGTTCAAAAGAACAGTAGGTAGCAAGTGCCGCGTAGTGGTGCCAGAATCGCCCGATGGCTTCTGGCACCGCTACGCGGCACTTTCCTATTTCCGGCTGCCTAAGGGGCTACAAACCTGGCACCGCTACGCCGCAATACAGGCTAATCAGTATTCCGCAGCGCTTCGCAAAAGTCTAACCATTGGCAAAGCTTACGCGCCGCTTTGAATTCAAAACCTTACAATTCGCTCAGTAATTTTTGAGTATAAATTCTTGACGATTATATAATTATAAAAATCCTCTTTCTAAATCCCCTTTCGCTCCCGCACCAGCTGCGGGCAGCAGCCAGCGATTTCTAAAGTCTGCCAGCGGCAAAAGATGAGTAGCGGCAATGTCCGGTAGCCCAACACCTTTGGGCATTACCAAGGCAGCCGACGGCCGGCCCCGCCACTCACCCCACCTGCCCCATGCACCCCAATTTTGCCGAGCGCCTGTTTACGGAGCTGCGCCGCCAGCCAGCGCGCGAAGTGCTGCGCTGGCCTGCCGCCCGGCCCGGTGCCGCCCCCACCAGCGTAAGTGGGGCCGCGCTACTGGCGCGGGTGCTGGCCTGGCAGCACACCCTCGAAGCCAGCGGCCCCCTGCCCGTGGGCGCAGCCGTGCTGCTGGCTTGCCCCGGCAGCCCCGAGCTAGTGGCAGCGCTATTGGCTGTGCTAGGGCTGGGCGCGGTGCCGGTGCTGCCGCCTGCCGGGGCCACCGCTGGCACCATTTACGGGCTATTAAAAGCGGAGCGCATCGGGCTGGCGGTAGTAGCGCCCGGCACCCGGCGCAAGCTGGGCTGGCTGGGCCGCCTGCTCGGGTGCCGCTGCGTAGTCGCCCCTGAGCCCGTTGACTGTAACTATTTGGCTGGCGGCAGTTTGCCGGTGCCCGTGCTGCGCCTGGTGGGCCCGGCGCAAGCGGCGCTGCTTTCGCATAGCTCGGGGTCGGCATCGGGGCGGCCGGCGGCGGTGCGGCGCAGCCACCAGGTGCTGCAAGCGCAGCACGAGGCGTTGCGCCAGCAGTTTCCGCCGTGGCTGGGGCAGCGCGATTTTCCGCTGTTTGCCAACGTCATTTTGCACAACCTGGCGGTGGGTGCGCTCAGCATTGTACCCGACCTGCCGGGGGGCCGCCTCGCCCAGTTCGACCCGGCCCGCCTAGTGGCGCAGCTGGCCGCCGAGCAAGTGGAAACGCTGACGGGCAATGTCTTCTATTTCCAGAAACTGCTGCTGCACCTGGCGCTGCACCCGGCCACGTTTCCGGCGGTGCGGGCGCTGGGGGTGGGCGGCTCGCCGGTGCCCGAGCGGCTGCTAGGAGATTTGCGCGGCGCTTTTCCAAACGCTGTTTGCCACGTCATTTACGGTGCTTCGGAGGCCGAGCCGATTGCTGTGCGGGCCGGGGCCGGGTTGCCGCTCGACCCGCGCCGGGGCTACTGCGTGGGCCAGCTGCACGCGGGGCTGGAAATCAGCCTGCGGCAGCCGCAGGCGATATGGCAGCCGGCCGCGCCGGCCACCGCCGCAGCTACTACGCAGCCCCTGGGCAACAGCCTGCCGCCCAACCTTCTCCCCTACCAAGCCGGCGAAATACTGGTGCGCGGCCCGCACGTGGCCCAGCCTGCCGAAGCCGATAACTGGCTGGCAACCGGCGACTTCGGCTACTTCGACGCAACTGGGCAGCTGTGGCTGACGGGCCGGCGCGGGGCCGCCCAACTGGTGCGCAGCGTGGGGCACTACCAACTAGAGCACCACCTGCGCCACCTGCCCGGCGTGGTGCAGGTGGCGGCCCTGCCCCGCCCCGATGGCACGGCGTTCGACGTGTTTTTTGTGGGCATGACCACCCCCGAAGGCGTGCGGGCGGCCACCGAAACCGCCTTCGGGCCGGGGCTGCTGGGCCAAGTAGCGCAGCGCGAAAAACTGCCCGTCGATGGCCGGCATTTCTCTAAAATCCGCTATGACTTAGTGCGCTGATTACCATTGAAAATCACTTGCCGCTCACCCCTGCTCAACCCAAAAATTCAGCGCCGCGCCTTCCGAGCTTTCGCGGCCCTCCGCGCAACCTTCCGCGCCTTACGCGGTGAAAAAACCCCAGCCTCGCTGCCGTCCATTTAACTACCTATACCAGCTATGCATTCCGAATTTGCCCGCATCCCCCTCGACCGCCTGCGCTATGGCTTGGTGTGGGAAGGCCACGAAACGCTGTACCAGGCGCTCGATTTCACGGCCGACGACCACGCGCTTATCATCACTTCGGCGGGCTGCAACGCGCTGAATGCCTTGCTAGCCGGCCCGCGCCAAGTCACGGCCATCGACCTGAACCCGGTGCAAAACCAACTGCTGCACCTCAAGGCGCACGTCATTGCCCAGCACCCGCCGGCGGTGCTGCGCGGGCTGCTGGGGCTGGCTGGCCCGGCCGCTGTGGCGGCGGCTACCGCCGCGCTGCAAGCCACGCTACCGGCCGAGGCGTATGCCTGCTGGGCGGCCTATCTGGCGCAGCACCCCGCGGGCCTGCTGTTGGCCGGGCAGCTGGAAAGCTACGTCACTGGCTTCCTGCCAACGCTGCCGGCCGCGTGGCAAACCCGGCTGCGACATCTGCTTACATTCAATGATATACCAACGCAGCAGGCCTATTTCCGGCAGGTGCTCGACCAGCCCGATTTCAGGACCCGCTTCATTGCCTATTTCGACGCGGCCAACCTGAGCCGGGGGCGCGACCCGCGCCTATTTCGCTACGCGGCCGATGCGGGCGGGGCCACCTTCTACGAGCGGCTGCGGCAACACCTGGGCCAGCAGCTGGCGCGCGATAATTTCTTTTTCCGCTTCCTGTTTTTTGGGCCCGAAAACCTGCCCGAGCACCTGCTGCCGCCCTGCTACCAGCAGGCCAACTATGCGCAACTGCGCAGCCGCCTGCCCCGGCTGCACCTCGTGACGGGCGAGGCCACCGAATTCCTCCTTTCCGAAGCCGGGCAAGCCGTAACCAAAGCCAGCCTCTCCAACATTTTTGAGTACGTGAGCCCCGCCGAATTTGCGCGCACGAGCCGGGCGCTGGCCGCGCGGGCCCAGCCGCTGCGGGTGGTGTTCTGGAACCTGCTGCAAGCCCAGGCCCCCCGGCGCACGGTGGCCGTGCCGCTGCTGCCGGCCATCTCGGCGGCGCTGGATGCACACGATGCCTGCTTCTACTTTGGCGGCGTGCGAGTGCTCGATTATGCTGGCTGCGAAGCAATTAATAGGCTTAATAATCAGCACATTCGTCATGCTGAGCTTGTCGAAGCATCTCGCTCGCTTCGTTGCTAACGCAAGGAAATACTGCGCCACGCGAGATGCTTCGACTCCGCTGCGCTGCGCTCAGCATGACGGACGTTTTTGGCTGTAAACACCAGTAAAACCACTTCCTTTCCTCCCCGCCATGACTCCTGATTTCCTGCAAACCCTGCTGCGCCAGCACGCCCCCGCTCAGGCGGCCGAGGTGCGCGTGGTGCGCCCGTGGTCGCTCGATAGCTCGACCAGCATTTTGTCTAATCTCACGGCGGGGCAGTCGGCGCGGCCCATCGGCTTATTTGGCTTAGAAGCAGAGCTGCGCGAAACCGGCCAGCCCTGGCGCACCGAGCGCATGGTCTTGAAAGCCAAGCCCCACGGCCGCGCCATCTGCCAGATGATTACGGGGCTGGCCCAGGCCTGCGGCGGAGCCGTGGCCGAGGTATACCCAGCCTTCGAGTACGTCACCGGCTTTGGCAACACCCACCGGCGCGAGCTGGCGGTGTATGCCGCGCCCGCCTGCGCCGAGGCGGCCGGGCTGCTGCCCCACGTGTGGGGCACCCACGCCGACGCCGCCACCGACTCATACCTAGTGCTGCTCGAAGACCTTAGCCCCCGCGAGCTGCTCAACTCGGTGCTTGCCCCCGCGCAGTGGACCGATGCCCACCTGCGCGCCGCCCTGCGCCAGCTAGCGGCCTGGCACGCCTGCCACCTCGTGCCCGCCGGTACCGCCCCACCCGAGGCCCCGCCCGCTACCTGGCCCCAGCTGGCCCCGCTTTGGGAGGCGCTGCTCGACCACGCCGGGCGGCACTTTCCCGACCTGTACCCGGCGGCGCGGCGGCAACTTTTAGCCCAGGCTATCCGGGAAATTCCGAGCAACTGGGCTATGCTGAACACGCTTCCCAAAACGCTCATTCACAACGACCTGAACCCACGCAATACCTGCTTTCGGCCCGGCCCCGGTGGCCAGTTGCAGCTTGTGGCCTACGACTGGGAGCTGGCCACCTACCACCTGCCGCAGTACGATGTGGCCGAGCTGCTCAGCTTCGTGCTCGGCCCCGACCGCTACCACCTGCGCGCTGGGTACTTCGAGTATTACCGCCAGCAGCTGCACGCCCGCACCGGCCGCTTTGCCGACCAGGCGGCGTTTGCCGAAGGCACCCGGCTGGCCACGCTGGAGTTTGGCCTGCACCGGCTGGGGCTGTATTTGCTGCCGCACACACTCAGCCCGTACGCGTTTTTGCCCCGCGTGGTGGATAGCTTTTTTGCGGCGATTAAAGGCTAATTCGAGGGTGTTTGTCCTGGCGAGGAAGCACAGGTGCTACACCTCGCGCTCAAACAGCGCATAGTGCGCTACCTCGGTCGGCAGGTCTTTAGTAAAGCTTAGCGACAGATTCCCTTCCCGCATAAGGCAGAAAATCACGTCGTTGTAATACGCCCGAAATTCCTGCATGGCGTAGGCAGCCAGCAGGGCCTGCAAGCCCTGGCCCCGAAAATCGGGGTGCACGCCCACGGTTTTGGCTAGCAGCGTGGGCTTGGTGAGGTGGGGGTAGTCGCGGGCAAATACGGGGTGCTCGCTCACGGCGCGGCCCAGTGGGTGGTAGTTGGGCTGGCACAGGCTGAGGGCCGCCAGCTTGCCGCTGGGCCGGTGCCGAAACAGCACCGAGGTGTGCGGGCACAGCCCCTCGGCATACGCCTCGTTGTAGAGCAGCCGAAACTGCGCCAGGCCCACGGCCCGGTAGGCTGGGTTTTGGCTGAAAATCTCTTGCGTGAGCGTAAAAATCTCGTCTTCCAGGGCGTGCCAGGTGCCCGGCGTGAGTGGAATAAAATCGAAGGGCGTACGCAATAATTGCTCCTGCACCGCCTGCCGCTGCTCATACACCTGCGGAGTATCGGCCGCGCGCAGGCAGCGGCTCTCAAACAGTAGCGCCGGCCGAAAGCCTACCTGCGTTAGCAAGTCGGGGTAGTAGGGCGGGTTCACGGGCTCGCGGTCGAACTGCCGCCACGAGGGCACCTCGCCCAGCCGCAGCCGGTAGCGAAAATACGTGCTAAAGTGCAGCGGCCCCTGCACCGTCTGAAACCCGCGCTCGGCGGCATCGCGCAGCAGCATATCGAAGGCTACCTGGTTGCGCAGCAGCATCCCCGAGGTTTCCCAAAACCCAAAATACGCGACCCCGCCGCCCGCCTTCGGAAACAAACCCGCGAGCCGCAGATTCCAGTGGTCGGTATAGAAAATAATGTCGTGGGTGGCGGCTAGCTGCGCGCACAGTTCGGCGGCGGGCTCATCGTCGGGGGCGTAGCCTAACCCTGCATAAAGCTGCCGGCCCACGGTGTCGAAGCTGGCCGGAAGCTCACCATTGTAAGGCAAGCGGTCGAGAAAAACAGGCATGAGGAAAGAATGGAAGGGTCGGTTTTCAAAAGGCAGGAAGGTCGAGAAACAGAACGGTCGCTTAGACTAACCGCAGCAATAATAGCTAATCTTAACATATAGTATGTCATATAAAAGAAAGGCGAAGCACTAAATCCTCATCGCGCCCAGGTCTACCAGGAGCTTCAATAGCAGGGCCGCGCCAGGGTACTTTTTGCCGTGGCCGGAGCAGCGGCACGGCGGGCGGGCATAAGTGGCAAGCGCAGAACTTGAGGACAGTAATTATTAGGCATATACGCATATTTTCCGGCGAAGACTATCACCCCAGCAGCACGATTTCGCCGGTGCGCCCATCCACCTGCACGTGCTGGCCGCTGCGCAAGTGCTGCGTGAGGCCCGGCACGTTTATAATGGTCGGAATGCCCAGCTCGCGCAGCACAATAACGGAGTGCGACAGCGCTGAGCCCCGCTCGATGAGCACCGCCCGGCACCCCGGAAACAGCGCCGCCCAGCCGGGGTCGGTGCGCAGGGCCGCCACTATGCGCCCGCGCACAACCCCCACCGCGGCCTGCGCCGGGTCGGTGATGACGACCACCTCGCCCTGCACCTGGCCGGGGTAGCAGCCGGTGCCGCACAGGCGGCCATCGGCGGGCAGCGCGGCCTCGGTGGGGGCCGCCGGCCGGGCCGGCACCACCTGCCGCCCCGCCGGGGCCGGGGCCGCGCGGTAGGCGGCAAACTCAACCTGGCGGGCTGCCACCAGCGTAACCCACGGCGGCCCGCCAGCGCGGGCAGCCTCCCTTATTTCGGTTTCGGTGAGGAAGAAAATATCGAGTGGCGCGGCCAGCGTGCCGGCCGCGGCGAGGCGCTGGCCCAGATGCCGGTAGGTGGCCCGGTACATGCCAAACAGGCGGGTGCGCGCTAGCCGCAGCGCTTCGCGGCAAGCCACGGCCTGGCGCAGGGCCGCTAGGCTACCGCGCACCTGCCGGGCCCGCCACCAGCCGCGGGGCCGCAGCAGCGCCGCCAGTTCGGCGGCCGCCTGGGCGGGCAGCGAGGTGGGCGCGGTGGCTGGGGCGGCGGGCGTTAGGTAGGCCGTCAGGTACTGATAAAACAGGGTTTCGTCGGTGCGCATGGTTTCGGTTTCGAGCTTGAGCTCGCCCATGGTGCGGTCGCCGTAGCGGGCCACGTAGTGCTGCACGCGCTGGTGAAAAGCGGGGGCCAGCCGCGCCACCTGGGCCGGCAGCGCGGGGCCGGGCTGGTGCAGCAACGGCAGCAGCGCGGGGTACTCGCAGCGGGCCAGGTGGCCTAGCTCGCGCAGGGCCAGCGCGGGCAGCAGGCTGGCCAGGGGCTCGGCTGCGGGGCTGCCCTCGGCCGCCTCGGGGCTGCCAGCCAGGTAGCGGCTAAGAAATTCCTCGGGGTCGGCGATGCCGAGCTGGGCGAGGCGGCGGGTAGCGGTGCCGTTGGCCATCATCACCCGGAAGTCGTTGATAATGGGCGTAGTCCAGCGGGTAAGCAGGGCTTGGTCGAGGTGCTCGATTTCGCGCAGCAGCTCGGGGGCGCTGAGCGTGGCCAGCGGCAGCTGGTAAAAGCGATGGTACTCGGCCTCGAACCGCCGCTGGAACTTCTGCACCTGGCCGGGCAGGCGGGCAAACTCCGCGAGCAGGCGGCTTAGGTTGAAGGCTAGGCGGGGCAACAAAGCCAGTTTTTGGGCGAGGGTTTTGCGCTGGTCGCGCACAAAATCGACGGGCTCCAGCACGCCCATCATGCGCTCCATATCGGCTTTGCTTTGGCTGAAATTGGGCAGCAGTTGCAGGCCGCGATACCAATTATTAAGGTTATAGTAAATGCGCCCCTGCCGCAACGCGAGCAGGTTAATAATCACGGGCTCGTGGGCGGCCACGGTGGCGGCAGGGAGGCCCAGCGTGCGCATAGTTTGGCGGTACACGGTAGCGTAGGCGCGCTGGGCAAAGCTGAAAGTAAGCGGCGTAGTCACGCCGCAGTAGCTTTCCTGAATATTGGCGTTGTCGTACACCACCACTTCGGGCACCGGCTGGGTGAGCGGCCGGGTTTGCACCAGCCAGATTTTACCGGTTTCATCCTGGGCAAATTCCACATCCTGCGGGTGGCCGAGGGCCGTTTCGAGGTGCTGGGCAAAGCGGTAGAGCTCGGCTAATGCACCGGGAGAAAGTAGCACGGAGTGGCACTCCGCTTTGGTGGGCGCCGGACTGGCACTCGTGCAAGCAACGCCTTCCTGCCCTATTAAGAGCGGAGTACCACTCTGCGCTACATTACTCACCAGCTGCCCATTGGCTTTATTCAAATAGTACTCTTCCGGCACCAGCTGCCCGCCTACCAGCCCCTCGCCCAGCCCGGCCACGGCGTGAACGGCCATTTCCTGCGGGTATTCGGGGAAGGTGGTAAACAGCACGCCCGCCGCCCGCGCCGCCACCTGGCGCTGCACCACCACGGCCGGCCGCGCTGCCAGCACCAGGCCCCGCTGCCGCCGATACGCTAGCGCCCGGTCGGAATACGCGCTGGCCGCCACCCGCGCCACGGCCGCCCACAGCGCCGGCCAGTCGCTGACATTCAGCACGCTATCCATCATGCCGGGGAAAGCGGCCGTGGTGCCATCCTCATCGGCCACCGACGAGCGCACGGCCACCGCCGCCCCCGGAAAGCCCCAGGCCGCCAGCACCGGGCGCAGGGCGGCCTGGGTGGCCGGCGGCACCTCGTAGCGGCTCAGCCGGGCCCGGCGCTCGGCCAGTCCGGCCGCGGTGGTAGGCAGGCCCACCAGCCGGGGCTCGAATAGGGCAGCGGGCAGCACCACGAACTCGGGCACTGGCAAACCCAGCGCCCGCAGGCGCAGCAGGCCGGCGGCCTTGCCGCCGAGGCGAGCGGCGGCCTGGGCGGGTGGCAGCGCCGGCCGACGGCCGGGCACGAATAACTGACTATTTTCCGAGGCCATATACTTCGGCCAGCACGGCCAGATAAGAGGTGAGCATTACCAGCGACACTACTTTTTCGGCCTGCCGCAGACGAATTTCCTGAGGCCGGCGGGCGGCCGTGGCATACAGGGCCAGGCCCGCCGCCAGTAACAGCGCCAGCCCCGCGTAGGAAGCCAGCCGACCATGCAATGCCCGCAGCAGCAATGCCTGCACCGCGCCCCCGGCCAGCAGCACGGCCACCGTGAGCGCCAGCGCCGGCCCGTAGCCCAGCGCCTGCGAATACGAATCGACGCCCGCTCGCTCGGCGGCCGGGGCGTGCAGCTTACGCGCCAGCTCGAAGCTGAAGCCACCCAGCAAGCTCAGCAGCCACAGCAGCGGCAGGTACTGGCCAGCCAGCACCAAGCCCCCGGCATAGGCCGCAAACAGCCAGCTAATGACCAGCGGCATAATGAGCATGTGCGACAGCGCATACAGCACCAGATGCCGCCGCAGCCAGTGGCCCACGCCAAACTCGGCCCGCATGAGCAGGCTATACCCCAGCGCCAGCGCCCACAGTAGCAGTGTATTACTTCCCTGCCAGCCCGACCAGCCGGCCTCCAGCGCCGCGCCAACCCAGGCCAGCGCCCGCAGCTGCGGCAGGGTCACGCGGCCGGTTTGCAGCACGCGCTGGGGGTGGTTGAGGACATCGAGGGCGAAGTCTTTTTCTTCATCAAACACCCGCAGGCGAAAGAAAAACGACACCGTGGCCAGCGCACCTAGCGTCGCCACCCAGCCGCCGGGGCCGGGCGGGCAGCCGCCCGCAGCGGCGCAGGCCACCGAGGCCACGCCCCGCACCGTGGCAAAGAGCACCACAAACAGCCCTATGTTGACGGGAGCAAACCGCTCTTGCAGATAGGCCCCGAGGTTGCGCAGTTTCATGGGCCGAAGTAACGGCCATCGCGGCGGGCGGCACAGCTAATTTATTGGTACAATAGATTTTACCTCAGCCTTGACTTGTAAGACATACACCCTGTAAATAAGAAGCTTACCGCGTCTTTAATCTGACTTTAGGCGCTGGTATCTCCAGTTGCTGTGAAGCCGCCTGCTCGCGGCACACCACGCCGCAACCTGGGTTGACTGTTTAAGAAGCAGCAAGGCTTTCTGAATTACTGATGAGCATAACTACCGCGGGTGCTATGTTTGGTAGCTCAATTATTTTTCACCAGTACGGACGCATTTCGACCTCGAATTGGCGCTGTGCTTTTTCCCTATTCTATGCCATGATTTTTTACGGTACCAACGGCACTCACTTGCGCACCGAGGCGCTCCCCAATCTGGCTTGCCCCAGCTGCGGCACTGCCAACGCGTTGCGCACTAGCTTATATAGCCGCTACGCGCACGTGTACTGGATTCCGTTTTTCCCCTACTCGAAGCTGGCGGCGGTAGAGTGCGGCGCGTGCCAGACCGGGTGGGAAAACAGTAAAATACCCGCCGCCCTGGCTCCCGCCGTGCGCGAGCTGAAGCAGCAAACCAAGCATCCCATCTGGGCCTGGGCCGGGCTGGCCGTGGTGCTGGCCGTCGTCACCTTCGGCGCGCTGGCCAGCATCCGCGACCACCACACCGATGAGGCGCTGCTGGCTGCCCCCCGCGCCGGCGACATTTACACCGTACGCTCGGACAGCGCCGGCCTCTACTCGCTGCTGAAAGTGAACCGCGTGGGCGGCAACAACGTGGAGCTGCTGGCCAATGACTTTCAGATTGATAATAACGCGCCCATCAAAACGCTCAACTCGCCCGAGAAGTACAGCAAGGAGCCCTTTACCCTCACCCGGCTGGAGCTGCAGATTATGCGCCGCAAAGACCAGCTAACGGACGTGGACCGGCCGGGGGAGTGACTAAGTGAAATGGTGAAGGAGGACGGTTGTCATTGCGAGGAGGCACGACGAAGCAACCTTTCCTTATCGTTTGTTGACGTCTGTTGACGTCTGTTAAGCGTGAAGGAAA
>JBPBQK010000059.1:0-116912 GCA_050954845.1 Janthinobacterium lividum
CCCGCCACCTACGCCCTCAACACGGCCGTGCGGCTCGACATCACGATGACCTTCGCCAACGGCGCGCAGCGGCGGCGACGCATCAGCTACACCGTGACCAATTAGCCGGTACACTGAATAAATGTTGCTTTTTTGGCCCCGCTTGCGTCGGCAATCGGGGCTTTTGCGTGGGTTCATGGCCCGTTTGTGCCGACCTTTGCAGCCCGCTTTGCCATTTCTGCCCACTCCGCCGCATGAGTCGCTCGTTTCTCACCCAGTTTGCCGCCTTCGCGCTAGCCAGCTATGCGGTGCTGTTTGGGTTGAAATCGGCGTTCGGGCCGACCGTGGTGCACCCCTTGGCACCCTACGTGCTGGGTGGCTTGCTGGCACTCACGCTACTCACGTATTGGCTCACGGCGCACTTTGTAGCGCGCTCGGCCGACAATTTTTTGGGGGCCTACTTCGGCGGCGTAGTGTTGCGCTTGATGCTGTCGCTGGTCATCGTGCTGGTATACTTCTACCGGGGCGGCGCACACGAGGGGCGAGGCACCTGGGCCTTCCTGGGAGTATTCTTTCTGAGCTACTTTCTGGGCGCTGGCTTTGAAATTTGGGCTATTTTTAGTAACTTGCGCCCGTTTTCAAAGAAGCAAGTCCCCGAAGCATAGCAATTTATCCACGGGCTCGCCTATTAATTAGTTTTGAATGAAGCGGTTACTAACTCTGATTTTCTGCCTTTGCACGTTTGCCGGTTTTGCAGCCGAGCCCACCGAAGGGGGCAAAAAAGAGGAGGCGTTCAACCCCGGTGAGATGATTTTGCACCACATCGGCGATTCGCACGAGTGGCACTGGTTTTCGACGGACAACAACGAATTCACCTCCTACCTGCCCATCATCGCCTATCGCCCCGGCAAAGGCCTGTCGGTATTCTCGTCTAAGTATCTGATTGCCGGTGCCGAGGAAACCGAAAACCCTGCTGCTACGGCCAAAACCACCGAAGAGGCCGAAGGCCCCGTGTACCAAGGCTTGCGCCTGCATCACGAAGAGTTGGTAGCTACTGATGGCAGCCCGGTTTACGATTTCTCCATCACCAAAAACATAGCTGCGCTCTTCGGTAGCAGCCTGTTGATGCTGGTGCTGTTCCGCTATATCGCTAGCAATTACGTCAAAAGCCAAGGCCGCGCTCCCAAAGGTGTGCAGTCATTCTTTGAGCCAATCATCGTTTTTATCCGCGATGAAATCGCCAAGAAGTCTATTGGCCCGAAGTACGAGCGGTATATGCCTTACCTGCTCACCCTCTTCTTCTTTGTGTGGTTCAACAACCTGTTGGGCCTCACGCCAGGAGCAGCCAACCTGACGGGTAATGTTAATATCACATTTACGCTGGCTATTATAACGCTGACTGTTACGTTGTTCAGCAGCAACAAGAATTATTGGGGGCACATCTTCAACACGCCGGGTGTACCTAAGTTGCTGCTGCCAATCATGATTCCGGTAGAGTTGGTTGGCATCGTGGTAAAGCCGTTCTCGCTCATGGTGCGTCTGTTTGCTAACATCACAGCTGGCCACATCGTGATTCTGAGCTTTATTAGCCTCATTTTCATCTTCAAGAGTCCCTACGTTGCGCCGGTATCACTAGCCTTCGGCTTATTTATCAACGTATTGGAGCTGCTGGTTGCCATTCTGCAAGCATACATTTTTACGCTGCTCACCGCCATGTACATTGGTGGTGCCGTAGAAGAGCATCACCACGACGAGGAGCATCACCTCGACCTGCAAACTGGCTTCGACGGTAGCACCGTTCCGAACCCCGCCCACTAGTATTACGGTTGCTTTTTCATCGGGCAGCCAGGTTGGGTGCCCTTCCATTGTTTTTTCATTTCCCCACACTTTCCCTCTTTTTTTATGTTGCTCTCTTTGTTACTGCAACTTGCTAATGCCACTGGTCTGGCTGTATTTGGTGCTGCTATCGGTGCTGGTTTGGTAGCGCTTGGCGCTGGCCTTGGCATCGGCCGCATCGGTGGTCAGGCTATGGAAGCTATTGGCCGTCAGCCAGAAGCTTCGGGCAAAATCCAAACTGCCATGCTGATTGTGGCTGCTCTTATCGAAGGTCTGGCCCTGTTCGCAGTAGTAGTCTGCCTGCTGATTTCGTTTAAGCTCAATCCGTAAGAATAGAGGCGGCACAAAGCAGCCCGCTGCGCGTCGCTTCGGCGTAGGGCGCGGCGGGCTGTTTGCGTGAAGGTAGCCGGTCGAGAATGTCTAAAATGTGAAAAATGGGAAGCGAGCTATTGAAAAATTGCCCGCCTTCTCAACTGTCACATTCGCACCACTTTTCGCATTTACCCCGACAGTTAATCTCTATTCAATATGGAAATTGTAACCCCCAAGTTAGGCCTCATTTTCTGGCAGCTGGTCATTTTCCTGCTGGTGTTGTTCTTGCTGGCCAAGTTCGCTTGGAAGCCGATTCTGGTAGCCCTGCGCGACCGTGAAGACAGCATCGACAATGCCCTGCGCATGGCTGAGCAAGCCAAGCTAGAAATGCAGAACCTGAAAGCTGGCAACGAAAAGCTCCTAGCCGACGCTCGCCACGAGCGTGACCAGATGCTGAAGGAAGGCCAGGCTATCGCCAACCAAATCGTCGAGAAAGCCAAGACTGCTGCCACCGAAGAAGCCAACCGCATTGCCCAGCAAGCGCGTGAGTCGATTCAGCAGGAGAAAAACCAGGCTCTGGCCGAGGTACGCAACACCGCTGCTCAATTGAGCGTGGACATTGCCGAGCGCCTGCTCCGCCGCGAGCTAGCCGACCCCGCCGCCCAGCAAAAGCTGGTTGACGACTACCTGAAAGACGTAAAGCTCAATTAATTGTCAATGGTTAATTGTTAATGGTTAATTGTCGCGCTGGCTTCCAAAAGCAGCTCACAACGGTCATTAACAATTAATCATTAACCATTAACAATTAAAATCATGGCCGACCAACAAGTAGCTGCCCGCTATGCTAAGTCCTTGCTGGATTTGGCCAAAGAGCAGGGCAACCTGGCAACGATTAAGCAGGACATGGACTTGCTGGCCAACACCATGGCCGGCAGCCGCGACCTGCGCCTGTTGCTGCGCAACCCGATTGTGAAGCACGACAAGAAACTAAGCATCCTCAACGCCGTGTTCAAGGACAAGGTATCGGAGATGCTGACGCGCTTTTTTCAGATTGTGACCAGCAAAAACCGCGAAGCAGTGCTCGAAAACATCGGCGACGAGTTTATCAAGCAATACAACGCGATGATGGGCGTGCAATTGGCCGAAGTAATTTCGGCCACGCCGCTCACCCCGGCTGCTCGTGTTGAAATCGAGGCAATGGTGAAGCAGCAGACCGGCCTCACGCAGGTTTCGCTCACCGAAAAGGTGGATGCCTCGCTAATTGGTGGGTTTATCCTACGCGTTGGCGACCAGCAAATAGATGACTCGGTGCGTGGCGGCCTGCGCCGCCTGCGCACCTCGCTCACCGACAAGACTTTTACTCCCAGCTTAAACTAATATTCCCATGGCAGAAGTACGCCCGGACGAAGTTTCCGCCATCCTGCGGCAGCAACTGTCCAATTTTAAATCGGCCGCCGAGCTGGAAGAAGTCGGCACGGTGCTCCAGGTCGGCGACGGCGTGGCCCGCATCTACGGCTTGTCGCACGCGCAGTCGGGCGAGTTGATTGAGTTCGAAAACGGCCTGCAAGGGCTGGTTTTGAACCTCGAAGAAGACAACGTAGGTGCCGTATTGCTCGGCGAATCCTCCGGGGTTCGGGAAGGCGATACCGTGCGCCGCACCAATAAAATAGCCGCCATCCAGGTAGGCGAGGGCATCGTGGGCCGCGTAATCAATACGCTGGGCCAGCCCATCGACGGTCGCGGCCCCATCACGGGTCAGACTTACGAAATGCCCCTGGAGCGCAAAGCTCCTGGCGTGATTTTCCGTCAGCCGGTTACCGAGCCGCTGCAAACCGGCATCAAGGCTATTGACGCCATGATTCCGATTGGCCGTGGCCAGCGCGAGCTGATTATCGGCGACCGCCAGACCGGCAAGTCGACTGTAGCCCTCGACGCCATCCTGAACCAGCGCGAGTACTTCGAGCGCGGCGAGCCCGTTTTCTGCATCTACGTAGCCATCGGCCAGAAGGCTTCGACGGTAGCGCAGGTAGTGCAGGCCTTGACCAAAGGCGGCGCAATGGACTACACGGTAGTTGTCTCGGCTTCGGCCTCGGACCCCGCGCCGATGCAGTTCTACGCGCCTTTCACGGGTGCCGCAGTGGGCGAATACTTCCGCGATACGGGCCGCCCGGCCCTAGTGGTGTATGATGACTTGTCGAAGCAGGCCGTAGCATACCGTGAGGTGTCGCTGCTGCTCCGTCGTCCTCCCGGACGCGAGGCTTATCCTGGCGACGTGTTTTATCTGCACAGCCGTTTGCTTGAGCGCGCCGCTAAAATCAACGCTTCGGACGAGATTGCGCGCAACATGAACGACCTGCCCGAAAGCTTGAAGCCGCTGGTGAAAGGTGGTGGTTCGCTGACGGCCTTGCCGCTCATCGAAACCCAGGCGGGTGACGTTTCGGCTTACATCCCGACCAACGTAATCTCGATTACGGACGGCCAGATTTTCCTCGAAACCAACTTGTTCAACGCCGGCGTGCGCCCCGCTATCAACGTGGGTATCTCGGTAAGCCGCGTGGGTGGCAACGCTCAGATTAAGTCGATGAAGAAGGTTTCGGGTACGCTGAAGCTCGACCAGGCGCAGTTCCGCGAACTGGAAGCGTTTGCTAAATTCGGCTCCGACCTCGATGCTTCGACCAAACTCACCATCGAGCGCGGTCGCCGCAACCTGGAAATTCTGAAGCAAGCCCAGTTCTCTCCCGTGAAGGTGGAGGACCAGGTTGCCATCATCTACGCCGCCACCAACGGCCTCCTCGACACCGTGCCCGTGAACCGCGTGCGTGAGTTTGAGAAGGAGTACCGCACGGTGTTGAACGCCCGCCACCCCGACGTGCTGAAAGCCCTGAAAGCCGGCAAACTCGACGACGCTGTAACCGGTGCTCTGCGCCAGACGGCGAAGGATGTAGCGGCAGGTTTCGCAGCTAAGTAAAAAGTTAAAACCGTCTGTCATTGCGAGGAGGAACGACGAAGCAATCCTTCCTTTCCGCTGGTGCAGTAGTGCAGGCGACAAGGAGAGGTTGCTTCGTCGTTCCTCCTCGCAATGACAGACGGTTTTTAATTCTCAGATTATTCTATGGCTAGCTTAAAAGAAGTTCGCTCGCGCATCCAATCGGTTTCGAGCACGCAGCAGATTACCAAAGCCATGAAGATGGTGGCGGCGGCCAAGCTGCGCCGGGCTCAGGACAACATCATTCGGATGCGCCCCTACGCCCAGCGCCTGACCAGCATCCTGGCCAACCTGACCCGCACCACCACCGATGAGATGGTGAGCGAGTACGGCGAGGTGCGCGAGGTAAGCCGGGTGCTGATTATCGCTATTACCTCCGACCGGGGCCTGGCCGGTGCTTTCAACGCTAACGTCTTCAAGGGCGTGAATGCGTTGATTGCGGCCCGCTACGCCAGCCTGCCAGTAGGCAACATTTCGGTGATGGCCATCGGCAAAAAGGCGCATGACTACTACGGCCGGCGCAACATGCTGGTAGGCAACTACACCCACGTTTTCGCCAAGCTGTCGTTTGACACGGTGCGCGTGGCTGCCGAGGAGGCTATGCAAGGCTTCACCGAAGGCACTTACGACGAGGTAGTGATGGTGTACAACGAGTTCAAGAACGTGGCGACGCAGTTCGTACGCTCTGAGCAGTTGCTGCCGCTGGTGCCCACGGAAGTGCCCGCTGGCACCCCCAGCGCCAATGAGTCCGCCAATAGCATCGACTACATCTTCGAGCCAAGTAAGGAGGAGATTATTAAAACGCTCATCCCGCAGAGCTTGAAAATACAGCTTTACAAAGCGGTGTTGGAAAGCAACGCTTCGGAGCACGGTGCCCGTATGACAGCGATGGACAAAGCCACCGACAACGCCGGTGAACTGCTGAAATCGCTGAAATTGACCTATAACCGGACGCGTCAGGCGGCCATCACGACCGAGATTCTCGAAATCGTAGGTGGCGCTGAGGCGTTGGCGGCCAGCCGCTAGGCGATAAACAGACTCATTTTACTGAAAAGCCCAATTACCGTTTGGTAGTTGGGCTTTTTGATGGGTAATTCGCTCGTGGATTGTGAGGCACTTTACTTAGAAACAAGCAATTAAGTAAGTGCTTGCTGATGCAAGCTGCATCGGCATAGCGCACCGATTTTCAGGATGAGCTGCTCATTTGGGTGGTTGTTTTCTCTTCTTTCTTGATATTCTGAATGAAACACCTTTTTACTTTCAAACAAGTAAGGAAATACGGCTGGTTGCTAGCGCTTTGGCTATTGCCATTGCTGGGCCGTGGGCAAGCCCCGGCCTGGCAGCAGGCCTTTGGGCTCAATGGGACATCGTTGATACAAGCCACGGCGGCAAATGCGGCGGGCGATGTGTATGTGACCGGCTACTTCGTGTTTCAGCTAAATATCGGGGGCACTACGCTGAGCAACGCGGGCAACTGGGACGTATTTGTGGCTAAGTGGAGCGCGGCTACCAACGACTGGGCCTGGGCAGTAGCCGGTGGTGGTACCAACATGGATTATGGTACTGGCATCGCGGTGAGCGGCAACAATGTCTACGTGACCGGCTCGATGTATAACAACAGCAGCAATACGTACAATGTGAAGTTTGGGGGCGTGGTGGCCAACGGGCTGGCGACGGCAGCGGGCACCGATGCGTTTGTCGTCAAGTACACCGACATGGGGAGTAGTGCCGCCTACGGCTGGATTTCGATTGGGGGCGGGGCCGGCGGTGATAAGGGCAACGGCATTGCGGCGAGTGGCACAAGCCTGTATGTGACGGGTAGCTTCTCGAACAATAGCGCCAATGCCCAAGGCGTGCAGTTTGGCGGCGTGCCGCTGAATGGCGTTGCCGCTTCGAATAGCTACGACGGATTTATCGCAAAATTTACCGATACCGGCAGCACGGCTACCTGCAACTGGGCAGTGGCGAACGGCGGCACCAGCGACGATGGCAGCCTGGCTATAGCCGTAAGCGGCGCGAGCGTCTACATTGCCGGAAACACGTTGAATAATAGTGCCAACTCGCGGAACGTGCGCTTTGGTACCGTGTCGTTGCCGGGGGCATCTAGCACCGAGAGCTACGATGCCTTTGTGGCCAAGTATACCGATGGCGGCAGCACGGCTACCTGCAACTGGGCCGTGGCGGGCGGGGGCACTGGCTACGACCAAAGCGAGGCCGTGGCCGTGAGCGGCACGGGCGTGTACGTAACCGGCTTTATTGTCAATAATAGCGCAAATATCCGGGCGGTGCAGTTTGGTGGGGTGGCGCTAAGCGGGGCTTCTACCGCCAATGACCAGGATGTATTCGTGGCCAAATACACCGATGCGGGCAGCAGTGCTACGTATAACTGGGCCATTGCCAACGGTGGCATTGGCCCCGACTGGGGCAGTGGCATTGCCGTAAGCGGCACCGATGCCTACGTGGCCGGAGTAATCACCAACGATAACGCGAACACAAAAGCCGTCCGTTTTGGGAGTATCTCGCTGAATGGGGCCGGCAGCCAAGCCAGCTACGACCTCTTCGCGGCTAAGTATTCTGATGCGGGTGCAAGCGCCGCGGTTGCCTGGGCGACCGCTGGTGGCGGCGCGATTACCGACTACGGCTACAGCATTTTCGTAAGCGGTGGCCGGGTAGGAGTGGGCGGCATGGTGCAGCCGCCCGCCACCTTCGGCAGCCTGGTGGTGAGCCAGGCCAGCCCCAATACCGGCGTGCTCCTGTGGATGCCCGCTACGGTGTTGCCCGTGCGCAGCAGTTCGGCGCACCTAAACGCCACGCTATACCCCAACCCGGCTACTTCTACCATCGCGGTGCAGATACCCGGCGAGGCCCAGGCTACGCAGGTGCAAGCCACGTTGCTAAATATGCTGGGGCAGGTGCTGCACACGCAAACAGCCCCACTGCCTACCACTGGCACCGACCTGCTACTTCAGGTAGCCGGGCTGGGCCGCGGGGTATGCCTGTTGCAGCTAAAAACCGGTACCGCAATTTCCACTCAGCAAGTAGTGCTGGAGTAAGCGGCCAGTAGCCAAGTTGGCTGCTGCTATAGTGGTGCCGAGGGCTGGTGGCCAGTGCTTGGCAGTAGCAACCCTCGGGGCCCCATGCCTGGCAGGCATGGGGCTTTTGCATGCCCAAAAAGGAGCCAGGGGCCAGCCCAAGGTATAGCCTAGTGAGCAGCTATTCAGCCCAAGTGCCGCCTAATAGTTGTGCTAATTAGTCTCCCCAAATAAATATTTAGTACTTATGAGGCTGGAGCTGTAGCATTATTCAATTACGGTGCTGACATTTGCCGCGCGATTATCTGTAGCGGCCTCGAAAAGTACTAGCATTGGCTTAGCTGATGCGGTTCTTGTTGGGGATAGGCTTCTTGGCTGATTGCGATGGGCTAGCACTAGCCCACCTGTTACCAACCTGCTCTCTCTCTCATCGCTCTATGAACACGTTGACTTTCGCCTCTACCACTGTCACTTCTTATTTGGCGGCATCTGAGCAGGCCGCCCGGCAGCGAGAAGTCGACAATGCCCTGCTGGTGCAAGCGCTGTGCGAGCGTCAGCCCAGCACCAACGTAGTAGCCCGCATGAAGCGCTACGTAAGCGGCGAGCTAAGCCGCGAGCAAGCCTTCGCCGAGTTGTACATGGGCACTTACTAGCGGCGGCTGGCCGTACCAAAATAAGCTTTATCGCTTGGGTTAATTGCGCGCTGGAAGGCTGAGTCGTCGGCCGGGCAGGTAATTTTGTGGCTTATGCGCTACTTTATTCACTTAGCCTACGATGGCACGGCCTACTGCGGCTGGCAGGTGCAGCCCGGGGTAGCCACCGTGCAGGCGGCTCTCAACCTGGCTCTGAGCAATGTTTTGCGCCAGCCCGTCTCGACCCTCGGTAGCGGCCGCACCGATGCCGGCGTGCACGCCAGCCACCAGGTAGCCCATTTTGAGGCCGATTTTCCGCCCGAAATGACCACCGACCTGCTGCGCTACCGCCTCAACCGGGCCTTGCCCAAAGATGTGCAGGTCTTCCGCATCCACGAGGTGAGCGAGCAAGCTAATGCTCGCTTTTCGGCCGAAGCCCGCACCTACGAGTACTTCGTGAGTTTGCACCCCGACCCCTTCCGGCGCGACCAGGCGCTGTACCTCGACCGGGGCAGTCCTGATGTGGCGGCCATGAATGAGGCCGCTGCCTATATCGTTGGGCAGTTCGATTTCACGGCTTTCTCAAAGGTGAAAGGGGCCGAAACGCACTACATCTGCCGCCTCTACGAAGCGGGCTGGCACGAAGACCCCAACGGGCTGGTATTTCGCATTCGGGCCAACCGCTTTGTGCGGGGTATGGTGCGCCTGGTAGTCGGCACCTTGCTCGATGTAGGCCGGGGCAAGCTTACGCCCCTGGAATTTCAGCAGGTGCTGCACCGGCAGCAGCGCATAGCAGCAAGCGGCGCGGCTCCGGCTAAAGGTCTGTATTTGAGCAAAGTGGAATATGAGCCAGGCATAGTGCCAATGGAAGACGAGTAAGCGCCAGCGAGGAATTAGCATAAAAAAGCCTGTTAGTTCCACTGAGCCGGCTAGCTGAAGTATATAACAGTATAAGAGGTGCCTACGTTGGCGGGGCCCCGCCAACCGAACCGTGCCGACCTTTGTTAGCAGAGCTACTGACTATGGACCCAACTTCTGCTACCAAAACCGGCCAGGTATTCGACTGGCAGGTGCTGCGCCGCCTGCTCGCCTACGTGCAGCCTTACCGAGGCGTATTTATCGGCCTGATTGTGCTGACCGTGGCGGCCGCCGTGCTGGGCACAGTGCGCCCGGCGCTCATCCAGCGCATGATTGATGTCGACATCAACAACAACGACTGGGTGGGCCTGAACCGCTCGACCATGTGGCTGCTGGTGCTACTGGTAGTCAATACGCTGGTGAGCTACCTCCAGACCTACTACGGCGGCTGGCTGGGCCAGTACATCGTGCGTGATATCCGCACCGACCTCTACCGGCATTTGCTCAGCCTCAAGCTCAGCTTCTTTGACCGCACGCCAATCGGCGTGCTCGTCACCCGCAATATCTCCGACGTAGAAACGCTCTCCGACGTGTTCAGCGAAGGCCTGGCGGCGATGGTGGGCGACCTGCTGCAAATCATCTTCCTGATGCTGTTCATGTTCTATACCAACTGGCAGCTGGCGCTCATCAGCCTCTCGGTTATCCCGCCGCTACTCTTTAGTACCTACGTGTTTAAGGAAAAAGTAAAAGGCAGCTTCCAGGAAGTTCGTAATGCCGTGGCCAAGCTCAACAGCTTCGTGCAGGAGCATTTGACAGGTATGAACGTGGTGCAGATTTTCAACAACCAAGAGCGCGAATACAAGAAGTTTGAGGCCATAAATAAGGAGCACACCACGGCCAATATCAAGTCGGTGCTATACTACAGCATCTATTTCCCGGTGGCCGAGGTGCTGGGTGCCATTGGCGTGGGTTTGCTGGTGTGGTACGCTGCGCAGGGGCAAATTGCGGGTTCGATTTCGAAGGGCGAGTTGATTGCCTTTATCATGTATAACTCGTTGTTTTTCCGGCCTATCCGCCAGATTGCCGACCGATTCAATACCTTGCAACTGGGCCTAGTGAGCACCGAACGACTGCTCAAGCTGCTCGATAATAAAGACCTGGTAGCCACCTCGGGCACTGCGCCCGTACCGCAGCTGCAAGGCGACGTGCAGTTCGACCACGTGTGGTTTGCCTACAACGAGCCCGAATGGGTGCTCAAGGATATCAGCTTCCACGTGAAGCCCGGCCAGACTATCGCCTTCGTGGGCGCTACCGGCGCGGGCAAAACCAGCATTATCAACCTGCTCTCGCGCTTCTACGATATTCAGCAAGGCCACATTCGCGTTGATGGCCAAGATTTGCGCGAGTACGACCTCAGCCAACTGCGCCGCCAGATAGGGGTGGTGTTGCAGGATGTTTTCCTGTTCGCCGGCTCCATCCGCGACAATATCACGCTCGGCAACCGCGAAATCAGCGACGAGAAAATCTGGGAAGCTGCCGGTCTGGTGGGCGCGCAGCGCTTCATCGAGCGCCTGCCCGGCGGCCTCGATTACCCCGTGATGGAGCGCGGCGCGACGCTCTCCGTGGGCCAGCGCCAGCTCATCAGCTTCGTGCGGGCGCTGGTGTACGAGCCCCGCGTTATCGTGCTCGACGAGGCCACTTCCTCCGTCGATTCCGAAACGGAGGAGATGATACAAGAGGCCATCGACAAGCTCATGGAAGGCCGCACGGCGCTGGTTATTGCCCACCGCCTCAGCACCATCCAGAAGGCCGACCGCATCATCGTGCTCGACCGGGGCGAAATCAAAGAAACCGGCACCCACGACGAGCTGCTGCGCCAGAACGGCTACTACGCCCAGCTCTACCGCATGCAATATGCCAGCAGCGAGCAACTAGCCAATAGCGCCGAGCAACACGCGGCTGCTAAAGAGCAATAGTTGCCAGCAACTTTCCACTGTTACTTGCTTATTCCCGCCCGTGCGTTTCCTGTTCCCGCTCGTCCTGATTTTCACAGCCATTGGCCTGGGTCTCTACGCCTACCTGGGCGGCCTGCACACGCCTACCGTGGCCCTCGAAACCACCGCCGCGCCGGTGCTACTGGCCGGCCAGCCCTACGCTGGCAAAGCGGAAGACCAGCGCTTTGGCGAGCTGTTCCGGGAGGCCAAAACCATTCAGGAAAGCGGACGCCTGGGTAGCCGCGCGCTCACGCTGGCCAACCTCTACTACAACAACCCCGAGAAGGCCCGGGACACTATTCGCGCCTTCATCGGGGTAGCCGTGGCCGACACCACGCATACGCTGCCGGCTGGCTGGCGCTACCGCGTGGTGCCGGCTGGCCGGCGCGTAGTGGCCAGCCGCATCAGCAACACTAGCTACATGCTAGCCCCCAGCAAGCTCTATACCGCTGCCGAGGAGATGGTTAAAACCCAAAAGCTAACCAAGCAGCCACCCTACTTCGAGCAGTTTGGGCCCGGCGATACCAGCGAACTGTGGCTAGGTGTTAAGTAAGATTCTGCTTAGTAATTCGCCTGCTTAGAAGCGGATTATCTTATCAAAAATCAAGTAACCGGCCGGGGCTATAGTAATTACGGCTAACGGAAAAACAAAAAAGGCCGCTTGTCTCTACGACAAGCGGCCTTTTCTAAAGTCGGGGTGGCAGGATTCGAACCTACGACCTCGTCGTCCCGAACGACGCGCGCTACCGGGCTGCGCTACACCCCGAAAAATTGCAAAGCTGATGGGGCAGATTCGCGTCGGGAAATTCCAATTCCTAAAAAAGTTGGCCTGAAAAAGCCCCCGACCCGAAGGTCGGGGGCTCAATCGTGGGGCAACTAGACCCTCGGTCGGAGTGGCAGGATTCGAACCTACGACCTCCAGCACCCCATGCTGGCGCGATACCAGGCTACGCTACACCCCGAGGGAATTGGAGGCACAAAGGTAAGCGAAATTTTCAAAAACACACAAGTCAGCGCAAGTTTTTTTGCTTTGAAAGGGTTTTTCAAGCAGATGGCAAGGTTTTGGAGTAGCTACCGCAAAGATTCCTAGCGAGTTGCAAACCATAAAAAAATGCGACTAGCAGCAGGTGAAGCAGCCGAAGCGGAGGCCACACGCAGCCCACTAAAGCAGCCACTTAAAACAAGCGATATCCGAGCCGAAACTTGCCGAAAGTAAATTCGGAAAAAAGCCAACCGTTGTACCTTTACCCAAACTAAAAGTAAACCCGTTATCCGTGAGTGCTATGAAGTTTATTACTGTCTGCGCTGGTGCATTGCTGCTGGCCCCCCTCGCTGGGCAAGCCCAAACCAAGCCTAAGCCCGCGCCCGCTAAGCCCGCTGCCGCCAAACCGGCCGCCGCTAAGCCGGCTCCCGCGCCAGCGGCAGCTACCGCAACTCCAGCCGCCGCAACTGCCGACGGGGAGGCACCCGCGCAAGTGCCTATCGCGCTGGCTCCCGTTACGCCCGCCGCTGACCCTAATGCGCTCAAAATCAAGGCTGACTTGAATCCGGTTAGCCACAAGCTTACCGTGCGGTGCGACGCCGTTGGCCCTACCCGTATTGAAATCAACGATAAGGAAGGCCGCCCCGTACTGACCAAAAACACGATGGTTGGCACCACGCCGGTGGTACTCGATATCACAAGCCTGCCCGCTGGTCCGTATGTGGTACGTTGCACTGCTGGCGTCAAAACCGGTATGCGCCGCGTGATGATAGGCGAATAGCCAATATGAGGTGCACTAAAAAACGTCTGTCATGCTGAACGCAGTGAAGTATGACAGACGTTTTTTGTGGCTTGCTACTCGCTTACCGCTTCGGTTTGCAACTGCCGCTCATACAGCGCTCTATACAGCCCCTCAGCCTCCGCCATAAGGGCCGCATGCGTGCCGTGCTGCACTATCTGCCCATCATCGAGCACCAGAATCTCATCAGCCAGTTTCACCGACGAAACGCGGTGCGAGATGATGAGGCTCGTCCGATTCTTCATCACTCGCTGGAGGCTGTCGAGAATGGCATTCTCCGTCTTGGTATCGACAGCCGATAAAGAGTCATCAAGAATCAGAATCTTAGGCTCTTTTACCAGGGCGCGGGCCATGCTTACGCGCTGCTTTTGGCCGCCCGAGAGCGTGATGCCGCGCTCGCCTACTTTGGTATCGAAGCCTTCGGGGAAGCGGATGATGTTCTCGTACACGTCGGCGTCGCGGGCGGCTTGGGCCATACGGTTTTCGTCGGGGCGGTCGAGGCCGAAGTTGATATTATTGCGGATGCTGTCGGAGAATAGGAACACGTCCTGCGGCACGTAGCCGATTTGCTCGCGTAGCGAGGTCAGGGTGTAGTCGCGCACGTCCACGCCATCGACCTGAATATCACCGGTTGTCACGTCGTAGAGGCGGCAGAGGAGGGCGGCCACGGTGCTTTTGCCTGAGCCGGTGTTGCCGATGATGGCCAGCGTGTGGCCGGGCTTGATGCGGAAGCTCACATCGCGCAGCGCCTTGATGCCGGTATCGGGGTAAGTGAAGGAAACGTGGTCGAACACGATTTCACCCTTCATTTCCTGCACTACTTCGCGGCGCGAAACGATATCGGTTTTCTCGTCCAGAAACTCGTTGATGCGGGCTTGCGAAGCCTCGGCGCGCTGCACCAGCGAGGAGGTCCAGCCCAGCGCCGTAACCGGCCACGTGAGCAGGTTGACGTAGATGATAAACTCGGCAATGGTGCCCGTCGTGATGGTGCCGTTTATCACTTCCTGCCCACCTATCCAGACCGTGACAATCGTGCTGATGCCCACCACGAACATGATGAGCGGGAAAAACAGTGAGTTGACGAAGTTGAGGCTGAGCGACTTGTCCTTGTACTCGTTGGTAGCGACCGTGAAATTATCCAGTGAGTCTTGCTGCCGCACGAACGACTTGAGCACCCGGATGCCCGAAAACGCCTCCTGCGTGAAGGTCGTCATGGCCGCCAGCGCCTTCTGAATGTCGTCGGATTTCTTTTCTATTAAGTTATTGATGTAGAAAATGGCGACCGACAAAATGGGCAGCGGCAGAATCGTGAGCAGCGTCAGGCGCACATTGACCATCAGCATGAGCGGCACCACGAGGATGAACAGCACTACCAATTGCAGGAAATACATGATGCCCGGCCCAAGGTACATGCGCACACGGCCCACGTCTTCGGAGATGCGTGACATGAGGTCGCCGGTGCTGTGGCGGCGGTAAAAGCTGAGCGGTAGCGACTGGTAATGCTGGTATATCTGGTTTTTCTGGTCGTTTTCGATAAGGCGCGACATCACGATGAGCGTCTGGCGCATGAAGAACAGAAAAATGCCCCGCAGCAAGGCCAGCGCGATAATCAACATGCCGTAAAACAGCACGTTGCGCCCAAAAACCTGGTAGATGCCCGCCTGCGTCTGGGTGCCCGCGTAGAGGTGAAACAGGTCGATACCCTCATTCACCAAATCGAAGGAATACCGCACCAGCTGGGCCGGAAAGATGGTCAGCAAGGTGCTGAGAATCACGAATAATACCCCACCCAAAAAGTGCCACTTGTAGCGGAAGATGTGGAAGTTGACGGCGGCGAGCGAGCGGGTTGGCATAGGGTAGGAGGGAAGCGGCCAGCAGGGCCGCAACCGGAAAAACTTGGGTACTTTTGTAGCCGCAACGGTGTTGGGGTTGCGACGCCTCACGCGAATAACCTCACCCCCGGCCCCTCTCCTTGGGGAGAGGGGAGCCGACCGTAATTAGACGCAGACTTGCGTATGCAGTCGTCAGGCTCCCCTCTCCCCAAGGAGAGGGGCCCGGGGGTGAGGTAACCCGCGATAGGTTACGTCCCTTAACAAAGTTACACCTTACTCTTCCCTCCCTTTTTTCCCACCCAATCCCCAAATTTTTTTCCTATGATGCTCGACGCTCCCGTTGCCCAGGCATCGGTTTTCGACCAGGTGGCCGAATTCCAGCACGAACAAGTGGTCTATTGCCACGACCATGAGACTGGCCTTAAGGCCATTATCGGCATCCACAACACGGTGCTCGGCCCCGCCCTGGGCGGCACTCGCCTGTGGCACTACGCCAACGAGGCCGAAGCCCTGCACGACGTGCTGCGCCTCAGCCGGGGCATGACCTATAAGGCCGCCATCTCGGGTTTGAACCTCGGCGGTGGCAAAGCCGTGATTATCGGCGATGCCAAAAAGATTAAGAATGAGGCGCTGCTCCGCAAGTTCGGCCGCTTCGTCAACAACTTGAATGGCAAGTACATCACGGCCGAAGATGTGAACATGACCACCAAGGACATGGAGTACATCCGGATGGAAACCAAGCACGTGGCCGGCCTGCCCGAGAGCATGGGCGGCAGCGGCGACCCATCGCCCGTGACCGCCTATGGCGTGTATATGGGCATGAAGGCTGCCGCCAAAAAAGCCTACGGCTCAGACAGCCTCGCCGGCAAGCGCATTGCGGTGCAAGGCGTGGGCCACGTGGGCATGTATCTGCTTGAGCACCTGCAAAAAGAAGGTGCCAGCATCGTGCTCACCGACTACTACGAGGAGCGCGCCTACGAAGCCGCCGCTCGCTTCGGCGCGGTGGCCGTGGGCCTCGATGAAATCTACGACCAGGACGTGGATATCTACTCGCCCTGCGCCCTCGGCGCAACGGTAAACGACAAAACCATCGACCGCCTGAAGTGCCGCGTCATCGCCGGCTCGGCCAACAACCAGCTCGAAGACGAAACCGTGCACGGCCCCGAGCTGGTGCGCCGCGGCATTGTGTATGCGCCTGATTTCCTGATAAATGCCGGCGGCCTCATCAACGTCTACTCCGAAATAGTGGGCAGCAGCCGCCAGGGTGCCCTCACCCAAACCGAAAAAATCTACGACTACACCCTGCAAGTGCTCGACAAAGCCGAGCAGGAAAATACCCACCCGCAAGCTGCCGCCATCCGCCAGGCGGAGGAGCGCATCGCGTCGGTGGGCAAAGTAAAATCGACCTACTAAGCGTTTGTCATTGCGAGGAGGAACGACGAAGCAATCTTTCCTTGTCGTTAGCTAACGCTAGCTAGGCATGAAGGAAGGATTGCTTCGTCGTGCCTCCTCGCAATGACAAACGCTTACAGAATACAAAACATAACCCAACAGAAATGCTAAACCGCCGCCTCCTCAGAATCAAGGTCATGCAGGCCCTCTACGCCTACCAGCAGGCCGTAGCCGCCGATTTTCAGCTGGCCCACGACCGTATTGCGGTGGCGTTTGAGCCCGACCTGATGGCCGACGTGGCCCCCGACCGCCGCCTGCTCGAAGGCCAGCGCAAGCTGGGCGAAGCGCAGCTGCGCGAGTGGCACCGCACCGGCGAGCTGCCCGAAACCGGCTCCGACGACAAGGAAGTGGCCGCCGCCCTCAAAGCCGCCATCGACTACTACCAGAACCTGGTGAAAAAGGAAGGCACCTTCTACGGCGGCCAATTGCTGCACGGGGCCGAAAGCATCCACGACCAATATTTGCACCTGCTGAACCTGGCCCCGGCCTTGCTCGAAATCATCACCGAGGACAATGAGCGGGAGGCCCGGCGCTTTACCGGCCCGCGCTTTGAGGCCGAGGGCACGGCGCGGCTCTTTGGCAATGAGGCCTTTGTGAAGCTGAAAGAAAATGAGCAGCTGCTGCAAACCACCATCAAGCGCAAGCTGCAATGGACGGATTCGGAGGAAATCGAGGCCTTGCGCGAAGCCTGGCAGAAGGAAATAAAGCCCGACGAAGCCGTGCAGGCCTACCTGAATGGCAAGAACACCGGCCTGGTCGAAACCGACTACGATACGGATATGGAGCTGCTGCGCCACATCTACAAAGACTTCGTATTCAAGGGTGAAGCTTTGCCGCGCTACCTCGAAAACAGCGACCTGAACTGGGAAGAAAACCGCCCCATCGTGCGCAACCTGGTGCTCAAGACCCTGAAAATGTTGCCCTACGCGGCCGACGAAAAGCAGGAACTCATGAACCTGAGCGCCAACTGGCAAGACGACCGCGACTTCGCCGAAACGCTCTACAACCAGACCCTCGAAGACGACGCCAAATCGGAAAAGCTCATCGCCGACTCGGTGCAGAACTGGGACGTGGAGCGCGTGGCGCTGCTCGATAAGATTATCCTGAAAATGGCGCTCTGCGAGATGCAGCTTTTCCGGGGCATCCCGGTGAAGGTGACCATCAACGAGTACATCGAAATCAGCAAGATTTACAGCACGCCTAAGAGCAAGCAATTCGTCAACGGCATCCTGGATAAGCTGGCGCAGGATTTGGCCGCCAGCGGCGAAATTCGCAAATCGGGACGCGGGCTGCTGGACAACCAGTAGGGCGCCAATTGATTGGTAACAATTAATTATTGCCGTATAAAATAGCGCGTTAGGATATTTTGCGCGCCGTTTTACCTTAGCCCGACTGGTTTTTGCGTTATTTGTCTTGCACTTCCCACCCCACCTTTTTCCAACCTGGTTAATCGCTTAGCAGTTAAGTAGCGCGGGGCGCTGGCCCCTTGTCCTTACTCGCTAATCCTTAATCCCTAATCTTTAAAAACAATGGCTAGTAAAACAACCACCGGCCTGCTTTGCTTCACGGGCGGCATCCTGGCCGGGGCCGCCGTCGGCCTGCTCTACGCGCCCGAAACGGGCCGCGAAACGCGCTCCTGGCTTAGCTACCAACTCGAAAAATATCGCTCGGTGCTGGCCGACCTCACCGAAAGCCTCGTCACCAGCCGCGACAATACGCCGTCGTCGGCCCAGCGCGAAGGCCAGCGTGTCATTCAAGATGCCAAAACCAAGGCCGAACAATTGCTGGGCGATGTGGACCAGCTAATCAGCCAGATAAACTCGCGCCGCTCGACCAACTAACGGAGTTCGTGCAGTAAATAAGAAGATGGAGCCTGATATTTGCCGGCAAGCAGCCAGCGGTATCAGGCTCCTTCGTTTGGTAGCCCCGGCTACTTTCTACCTCTCATCCTCTCTTCATTTATCCACGCGCACTTTTTATGCACCTCGTAACGCTCATTCCTGGCGATGGTATCGGCCCGGAAATCACTCGCTCGGTTGTTGATATTTTTGCCGCTGCCCAGGTTCCGGTGCAGTGGGAAACCCACAACGCCGGCGAAACTGCCCTCGCCGAAAGCGGTAGCCTGCTGCCCCAGCCTTTGTTCGACTCGTTGGAGCGTACCAAAGTCGGCCTGAAAGGCCCCGTGACTACGCCCATCGGCAAGGGCTTTAAGAGCGTGAACATCACCCTGCGCCAGAAGTACGACCTGTACCAAAACGTGCGCCCTGCCCAAACTACGCCCGGCATCAAAACGCGCTTCGAAGGTATTGATTTAGTGCTGTTTCGCGAGAATACCGAAGGCCTTTACGCCGGCCTCGAAATGTATGACGAGCGCCTCGGCATCGCCGATTCCATCAGCCGCATTACGGTAGAGGGCTGCCGCAAAATCTGCCACGCCGCCTTCGCCTACGCCTCCAAGCACGGCCGCAAGCACGTGACCATGGCCCACAAAGGCAACATCCTCAAAAACGCCGGCAAGCTGATGCTCGACGCGGCGAAGGCCGCCGCCGCCGAGTTTCCCGACGTGACGTTTTACGACGACCGCATCATCGATAACATGTGCATGCAGCTGGTTAACAAGCCCGAGCAGTTCGACGTGATTGTGACTACCAACCTGTTTGGCGACATTCTCTCCGACCTCTGCGCTGGCCTAGTAGGCGGCCTCGGCGTGGTGAGCGGCGCGAACATCGGCGATAACATGGCCATCTTTGAAGCCGTGCACGGCTCGGCCCCCGACATCGCGGGCCAGGGCAAAGCTAACCCTACTGCCCTACTGCGCTCGGCGCTGATGATGCTGGAGTATCTTGGTGAGAAAGAGCACGCTGCGCGTATCGAGAAGGCGCTAAATGCTACGTTCCTTAACAAGGACGAGTGCACGGGTGACTTGGGCGGTAAAGCTTCGACTGCGGAGTTTACGCAGTTTATTATTGACAAGCTGTAGAAAATTCCTGCTACATTCTTGCGGTTGTCATGCTGAACGCAGTGAAGCATCTTGGCCGCATCGTTGCTAGCGTTTGAGGTTAGTGCTCCATGCAAGATGCTTCACTGCGTTCAGCATGACAACCGCAAGAAAGCTGCGCCACCCGACCACAACCGGCCGGGTGGCGTATTTTTATGCCATGAAAAAAGTTAGTGTACTGCTGGCGCTGAGCTTGCTGGCTGCGAGCTGCAACCGCGACAAAGCCCCCGAAGCCGGCACCCAAGGCATGAACGCCGCCGCCGCCGATGCCGACGCCAAGGCCAACCCCACCATCGATAACCCCAACGTAGCCAGCGACACCGAGGCCCCCAACCCCGACGCGCCGGTCATGACCTTCGCCGAAAACCAGTTTGACTTCGGCGATATCAAGCCCGACGAAGTGGTGAAGCACACCTTCTCCTTCACCAACACCGGCAAAACGCCCCTGCTCATCGCCGATGCCACCGCCTCGTGCGGCTGCACCACTCCCAGCTGGACCAAAGAGCCCATCGCCCCCGGTGCCAAAGGCACCCTCGACGTGCAGTTTGACAGCAAAGGCAAGCAAGGCCTCATCAGCAAACAAGTAAACGTGCGGGCCAACACCCAGCCCGGCATTACCACCATTCTTATCAAGGGCAACGTGCTCACGAAGTAAGTAATGAGGTAGGTGCGAAGAAAAGCCAGCTCGTATCAGCTTCATTTTCAAAGCATCTGTTTACTTTCTCACTCCCATTACCTACTCCACCCAACCGACAAATGACTTTTCTGACTCTTCTCCTCCAAGCTGCACCGGGCAGCGGCATTATGCAGCTGGTATTTCCAGTGGCTATCGGCTTGGTGCTGTATTTCTTCATGATTCGGCCGCAGCAGCGCAAAACTTCTGATGCCAAAGCCTTCCGCGAGTCGCTGGTGAAGGGCACCCGCGTGGTGACCATCGGCGGCATTCACGGCCAGCTGGTCGAAGTAGGCCCCGAAACCGTGCTGCTCGAAGTAGAGCGCGGCCAGCGCCTACGCCTCGACCGCTCGGCCATTGCCCGCGTGGCCGGTGCCACCACCACTACTGGCGAAACTGTAGTAGCTGCCAGCGCTTAGTATGGCGGCCCGGGCGCCTCGGCTTTGGCTTCGCTTCCTGCGCCCGTTGGCGGAGCAGGCACCCAGCTTTTACCGGGCGGTGGTGGCGTGCTTTGTCATTGCGGGCACGCTTTGGATGCTGCGGGGCCTTAATACGGTGCACGTGGCGGCGCTACGCTACCCCGTCGTTTGGCGCTACAACCGGCAGCGCTACCACCCAGCCCGGCCGCTGCCAGCCACCGTACTTATCGAGGTGCGCGGCAATGGCTGGCGGCTCTTGAGCCGGGCGCTGGGTTTTAGCGACCCGCCCGCCGAAGTGCGCCTGCGGCTGCCGGGCACGCCGCCGTTTCGCTCGCCCTTGCGGCCGCCGCTGCGGCGGGCGCTGGGTACGGTGCGGCTGGTATCATTGCCCGCCGACTCGGCCACGTATTATCTGGTGCCGGGCGGCGATTCTACAAGCGTAACTCCAAGCCCCAGCTTGGAGAGTCGTTGAACGGCGTACCGTACCAAGTTTACCCAAACGCCACTCCAAGCTGGAGCTTGGAGTTACCTTTTCTCCTTATGTTGCGCATTGGCATCACCGGCGGCATTGGCTCGGGCAAGAGCGTGGTAGCGCGGCTATTCGCCGCGCTTGGCGTGCCCATATATGACTCCGATAGCCGGGCCAAGTGGATAATGGCCAATGACTTGGTGTTGCGCGAGCAGCTGCTCGCCGCCTTCGGCCCCGAAACCTACACGGCCGAGGGCCTGCTCAACCGCACCCACCTGGCGCAACGGGTTTTCAAGGATGCCGCGCAGGTGGCCCAGCTCAATGGGCTGGTACACCCGCGGGTGGGCGCTGATTTTGAAACGTGGGTAACCGCACAAGCTGCAGCCGGCCAGCCTTATATTCTCAAGGAGGCTGCTTTGCTTTACGAGTCTGGCGCGTACCGGCAGCTCGACCGCATCATCACTGTGTTTGCGCCGCCCGCAGTGCGCCATGCCCGCGTGCTGCACCGCGATGGCCACCGCTCGGCCGCTGACGTGCAAGCCATTATGAGCCAGCAGCTAAGCGACGAAGAAAAGCTGCAACGAGCTGATTATGTCATTTATAACGACGACTCGCAACTCGTGCTGCCGCAAGTGCTGGCCTTGGATACGGCCTTTCGTGTGGTAAGTGAGTAGGTGAGTCGTTGTCATTGCGAGCGTAGCGAAGCAATCGCACCAAGACGAGCCGTTCGGGTCGATTGCTTCGCTACGCTCGCAATGACAATTATCCGCTTTACCGAATGATGGGGTAGCGCTCGAACGGCCGGTCTACGAAGAGCTTGCGGTAGGTGGCGTGGGTTTTAATGATTTTGGAGCCGATGCTGCGCGTGACCACGAGCATGCGGGGGTTGAAATCACCAATCCAGTTCATTTCGATAGTGGCGTAGCCCGCCCGCAGGAAGGCCTGCTGGGTCGAGAAGATGAGCGCGTTCTCCACGCCTTTGCCCTGGTGCTCGGGCACTACGCCGTAGATAATGCCCAGGAGCTTCTTGTCGGGGCGGCGCATGTAGCGCCATTGCTCCCACACAAAGCGCAGCTTGCCGACCAAGTCCAGCGTTTTGCCAACTTGCTTGAAAATCTGGTTTAGCTCGGGGATATTGATGAAAAAAGCCACTGGCTCATCCTTGTAGTAGGCGAAGGCCAGGATGCGCTCGTCGAGCACGGGCTTCATTTTCTGCACTATCGTGCGGGCCTGCTCGATGGTCATGGGCTTTACGCCGGCGTGCTTGCCCCAGGCCAGGTTATACACGTGGTGAAAGTCCTGGGCTAGTTTTTCGGCCTCGGCCTTGCGGGCGTGCGTGCAGACGTAGCCCGCAGCCGTTAGCTCATCCAGCTTTTTTTGAAAGCTGGGGTGCAGCAACTGCGCCACCGGGCGGTAGCACGTGTACTGCTTGAAATACAGCTGAAAGCCGTAGCTCTCAAACAAGCCCTGGTAATACGCAGGGTGCCAGAACATGCCGTAGTTGGGCTCGTGCTCGAAGCCATCAATCAGCACGCCCCAAAACCGGTCGCGGTCGCCGAAGTTGATAGGGCCATCCACGGCCAACACCCCGCGGGCCTGCACCCACTGGCAGGCCACGTCGAAGAGCTGGTGGGCCGCCGCCTGGTCGTCGATGCACTCAAAAAAGCCGAGGCCACCGGCCGGCAGGTCAGGGTCGGCCGCCGTAGTAGTGAGCGGGTTGATGAAGGCCGCAATGCGACCGATAACCACGCCGCTGGCATCGGTAAGGAGCCAGCGCGTGGCCTCGCCGCCCGCCGCAAAAAGCTTGTTTTTGGCGGAGTTAAATACGGCTTCCAGCTCGTTGTCGAGGGGGTTGATGAAGGCGGGAGCAGCTTGGTGCAGGCGGCGCGGCAGGTCGCAGAACTGCTGGCGCTGGGCGGCGGTGAGAACTTCTAGCAGGGGCATCAAGCAAAGATAAGTTGGTAGCCCGCGGGGTGGCCTGCGCAGTGGCCACCCCCGCAGACTATCCCAAAGCCAAGCTTAAAACCCGTAATTACTTGCTAGGGTGTGTACTAGTCATCCTGCTCGGGCGGGAGCTGCCGCTGAAAGTGCTGCTGCAAAATATCCGCGATTTTTTCGCGGGTGAGGGGCTTGCTTACCCAGTCTACCACGGGCAGGCGCGAGGCGCGGGCCTGGTCGCGGGCGTGCACCGAGGTCGTGAGCATGATAACCACGGGGGGCGGCGCGGGCGGCTGCACGTAGGCCTCGAGAAAGTCGATGCCATCCATGACGGGCATGTGCACATCGAGGAGCACGAGGGCGGGGCAGGCCTCGTCGGGGGCCGCCGTTTGGGCTAGCAGTGCCAGGGCCTCGACGCCGTTCTCGGCCACCAGGCACAGGTCGGTTACGCCCAGGCTTAGTAGCAGCTGCTCGTGGAGGAAGTTGGTAGTGGGGTCGTCATCGACCAGTAAGACGCTGGATAGCTTCTGCATAACCTGCGAATAAAAAATGCCAGGAAAACCCCTAGCTGGGAAGCGAAACGGTAAAAGTAGAGCCAACCTCGGGTTGGCTTTGCACGCTGATGGTGCCGCCCGCATTCTCGACAATGCGCTTGACCATGTACAGCCCCACACCCGAGCCGGGTACGTGGTCGTGCAGGCGGCGAAACATGCCAAAAAGCTTGCTTTGCTGCGCGGGCGTCAAGCCCAAGCCATTGTCTTGTACGTCGAGCAGGGTAGCCGCGTCGGTGTGGTGGCAGCGCACCTGCACCACGAGCGGCCGGTCGGGGTGGCGGTATTTGATGGCATTGCTGAGCAAATTATAAATAATGCTGCGCAAGTGCTGCGGCGCAAACGACACAGTGGCGCAAGAGTCGAGATTAATTACCAGCTCGGCGTGGGCTTCGGTGAGCAAGGGGGCCAGGTCGAGACGCACGGCCTCTACCACGGCGGGCAGGTTCACTTCTTCGGCGGGCTGAATGTGGGCGTGCTGCAACTTGGCCAGGTCGGTGAGCTGCGAAATTGTAAGCTGAAAGCGCTCGATGGCCCCCTGCATCATATCGAGCACGCGGGGAACCAGGCCGGCTTGCCGGGCCTCGGCGGGCAGCTGCTTGCGCAGCAGCAGCAGTAGCCCCTCAATGTTGGCAATGGGCGACTTCAGGTCGTGCGAGGCCGTGTAAATGAAGGTATCGAGGTCGGTGTTGGTGCGCGTCAGCTGCGCATTGGTGGTGCGTAGGTCTTCGAACGCCTGGTAGGCCTGCCGACGCGATAGCACGCCCGCCGTCATGTCGGTGGCCACTATCACCACCGACGAAAACTCGCCCTGCGCGTCGGCCAGCGGCTGGTACACAAAGTTGAAATACACCGTTTCGCGCCGCCCGCCGCGCACCAGGTCCACCGGCATTTCGGTGGCCACAAAGGGCGCGCCCGTGCGCCGCACTTCGTTCAGGATTTCCCGGATGCCCTGGTTGGCTATTTCGGGCAGCAGCTCAAACAGGGGCCGCCCGGTCACGCTGGGCCGGTCGCGGCCCCACAGCTCACAGATGGCGGGGTTGGCCACGGCCACCACGTAGGCGGGGCCTTGCAGCAGCGCCAGCGCCACCGGGGCTTGCTCAAACACCGTTTGCAGCTGGGCCTGGCTGGCCTCGTGCTCGCGGCGGGCCAGCACCTGCTCGGTCACATCATAGGCAAATACCGACACGCCCAGGGTCTGGCCATTTTCGCGGTAGGGCTGGTAGGCTATGTTGAGGTATAGCTGGGGTGCCGCCTGGCCATCGGGCTGCGCTACTGTGAGAGGGACCTCATTAATAACATAGCTTTCCCCGGTGCGATACACCTTATCGAGCCGCGCCACGAAGCCCTGCTCCACCGTTTCGGGAAGCGCCTCCGCCAACCCCAGATTACGCAGCTCCCGGCCCGGAAACAACCGTTGGAAAGCGTGATTGAAATACGCAAACCTATGCGTGGGCCCCCACATCAAGCTTACGATGGCGGGCGAGTGCTCGAATATCTGGTAAAATGTTTCGCGCTCCTGGGCGCGGCGCTCGGCCGCAGCCTGGGCTTCGGCCTGTAAGGCGGCTATGCGCCGCTGGGCCAGCACCTGCTCGGTAATATCGAGCGCAAATACCAGCACGCCGTCGATGCGGCCCTGGTTGTCCAGGCGGGCTTGGTACACGCAGTTGAAGTAGTGGTCTTCGAGCGGCCCGTCGCTGGCCACGGGTATGGGTATCAGCACTTCGTGGCCCTCGTGGGTCACGCCGGTTTCGTACACCTGATGCAGCCACTGCTGCATGAGCTGGTAGGCCTGCTCGGGCACCGCTTGGCGCATGGGCCGGTCGAGTAGGCTGCGGTCCGGAAAAATCTTCTGGTACTCCGGGTTCACCAGCTCATACACCAGGTTGGGGCCATCGAGCACGCAAATGGCGGCTGGGGCCTGCTGGAAAAAGCGGGCCAGCCGCTGCCGCTGCTGCTCGGCGGCATCGCGGGCCAGCTGGGCCTCGCGCACGCCGGTGGCCACGCGGCATTCCAACTCCTGGTTTAGCAGCCGCAGCTGCTGCTGCGTGTGGGCTAGCTCGTGGTTGTTGGCATATAGCTCCTCATTGGCGGCTTGCAGTTGCTCGTTTAAGGTGCGTAGCTCTTCGTTTAGCTGCTGCACGCGCTGGCGGCTTAGCACCTGCTCGGTCACATCGCTGGCAAACACCGACAAGCGGGCCGGGTGGCCGTTTTCGGGGTGGGCCTGGTAAATAAGATTGAGGTAATGGGGCTGCGAGGGCATGCCGTGGGGCTGCGCAATGGTAACCGGCACCTCTAGCCCGGTAAAAGTTTCGCCGCTTTGATACACCCGGTTGAGCACCTCCACTACCCCTTGCGGCAGTATTTCGGGCAGAGCCTCGGCGGCCGGGCGGCCCACCAGCTCGCGACTTGCAAACAGCTTCCGAAAGGCCGCATTCACATACTCGAACCGATGCTCGGGGCCGTGCAGCAGGCCGATGGCCGCCGGCATTGGGGCAAATACCTGGCGCAGCACCTGCGCCTCCTGCACCAGCGCGGCCGTGCCCTGGGCGGCGGGGGCGGCGGGCACTTCCGTAAAGCTGGCCACCAGGTGCGGGCCGCTGCGCTGGGCGGCCACCCGCAGCGTGCAGGCCTGGCCCGCCGCCGTAGTGCCGCGCAGCAGGCGGTGGCCCGGTGCCTCCGACAAGAAAGTGTGCTGGTAAAACGCGAAATCTGCCGTAGCCTCGGGGGCCAGGTCGCGAAGCGACTTCAGCGGGTATTCGGGCAGCCCGAGCAGGCGCTGGGCGGCCGGGTTCAGGCGCACATAGGCAAAGTCAACTAGCTCCTGCGGCTCGTGGGCCGCATACACCGGGCTAAGCTGCGCAATGCCGGTTGCCGAGGCATCCAGCAGGGTCTGGAGCAGCGCATCGGTGCCAATCTGGGCAGCCGGCAGTGAGGGAGAGGCAAGCATGAGAGTGCCTAAAAAACCTGGCTTAGAACGTACTGCTTATCAGGCTAAAAGGTTAAGTGAAATCAATCGCTTTATTTCTGCTTTGCTATCGAACTGCGTATTGAAAACCAGGCATTACTAACACAACAGTAACAAAGCCAAGCTTTTCAGCGAGAGCTTTACGTTCATCGTTTGTTAATAAATTAAATAAAGGAATAGTTATAATAAAATTCTACACTAGTGCCCAGCTAGCCCCAGGGGCCAGCCCACCTCAGCCAACGTGGCCCGCGCCCGCGCAGCGGGCTTTAGCTAGCGGCCAGCGCCGGAAAATACTGTTGCAGCAGAGAGGTCAGTTTGCTTTCCGTCAGCGGTTTGGTGAGGGTGCCGGCAATGGGCAGGTTTTCCACGCGCGTCAGGTCGCGGGGGCTTACCGAGGTAGTGAGCAGCACCACCACGATGGCTTGGCGCTGGGTCAGCGGCAGGTGCTGGTAGGCCTCCAAAAACTCGATGCCGTTCATCACGGGCATGTTGATATCGAGCAGAATAAGGGCCGGGCAGCTAGGGGTGGGAGAGGGGCACGTCTGCGATAGGGTAGCCAGGGCCTCGCGGCCATTCTCGGCCACAAACAGGTGCTGGGTAATGTCCAGGCGTTTGAACAGCAGTGAATTCAAGTAATTCGTGGTCGAGTCGTCATCGACCAGTAGCACACTGGTTAGTTTAGGCATAACGGTAAGGAGTAGCTTGCCAGGCGGCGGCCCGGCCAGAAAAAGTAATTAGGTAAGTAATCAGCGCGGGAAGTAAACCGTGAAGGTGGAGCCCTGGCCCAGCTCGCTGCGCACCTCAATCGAGCCGCCCGCATTCTCCACCATCTTCTTGACCATATAGAGGCCAATGCCGGTGCCTTCGACGTGCGTGTGCAGGCGCTGGAACATAGCAAACAGCTTGTCCTGGCCCTGCGTCAGGTCCAGGCCCAGGCCATTGTCCTGCACGCTTAACACCTGGTAGGCTTCGTGCACCTGGTACTCCACGCGCACCTCGGGGGCCCGCTCAGGGTGGCGGTACTTGAGGGCGTTGCTGAGCAGATTGTACACCACCGAGCGCAGGTTTTTCTCCGCAAACAAAAGCGTGATGTTGGCCGGTACCTGCACCGCTACGTGGGCATCGGTCTGGACAATGAGCGGGGCCAGGTCGAGCTGCACCTCCTCTACCACGCGGGCCACGTTGACTTCGGTGGCGGGCTGGGCGTGCGCTTTTTGCAGGCGCGACACATCGGTGAGGTGCCCGATGGTGCGGCCAAAGCGCTCGATGGCTTCCTGCATGAGGTGCATCATGGTGGGCACTTGGCCCACCCGGCCCGCCGCCGGCAGCTCTTGCTGCAAGGCCAGCAGCAGCCCCTCAATGTTGGCAATGGGCGCCTTGAGGTCGTGGCTGGCAGTGTAGATAAAGTTGTCCAGGTCCACGTTGGTGCGCGTGAGCTGGTGGTTGGTCGTGTGCAGCTCCTCGTTGCTGGCTTGCAGCTCTTCGTTGATGGCGGCCAGCTCCTCGTTCAGGTTTTGCACTTGCTGGCGGGCCAGTACCTGGTCGGTTACGTCCACGGCTACGCACATAATGTCCGTCATGCGGCCCTGGGCATCGTGCAGGGGTTGGTACACGAAGGTGAAATAGCCGGTTTGGCCGGGCCGGTGGCGGGCCAGCTTGGTAGAGAGCTCCTGCACCACTACGGGCTCGCCAGTGCGCCACACCTCGGCCAGCAGCTCGGGGTAGCCCTGGCTGGCTAACTCCGGCATGGCCTCAAAGTAGGGCCTGCCCAACAGCTCGGCCATGGGCGAACCGAGCATTTCGCACATGGCGGGGTTCACCACCTCCAGGCGATAGGTGGGGCCTTGCACTACAAAAATGGCCACTGGGGCCTGCTCAAACACCTCGTGCAGCCGCCGCTGCTGGGCTTCGCGCTGGCGGCGGGCCAGTACCTGCTGGGTCACATCGTAGGCGTAGGTGATAAAGCCGTCGATGTGGCCGTCCTCGTTGTAGCGGGCCTGGTAGGTGAGGTCAAAGTAAATATCCTCGACGGGGCTGCCCTCGTTGCGGGCTATCGGCACCAGCACTTCCTTGCCCTCAAATGTTTCGCCGGTGTCGTATACCCGGTGCAAAATATCCATTAGGGGCTGGCCGGCCACTTCGGGCAAGGCCTCTAGCAGCGGCAGCCCCAGCAGCTGGCGGCCGGGGAACATGGCCTGGTAGCCGGGGTTCACGAACTGGTACACCCAGGTAGGCCCGTCGAAGATGCAGATGGCGGCCGGAGCGCGCATAAACAGGTCTTCGTACTGCCGGCGCTGGCGCTCGGTGGTAGCGCGGGCCAGCTCCATCTCGTGGGTGCGGGCCCGCACCCGGTCTTCCAGCCCTTGGTTTAGCAGCCGCAGCTGCTGCTGGGTGCGGGCTAGCTCGGTGTTGCCGGCCAGAAACTCGGCGTTGCTGGCGTGCAGCTCTTCGTTGGTGGCGGCCAGCTCCTCATTGAGGTGCTGCACTTTTTCGTGCGCCTGCTCTACCTGCTGGCGGGCTTGCACCAGCGTAGTTACATCATAAGCAAAAACCAGAATGCCATCGACGGCGCCGGCCAGGTTGTGGCGCGCCTGGTAAATGAAGTTATAATAGCGCTTTTCCAGCTCCCGAACGCCCGCATTCTGGTGGTCGAGCTGCACCATCATTTCGTAGGCATAAAACGTTTCGCCCGTGCGGTACACTTGGTCGAGCAAGCCAAAAATGGGCTGCCCCGCCAGCTCGGGCATGGCCTCGGCAATGGGCTTGCCCACGATGGGCCGGTCGCCGACCAGCGCCTGGTAGGGCGGATTCACAAACTGAAACGTGTGCTGCGGCCCGTCGAAGATGCAAATCATGGCCGGGGCCTGCTCCAGCACGTTGTGTAGCTGCTGGCGCTGCAAGTCGGCTTCGGCGCGGGCCTTTTCCACGGCCGTCGTCACGTCTTCCAGCTCTTGGTTAGCGGCCAGCAGTTCGGTAGTAAGGGCTTGTAGCTGCTGGCGGGCCACCACTTGCGCCGTCACCTCCACGGCCACGTCTATCACGCCCTGCACGGTGCCCTGGGCATCGTAAAAGGGCTTGTACACAAAGTCGTAGTAGGTGGTGGTCAGCTGGCCGTCGCGCAGCAACTGGGCGGGCGTTTCGGTGCCCGCCACGGGTACTTCGGTCGCCATTACCTGGCGCAGCAGGTCGTCGAAGCCTTGGCCTTGCAGCTCGGGCACGGCTTCCATAAAGGGGCGGTGCAAAATCTGGTCGGCGGGGTGGCCCCACATGGTGCACATCTGCTGGTTGGCCGCCGTCACGCGTAGCTCGGGCCCTTCAAAAAAGCCCAGCGCCACCGGGGCCTGGTCTACCAGCGCCTGAAACTGGTTGCGCTGGTGCTCGGCCTCGGTGCGGGCGGTTTGCTCTTGGGCTTGGCTATCGCGCAGGGCCAGCTCCACTTCGGTGCGGGCGGCATCGGCCGTGTCGGTAAAGCTTACCAGCAGGCCTTGGCCTACCCGGCGGGCCGACAGCTGAAAGTAGTTATCCAGGCCATCGCCCTGGTAGTTAAGGGCTAGCTGGGCGGGCTCACCCGACTCAAACGCGTCGCGGTGAAAGGCAAACGAGCCCGTGGCCAACGTGTGCGGGTAGTACCCGAGGTAGGTGCCGGTGGGCCGGGCGGGCTGCTGCAGCATGCGCTGCGCGGCCGGGTTCAGCAGGTCAATGCGAAAGTCTACCACACTACCCTCGGCGTTGCGGATGGGGCTATACAGCGCTAGGCCGGTCAGCGAGGCTTCCAGCACTCCCCACACTAAATCAGCTTGCGGATATGTGGCAGAAAGGTCAGCAGGAAAGGCAGAAAGTGGGGTAGCTACATCAGGCATGCCCAAAAATACGGCCAACGCTCGGAAGCGTTTAAGCAGCCTAACCGCACCTTTTACTTAAAAAAGAATAGTTGGTACTTAACCAGTAAACACCTCGACAGCAACTAACTCGTTACCCCTCATGGCCTTACTTTCAGTAGCATCTGAGAAATATTTCTGCACTTTTAGGTTTCGCCGCTATTTTATTTGCCTCTGCTGCTGCATGGCCTAGTTCCTGGCGGCAGCAAATTTGTTTAAAGCAAAACACCCACTCAGCTTTGCAGCTAAGTGGGTGTTAATCAATGGTGGGAGATACTGGGTTCGAACCAGTGACCCTCTGCTTGTAAGGCAGATGCTCTGAACCAGCTGAGCTAATCTCCCGTGTCCCTAGAGGCGCTTAGCCCGTTTGGGAGTACAAAGATGGGGTAATTTTTTGGAATGGCAAAACTTGGTCCTGAAAAAAGTGGGTTATGCGGGCTATTTAGCAGGTATTGATTGGGTAAGTTTTTCAGTTTCAAGGACAAATTTTTTGTAAAAAAATGTCTGCAACCCAGCTTCGGCAACGCAAACCTAGCGCAACCGTTAGGGGAAAGCCGGATGCATGACGCACCCAGGCCTTCACTACTTTGCTCTTTCACATGGAAACCCAGTTGCTCCAAAACTATTCAGAAGCCGAAAAAACGGCTTACCTCAGCGCCATCGCTTCCCTGGCTACGGCCGACCGCCAAGCTTCGGCCCCAGAAGCCGAGTTTTTGCAGCACCTAGGCCAGCAGGCCAACCTCTCGGCCGATGCCATCCGGCAGGTGCTAGCAGCAGCCGACGATGCCAACAACCAAAGCATCCAGCAAAACCTGGATGTGCTCAAAAATAGCGACCTGCGCTTTTCACTCATCACCGACCTCATCAGCTTTGCCCGGGCCGATGGCGCCTACTCCAACGACGAGGAAGCGATGATTGGCAAAATGGCCCAGTACCTCGGCGTAAATCCCGAGCAGAAAGCCACCCTCGAAAACGTAGTGGACCAGGCGGCCAACGTGCCGCACGATGCCCAGGACCCCGGTAAGCAAGGCTTCCTGAGCGGCCTGGGCGACAAGCTCAGTAGCGTAGGCATTCCCAAAAATGCCCTGATGGCTGGCCTGCTCGGCGTGGTGGCGCCCATGGTTATCTCGCGGGTAATGGGCGGCGGTGGCAGCAGTTCGGCGGGCTATGGCCAGCAGCAGCCTAGCGGCACGCTGGGCGGAATGCTAGGCAGCGTGTTTGGGGGCGGCGGTGGCCAGGGCGGTGGTAGCTCCATGGGTGGCCTGCTGGGCGGCTTGCTCGGCGGCGGCCTGCTAAGCAGCGTGCTGGGTGGCGGGGCCAATACCGGCAGCCTGCCGCAGCAGGGCAGCATGGGCGGCAGCGGCCTGGGCTCCATTATGTCGGTGCTGGGCGGCCTGGGTGGCCAGCCCAATTCGCAGCCGCGCAGTGCCGGCGGCGGGGGCATGTCGGGTGGCTTAGGTGGCCTGCTCGGCGGGCTGTTTGGCGGCCGCTAGGCTATTAAGATGGTAAAAGCAAAAGGCGGCTGCTTCCAATCGAAGCAGCCGCCTTTTGCTTTTACTAGTTTATGAGCTTAAACGGTTGGTGCCGGGGCGGTATAAGTGGTAGAAAACAAGCCGCCTTCCTTCTCCACTACTTCCACGATGCGGTAGTTAAGGTCTTCCTTCGTGTCGAGGTATTCGTCGTAGCTGGTCGTTTCCACGAAGTACTGCACAGTCACTTCTTTGCCGTTGGGCGTCAGAGCGTTGAATTTCATTTGCACGTCCTGTGTCACGAGTGGGTGCGCCTTAATGGCCTCCACCGACCCCGCAATGATGGCGTGCAGCTGCACGCTGGTCGTCTTCTGGTCGAAAAGCAGCGTAAAGCCCACCCGGCGCGACGTGCGCAAACTCAGGTTGTCCAAAGGCTTGTCAATCATGCTTTTATTGGGCACGGTGAGAAAGCTTTTCTCGGCCGTGCGCAGGCGCGTGCTCCGAAAGCCAATTTTCTCCACGGTGCCACTCACGCTGCCGGCCGTCACGAGGTCGCCCACGCCAAAAGGCTGGTCAATAAAGATGGTGAACGAAGCCAGCAGATTCTCCAGGCTTTCCTTGGCCGCAAAGGCCACCGCCAGCCCCCCAATGCCCAGCGTACCTACAAAGCCCACCACATTCACCCCAAATACCTGCCCCAGCATCACCAGCACGCCTAAAATGACGATAAAAACCTTGAGCAAGTCTTTGGCAAAGGGTAAAAACTGGTTGTCGAGTCGCCGCGCGCCCGCCGAGGCCGTAAGCTCGGCCCGGCGCTCTACCACGAGCAGCGCAAAATCGACCAGCCGCAGTATCACCCACACCACCGTCGTGATAACGCCCAGGTGAAACAGGTTGAGCAGCGCCGCCTTGGGCCAGGGCTCTACGCCCTTCACGGCCAGCGGCGGCATGGGGTAGCGCAATACGCTGAAGCTTAAGTAAACCGTTATCAGATAGAGCAGCGCCCGCATCGGCTGAATCAGTAAGTCGTGCAGCTCTAGCTCCGTGACCCCGGCCGTGTAGCGCTTGGTAAGGCGAAAGAGCAGACGGCTAACCAGCCGCGTCAGCAGGCGGTTGAAACCCGAGCCAATAATAAAAATAATACCTGCCAACAGGTAGTCAAGCAGCTCGTTGCCGAATAGTTGGCGGTGCAGAAAAGCAAATTCTTCGCGGTTTAAAAAAGGCAAAACTTCCATTAATAAAGTGAGTGACCCCAACGCAATTTAAAAGATAGTAATACGCTGGCCCGGGCAGCGCCGTTAAAGTAAAGTACGTCTTTAAAGCAGAACAGTAAAAACCGCCTGCCCAGTCCATGGGCTTAGCATCCGCTACTTACCCGTGCCCTGAATACAATCCAAAAGCTGGTGTATATTTGCAGGATAAAAACCTGTTTATTAGTTGCTTGTATAAGCATTGAATATGAAGGAAAGATGATATAATTACTAAAGATTTTTCTAAAAACATCTTGCAAGCTTGCCTGTTAACGTCTTCTTTAAGGGTTATAGCAAGCTGATTAATAGCATATAAATTAAAGGATTAAGTATTTAAGAACTAATTTCTTTACCCTAGCGTATGATTCACAGCAAACGTTAGTTTTTTTTCACCACAATTCTTTCAATGAAACCATTGCACTCGCGTGTCGAAACGCAGCAACTAGACCGTGCGGCCGCTATGCTGAAAGTGCTGTCTCACCCCAAGCGGTTGGCGATTGTCGACCTCCTGGGTAAGCTCAAGGGCAGCAAGGACCAGCAGATGTCCGTTACCGAAATTTACCAAGCCTTGGACCTGCCCCAGGCCATTGCCTCGCAGCACCTCATCACGTTGAAAGACCGTGGGGTACTGAAATCGAACAAAATCGGCACCAAAATTTATTATGCCCTAGCTGTGCCGCAGCTTATGAAAGTGATTGATACACTGGAAGATTATTCCGGTAAACTCTAGATAATTAGCCGCCGGCTTATTATCATCTTCTATGAAAACGCTTTCTGTCTAAGTACCTGAGTAACACCAGAAATTCAGAAAAAAAGGGCCGCTTTTTCAAGCGGCCCTTTTCATTTTCAGGTAATTCGAAATCTTATAAATCCGTCATGCTGAGCGCAGCGGAGCGAAGTCGAAGCATGACGGAATAGCTCTTTAAGCTAATGCTGGCTGACTTTCCAGGTCAAACAGCTCGCTCAGCAGCGGCAGCAGTTGCTCGGCTTCGTCGCGGCGGCAGGCCGCTTTTAGGTTAAGGACGTGCTGCTTCAGCACCTTCTGCATAAAGGCGCGGGTGGCCTCGTCGAGTAGCTTGGCCTCGGCGGGCGTGGCCTTTTTCTGGAAGCGGTCGAGTTCCTGCTGGCGCAATTGCTCGAGGCCGGCTTTCATGCGCTGAATGAGGGGCGATACCAGCATATCGCGGCTCCAGTCGGCAAAATCGACCAGGCTGCTATCGATAAGGGCGCGTACCTGCGGAATGGCCGCCAAGCGCTGCTCCAGCGCGGCCGAAGCCTTGCTCTCGATGGCATCCACATTATACACCAGCACGCCGGGCACCTGCTCCACATCGGGCGCTACCGAGCGCGGCACCGACAGGTCAATGAAAAACTTGTAGCTCAGCACATCAAGGTGGGCTACTAGCTCGCGGGTGAAGAACGGCTCGGCGCGGTTGATGGACGAAATAATAACGTCGGCTTCACGTAGGGCAGTAGTTAAGTTCTCAAAATCAACTACTTGCAGCTTACCAGGGGCAAACTCAGCGGCCAGCTCCTCGGCGCGGGCGCGGGTGCGGTTGCAAAGCGTGACGCTGGCGAAGGCTTTGCTGTCGGCTAGATGGCGGCATACGTCCGAGCCAATTTCGCCTAGGCCCACTACCAGCACGCGGGGCGCGGCCACGTCGGCGGTTAGCTCTTCTACCAACTCCAGGGCGGCGTAGCTCATGCTAGCAGCCCCATCGCGGAAGCTGGTTTCCTGCTGCACGCGCTTGTTGGTGAAGAAGATAGTGTGCAGCAAGCGGTGCAAGAATGGCCCGGCCACATCGGCATCGGCCGACCACTGGTAGGCGTTCTTTACCTGATTGATAATCTGCAAATCGCCGACTACCTGCGCATCAAGGCCGATGGCTACTTCGAAGAGGTGGCGCGTGGCCACTTCGGGGTCGTTGTAGCGGTCGAAGTAGGGGGCAAAATTGCCGATGTCGGGGCGGTGCTTAAGCGCGCCCAGCGCCTCAATGATGGCGGCCGACTGGTCGGTGTCGTGGGCGTAGTAAATCTCGGTGCGATTGCAGGTGCTGAGCACCAATAAGTCGCTGAGGTGCAGCTCGGTATGCAGCTGCTGCAAGAAGCGGCGACAGGCGGGCTCATCTAGGGCCAGCAGTTCGCGGATAGCGAGCGGGGCTTTCTTAAAAGATAAACTTACCGCTTTAAAATAATGAGACATAGCACGGACCGCCTCGGGGACGGCCTGCAAAATTACGGTATAAATACTGGCTTTAGAAACAACGATACGAGGGGCGCGGTTCGGATAGATTGACGTAAAACGGCGGATACTTCACTTACCTGTATAACTTGGAATAATTCTAAATAATAAGTCCACTCGCGTGGCCGTTTCAAAGATAGCGGCGGCCCGACCTTTGTACCTTATGTTACTTCCCCTGTACGACCAAAAATCTCGGATAAAGCTGCTAGTGCTGGTGCTAGCGCTGTTGATTGGCGCGGTTACTATGCTGTATACCAGGCGACTAGTGCAACGCCTCTCGGAGCGTGAGCAGCACCAGATTGACCTGTATGCCAAAACGCTGCGCTACATCATCAGCACCGAGGAAAGCTCCAACCTGCCGTTTTTGCAGGAGCAGATTATTGATGCTAACACTACCATCCCGGTAATTTTGACTGATGGCGAAAATGTGGTGGATACTAAAAATTTAGGGCTCAGCCCGCACCTGACCACGGCCGATTCGGTGCGGCAGGTGCGCAAGCTACTGCTGGCCATGCAGCAGCGCCACCCGCCCATTGTGATAGAGCTGCCAGGCGGCACACGCAACTACATTTTCTACCAGGATTCGGTGCTGCTGCGCGACTTGCGCACCTACCCGTGGGTGCAGCTTGGCGTTATTGCCTCGCTGGCCATGCTAGCGTATTTGAGCTTTAGCTACTCGCGCCGGGCCGAGCAAAACCGCGTGTGGGTGGGCCTGGCCAAGGAAACGGCCCACCAACTGGGCACGCCGCTCAGCAGCCTGGTGGGCTGGCAGAGCTACCTGCGCGAGTCGGAGCGCTTTCACGATGAGCCCATTGTGGAAGAGCTGGGCAAGGATATTAAGCGCCTGGAAATCATTACGGAGCGCTTCAGTAACATTGGCTCGGTACCAGTACTGAAGGCCGAAAACCTCTACCATACCACTCGCAATGCCATTGCCTACCTCGAAGCGCGGGTGTCACGCAAGGTGAAATTCAGCATCGAGACCGAGTTGCCGCTCGATACGCCGGCGTGTATCAACGTGCCGCTTTTCGACTGGGTGGTGGAGAATATCTGCAAAAACGCCGTCGATGCTATGGATGGGCGCGGCAGCATTACGCTGCGCCTGCGGCAGGTGCGCCCCCGCCGCCGCTGGTGGACGCGCCGCCCCTCGCCGCCGCAGGTGGCCATCGAAATTACTGATACGGGCAAGGGCATTCCCAAAAACAAGCTCGAAAGCGTATTTTTACCGGGCTACACGACCAAGAAGCGCGGCTGGGGCCTGGGCTTGGCGCTGGCGCGCCGCATTATTGAGAATTACCACCAGGGCCGGCTGTTTGTGAAGTCGAGCGAGGTGGGCAAGGGTACGACGTTCCGGCTGGTGCTGAATCAGTGACCACGGATTATAACGGATTTGTCGGATTACGCGGATTTTGTAGATGTAAATAGACGTAAAAAGGCCGCCCATTCGGGCGGCCTTTTGCTTGGGTTGCGAATAGCGTCTTTCATCATTCTCTAACGACTGCCAGCACCTACAAAATCCGCGTAATCCGACAAATCCGTTATAATCCGTGGTTCAGATACTTACTCATTGATAACCAGCTGCTCGGGCAGATTTAGCAAGTAGTCGCCGTAGCCGCTCTTGCGCAGGGGCTCGGCAATTTTGCGGAGCTGCTCGGCGTCGATAAAGCCTTGGCGGTAAGCTGCTTCCTCAATAGAGCCAACTTTGAGGCCCTGACGCTGCTCGAGCACGCGCACAAATTCGCCGGCCTGCATCAGGCTTTCGAAGGTGCCGGTGTCGAGCCACGCGGTGCCGCGGCCCAGGATGCCGACTTTCAGCTTGCCCCGGCGCAGGTACTCGCGGTTCACGTCCGTGATTTCGTACTCGCCGCGGGGGCTAGGCTCCAGGTTTTTGGCGATTTCTACCACGTCGTTGTCGTAGAAATACAGGCCGGGCACGGCGTAGTTGCTTTTAGGCTTGGTAGGCTTCTCTTCAATGCTGAGCGCCACCTTGTTATCATCAAACTCGACCACGCCGTAGCGCTCGGGGTCGTTGACGTGGTAGGCGTAGACCACGCCGCCCTCGGGGTTGGTATTGGCTTTCATCAAAGCTTCCAGGCCTTCGCCGTGGAAGATGTTGTCGCCCAGCACCAACGCCACGTTGTCGCCGCCGATGAAGTCGGCCCCGAGCACGAAGGCTTGCGCCAGGCCGTTGGGCAGCGCCTGCACCACGTATTGGAAGTTGCAGCCCAGGTTCTGGCCGTCGCCAAGCAGCTTCTGAAACTGCGCTTGGTCGTGGGGCGTGGTGATGATGAGAATATCCTTGATGCCGGCCGTCATGAGCAGCGACAGCGGATAGTATATCATTGGCTTGTCGTAGACGGGCATGAGCTGCTTCGACACGGCCAGCGTAAGTGGGTGCAAGCGGGTGCCGGAGCCGCCGGCGAGAATGATACCTTTCATAGATAGAACGTTTTAGCGCAGGGTTTCGCAAAGTTGGCAGAGTTCCGCAAAGTTTGGTGACTCAGTACCCTGCGGAACTCTGTCAACTTTGCGAAACCCTGCGCGCTAATTGCGCTCTTTAATAAATTCCTGGTTGCTCTCAAACCAGCTCAACGTCTGCTTCAAACCCTCGCGGATGCGGACCTGCGGCGCGTAGCCCAGCCGGGTTTCGGCTTTCGAGATATCAGCCAGTGAGTCGCGGATATCACCAGCGCGGTTGGGGCCGAATTTCGGCTCTAGGGTAGAGCCAGCTTCTTCGCGCAGAATGTCGTACATCTGCACCAGCGAGGTGCGGTCGCCGACGGCGATGTTATACACTTGGTTTACGGCCTCAGGGTTGTCGGTGAGGGCCGCCCGGATGTTAGCCTGCACGCAGTTTTCTACGAAGGTGAAGTCGCGGGTTTGGCCGCCGTCGCCGTTCAGCGTGGGCGCGTCATTCTCCAAAATTGCGTCGATAAACAGTGGAATCACGGCCGCGTAGGCTCCGCCGGGGTCCTGGCGCGGCCCGAAGATATTGAAGTAGCGCAGGCCAATAATCTCCATGCCGTAGGTGCGGGCAAATACGTCGGCGTACAACTCATTAGCGTATTTGGTCACCGCGTAGGGCGAGAGCGGCTTGCCGATGCGGTCTTCCACTTTGGGCAGGCCGGGGTGGTCGCCGTAGGTCGAGCTGCTAGCAGCGTACACAAAGCGCTTGACACCAGCTTCTTTGGCAGCAAATAGTACCTTCACAAAGCCGCCCACATTCACCTCATCCGTGGTTACGGGGTCGTTGATGGAGCGCGGCACCGAGCCCAGCGCGGCCTGGTGCAGCACCACGTCGATGCCTTCGCAGGCGCGGGCGCAGGCCTCACGGTCGCGGATGTCGCCTTCTTGCACTTCCAGCGCGGGGTTGCCCTCAAACAGGCGCAGGTTTTTGCGGAAGCCGTTGGAGAAGTTATCCAGCACCCGCACTTTTTTAGCCCCATATTTCAGTAGGTACTCAACCAGATTGGAGCCGATGAAACCGGCCCCGCCCGTAACGAGAAACGAGGTTTCGGAGAGCGGCTGGCTGTGGAAAGGAGAATCGTACATAGTTGTCTGTCATTGCGAGCGCATCAAGCAGAGATGAAGCGCGGCAATCTTTCCTTGTCGCAAGGAACGGATTAGATGAGTAAAAATCTGCGTTGTGCAGGTGCCAAGGAAAGATTGCCGCGCTTCATCTCTGCTTGATGCGCAGAATGTTGCGCTCGCAATGACAGACTATAGAGTTACCGGTCAGCGTATTGCTTTTGATTATAGTCCTGGTACGCGCCGCTGGTCACGTTATTCAGCCACTCTTCGTTGGCCAAATACCAATCCACGGTCTGGCTAAGGCCTTGCTCGAAGGTCACGCTCGGCTTCCAGCCCAGCTCGTTCATTATTTTGCTGGAGTCGATGGCGTAGCGCATGTCGTGGCCAGCGCGGTCAGTTACAAACTTGATGAGCTTGCGCGAAGTGCCGGCTTCCTGGCCAGTTTTCTCATCCACCACATCGCAGAGCAGTTGGATGAGCTTCAGGTTTTGCCACTCGTTCACGCCGCCGATGTTGTAGGTGTCGCCCAACTTGCCTTGGTGGAAAACCGCGTCGATGGCCGTGGCGTGGTCTTTCACAAAAAGCCAGTCGCGCACGTTTTCGCCTTTGCCGTATACGGGTACCGGCTGGCCGGTGCGCAGGCGGTGAATGGCCAGCGGAATTAGCTTCTCAGGGAAGTGGTTGGGGCCGTAGTTGTTAGAGCAGTTCGAGAGCTTGATGGGCAGGCCGTAGGTGTGGTGCCAGGCGCGCACAAAATGGTCCGACGAGGCTTTGGAGGCCGAGTAGGGCGAGCGCGGGTCGTAGCTGGTTTCCTCGGTAAATAGCTTGGGGCCAAAGTCCAGCGAGCCGTATACCTCGTCGGTGCTGACGTGGTAAAACGTGTGGCCGTCGTATCCGCCGGGCTGCCAGAGGTTTTTGGCAGCGTGCAGCAGGTACACGGTGCCCAGCACGTTGGTGCGCACAAAAGCCAGCGGGTCGGTGATGCTGCGGTCAACGTGGCTCTCGGCCGCGAGGTGAATCACGGCATCGGGCTCTTCTTTGGCAAACAGCTCATTGACAAAGCCCTGGTCGGCAATGTCGCCTTTGATAAAACGGTAGTTGGGCGCGTTTTCGATGTCGCGCAGGTTCTCCAGGTTGCCCGCGTAGGTGAGGGCATCGAGGTTGAGAATCTGGTACTCGGGGTACTTGGTCACGAACAGCCGCACCACGTGCGAGCCAATGAAGCCGGCGCCGCCGGTAATGAGGATTTTTTTCATAGTAGAAAGCTGCTGGTCATGCTTCGCTGCGCTCTGCATGACAATTACTTGTTTTTCAATGCTTCCTGCCACTTCCAGGCGCTGGCGAGCGAGTCAAATAGCGAGGTTTCGGTTTTGAAACCCAGTACCTCGGCCGACTTGGTGGCGTCGGCGTAGATGGCGGGCACGTCGCCGGCACGGCGCGGGCCGATGCTATAATTCAGCTTTTGGCCGCTAGCTTCTTCGAAGGTTTTCACCACTTCGAGCACCGTGTTGCCGTGGCCGGTGCCCACGTTGAAGGTTTCGACCACGTCGGGGGCTTTGCGGTCGAGCAGGCGCTGCACGGCTACTACGTGGGCCTTGGCCAGGTCTACCACGTGGATGTAGTCGCGCACGTTGGTGCCGTCGGGCGTGTCGTAGTCGTTGCCGAAGATGGTCAGCTTCTCACGCAGGCCAGCCGCCGTTTGGGTGATGAAGGGCACCAGGTTGTTGGGTACGCCCAGGGGCAGCTCGCCAATCTTGGCCGAGTCGTGCGCCCCGATGGGGTTGAAGTAACGCAGCAGAATGGTATGCGTCTTGTTGTCAGCGGCTTGCGAGGCATCGTGCACAATGTCTTCGCACATCTGTTTGGTGCGGCCGTAGGGCGAGTTGGCGGGCTTGGTGGGCGTGGCCTCGGTCACGGGCAGCTGGTCGGGCACGCCATACACGGTGCACGACGACGAGAAAACCAGGTTCTCAACACCCTCATCCTTCATTACTTGCAGCAGCGTGATGAGCGAGCCCACGTTGTTATGGAAGTAGGCCAGCGGCTTCTGTACCGACTCGCCCACGGCTTTGTAGGCGGCGAAATGAATGACGCCCTTGATATCACCTTCCTGTCGGAATACCTGGTGCAACGCTTCTGCGTCGCCGCAGTCGATGCGGTGGCACGTGACATCGCGGCCCAGAATTTCGCGCAGCCCGGCCAAAACGGTGGTTTCTGAGTTGATGAAATTGTCTACAATCACCGGCTCGTAGCCCGCCTGGGCCAGCTCAACTACCGCGTGGGAGCCAATGTAGCCGGCACCGCCGGTAACGAGAATCTTTGTCATAATGGTTAATTGTTAGTTGTTAATGGTTAATGCTTACTAGTCAACGCACTTAGGCATCAACCCTTAACAACTAACCATTAACCATTAAACTACAGGCTCCAGTAGTGCAGGTCCTGCATGGACTGCGCGCGGTAGAGGCCTTTGATATCGACCAGCACGGCATTATCGGCCGTAATGGACTGGAAGTAAGCTTCGTCTTTGTCGACATACGGCTTGTGGCTCACGGCCACAATAACGGCGTCATAGTCGGCGCGCACCTTATTGGGGGCGGTGAGGCGGAAGCCGTACTCGTGGTGCAGCTCGTCGGAGCTGGCGTGCGGGTCCACGATATCGACGTTGACCGAGAAGTTTTTCAGTTCCTGAATCACGTCGGCTACCTTCGAGTTGCGAATGTCTTCCACGTTTTCCTTGAAGGTCGCGCCCATCACGAGCACGCGGCTTTTGGCCACATCCTTGCCGCGCTTAATCATCATCTGCACCGTTTTGCGGGCGATGTAGGCGCCCATGTTATCGTTAGTGGTGCGGCCGCTCAGAATGACTTTGGCGTCGTAGCCCAGCTCCTTCGCCTTGTAGGTCAGGTAGTATGGGTCTACGCCGATGCAGTGGCCGCCCACCAAACCGGGACTGAACTTCAGGAAATTCCACTTGGTGCCGGCCGCTTCGAGCACCTCGTACGTGTTGATGCTCATGCGGTCGAAAATCATCGACAACTCGTTCATCAGCGCAATGTTGACGTCGCGCTGGGTGTTTTCAATAATCTTGGCGGCCTCAGCCACCCGGATGCTGCTGGCACGGTGCACGCCGGCATCGACCACCAGCTCGTAGACCTTGGCGATGATGTCAAGGCTTTCGGCGTCGCAGCCGCTCACCACCTTCACAATGCGGCGCAGCGTGTGCTCTTTGTCGCCGGGGTTGATGCGCTCCGGCGAGTAGCCGACTTTGAAATCACCGTTGGCGAAGCTCAAGCCCGAAAATTTCTCCATCACCGGAATGCAGTCTTCCTCGGTGCAGCCGGGGTACACGGTGCTCTCAAACACCACGTAATCACCCTTTTTCAGCACCTTGCCCACCGAGCCCGATGCGCCGAGTAGCGGCCGCAGGTCGGGCTGGGCGTGCTCGTCGATGGGCGTAGGCACGGCTACGATGAAGAACCGGGCCTCGCGCAGTACGTCGAGCGAGTCGGTGAAGGTGATATCCGCGCCCTCAAACGCGCTACTGTCGAGTTCGCCGCTGGGGTCTTGGTGGTTGCGCATCATCTCCACGCGGCCGGCGTTGATGTCGAAGCCGATAACCGAGAGTTGCTTGGCAAATTCGAGGGCGATGGGCAGGCCCACGTAGCCGAGGCCAATCACGGCCAGCTTAGCTTCTTTGCGGAGGAGTTCGTCGTACACTTCGTTGCTAATTATGAATTGTAAATTATAAATTATGAATTGGCTATGCTAGCTATAAGGGGTTCATTAAGAACGCTTACGCTCTTTTGGTCGGGGCTGAGTTGGTAAGTTTCGCCACTTTCGGGGCAGGTGGCCTGGCCAGTTTTGTCGAAGCGCAGGCGGTGGCCGTGGGCGCTCATCCAGCCATGCTGGCGGGCGGGGTTGCCGTACACTAGCGCAAAAGCCGGCACGTCTTTGGTCACCACGCTGCCCGCGCCCACAAAGGCGTAGTGCCCCAGCCGCACGCCGCACACGATGGTAGAATTGGCCCCGATGCTGACGCCGCGCTCCAGATACGTGGGCTGGTAGTGGCCGTCGCCCCGGCGTGGCACGGCGCTACGCGGGTTCTTGACATTGGTGAAAACTACGGAGGGGCCCAAGAACACGTCGTCTTCGCAGACCACGCCCGCGTAGAGGCTTACATTGTTCTGCACCTTCACGTTACGGCCCAGCGTTACGCCGTCGGCCACGAACACGTTTTGGCCCAGCGAGCAGTTTTCGCCCAGCACCGCGCCCGCCGCCAAGTGGCAAAAGTGCCAGATGCGGCTACCCGCTCCCACGCGGCAGCCGGGGTCGAGCACGGCAGTGGGGTGAGCGTAGAAAACGGTAGCGGATTCGGCCACGGGGCAAAAGCGGAGTGAGGCAGGCGCAAAGGTAACAGGGCGAGAGGGGTTGCGGGGAGGGGCGTACTTTTGAAAGTAGAAGTATTGCCGCACCTAACTACGCCTTGCTATGGGACTGCCCGCCTATCAACTGCCCGAAGCTGCTACTCTCGTTTCGCCCGAGGACTACTTGCGGTTCGAAAACGGGTCAGAATACAAACACGAATACCTAAATGGCCGGGTGGTGGCCATGGCCGGGGCCGAGCCGGCGCACAACGAGATTAATTATAACCTCAACCAGACTATTGGCCCGCACTTACGGCGGCAAAACTGCAAAGGCTACATGGGCGACCAGCGCGTGCATGTCAAAAACCAGTTGGGATACCTTTATCCGGATACCGTAGCTGTCTGCAATCCAGTATTTTCTGGTAAAGTCAAGCCGAGCTCGCTCACGAATCCCGTCTTCATTGCGGAGATACTATCCACCTTCACGGCCAATATTGACCGGGGCGCGAAACCCGTACTTTACCGCCAGCTACCTAGCCTGCGGCAATATCTGATACTAGATTCAGAGTCAGTCCACGCCGAGCTGTACTCGCTGGACGAGCTGGGCCGCTGGGTGCTCACCGAAACCCGCGACCCGCAGGCTGTACTCGACCTGGGCAGCATTGGCTGCCAGGTGCCGCTGGCCGAGGTGTATGCGGGGGTAGCGCTGGGACCGCTGGCTGAGTAAGGCAGGCGGTGCTCGTTCCTTAAAATTAAGTTGACCAAGTAGTGAGCAAGCGCATTGGCCTTGTTCAAAATGAATTTTCATGATAACGTATATACTCGGGCTGGGGGCAGTGCTGCTGGCCGGTGCTAGCGCGGGGGCGTGGTGGCGCGGGCAGCAGGGCTGGGCAATGGCCTTGCTGCTGGGCGCGGCCCTGCTGCTGCGGCTGCTCATGGCCGGGCTCGACCCTTTTTTGCACGATTGGGATGAGCGCTACCACGCCCTGGTGGCCCGCAACCTGATGACCCACCCCGGCCGCCCCATGCTGCGGGCCGAGCCCGTGCTGCCCTACGACTACCAAAACTGGTCCATCAACCACATCTGGCTGCACAAGCAGCCGCTCTTCTTGTGGCAAATGGCCTTGAGCCTGAGGGCTTTTGGAGTAAATGTGCTGGCCCTGCGGCTGCCGAGCGCGCTGCTGGGCACGCTGGTGCTGTGGCCGGTGTACCGGCTGGGCCGCTTGGTGTTTGAAGACCCGCTGGTGGGCTACCTGGGGGCGGTGCTGGCGACCTTTGCCTACTACCAGCTAGAGCAGGTGAGCGGGGCTATCGGTATGGACCACAACGATGTAGCCTTTTTGGTGTACGTGACGGCCAGCATCTGGGCCTACTACGAATACCGCGCCAGCGCCCGGCCGGGCCGCTGGCTGGTGCTGGTGGGCGTGCTGGCGGGCGCGGCCGTGCTGTGCAAGTGGCTGCCGGGCTTGCTGGTGTACGCCGGCTGGGGCTTCGACCTGCTTTTAGGGCTGCGCCAGCGCCCCAAGCCGCCGCTGGTGCCCGAACTGCGCCGACTGCTGGCGGCGCTGGCCGTGACGGTGGCGCTGGTGCTGCCGTGGCAGCTTTATACGGCGTGGCGCTTCCCAATGGAGAGCGCCTACGAGCTAGCTTATAATGCCCGGCACTTTACCTACCCCGTGGAGGGGCACGGCGGCCCTTGGTACTACCATTTCAGGATGCTGCCCAAGCACTATGGGCTGGTGCTGGGCTTGGTCATCGTCGGTATGGGGTTGGCGCTGCGCCCAGCCCGGCGGCGGGCGGCGCTGCCTCTATTGGTAATGGTGGGGCTGATTTTTGTCTTTTTCACCCTGGCCGCCACCAAAATGTACTCCTACACCTACGTGGTGAGTTTGCTGCTGCTGCTGCTGGCCGCCCTGCCACTGGCCACCGCGGCCCGGTGGCTGGGGCGGCAGCCGCGGTCTACTGGCTGGCGGCTTGGGCTCGGTGGGGTGGGGCTGGCCATTGTCTTGCTGGCCGACCTGCGCCCCTGGAGCATTGTGGCGTATCACTTTCAGGAACAGGCCTATGAGATGATGCCGGGCGCGCTTAATCGGCCGGTGCGCGAGGCCAATGCGGCGCTGTACCGGCAGCTAGCCCAGGAGGTGCCGCCCGGCTACACCGTCGTCAACGCGCCGGATGGCTCGGATGTGGAAGCCATGTTTTTTTCGGGGCGCAATGTGTACGGCAGTCCCTTGTCGGAAGGCGAGATGCGCATCGTGCGGGCCCGCGGCGTGAAGCTGGCTACCTACCGGGGCACGCCGGCCAAGCCGCTGCCGGCCTACCTGGCCGCGCCAGATATTTTACAGCTTTGGGGCACCCCGCAGTAGGTGGGGTAGGGGCCAAGCCGCTATTTTTGCCCTTCGGGGTGCGAAGGATTTTAATAAGGTTAATTATAACAGCTGCTTATGAGCACTTGGTTGGCAAAAGATAGCAAGTGGCGGCACTGGCTGGTAATCGGGTTTTTGGGCGGTTTGCTGGTGCTGGGCTTGGTGATTCTGCGCGATTTTGGCCTGAGCTACGATGCGCGCCAAAGCCGGGTGATTGGCATGACCAGCCTGCGCTACGTGGCCGAAAAGCTGGACCCGGCTTTTCTGGAAGACTCCACCCAGCAAGCCGCGTTCAAAATCTACGACACGCCCTTGCAGTGGTTTGGCGACCGCGACTACGGCGTGGCCTACGAGCTGCCCGTGACGCTGGCCGAGCGCGTGCTCCGGCTGTCTGACACCCGGTCGCAATTCCTTTTTCGCCACCTGTGCACGTTTTTGGTGAGCTGGGTGGGCGTGCTGGCCCTCTACGGCCTAGGCAAGCGCCGCTACGACGACTGGCGGGCTGGCCTGCTGGTGGCTTTCCTACTGGTGCTGAGCCCCCGGCTGTTTGGTGAGTTTTTTTACAATGACAAAGACGCCGTATTTATGGCGCTGAGCACGGTGGCTACCTATACCACAGTGCGGTTTTTGGAGCGGCCTACCTGGCGCTGGGGGCTGCTGCACGCCCTGGCCTGCGCCGTCGCCATCGACGTGCGCCTGATGGCCGTGCTCTGGCCGGTGGCTACGCTGGCGCTGCTGGCCTGGCGCGCCGGGTTTGGCGAGTATCGGTCGGTCAAGTGGCTGCACATAGCGGGGGCGCTGGGCGTGTATGCCGTGGTGCTGCCGGCCGTGGTGGTGCTGCTATGGCCGTTTTTGTGGGAAGCACCGTGGACAAACTTCAACTATGCTTTCAGCAGCATGCAGCACTTCCGCTGGGGCGGCGATGTGCTCTACCGGGGCCACATGGTGAATGCGGGCGACCTGCCGTGGCACTATATTTTTAAGTGGGTCGGCATTACCACCCCCATATTGCAGCTGGCCCTGATACTGCTGGGCTTGGTGCTGGTGCGGCGGCAGCTCACGCACCGCGACTGGCGCCTCTACGCGGCCAATACGCGCGAGTGGCAGGATTTGCTGTTTGCGGGCCTGGGTATCGGGCCGGTGGTGGCGGTTATCATCTTTCACTCGGTGCTCTACGATGGCTGGCGGCAGATGTACTTCATCTATCCATCGCTGCTGCTGCTGGCCCTGCGGGGCATAATGTCCACGGCGAGCTGGCTGCGCAACCGGCCGCGCTGGCAGGGCGGCATCGTGGCGGCGCTGCTGGCGGTGGGGCTGCTAAGCTCGGCCCGGCAAATAATCTGGATGCACCCGTTCGAAGGGCTGTATTTCAGCGCGTTGGGTGGCTCGCACGCGTCGGACCGCTACGAGCACGACTACTGGGGCACGGCCTATACGGCGGGTTTGCGCTGGGTGCTTGCGCACGACTCGCGCCCCGTCATCAAAATAGCTACCAACGACCGCATGCAGAACCCCATGCAGGGCAACTACGAGCTGCTGCCGCCCGAGCTGCGCAAGCGCATCGAGCTGGTGTGGTCGCCCGACGGGGCCGACTACTTCCTGGCCAACTACCGCTGGCACCCGCAAGACTACGACATGCCCAATAAGGTGCACGAGGTGATGGCGGGCAACCAGCGGGCCATGACCATTTTCAAGCTCACCCAATAACCAGCGCCCCGCCCGCGTTGGCGGGGCAGTTAGCCCGATTTCCCATCCTCAGCAGAGTAATCCTCTGCGTTTTACGCCCGCTATGACGGAAACTTATTCAAGATTAAAAGTGCTGCTGCGCAACGAGCGGCTGGTGGCGTGGAGCTTACTGGGGCTGCTGCTGGTGGTGGGCCTGTTTATTCTGCCCGATTTTGGTATCTCGACCGACGAGCCCCAGCAGCGGCGCATCGGGCAGGTATCGCTGAAGTACATCTGCGGAATGTTCTTCCCGCATTTTCTAGATGTGCACCCCGAGCTAAAGGACGTCTGGAACCTGCACGAGTTCTGGGACCGCGACTACGGCGTGGCTTTCGAGCTGCCGCTGGCGTGGCTGGAGCTAATTTTTGGCATAAAAGAGTGGCGCAATATCTTCTTGTTTCGCCACGTCTGCACGTTTTTGGTGAGCCTGGGTGGCGTGGTGGCCGTGTACCAGCTGGCGCGCCGCCGGTTTGGCGACTGGCGCATTGGCCTGCTGGGGGCCGCTATGCTGGTGCTCACGCCCCGCATTTTTGGCGAGATGTTCTACAACAACAAGGACATCATCTTCATGACCACGTTTGCCATTGCCATCAATTCGGCCGTGCTGTTTGTGCAGCGGCCCACCTGGTGGCGGGCGCTGGGGCACGCGCTGGCCTGCACCATTGCCATTGATGTGCGCATCATGGGCATTCTGGTGCCGCTGGCCACGGGAGCCTTTCTGGTGTTGCAGCTGGCCAGGGGCGCGTATAAGGGGCAGCGCCAGGTATATGGCCAAATAGCGCTTTACCTGGGCATTATACCTATTCTGGTCGTGGCATTCTGGCCTTTCCTGTGGGAGTCGCCCGCGCGCAATTTTGTGCTGGGCTTCCAGAATATGTCGAAATTCCGCTGGGATGGCCTTATTCTCTACGCCGGCGACCTGGTGTGGGGCCACGACCTACCCTGGCACTATGCCGAAGGCTGGATAGGCGTTACCACGCCCCTGCTCTTCCTGCTGGGCTTTTTTGTCGGCGCGTTCCTCATTTTGCGGCAGCTGGTGCGGCGGCACTGGCGGCTGTATGCCACCACCGAAGAGTGGCAGGATTTGCTGTTTCTGGGCTTGCTGCTGGCCCCGCTGCTGGCCGTTATCGTGCTGCACTCGGTGCTGTACAATGCCTGGCGGCAGCTCTACTTTGTGTACCCGCCGCTGCTGCTGGTGGCGCTGCGGGGGCTGGTGGCGCTGGGTAGCTGGCGGCCCAGCCTCGGGCAGTGGCAGCGGGTGTGGCCGCGCCTGTGCTACACGGCTTTAATAGGCACCTTTCTGGCCTCGGCGGTGCAAATAGTAACTTTGCACCCCTTGCAGACCACCTATTTTAACGCCTTGGCGGGCCGGCACATCGAGGGCCGCTTCGAGATAGACTACTGGGTGCTGAGCTACCAGGAAGGCCTGCAATGGATAGCCCTGCACGACAACCGGCCGCACATCATCGTGAGCGCCCAGCGCACCCCCGAGCTGGAATCGATGATTAAAATGCTGCCGCCCTACGACCGCGACCGCTTCCAGGCGGTGCCCGACGCGGCCAACGCCGAGTACTTCATCACGACTTACTACGACCACTACTACGAGTACACCCAATTTGCTTATGAGCTGGCTACCGTGCGGCGGGGCGGGCAGCGCATTTTGTCGATTTTTCGCACTAAGTGGTAAGGGTAGCACTATTCCGCTAGCGCTTTGAGCTTTACATTTGTCTGCATTTTCAAGTAGTTCTTTTTAATAATGAAAAACTTTCTCTACGCTTTTATTGGCTTAGCATTAGTGTCTTGCGGCGGCGGCTCCGACAAGCCGAAGGGGCTGCTTATCGAGAACGATTTTGAGGCCATGGATGGCTGGGCCAACGGCTGCACCAACGCCTCGCTGACCAAGGAAAAAGCGCACTCCGGCGCGTACTCCGTGAAGGTGAATCCCGGCCTGGACTTCAGCATGGGCTACAGCAACCAGCTCGGAAAGCTCAGCTCGACTAGCATGCGCAAAGTGACCGTGCACGCCTGGGTAAACGTGCCCAACGACAAAGCCCCCGCCGTGCTGGTGACGGAGGTGAAAAACCCCGGCCAGGATAAAAGCGTGTTCTGGGATGGCATGGACATGGTGAAGGAAGGCAAAGCTAAAGGCTTCAATAAGTGGGTTGAAGTAGAGAAAACCTATGACCTGCCCGAGTCGGTGAACTACAACAGCCAACTGCTGGTGTACATGTGGCGCGGCAGCAGCAGCCAGCCCGTGTACATGGACGATGTGCAGCTCATCAAGGCTGACTAACTTAGTCTGCTTTGCAACAGCCGGAGATACTCCTGAGTGTCTCCGGCTGTTTGGTGTTTAGTAGTATCGTATTACGCTTTAGTACTCAATGATATGGATGCGGTAGTTGCGAACGTTGCGCCCGCCACCGCGGCCCCGGTGCCGCGCCCCCGGCGGCGGGCCCCCTGGTCGGGCGGGGCCTTGGCCCTGATAATGGCCGTGCTGCTGGGCATGGCCGCCGCCACCTCCGACTGGCCCAAGCTGCAAGTCACGCGCTGGGACATGTTTGGGTACTACCTCTACCTGCCCGCCACCTACGTCTACCACGACCTAGAGGAGCTGAAATTTGTGCCGCCGCTGCTCGACCGCACCGGCCTCACCAACCGTGGCAACCCCGCCCACCCGCTCGGCAACTACGAAGTGTCGCGCGCCCGCACCGACCCCGACCGCTACGTCATTAAGTACACCATGGGGCAGGCGCTGCTGTGGTGGCCCTTTTTCCAGGCGGCGCACTTCTACACCAAGCACTTCAGCACCTACCCGGCCGATGGCTACTCGTCCCCCTACCAGCTGGCCATGTACCTGGCCGGGCTGGCCTATGCCCTGCTGGGGCTGGGCCTGATGCGGCGCTTTCTGCTGCGCTATTTCAGCGACCGGCTCAGCGCCGTGCTGCTTATTATAGTCTACCTGGCTACCAATTACTTGGTGTACAGTGTCTTTCGCGGGTTATACGCGCACAATTCGTTGTTTGTGCTGCACACCGCTACGCTGCTGCTGCTGTCGCACTGGCTGGCGCGGCCGCGCTGGCTGCTGGCGCTGGGCATGGGTTTGACTATCGGGCTGGCGGTGTTGATACGGCCCTCCGAGATGATTATCCTGCTGGTGCCGCTGCTACTGGGCGTGGCCACGATGGCGGGGCTGCGCACGCGCTTGGCGCTGGCCGGGCAGCACTGGGCGCAGCTGGCGCTGGCGGGGCTGGTGGCCATTGCCGTTAATGTGCCACAACTGCTTTACTGGCACCACATGTCGGGGCACTGGCTCTACGACTCGTATCCGGGCGAGAAATTCGATTTTCTGCACCCTCATTTGCGCGAAGGCATGTTCAGCTTCAATAACGGCTGGCTGACTTACACGCCGATAATGGGCTTGGCGGTAGTGGGTATAGGGCTGCTGTGGCGGCAGCGCCGCGAGTGGTTTTGGCTGCTAATCACCTACTTGCCGCTGCACCTCTGGATTTCCTACAGCTGGTGGTGCTGGTGGTACATGGACAGCGTGGGCTCGCGCACCATGGTGCAGGCCTACCCGGTGCTGCTGCTGCCGCTGGGCGTGTGCCTGCACACGCTGTGGCAGCGGGGGCGGCTGGTGCAGGCCGGCACCGCGCTGCTAGTAAGCTTCTGCCTGGTGCTCAATATATTCCAGGCCTGGCAGGTGAAAAAAGGCATTTTCGTGGCTGAAAACATGACGTCGCGCTACTACGGGGCCATCTTCGGAGCGACCTCGCTCGACAAAAACGACCTGATGAAATTCGATGCCAACGAGGCGACGCCCAACCCGGACGATTACGCGCCCGAGCAGGTGTATTTCAACGACTTCAAGGCCGATACCGGCGCGGCCATCACCACCGAGTTTGCCCAGGTGCCGCCCGTATGCCGCGTCGATAAGGCGCACCCCTTCAGCCCCGGCTACCAGGGCAACCTGGGGCAAAATGGCCTGAAGCCCGGCGACTTTGTGCAAGCCAGCATCCAGGCCTTCTTCCCCCAGAAGGAGTACGATATCAACGCGATGCCGCAGTTGATAATCGAGTACCGGCACCCCAACGAAAACCCCTACAAGTGGCGCAACATCCGCATTACCAACAAAGTAGGGGAGATAAGCACCATCTGGGGCGGCACGCCCAACGTGTGGGACGAAGTAGGCTACGCCAGCAAAGTACCCCGCGAGGCGCGCCCCGAAGACGAGGTGCGCGTGTACGTAACCAATGGCAGCTCGGCCGTGCCGGTGTTCATTGATAATATGACGGTTATGCTGCTGCGGAATAAGTAGTAGGCTTGTCCTAGTTCAACAGAGTTGCTACTAGCTGTTCTACAAGCTAGTAGAAGTACGCATTGTCATGCTGAACGCAGTGAAGCATCTCTACCGCACCATTGAACGAATCCAAACGGTGCGGTAGAGATGCTTCACTGCGTTCAGCATGACAACGTTGAATTATTTATTGCAGATAAGATACTGATTTTAAGCTAACAGCAAATCTAATCTACCGTCACCGGCAGGCGCAAACTCACCGGCCAGTCGCGGTAGTCTTTGCTGAAGAAAGTGATTTCCAGCGTGTACTTGCCGGGCTTGGTGGGGCAGTTGAGGGGAATATCCTGCTGCCAGGGGTGCCACACGTCTACTTCGAGGGGCACCTCTACGGCGGGCACCTGCACGGGCCAGCCGCCGGCCTCTATAAAGCGGCTGCGCAGCATGGTGGGGTGCGCGGTGCGGGTGCCAGAGTGCAGCGGCTGCGCCCCAGCCGGCACGCTGATGCGCACGAGCGCCGTGCGCCAGCGATTGGCTTTCAGCGTTTTGGGGAAAGAAATTAGCGTTAGGCTGGTTTGGCGGCGGGCAGCGATGTAGGGCCCTAGCGCCGCCGTGTCGGCGGGCGGCGGGGTATTGAGCAGCCGGAACAGGTAATGCTCGTTGGGCAGGCGGAAGTAGTTGGCATTCAGCACGTAGCTGGGCAGCACGTCGAAGGGCGACAGGAAGGTGCCCGGCGTTTTATTGGCCTCCACAAAGCGCAGCCACTCGTTGCAGATGTAGACGGCCCGCGCCGAATCGGGGCTGGTGCGGGTGCTGAGCAGCATGGTTTCGTAGGGCGAAGCCCACCACGGCCAACCGGCGCGCAGGCGCGTGGGGTCGGCGTTGGCATCGTCCATGAGGTAGCCGCGCTCGGGAAATCCCTTGGTATAGGCCATCAGGCGCACCAGCCAGTGCTGGTAAGCGGTGTAGGGCTCGTGGGCCCGGTAGAGCACGCCCAGCCGCAACAGCAGTACCGCGCCCAGCACGCCAGCCGCCAGCCACGGCCCGCGGCTACCCCGGCTGCGCTCCAGGGCCGGCAGCAGCTCCAGGGCAAATGGCACGGCTACGAAAAGGCCGAGCGGCAAGTACAGGTTTTCCAGATAAGTAGCCTCCACGTAGTCAGGCTTCGAGACATTGACCAAGAAGGTAAAGCCTGCCACAAAGCCCCACACCAACGCCAGCCGCGCCCACGCCAACCAGTTGCGCTGCCGCAGGTAGTACACCGTGAGGACGACCAGCAAAAGGGGCAGCGCCACAAAGCCCGTGCGGCACAAATGCCAGAAATTGGCAAAGCTGGATAATTCGAGGTAGTGCGGAAAATACTGCTTTAGATTGGGCAGAAACGTGTTGCTGGTGGCCTCATAGGAGCCGGGCGGTATCAGGGAGGTGCGGTACTGGTACGTGACCAGCCCGAGCACCAGCAGGGCGTAGTAGGCCCAGTCGCGCCAGCGCTGGTTCAGCAGCCAGTCGTAGGCCCACACGAAGAGAAACGGGAAAATGGCCAGCGGGTGCCCAAAAATGATAACCGGTACCAGCGCCGCCAGCGCCAGCGTGCTTAGGCGCCACGGCAACGGCGTTTGGCGGGCCACGCCCGCGTAAAACAGCAGCAGCGCCGCCAGCGCCTGCGGAAACTCCGACTGTGCCCAGTAGAAGGTGCGCGAGGCAATCAGCACAAATAGCAGCGGCACCACCAGCGCCACCTGCTCGTTCTTAAACCACTTGGCACTCAGCAAGTACACGGCCAGGTAATACGCCACAAACGCCACCGAATACACCCGCAGCAGGTTATCGACCGACCACCCGGCCCGCGTGGCCCAAATGGCGGGCAACTGCGTAGCCGCCGCCACAAAGCGCCGGTTCTGAATAAACAGCTCGGGCCGCTGAATGTACGTAAACAGGTGGTACGCCATGTCGTAGTACGCCACCCGCTCGAGGTAAAAATGCCAGGCCAGCCCCAGCAGCACCAGCATGGCCAGCAAACCCAGGCGCGCCGGCCAGCGCGTAGCGTAAGTTTTAGACAGCAGCATAGAAAGAATAGAAAGCAGACTTGTGCCTGAATCAGAAGTCAGGGGAAAAGATAAAAGCCGGTCGTCATGCTGAACGCAGTGAAGCATCTCTGCCGCTTCTTCCGAACCGTCCAACGAAGCGGTAGAGATGCTTCACTGCGTTCTGCATGACGACCGTTTTTTGAGTTGGCTAAGTCAAGAACAAGTTTATGAGCTAGCCGGTAGGGGCGAAAACCTGCGGGCTACTGCCCAAACAACCCGTATTTCAAAATGCAATAAATGGCGCGAAACCCGTCGCGCCAGCCGATTTTTTTGCCTTCGGCGTAGGTGCGGCCGTAGTAGCTGATGCCCACCTCGTAAATGCGCACGCCGGGCACCCGCGCCACCTTGGCCGTTACCTCGGGCTCGAAGCCAAAGCGGTTTTCTTCCAATTTTAGGCCCTGAATAATGTCGCGCCGAAACAGCTTATAGCAGGTTTCCATGTCGGTCAAATTCAGGTCGGTCGTCATGTTCGAGAGGAACGTGAGGATGGCGTTGCCGATGCTGTGCCAGAAAAACAGGATGCGGTGCGGGTGCCCGCCCATAAAGCGCGAGCCGTACACCACATCGGCAAAGCCCTTCAGAATGGGCTTAAACAGCAGGTTGTACTCCTCGGGGTCGTACTCCAGGTCGGCATCCTGCACGATGACGTAGTCGCCGGTAGCCTCCCGGATGCCGGTGTGCAGCGCCGCGCCTTTTCCTTGATTAATAGCGTGTTGCAGCAGGCGCAGGTTGAGCTCGGGGTAGCGGGTGGCGTAGGCCACAATAACCTCGGCCGAGTTGTCGGACGAGCAGTCGTTGACCAGGATAATCTCCTTGGCGATATCATTCGTTAGCCGCAGCTCGCGCAGCAAATCCAGAATCTGGTGAATCGTCCGGGCCTCGTTATACACGGGGATGACGATGGAGAGCGTGTCGAACTTTACCAAAGCAAGGGCGGCTGAAAGGAGAATACTCGCCCACAAAGCCAGCAGCCGGGGCGAACCCTCAAAACTAGGGCGCAGCCCGCAAACCCCCGAGCCCGCCCGCCTACAAGCTGCCCGTGCGCCCGCCATCTACGGGCAGGCTGGTGCCGGTGATGTAGCCCGCCACCGGCGAGGCCAGAAACGCCACCGCCGCCGCCAGCTCGCTGGCCTGCCCAAAACGGTGGGCCGGAATCAGCTTCAGCATCGCCTCCTCAACCTGCTCTTTGGTCTGGCCAGTGTCAGCCATCTTCTTCGTTATCAGCGACTCGTGCCGCTGCGTCACGGTGGCGCCTGGCAGCACGTTGTTCACCGTGATGCCCTGGCCGGCTACTTCATTGGCTAGCGTTTTGGCCCAACTGGCCACCGCGCCCCGGATGGTGTTGCTCACGCCGAGGCCCGCCAGCGGCATTTTTACCGAGGTGCTGATAATGTTGATGATGCGCCCATAGCCGGCCTTCGCCATGCCCGGCACCAGCGCCTGCGCCAGCAACTGGTTGCAAATGACGTGCTGCGCAAACGCCGCCGTAAAGTCGGCCGGTGTGGCCTCCAGCAGCGGCCCGGCGGGCGGCCCACCAGTGTTATTTACCAGTATTTGAAAGCCATCGGGGTGCGTGGCCAAGTAGCCGGCTACGGCCTCGGCCACCTGGGTGGGCGCACTGAAATCGGCCACCAGGTAGCCGTGCTGCTGGCCGGCGGGCGTGGGCAGGGCGGCGGCCACTTCGCGCAAAGCGGCTTCATTGCGAGAAATGAGCGTGACGGTCGCGCCGGCATCGGCCAGTGCCTCGGCGGCGGCCCGGCCGATGCCTTGGGTGCTGCCGCCCACGAGGGCGTGGTAGGGGGAAAGGGTCATTTTTAGGGTGTGAGGGTAGGAGGGTAGGAGGGCGCTTGTCTTTGCGAGGAGGAACGACGAAGCAACCTTTCCTTTACGGTTACGAACGTAAGAACATATTGGGCAGACGTAGAAGGAAAGGTTGCTTCGTCGTTCCTCCTCGCAAAGACAACCCATACCCTCACACCCTCCTACCTTCATACCCTTAAAGAAATGATTTCCCGTCCCTTCAATTTCCAAAAGTGGGTAGCCGAGCATCGGCACCTCCTCAAGCCGCCCGTGGGCAACCAGCAGGTCTTCAAGGATAACAAAGACTTTATTGTGATGGTGGTGGGCGGCCCCAACGCCCGCAAAGACTACCACGTCGACGAAGGCGAGGAGCTGTTTTGGCAGCTCGAAGGCGAGATGACGGTCAAAATCATCGAGGAAGGCCAGCCCGTGGATATTGTTATCGGGCCCGGCGACATGTTTCTTTTGCCGCCCGGCGTGCCGCACTCGCCGCGCCGCCCGGCCGGCACGGTGGGGCTGGTGCTGGAGCGCTACCGCACGGCCGGCGAGCTCGACGGCTTTCAGTGGTACTGCGAAAACTGCGGCAATAAGCTCTACGAAGAGTACGCCGAGATAACGGACATCGTAGCCCAACTGCCACCTATCATGAACCGCTTTTGGGCCAACGACGACCTGCGCACTTGCAAGGTGTGCGGCACCTACCTGGAGGCCCCAGCTCCACCCAAGCCCGAGCCGGCCGCCTAGCGCGTGCGCGCCGCATGGCGGCCGGGCGGTTACTTTGCAGCTCGCGTTTCCCTTGCCGCCGATGAATTGGATGCCCGCCCCGGCTTTTTCGGGCCGTATTACTAGCCCCGCCCCGCTACGCTGCCACGCTGGTAAGGCGGGCACTACCGTGGCCGCGCCGGTTAGCTTATTTACCCTGTAAATAGCCCGTAGTCAATGAGTTGGGTGGGGCAATATTATCGATCGGGCCGGCTGTCGCAGCACTTGCTGTGGGTGGCCTCCTTGGCGGGGGTGGTGGGGCTGCTAGCCAGCCGGGCGCTGGTGGCCCTGAGCCCGGTAGCGGGCGTGGTGGCGGCGCTCCTCAACCCCCACCTGCTGCGCGAGTGGCCGCGCTATTTCCGCAATGGGGCCGCCATGCGGGCGGCCGCTATGCTGGTTTTTTTGCTGCTAAGCGGCTTTTATACCGAGGACTGGCCGGTGTGGCGGCACGAGGTATTTCGCAGCCTCACCTGGCTGGGCGTGCCGCTGGCCTTTACGCTGGCGGTGCCGCTGGCGGGGTGGCAGCGGCGGGCGGTAGGGGCGTTATTTGTGCTGGGCACGGCGGCCGTGGGTGTGGCCACGCTGGGCAAATACTGGCTCGACCCGGCCAGCGGCAACATGGCCATCAGCATGGGGCAGAACGTGCAGGCCGTGACGGGCATCTTTCACATTTTTTTTGGTGTGCTGCTGGCCCTCAGTGCTTTCTGGGGGGCGGCGCTGGCGCGCCAGCCGGCCAATGGCCCCGTGCTGCGGGTGGCGCTGGGGGTGGGGGCGGCCGCGGCGGCCGTGGCGCTGCACGTGCTGGCCTACCGCACGGGGCTGCTGGCTTTTTACCTGACCTTGCTGGGGTGCGCGGGCTGGCTGCTGGTGGGGCGGCGGCAGTGGCTGCTGGGGCTGGGGCTGCTGCTGCTGCTGGCGTTGGGGCCCTGGCTGGCGTATCAGGAGTTTGAGTCGGTGCGGCAGCGGGCCAACTCTACGGTGCACGACATGCAGCAGTACAAGGCCCACAATGACCTGAACAACTTCTCGCTCTCGCGCCGGCTCACGGCCGTGCAGGCGGCCCTGCCTATTATTCGCGAGCACTGGCTGCTGGGTGTGGGCCCGGCCGATACGCACGCCGCCATGCACACTCAATACGACTGGCACAGCTACGGCCTAAAGCGCGCTAACCAAGCCGACGTGCACAGCCAGTACCTCGAAACCCTGCTGGGCGGTGGGGTAGTGGGGCTGGCGCTGTGGCTGGCACTCGTGTTCTGGCCCCTCACCAAAGCATGGGCGCGGCGTGATGCTTACCTCGGCATCTTCATCTTGGTGCAGGCCGCTACCATGCTGGTTACCGACGTGCTGAGTTTGCAAATCGGGCTCAATCTGTTTGTGTTCGGTTATGGGTTTTTGGTGGTAGCGAGGGAGAATCGGCAGCGGGGGTAGCTGCGGCTAAGTAGATGGTAAAATAGGGCGGAAACTCAGAAAGCAGGTTGTGAGGTAGATGGCTCAGAAAGCTCTTACCGACCTCACTTGCAAATTATAGTCTGGGCCTAGAAAGTTGTGGGCGGTTGGGTCTAAAAGGTGCGCCTTACTGATACTAAGAGGTAGGGCTCTTCAGTTCACTGTTGTGCCTGCTTGCCTAAAGTGGTATAAGCAATCCGGTGACAATGGCAGGCAATGGAGAAGCCATAATCAATTTCTGTACTGCCCCTGAACCAGTACCAGTCGTCCGTAGCTGGACGGTATTGTTCCCGCCCATATACCCCTCGAAGGCTATCTAGCAGCCCCACAATGATAGGCTTAGTCAGTGGTCCAGCAGGCAGTTGTAATTGCAACCCAATCAACGTGTCCTGCGCAAAAAGCGGGACGGGTTCCAGTGATGCGTGCAGCGTAGCTTTTCCTGCCACTATTCTTACCAGCAAGGCCTTCTGTCGTCGAAGCGAATCGAACGACTGCGCCACCTGCTGGCGAGATGCTCCTAGGTGCAGATTGAAGCCAAGTAGCTTGGGAGGCGGTTGTTTTTCAGTGGCGATGCGTAGGTGCTGATATTGCTGTTCAGGGTCCGTGCAGCCAGCCATTAGGAACGGGGTGAGTAAAAGCAAGAGTCTCATGCAGGGTGTATCGTAATTAGTAGTAAGAGCTTACGCTAGCGACCGAATACTCCATTGTTGAACTTACGTTGTCGCGTGAATTACCAACTGACCAATGATAATACTCTCAAAAACAACCGTTTTTTGAATTTATCTAGCTTTCTAATGCTCATGAAACCCACCCTACTGCTGCTTCGCATACTGCCGCTCGGCCAATTCCTTACGCGGCTGCGGTACCTCGGCGCGCTCACTGAATAGCTCCCGCAGCTGCTCCGGCGTCAGCTCGGTGAAGTCGTGGATGAAGGTTAGCGGGTTTTGAAAATCCTTGGTTTTTAAGAAAGTGCCCACGGCTACGCACTGCATACTGGCCCGGTAAGCGGCCTGCTCGCCCAGGATGGCGTCTTCAAATACCACGCAGTTTTCGGGTTTGATACCCAGCTTTTTGGCTACCGTTTCGTAGGTTTCGCCGTGGGGCTTGCCTTTGTCCACATCGTCGGCCCCGATAACCACATCGAAATGGCGGCGCAGGTCGAGGTGGTCGATAATGTAGCTGAGGGTAACGCTAACCGAGCCCGTGCCGAGGCCGATTTTGAGGCCGGCGGCGCGGGCCGCTTCCAGAAAAGGCACCAGCCCGGCCAGCGGCTTGCGGTGGCTCCGGTACAGGGTGCGGAAGAGAAACTCGCGCTGGTCGGCGTATTCTTTCAGTTCTTTTTCGGGCACCTCGTGGCGAAAAACCGATTGGAGAATGGCCGTAGCGGGCATGCCGTTGAGGCGGCGCAGCAGGCGGCGGGCGTTGGTGGTGAGGCCCAGGTCGAGAAACAGGGCTTGGAAGGCGCTGGCCTGGTAGGCAGTGTTATCGATGAGAACACCGTCCATGTCGAAGATGAGGGCTTTCAATTCGGGCATGGTAACTCTAACGTAATGCGGCCCGAAGCAGCCGAAAAGCCCGGATGGTATCTTTGTGGGCCTCTCCCTATTGGTTTTTGCATGAAAAAAGTGTTGCTATTGTCGCTGCTGGCTTTGCCGGCACTGGCTCAAAAGAAAGGCCCCGCCCTGGAGCGCCCCAAGCTGGTGGTGGGCATCGTGGTCGACCAGATGCGCTACGACTACGTGTACCGCTACTGGACTAAATTTGGCGAGGGCGGCTTCAAACGCCTGTTGGGTGAGGGCTTTAGCTACGAAAGCTGCCACTACAACTACGTGCCCACCTACACCGGCCCCGGCCACACCAGCGTGTACACGGGCACCACGCCGGCCCACCACGGCATCGTGGGTAACAACTGGTACGAGCGCGAAACCGGCCACGGCACCTACGTGACCGAAGACAAAACTGTGCAGGCCGTGGGTGGCACGGCGGCCGCCGGCCAGATGTCGCCGGCTCATATTCTCACCACCACCATCACCGACGAGCTGCGGCTGGCCACCAATTTTCAGAGCAAGGTAATCGGCGTTTGCATCAAGGACCGGGGCAGCATTTGCCCGGCCGGGCACGCCGCCTCGGCCGCCTACTGGTATGATGGCACCAATGGCGCGTTTATCAGCAGCACGTTCTATACCAAGGCGTTGCCCGATTGGGTCAATAAATTCAACGCCGCCGGCCACGCCGCGCAGTACCTGCGCCAGCCCTGGACCACGCTGCTGCCCATTGCCGAGTACACCGAAAGCACGCCCGACGACGAGCCCTGGGAGGCCGCTTTCAAAGGCGAGGACCGGCCCGTGTTCCCTCACGACCTGCCCCGCCTGAGCGGCACGCCGCCCGCCGCCATCGCCGCCACCGAAAAGGCCGCCGGCGAAAAAACGCCCGGCACCACGCCCCAAAACCTCGACCTCATCCGCTCGACGCCCTTCGGCAACACGCTCACCACCGATTTTGCCCTCGAAACCCTGCGCCAGGAGCAAATAGGCATGGGCACTCAAACCGATTTTCTGGCCCTCAGCTTTAGCAGCACCGACTACGTGGGCCACCAGTTCGGCACCACCGCCATCGAAACCGAGGACACCTACCTGCGCCTCGACCGCGACCTGGCCCGTCTCTTCGACGCCCTCGACAAGCAAGTGGGCAAGGGCCAAGCGCTCGTTTTCCTCACCGCCGACCACGCCGCCGACCAGGCCGCCGGCTTCCTGGAGGCGCACCAGCTGCCAGGGGGCGGCGTGGGCCCCGCCATCGTGCGCGACACGGTGCAGAAAGTATTGGCCCGCCACCACGGCCCCGGCCAGTGGCTGCTAACCTACGAAAACCAACAGGTGTACCTAAACCGCCCGCTCATTGCCCAGAAAAAGCTCGACCTGGCCAAAATGCAGGACGAAGTAGCGGATATTCTGCGCGCCCAGCCGCACATTACGGAGGCCATTACGGCCACCGACCTCCTGCGCGGCAGCTGGAATGAAGGCCTGGGACACTACCAGCAAAACGGCTTTTACGCGCCCCGCTCGGGTGATGTGCTGGCCGTGCTGGCCCCCGGCTGGCTCGAAGCCTACGGCTACCCGGTGGTGAAAGGCACCACCCACGGCTCGTCGTGGGCCTACGACACGCACGTGCCGCTGCTGTTCTGGGGCTGGCACGTGAAGCACGGCGAGTCGGTGGCCCCCGTCAAAATCGTGGACATTGCGCCCACCATCGCCCGCTACCTGCACATTCAAGAGCCCAGCGGCTGCACCGGCGTGCCGCTGACGGAGGTGATGAAGTAGGCGAGTATATACCACTATTGTCATGCTGAGCGCAGCGTAGTCGAAGCATCTTGGTCGCTTCGTTGCTAGCGTAAGAAGTTAGTACCCCAGCCAAGATGCTTCGACTCCGCTGCGCTGCGCTCAGCATGACAGACATGAATAGCGTATCGCACGCTACAAAAAGCCAACTGCTCTGCAACTAAATACCTGCCATACCAGCTTTTTTCGGCCGCCGGCTGTATCCATAGTTACTTTGTCGCGTAATTGCCAGCCAATTTCCCGCCTTCCCCATCTCACCCTTCCATATTTTTTAACGTGACCCATTTTAACCCCTGGCACGACGTATCGCGCGGCGATAATCTTCCCGAAGTCGTAACCGGCATCATCGAAATCCCCAAAGGCAGCAAAGGCAAGTACGAGCTCGACAAAGACAGCGGCCTGCTGAAGCTCGACCGCGTGCTGTTCTCGGCCGTGCACTACCCGGCCGCCTACGGCTTCATTCCGCGCACCTACTGCGACGATAAAGACCCGCTCGATATCCTCGTTTTGTGCTCGGTCGATATCCCGCACATGTGCGTAGTCGAGGCCAAAGTCATCGGCGTAATGCAGATGCTGGACCAGGACGAGGAAGACGATAAAATCATCGCCGTAGCCGCCCACGACGTATCGGTAAACCACTACAACGAGCTCGCCGACCTGCCGCCCTACCTGATGCTGGAAATGCAGCGCTTTTTTGAAGACTACAAAGCCTTGGAAAAGAAGCACGTAGAGGTAAAAAAATTCTTGGGCCGCGAAGATGCCTACCGCATCATCAACGAGAGCGTGAAGCTTTACGAAGAAACCTTCGGCGCCGAGCACCCGCAGCCGTAAGGCTTCCTTTCGGTAAAACTGAGGCCAAAAAAGAACGTCAGGCAGTGCAGCTTCGGCCCGCGCTGCCTGGCGTTTTTTTGTGTTGAAAAGCCCGTAGCGCGGGCTTTTAATTTGCGAGTTATGCCCCCGGCCCGCGCAAACTAAAAGCCCACGCTACGTACCTGCCCTAACTTGACTGCCCCAACGCCCCGCGAAGCAGAGCTTCGCGCTACTGCCCTGTATGCTTCCCCACCGCGCCTTGCCCCTGCGCCTGCTCGATGCCCTGCTCTATAGCAGCGGGTGGCTGGCCGCCGCCGCCGCCGCCCAAACGGCGGCCGTGCTGCACCTGCTGCCGGGCGGCTTTGGGGCGGCCGGGTGGCAAGCGGTGGCGCTGGTTTTCGCCGTGACCCTGCTCACCTACAACCTCGATGCGGCCCTGCCCTTCAAGCACGGCCAGCCGGTGGGCACCTCGGGGCGCAAGGCTTGGCAGCACCGCCACCGCTGGGCGCTGGCCACGCTGGCGGGCGCGGCGGCGCTGGCCGGCGCGGTGCTGCTGCTGGTGGGCGGCTGGCTGCACTACCTGCCGCTGCTGCTGCCGCTGGCGGCGCTGGCGCTGGGCTACTCGCTGCCTCTGCTGCGCTGGCGCGGCCGCTGGCGGGCCGTGCGCGAGGTGCCGCTGCTCAAGGTTTTCCTCATTGGCGGGGTGTGGTCGGCCATCACGGTGGGCTTGCCGGTGCTGGCGCTGCACCAGCCGCCGGCCCCGCTGGCCGCGCTGCTGGCGCAGCGGTTTTGCCTGGTGTCGGCGCTGGCCATTGTCTTTGATATTCGAGACTTTAGCCGCGACCAGCTCACCAACCTGCGTACCATGCCGGTGGTGCTGGGGGTGCGCGGGGCCAAAGCCGTGGCGCTAGCGCTACTAGCGGCCTCAGTGGCGATAGGGCTGGGGCGCGGCGCGCCGCCGCTGGTGGTGGTGCTACCCGCCACCTTTTCCGCCTGGGTTATCGCCGCGGCCCGCGACACGCGGGGCGACTATTTTTTTGCCCTCGTGGCCGATGGCGCGCTGCTAGTACAGGCAGCCGTGGCGCTGGCTTGGTGAAGAAAGCTGCGCTAAACCGGACAGTGGTTATTGGTAGCCGCGGTTGTCTTTAAACGCCTTATTATACTCTAGCTGCCGCTGATAAGCTTTCTGGCGGGCATCCTGCGCCTTCAGCTTCTTTAGCTTGGCGCGCTCCTTTCCCTCACGCGACAGCTTTTCATATACCAAGCTGACGGGTGAGCCGACGGTAGGACGGGGCAGTGACGGTGGCGTCGAGTCTACCGCAAACAGCGGCTTGGGGGCAGCCGGCCGGTGGGCACCGCGCACTACGGGGGCAGCCGGCCGCTTTATATTGCGCAGGGCGCGGTCGATGCTGCTGCGGTCGGCACGGTCGGCCGTCACGCGCACCTCGCCGAGGCGCACCGAATCGCGCACCAGCCGCACCTGCACCACTAGCTGCGCCAGGGTGGTGCCGCGCAGCGGCAACCGCTGGGGCTTGTAGCCTAGGGCTTGGAAAAGCAGGGTATCGGTAGGGGTGGCGGGCAGCAGGAAATCGCCCTCGGCATCGGTCACCACGCCGCGCTGCGTGTGCAGGCGGCGCACGGCAGCCCCTGGCAGCGCCCGCCCGGTGCGGGCATCGCTCACGGTGCCGCTCACCCGCACCTGAGGCCCCGGCTGGCCGGCCTGCGCCCACACCGGTGGCTGGCCGCCCAGCCACCCACTCAGCAACGCCCCCAGCAGCAGTAGCCGGCACGCGGCAGGAAGCAACCGCCGCCAGCCGCCGCGCTCGCCAGCCGGCTCCCGGCCCTTAAAACTCCTCATGCAATGCGTTAGCAACTAAAAAAACAAGGTTAAGGTGACTGCCCCGCAGCGTGGGCGCAACTCCTAAAAGTAAGTGGCTGTGCGTTGCAACAGCCACGAGCAGCTACCAAGGGAGCCGTGCGCCAAGCCAATGGTTGCGTCGAAAGTGGCTGCCCGCCCGCCGCTAGCACCTGCCAAGGTAGCCTGCTGGCGCACCAGCTTGCCTGCCCTGGCCGCTTGGGTTATTATCGGGCCGGGCGGCCCACGGAGTAGCTATTTATGGGGCTTCGTGGCCGGTGGCGTGCTGCTGGTGCAGGCAGCAGTATTGCTTGTCTTTAATCTATTACTTATAACATTTGGTAATTTATAATGAGGCTATTGGTTTGTGTAAAATCAATAGCCACAGAGTCTTATAAAGCCATACCCAGGATTCGCAGCGTATTTAGGAAGTAAAAATCTGCTTGACTTACTCATATGAACTTTGTAATACAAAGTTCTTTTGCTTCCTTTGTGTCACTTCTGCCACTCTTCGCTGCTTAGCGTGGCCACCAGCAGCATTTGCCAACCGGGCACAGCAGCGAGGCTGCTTCGCTTCAACCAGGTTTTTTCAAAAAAAGTAAGAACTACTGCCATGACCATGTCCCTCAAAAACATTGCTCGCCTGGCGCTGGCTACTGCGCTTATCCTGCTGGTGCCTTTAGTGGCGATGCAGTTTACCAAGGAAGTGGCCTGGAATGCAGACGATTTTGTGCTGGCCGGAATCATGCTTTTCGGCACTGGGCTGGCGTATCAGTTCGTGGCGCAGCCGGGCCGGAACAGGGCGTACCGCCTGGCCGTGGGTGTGGCCCTGGCCGCCGGGCTGCTACTCGTGTGGATGAACCTGGCCGTGGGGCTCATCGGGAGCGAGAATAACCCGCTCAACCTGCTGTATGGTGGGGTGCTGGCCGTGGCTATTATCGGGGCGCTCATCGCCCGTTTTCGGCCGCGCGGCATGGCCCGCACACTGTTTGCGACGGCGCTCGCCCAGGCGGTGGTGCCCGTGCTAGCGCTGCTTATCGGCCGGCCCCCGATGGCCTCCCAAGAAGACGTGCGAGGTATTCTGGGCGTGTTGGGCGTAAATGCGATTTTCGTCGTGCTGTGGGTCGGCTCAGCGCTGTTGTTTCGCCGCGCCAGTGCCACAGGGCCGGCTTCAGAGCCGGTGGCGCACGCCGCAGCTTAGTTTTCAGTAGATTGAATATTTGATATTTACACTTAGTTTAAGCCCTGATTGCGGGAGAAAGTCGCCCAATATTTCTGGCCGTTTTTCTCCCGCAGCAGTCAAACTCAGGCCGTGAGCGCCTGCAAGGCCGGCCCGATATGCGTCACCAAATCACCCGCTATCAGCCCCGCCTCGCCGGTTTGGGTGGCGGCGAGGTCACCGGCGCGGCCATGGGCCAGCACGGCCAGGCGCGTGGCCAGCAGCGGGTCGAGGCGCTGGTCGGCGCGTAGGGCCAGCACAATGCCGGTGAGGGCATCGCCGCTGCCGCCGGTGCCCATGCCGGGGTTGCCGGTGCCGTTGAAATACACTTGGCCATCGGGCGCGGCAGTGGCGGTGTAGGCGCCTTTCAGCACTACCAGGCACTTGTGCTTTTGGGCAAATTCGCGCAGCAAAGCGAGGCGGTGGTAGTCGTCCTTAGTCTTTTCGGTGAGGCGCGCAAACTCGCCGATATGCGGTGTGAGGACCGTGTTTTCGGGCAGTAGGTCGAGCAGCTCGCGGTGCTCACCCAGAATATTAAGCGCGTCAGCATCAATTACTAGCGGCACTTTGGCTTCGCGCAGCAGCTTTTCGAGCACGGCGCGGCTAGCGTCGTTTTGCCCCAGGCCGGGGCCGATGCCGATGGCCTGGTACGACTTCAGCTCCGGCAATTCGCTGATGAAATCCAGCTCTTTATCGAGCAGGCACATAGCCTCGGGGCGCGTGCCTTGGATGATGTCGTAGCCGCAGCCCGGCACGTGCACCGTCAGCAGCCCCACACCGCTGCGCAGGCAGCTGCCACTGGCCAGCACGGCCGCGCCCATTTTGCCCCGGCTGCCGGCCAGCAGCAGCGCGTGGCCGAAAGTGTTTTTGTAGGCAAATTTCGAACGCTTAGGCAGTTGCAGTTCGGGCGCGGGCACGGCGTGCGGGGCGGCCCAGCCATCGGGCTGCGGCGTCTGAAAGGTGGTGTAGTGCCACGGCGTTTCGGTTTGGTCGATAAAAGCCTGGCTCAGGCGAATATCTTCTGCGTGCCATTCGCCTACGTACTCGGCATTCTGCGGCAGCAGAAAAGCCAGCTTGGGCGGCCCAAAGCTGACGGTGTGGTGCGCGCGCACCACAGGCGCGGCGGCATCGGGCTGGGGCGCATCGGCGAGCAGGCCGCTGGGCAGGTCGATAGCCACTACCCGGGCGTGGCTATCGTTGAGGTGGCGCACTACCTCGGCCGCCAGCCCGGCCAGCGGACGCGTGAGGCCGGTGCCGAAGAGGGCATCCACGACGACTGTATTGGTGCGAATGTTGGGCAGCGCCTCGGGGCTAAGCTCCTGTATCGGAATGACTTTGGGTAGCACGTGGTGGTTGTGCTGGTAGTCGTCGGAGTACTTCTCGGCGGGCAGCAAAGCCAGGCGCACGGGGTAGCCGGCGTGGTAAAGCAGGCGGGCCAGGGCCAGGCCATCGCCGCCGTTGTTGCCGGGGCCGCAGAGCAGCAGCACGTCGGGGGTGGCGTGCGGGTCATAGGCTTGGAAAAACCACTCGGCTACGGCGTGGGCGGCGCGCTCCATGAGTTCGGTCGAGGTGGTTTGCTGTTCCTTGATGGTGGCTTGGTCGAGCCCGCGGATTTGGGCGGCGGTGAGGAGTTTCATAAGAGCGATTTTTACGTGGGTAGCAAGCACTGGGCTACTTTTGGCCATGCAAAGAACCACCCGCTTTTTCATCGTGCCCGGCTTGGGCAACTCGGGCCCCGGCCATTGGCAAACGTATTTTGAGCGACAACGGCCTGATTTCACCCGCGTTCAGCAGCGCGAATGGGACGCGCCCGACCGCGCCGAATGGGTGGCAACCCTCGAGCAGGCCCTAGCTGGCGAAGACCTACCCCAAGTGGTGCTGATTGCCCACAGCCTGGGCTGCATCACGGTGGCGCACTGGGCAGCCACGTATGGCCACCGCATAAAGGGGGCGCTGCTGGTGGCACCCAGCGACGTGGAGACGACCCATTACGCGGCTTTTCCGACCACGGGCTTTGGGCCCATGCCCTTGCAGCGCCTGCCCTTTCCGAGCAAAGTAGTGGCCAGCACCACCGACGAATGGGTGAGCTCGGCCCGCGCCCGGCAGTTTGCCGAGGCCTGGGGCAGCGAGCTGGTGCTGGTGGGCGCGGCCGGCCACATCAATACCGCCAGCGGCCACGGCGACTGGCCGGCGGGGCTGGCGCTGCTGCAAGAGTGGCAGTAGGGCAGGGGCCAGCCCGGTGAACCCATCGTGCTTGCCCTACGTTTTACGGGTACCTTCTGCTTTTAAAGCCAAACCACAATGCAAACCTGGAACGACGTAATTCGCCTGGCCAACCACGGCGCACCTACCCCGCCCCGCCGCGTAGAAAAAACCAACGCCGAGTGGAAAGCCCAGCTTACCCCCGAGCAATACCACGTCACCCGCGAGCACGGCACCGAGCGCGCCTTCAGCGGCGAGTACTGCGAAGCCCACGAGGCCGGCCTCTACGCCTGCGTATGCTGCGGCACCCCACTCTACGACTCGCGCACCAAGTTTGAGAGTGGCACGGGCTGGCCGAGCTTCACGCAGCCGGTCGAAGAAGATGCCATTAAGTACAAGAAGGACAGCAGCTACGGCATGGTGCGGGTAGAAGTGCTTTGCAACGTGTGCGACGCCCACCAGGGCCACGTTTTCCCCGACGGCCCCGCCCCGAGCGGCCTGCGCCTGTGCATCAACTCGGCCAGCGTGAAGCTGGTGACTACCAAGGAGCCCGCCGCGCACTAGATTTCGTGCAGCGTTGTAGCTTAGGCGCAGATTGGCCACTGAGGCTGGTCTGCGCTTTTCTATGCCCGGCATGACCCACGAGGCCTTCGCGGCCAAGCTCACCGACCTGCTGCCCAAAGCCCAGGCCAACCCCGCCGCCTACCGCCGCCGCGTGCAAGGCTGGGTGGTGCTGGGCTACTGCTTTATCGTGCTGCTGCTGCTGAGTTCGTTTGGGCTGCTTGGCACGTTGCTGTGGGCCATGACGGCCGTGGGCGTTGGCACCATTATCATCAAGCTGCTTATTCCGGTCGTCTATTTTATCTGGGTGCTGCTGCGCTCGCTGTGGGTGAAATTTGACCCCCCGCAGGGCCGGCCGCTCAGCCGCGCCGAAGCTGGCCCGCTGCACGACCTGCTGCACGAGCAAACCCGCGCCCTGCGCGCCCCGGCCGTACACAGTATCTTGCTCACCACCGATTACAACGCCGCGGCGATGCAACTGCCGCGGCTGGGACTGCTCGGCTGGCCGCGCAACTACGTGCTGGTGGGCTTGCCGCTGCTGCAGACCCTCACGCCCGAGCAGGCCGCCGCCGTTATTGCCCACGAGCTGGGCCACCTGCGCGGGGGCCACGGCCGCTTTGCGGCGCTCGTGTACCGCGTCAATCAGTCGTGGGCGCAGTTGGTGCACAATCTGGAGCAGTCGGGCCGGCGCACCATCGTGCGCAATTTCACCGATTGGTACGTGCCCCGCTTCAATGCCTGGTCGCACCCGCTGCGGCGCACGGCCGAGTTTGAGGCCGATGCCGCGGCGGCCCGCATCACCAGCCCGGCCGCGCTGGCCCAGGCGCTGTGCGCCCTCGAAGTGCGCGAGCCGGCCCTCAACCAGTTGTTTTGGGAGCCCTTGTTTAAATCGGCTGCCGAGGAGCTGAACCCACCCGCCGACCCCATCAGCCGGCTGCTGGCCGTGGCCCGCACCGCCCAGCTGCCCACCGAGGAGGCCGCCACCCTGCTGCGCCGCGCCCACGAAGCCGACCCCGACCCCTTCGACACGCACCCCACGCTGGGCGAGCGCCTGGGGGCGCTGGGGCAGCCCATCGCCGCGCCGCTGCTGCCCACTACCACGGCGGCCGAAGCCTGGCTGGGCGCGAGCCTACCCACCCTGGCCCAGGAGCTTGATAGCGAATGGACTACCGCCCGCACCGTGCCCTGGCAAGAGCGCCACGCGCAGCTGAGTGCCCAGCGCCGCCGCCTGGCCGAGCTGCAAGCGCAGCAGGCCGCCGGCCCGCCCCTGACCGATGCCGAAGCCTGGACGCTGGCCGACCTCACCGAAGACCACGCCAGCGAAGCCGAGTCGCTGCCGCTCTACCGGGTGCTCTTTGACGTGGGCAAGTACGAGGCCTCCGCGCGCTTTGCGGTGGGCCGCATCCTGGCCAGCCAGGACGACCCCGCCAGCCTGCCCCTGCTGGAAGAAGCCATGCGCCTTGACTCCGATTTTGTGAGGCCGGTGCTCGTCATTCAGCAGGCCTACCACCAGCGCCGGGGCGACCGCGAAGCGGCCCGGCAGCTCAGCACCTGGCAGCATCGCCACGCCGACCTCACCGACCTGGTGCAGGCCGAGCGCCGGGGCTGCTCGCCCCAGGATGTTTTTCTGGCCCATGGCCTCAGCGCCGAGGAGCTGGCCCCTGTGCGCGCCGTGCTGGCCGACCCCGCCAGCCGCGTGGTGCGGGCCTGGCTGCTGCGCAAACAGGTAGTGCACATGGCCGCCGAAAAGCCCTATTTCATCGTGCTGCTGCGCGCCGACCGCGGCCCCGGCCTCAGCACCGACGAGGAAGTGATGGACTGGTCGGCCCGAGTAGCCGCCACTATCGTGCTGCCAGGCTCGGCCCTGGTAGTGCCGATGATTAACAGTTTTTTGTGGCTAGGCAAAAAGGCGTTGCCTCTGGCTGGCAGCGAGATTTACCACGCCCAGGCGAGTTAATTTTACGGCTGGCCTGTTGCTGTAGTATACGCTGGTTTACCCAATCTCACGCTTTCCCTACCATGTCGCTCCTCTTCACCGATTTTGCCTCGTGGCAGGCGCACTGCGCCGCCACTGGCGAGCCCCTATACCAGCCCGTGCTGGCCTACGAAATCGAGCAGAAGGGCGCGCTGGAGGCCGACATCTGGCCCGGCCTGCAACGCGCCTACGATGTGATGCGCGACGCTGTGCACACCGGCCTCACCGGCGATATGACCTCGCGCTCGGGCATGATAAATAACGGAGCCAAGAAAATAGCCGCATCACCGGTTACGGTGCTTTCTCCGGAGTTCAAAAGCTTAATTGTAAGTGCCTTAGGTGCTAAGGAAGTAAACTCCTGCATGGGCCGCGTGGTGGCCGCGCCCACGGCCGGGGCGTCAGGCATTTTGCCGGGCGTGCTCACTACTATTCAGAATATCCACCACCTGCCCGACCAGAAAATACTGGAAGGGCTGCTGGTGGCGGCGGGCATCGCGCTCATTATCGAGCAGAATGCCTCGCTGGCTGGGGCCGTGGGCGGCTGCCAGGCCGAAACCGGCTCGGCCGCTGCGATGGGCGCGGGGGCCATCGTGTACTGCCTGGGCGGCACGGTCGAACACGTGTTTGCGGCCGTGGCCATTACCATTCAGTGCATGCTGGGGCTGGTGTGCGACCCGGTGGCGGGCTTGGTAGAGGTGCCCTGCGTGGTGCGCAATGCTTCGGCGGCGGCCATCGCGTTTTCGTCAGCCCAGATTGCTATTGCGGGCGTCGACCCGGTGATACCGGTGGACCAGTGCGTGGCGGCCCTCGGCGAGGTGGGCCAGAGCATGGAAACCCGCTACAAGGAAACCGCCCTGGGCGGCCTGGCCAACACCCGGCGCGGCCGCGAAATCGAGAAGCTGGTGCTGGTGCAGGACGTGAATATTCTGCCCGACGAATAAGGTTGAGCTTAGTAGTGAGCGTTACGGCTGGTTACTTCGTGCTTGGTCACTCATCCTTTATTCACTATAAATCTTTATCGGGTTATATCTTCGGCCCTTGGCATTGCGCCAAGGGTCTTTTTTTATTCTCTTTTTAACTCCATTCTCCCCACCTTCTTCAATTTTATGCAGAAAAACTTACCTGCTAACCGGCTGAGCCGGTGGCTGGCGGGCGCGTTTCTGGTGTTGCTGACTACGGTCAGCGCCCAGGCGCAGCTCACTGGTGCTAAGACTATTCCGGGCTCGTATGCCAGCCTGGCCGCCGCCATCACCGACCTCAATACGCAAGGCGTGGGGGCGGGCGGCGTCACGTTCAACCTGGCGGCGGGCTACGCCGAAACCTTTGCCAGCCCCACGGCCGGGGCCATCACGGCCACCGGCACGAGCGCCAACCCCATCGTGTTCCAGAAGTCGGGCACCGGGGCCAACCCGCTGATTACGGCGGGTGTGGGCACCTCGACTACGGCCGACGCCATTATCTCGCTGGCGGGCTCTGACTTCGTGACGTTCAATGGCATTGACCTAGTTGACCCAACTAGCAACGCTACGGCCGCCACGGCCATGGAATTTGGCTTTTTGCTGGGCCGCAATGGCACCGGGGCCACCCTAGATGGCACCAATAGCAACGCCATCCGCAACAGCACCATTACGTTGCAGCGGGCCTACACCAGCACCACTAACAACACGCCCTACGGCATTTTTGCCACGGCGGGCACGGTAGCGGTGCCTTTCACGGCCCTGAGCGCCACCGGTGCCACGGCGGCCGGCCAAAGCTCGGGCAACACGTTTGCGAGCAACACCATTCAGAATGCCAACGGCGGCATTTACCTGCAAGGGCTGGCCGACGCCACGCCCTACGCCAACTACGACCAAAACAACACGGTGGGCGGCAGCACGGCGGCCACGGGCAACACCATTCAGAACTATGGCGGAGCGGCCACGCAGGCCTACGGCATCCGGCTGCAGTACCAGAACAACGTGGTGACTACCTACAACACGGTGGCCAACGCGGCCAACGGCGGCGTAGCCTCGGCCAACACCCTGTATGGCATCTACGTGCAAAGCGGCACCAACACCAGCAGCCAGCTAAACCGCAACACCATTACGTTGGTGCAGGCGGCCAACAACAGCCAGGTGGCGGGCATCTACAATGCTACCGGGGGCACGGGGGTGTTGATTATCGATTTCAATACCTTCAACCTGACCTCGACGGCCAGCACGGGCAGCTTCTACAACTGCTACAACAGCGGCTCTTTTTCGACCACGGGTAGCCCGGTGTTTTCGTTTAGCAGCAACACCATCAGCCACACCTCGACGGGGGCGGCCACCAACACGTTTTACGCGCTGTATAACAGCGGCACTATCGCGGGCACGTCGAACTTCAACGGCAACCAGTTTTTGAACGCGGCCAATACGGTAGCCAGCACGGGCACGCTGGGCTTTATCTACAACACCAACAGCAGCACGGGTCAGATAAACCTGCAAAACAACCAGTGGACGCTGAACCGCACCGCCGCCAGCGGCTCGGTGTATGGCTACTACAACGCGTCGGTGCCGACGGGCACGGACGTGTTCAGCGGCAACAATTTCTCGAACATCACGCTGGCGGGTAGCAGTGCTTTCTACGGCTTCTACGTGCTGACCTCGACCTCGCAGCTGCAAACCATTACGGGCAACACCATGACCAACATTGTGGGGGGCTCGGGCAATACGGCGGCGCTTTACATGTCGTATGGGGCCAGCGGCTCGGTTATCTCGGGCAATACCGTGAACGGCATTAGCGGGGCGGGCACCACCTACGGCATCTACACGGGTACTTCTTTCTACGGCGGCAACATTACTGGCAACACGGTCGGCAATGTATCGTCGTCGGGGGCTAGCAGCACGGCCTATGGCATAGCGTTGGGCAGCAATGTGGCCGCTCCCGCGGCCGTCAACCTGTACGCTAATAAGGTCTATGGCATTGCCAGCAGCGGGGCCACTGGCCAGGCTTATGGCGTGTATGTATCGAGCACCGGCGCTTTCAATATCTACAACAACCTGGTGGGCAACATTACGGCCCCGGTTTCGGCGAGCAGCCCCGCCACTGCGGGCCTCTACATCTCGACGGGCACCACGGTAAATGCCTATTACAACAGCATTTACCTGACGGGTACCAGCAGCGCGAGCGGCTTTGGCTCGGCCGGCATTTATGCCGTGGCCACGCCTACGCTCACCCTGATTAACAACCTGGTGGTGAACACCTCGGTGGCCACGGGCTCGGGCATTGTGGCGGCTTACCGCCGCAGCAGCGCCACGCTCACCACCTACGCCACCGCTTCCAACAACAACCTGTTCTACGCCGGCACGCCGGGGGCCAGCCAGGTTATCTTCACCGATGGCACCAGCAGCTACCAGACGCTGGCCGCCTACAAAGCGGCAATGGCCACCCGCGACCAGGCTTCGGTAACGGAACTGCCCACGTTTGCCAGCACCAACGGACCTGATGCCACCTTCCTGCATTTGGCAGTCGGCACCGCTACCCAGGCTGAAAGCGGCGGCACGCCGGTAGCGGGCATCACCACCGACTACGACGGCGACACGCGCAACGCGACGACCCCCGACATCGGGGCCGACGAGGGCGCCTTTACCCCCAACGACCAGACGCCGCCCGCCATCACCTACACGGCACTGGGCAACACGGGCAGCAGCACTAGCCGCACCATCGTGGCCACCATCATCGACCCGAGCGGCATTGCCACGGGGGCTGGGGCACCGCGCATCTACTACAAGCTGAGCACGGCCACCACCTACTTCAGCGCGGTGGCTACGTCGGTGGCGGGCAGCACCTACACCTTCACCATTGACTACGCCAACATTGGCGGCCTACCGGCGGCCGGCAGCACCATTCAGTATTACGTGGCAGCGCAGGATGCCAGCCCCGCCAGCAACACGAGCACCAGCCCGATTGGCGGCGCGGGCACCAACCCGCCCGGCAGCACGGCCCCGGCCACGCCCAACTCGTACCAGCTGCTACCAGCGCTCACCGGCACCTACTACGTAACGGCTACCGTGGGCTCGTCGCCCACGCCAGCCAAAGAATTTGCTACGCTAACGGCGGCAGCGGCGGCCTACAACACCAGCGGCCTGGGCGGGGCCGTGACGTTTGTGCTGCTCGATGCCAGCTACGGGGCTAGCGAAACCTTCCCGATAGCGCTGAACAGCAACCCCGATGCCAGCGCGACCAACACGCTGACCATCCGGCCCGGCACGGGCGTATCGCCCATCATCACGGGCAGCGTGGCGGCCGGAGCCGTGCTCAAGCTGAACGGCGCCGACTACGTGACCATCAACGGCTCGAACGCGGGCACCACCACCCAGAATCTGACCATCACCAACACCAGCGCCACGGGCAGCGGCAATGCCGTGCTGTGGATAGCGGCCGCCTCGGCTACCGATGGCGCGACCAACAACGCGGTGCGCAACACGATTCTGACGGGTAGCACGACTGCTGGCTCCCCGCAGTTTGTGGTGTTCTTGGGTGGCGGCGGCGCGGGCGTAGCTTCGCCCACCACCAGCACCTCGGCCCCCAACTCCAACAACACGCTCAGCAATAACCTGATTACCCGCGGTTTTTACGGCGTGTTCGTATTTGGGGTATCGGCCACCAGCCTCGACCAAAGCAATGCCATCACGGGCAACCAGATTGGGCAGGTAGCGGCCGGCACTGGCTTTGGCCAGGAGGGCGTGCGCGTGGTGTACCAGCAGGGTTTGACCCTGACGGGCAACGACATCCAGAACATTACCAGCAGCACGGCTGCCTCGAACCTCTACGGCATTTTCCTGGCCGATAGCAAAGGGTCGGTTGTGAGCCGCAACTCGGTGCACGGCATCAGCTACACGGGCGTCAGCACTACCAAGGTGTGGGCCATTAACACGAGCATCACCGCCTTCAACACGGCGGCCAATGCCAGCGCCAACCGCTTCGACAACAACCTGGTGTACGGCATTACCTCGACGGCGACCAGCAGCACCTGGAACACGGTAGGCATTGACTTGGTCGGTGGCTACGGCGACCAGCTGGTGTACAACACCGTGTACCTAAGCGGGCAGCTGAGCGCCGCCGGTGGCACGGCCGGCTCGGCCGCCTTTGCCAACGGCAACCCCAGCGGCGGGGCGGGCGCGACCAACATCGACGTGCGCAACAACATCTTCAGCATTATTGGCGGCACGGGCGGCACGGCCACTACCCCGCTGTATGCCAACTACAACTACGGCGCGAACTACACCGGCAGCACCCTCAACTACAACGACCTGTACGTATCGGCCGGAGCCACCGGGCTGCCCGTGATTGGGCACCTGGGCACCAGCACCTCGCCCACCGGCGACTACGCCACACTAGCCGCTTGGCAGGCAGCCATCAGCCAGGAAGCCAACTCGGTGAGCGTAGACCCGCAGTTTGTCCAAACCACGACCACGCCCTACAACCTGACGCCCAGCAACGCCGCCCTGAACAACACCGGCACGCCCATCAGCGGCGTGACGACGGACTACACCGGCGCTACCCGCGGCACCACGCCCGACATTGGGGGTATTGAGTTCACGCCGCTCTCTAATGACCTCGCCGCGGCGGCCCTGGTGGCCCCGGCTACCAGCAGCACCTGCTACAGCACCGCCGAGCCGGTGAGCGTAAGCATCCGCAACGCGGGCACGGCCACGCTCAGCTTTGCCACCACCGCGGCCACGGTAACGGTGGTCGTAACGCTGCCCGGCGGCGGCACCCAGACCTTTACCACCACGCTGAACACGGGCACGCTGCCCAGCAACGCTACGCAAACCGTAGTGCTGCCCGGCACGCTGAACATGAGCACCGTGGGCACCTACACCTTCGCCATTACGGCCACGGTGGCCGGCGACGGCAACACCACCAATGACCTGCTGGCCCCCGCGCCCACCCGCACGGTAGCGGCCCCGGTGGCCGGCACGCTGTCCCCGGCCGCCACGACTATCTGCGTGAGTGGCACGGCGGCGCTAACCCTGACGGGCGCGGCCAATGGCAGCATCCAGTTCCAGAGCAGCACCGACAACGTGACGTTTACGGACATTGCTGGTGCCACGAGCGCTACCTACACCACGCCGGTACTCACCGCCACCACGTATTACCGCGCCCAGGTGCGCTGCAACACGGGCACGGCTACTTCCAACGTGAGCACCATCACGGTGAACAACCCGCTGGTAGCTACTACCAATACGCCGGTAACTATCTGCGCCGGCAGCACGGCTACCCTCACGGCTACGGCTTCGGCCGGTAGCGCGGTGCGCTTCTTTAGCGCGGCCACGAGCGGCACGGCGCTGGCTACGGCTGGCACCTACACCACCCCGGCCCTCACGGCCAATACTACTTACTACGTAGAAGCGTTTGCGCCCTCGACCAGTGTGGCTGGTCTGGCTGATAACAGCGCGGCTAATGGCACCTTTGCGCAATCAACATTTACGGATTACCCACTGGGTTTTGCCGTATCGCAGGCCGGTACTCTGGCCTCGGTCGATGTGTACCCGACAGCTACTGGCACGCTCACTATTCGTCTTTATAGCGTAAGTGGTACCCAGCCTGCTGGCACAGCTACGGCCGTGGCTGGCAGCGATGTAACCATTACGGTAACGACGGCCCAGGTGGGCACTAAAGTAACCGTACCGCTGAATTACGCTCTGACGGCCGGTGATTACAAGCTTTCGAACTTTGCAGGTGGCCTGGGCCGCTATAGCACCTACACAGGCACTTATCCGCTGACTTCGGCCGACGGAACGCTTACCGTGAAAGGCTCGTACACTTTGTATAGCTCGACTTCGTACTCGAACACGACCTATAACAGCTTCTTTAACCTGACATTCAGCGGCGAATGCGTGGGCGCTACCCGCACGCCGATTCAGGTGAATGTGACGCAGCCGGCCACGGCCAGCTTCCCGGCCGCCACGGCCAGCACCTGCGGCGCTTCGCCCTACCAGCTGGCGGGCACCGTAACGGGCTCGGCTACCACTGGTACCTACACCACCAGCGGCACGGGCACGTTCGCGCCCAATGCTACCACGCTGACTGCTACCTACACGCCTTCGGCGGCGGACATCACCGCGGGCTCGGTAACCATCACGCTGACTTCGGCAGCCGCCACTCCTTGCGCGGCTACTACGGCTACGCTGGCGCTGAGCATCGGCCGCCCGGCCGTGGCTACGTTTAGCTACCCGGCCACGGGCGGCAACTGCGCCGGTAGCACGGGCACCGTAACGCCCACGCTGGCCACCGGTGCCACGGCCGGCACCTACACCTCGACCACGGGCCTGACTATCAACGCCACTACGGGCGTCGTAAACCTGGCAACCTCGACCGCTGGCACCTACACCGTGACCAACACGGTGGCCGCTAGCGGTGCCTGCGCGGCGGCTACGGCCACGGCCACCATCACGGTGAACCCCACGCCCGCCCGCCCCACCATCACGCCTACTTATAACGGTACGGTGACGACGCTAACGTCGAGCTCGGCCACGGGCAACCAGTTCTACTTCAATGGCGTGGCCATTGCGGGCGCTACGGGCCAGACCTACGTGGTGAACGGCTCAACGACCACCTATGGCTCGTACACGGTGGTGGTGACCAACGCGTTTGGCTGCTCGTCGGCCGCTTCGGTGGTGCAGGTTGTGACCGGGACGAAAGGCAGCATTGCCGGGGCCAGCATCCAGCTGTACCCCAACCCGACGCCGGACGGCCGGGCCACGCTGGAGCTGAGCGGCTTGCGCTCGGCTACGCAATTGACGGTGCTTGATGCACTGGGCCGGGTGGTGCGCAGCGAAACGCTGCCCGCCACCACGGGCGTGGTGACGCACACCATCGACCTGTCGCGGATGGCTTCGGGCGTGTATGTGCTGCGCTTGAGCAACAACGAGGGTGTGGAAACCCGCCGCCTGACGCGCGAATAGGGCGCAGGAAATATCCGGCTGCTAAAGCCCCGCTGGTTCTGCCAGCGGGGCTTTTTGTTGGGGGTGCCTGTGCAGGTAGTAGTTGTGTTTTCGAAAAGCGATAGCCTTTGATTAGGCGATTTAAATGATAGTAATGCGCTTGCCGTTCGCCTGACCTGCTGCTAGCCGGGCCGGTGCCTATAAAGCCAGGCGAGGTTCATGGAGTTGGCCATGAAAAAGCAGCATTTTAGGACTGCTATTAATTGTAAAAAAGCTATTTATGAGTACATTCGCCACGTTTTTTTTCTTCTCTTTTTACTCCTCTAATCTCTTCATTTCATGCCACAACCTTTACTAGCACAACCACGGATAGGCTACCCGTCGCTGCTTGTGCATCATACCCGCGGCTGGCTGCTGTTGTTGCTGGCCGTGCTGGGCAGCGCGGCCAGCGCACTGGCCCAAACGGTGACCATCGGCTCGACGACGGTGCCCGTTGCCACTCCGGCCACGAGCAGCTACTTCTACGGGCCCATCTACCGGTCTAGCGTCACTTCGGTATTCAACTACTCGCGCTACGCCCACCTCTACACGGCGGCCGAGTTAGGCATTCCGAACGGGGCCACCATCACGCAGCTCGAGTGGCTAAAAGCCGATGCCGGGGCCGTGACGGGGGCCAACACCCTGAACGTGCTGCTGGCCAACTCGGCCGCCACCACCCTGGCCACCGGCAGCACCTGGGGCACGCTCACGGCGGGCGCTACCAGTGTGTACACCAACGCAGCGCAGGATGTGACGGGGGCCGCCGGCACCTACCTCACGGTGCCCACCACGGGCTTTACCTACACTGGCGGCAACCTGCTGGTATTCAGTGACTGGACGAAGGGAGGCACGGCCACGGCCGCCGTCAACTTCGTCACCAACCCGGCCGCCGGCCTGGCCCTCGGCGTGGCTTCCGACGTGGTTTTGACCACCACAACGCCCTTGGTGGCCACGAGCTACGGCGACCGCCGGCCCACGCTGCGCATCACGTATGCGCCGGGCGTGCCCTGCACGGCCCCGCCCACGGCAGGCACGGCCTCGGCCTCGGCCACCACTTTGTGCGCGGGCAACTCGGTATCGCTGTCGCTCACGGGCACTACTGTTGGCACCGGCGTCACGTTTCAGTGGCAGTCGTCGGCCACCGGGGTAGCGGGCAGCTACACCAACATTGCGGGCGCTACGGGCAGCACCTATGTAACGCCGGTGCTGGGCCAAACCACGTACTACCGGGCCGTGGTAACCTGCTCGGGGCAGTCGGCCACCTCCACGGTGGTGCAGGTAACGGTGCTGGCCCCTACCTACGCCGCGGTGCCTTATACCCAGGGCTTTGAAAATACCTGGCTGAGCCGCTGCAACACCGGCGACGTGCCCGATGCCAATTGGCTGAACACCCCCGCGACGGGCAATAACTCGTGGCGGCGCGATGACGATGGCAGCAGCGCCGGCTGGACTACGCCCACCGGCGGGGCCTACACCCCGGCCGGCTCCGATGCTGGCGGAGCCAGCTCGGCCCACTCGGCCCGCTTCCACAACTACTACGCGCCCAGCGCTAGCGTCGGCACCCTCGACCTGTACCTGAACCTGACCGGCGGCACGGGCACGCCCACCCTGAAATTTGACTACCGCAACTCGGACTCCAACCCCGTGGTGGTGCAGTTGAGCACCGACGGCGGGGCTACCTTCCCGACCACGCTGCAAACGCTGGGCACCCAGACCGCGTGGACCAGCTACCTCCTCAATCTGCCGGCTACCGTCACGGCGACTACGGTCGTGCGCTTCCGGGCCACGAGCAACTTCGGCAGCGCCGACAACGGCCTCGACAATGTGAGCGTGAGCTACATAGCGTGTGCCCAGCCCACGGCGCTGGCCGCCACTATTAATGCTACGGCAGCCACGGCTTCGGCCACTGTCACGTTTGCGCCGGCGGCAGGAGCTACCAGCTATACCCTCAGCATCAGCCCGGCAGTAGTGGGAGCACCTACTACGGTTACAACTTCGCCCTTTACCCTGACCGGGCTGGCGTATAGCACCACCTACACCCTAACGCTGACCACCAACTGCGGCACCACCACCTCGGGGGCGGCTACCTATACCTTCACCACGCCCTGCGCCCCGCCTGCTTATGCCACCTTGCCTTATACCCAGGGCTTTGAAAACACCTGGCTGAGCCGCTGCGACACCGACGATGCCCCCGACGCGAGCTGGGCCAACACGCCGGTGACGGGCAACAACTCGTGGCGCCGCGACGACGATGGCGCCAGTGCCAACTGGAGTTCGCCCACCGGCGGAGCCCTCGCGCCGACCGGCAGCCAGGGCAGCAGCCACGCGGCGCGCTTCCACGCCTACTATGCCAGCAGCGGCACCATCGGCACCCTCGACCTGTACGCCAACCTGGGCGCCACGGGCACTAAGCGCCTGACCTTCGATTACGTAAACCCTTCGACGGACGGCAGCAAGCTGGAAGTGCTGCTGAGCACCGACGGCGGGGCCACGTTTGCTGCCACGCCGCTGCTGACCGTGAACACGGCGGCCGCATTCGCGACCCAAACCGTGGATATTCCGAATGCCACTGCCACCAGCGTTATCCGCTTCCGGGCTACCAGCGACTTTGGCGACTTCGACCTCGGCATAGACAACGTGCAGCTGCGCGTGCTGGTAAACACTGACCTGGCCGCCACCGCCCTGGCCACGCCCACCGCCACCCAGGGCTGCTACGGCAGCGCCGAAGCGGTGTCGGTAGTAGTAACCAACTTGGGCGGGCAAGCCATCAGCTTCGCCACCAACCCGGCCACCGTAACGGCCGTGGTAACGACGCCCGGCGGCTCGCAAACGCTCACCGGCACCGTCACGACGGGCACGCTGGCCGCGGGCGCTACGCAAACCGTAACGCTGGCTCCTACCCTGAACATGACGGCTCTGGGCACCTATTCTTTCGCCATCACGGCCACCGTGACCGGCGACCTGAACACCGCCAACGACCTGCTGACGCCCGCGCCCACCCGCACGGTAGCGGCCCCGGTGGCGGGCACGCTCGCGTCGGCTTTGGCCAGCCTCTGCCAGAGCGGCACAGCCACGCTCACCCTGACGGGCGCGGCCAATGGCAACATTCAGTTTCAGAGCAGCACGAGCGCCACGGGCACGTTCACGGACATTGCCGGGGCTACCAGCGCTGTCTACACCACGCCGGTGCTTACCAGCACCACCTACTACCGCGTGCTGGTGCGCTGCGGCACCAGCACGGCCACGTCCAATGTGAGTGCCATCACGGTTAATAACCCGCAGGTAGCCAGTGTGAATGGCCCGCTGACTATTTGTGGCGGCACCACGGCTACCATCACGGCTACGCCTGCCGCGGGCAGCACGGTGCGCTTCTTCACTGCGGCCACGGGCGGCACGGCCCTCACCACCACTACGGCCGGTAGCTACACCACGCCAGCCCTCACGGCTAACACCACCTACTACGCCGAGGCCTACGCGAGTGGCCCCGAAACGGCCGGCCGCCCGGCCCCAACCGTGACGACGGGCTTTGTAGGTATTGATACCGGGCTGATTTTCACGACCACGGCCGCACTCAACATTCAGTCAGCCGTGATTTATCCAGTGGGCACGGGCACCATCACGTTTGCCCTACGCAACTCGGCCAATGTGGAGCTGGCCGTTACGCCGGCCATCGCGGTCACGGGCACGGGGGCGGCTACGCCCATCACGGTGCAGCTAAACCTGCAAGTGCCAGCAGCGGGCACCGACTACCGCCTGGTAGTGAAGTCCTTTACGGGCATTACTGACCTGCTGCGCGAAAACCCGCTGCCCACGGGTTTTTCCTACCCCCTTACGTCGCCCAGCGGTGCGTTCAGCATCACCAATGGTATCAATATCACCCCGCTCGCGGCGTACTACTACTTCTACAACATGGTACTCAGCAGCGGGGAGTGCGTGAGCACCGCCGCCCGCACGCCGATTCAGGTGAATGTGACGCAGCCCGCCACGGCTACGTTTAGCTACCCAGCCACGGGCAGCAAGTGCGCCGGTAGCACGGGCACCGTAACGCCCACGCTGGCCACCGGTGCCACGGCCGGCACCTACACCTCGACTACGGGCCTGACCCTCAACGCCACTACGGGCGTCGTAAACCTGGCTACTTCAACGGCGGGCACCTACACCGTGACCAACACGGTAGGGGCCGCCGGCATTTGCGCGGCCCAAACGGCCACGACTACCATCACGATAAATCCCACGCCGGCCCGCCCCACGCTGGCCGCCGGCTACAACGGTACGGTGACGACGCTAACGTCGAGCTCGGCCACGGGTAATCAATTCTACTTCAATGGTGTAGCCATTGCCGGGGCCACGGGCCAGACCTACGTGGTGAACGGCTCGGCTACCACTTATGGCTCGTACACGGTGGTCGTGACTAATACCTTCGGTTGCTCATCATCGGCCTCGGTGGCTTCGGTTGTGACGGGGACTAAGAGCAGTATTGCCGGAGCCAGCATCCAGCTGTACCCCAACCCGACGCCGGACGGCCGGGCCACCCTGGAGTTGAGCGGTTTGCGCTCGGCTACGCAGCTGACGGTGCTCGACGCGCTGGGCCGGGTGGTGCGCAACGAAACGCTGCCCGCCACCACGGGCGTGGTAACGCGCACACTCGACCTCGCGCGCCTGGCTTCGGGCGTGTATGTGCTGCGCCTGAGCAACAACGAGGGTGTGGAAACCCGCCGCCTGACGCGCGAATAGCGCTTGCCTACTGCTGGCTACCAAAGCCCCGCTGGCACTGCCAGCGGGGCTTTTTTTGGTTTAGGCCTTACGCAAACATATCGCCGCGTTGCGGCTGACCTGACGAGGCAAGTGCGTAAGTCCTAAATTAAAAATCCCGCTGGCAGCCTGCCAGCGGGATTTTTGTCATTAATTACAGAAATTAAACTGTTACTCTTTAACCACTTTCGTGAGCTGCGTGCCCGTGGCTAGTACCAGCCGTGCTACGTACACGCCGGCCGGCAGAGCACTGGCTTCTAGCAAAGCGGCTTGGCTGACCCCGGCTGGCAACGCGCCTAGCTCCTGGTGCAGAGCCACCCGGCCCAGCGCATCAGTGAGGATAAGCGTAGCCGTGGGGCTGGCCATCGCCAATTCCAGGCGCAGCGTGAGGCCGCCACTAAATGGGTTGGGCGTAGCCGCCATGCTGGCGGCGGCCAGCGCCTCAAACTGCACGGTGCGCACCGGCGAGAACGTGCTGCGGCCATCCAGGTCTACCTGGCGCAGGCGGTAGTAGCGCAGGCCCGCCTTGCCGGCTTCTCCATCGCGGAAAGTGTAGCTGTGGGTGGTGGCGCTGGTAGCCGCGGCGGGCGTCACGAAGCCCAGGGGGCGGAAGTCCTGCGGGCTGCCGCTCGGGCTTACCTGCACCTCGTAGCCCGCGTTGTTGGTTTCGCGGGCGGTAGTCCAGCTCAGCACGGCGTCGGTGCCCTGGCGCTGGGCCGCGAAGGCCGTTAGCTCGACGGGCAGCGGGGCGGCCATGTCGCTCACGGCCACTAGGTCGAGGCGCGTGAGCACGGTGGGCGAGGCTAGGGTGCGGGCCGTCGTATTCACGTTGGTAACCAGCCCGTCGTAGCCGCTGGCATCGGCCCGGCGCAGCTCGATGTGCTGGGCGCTTTCGCTGGCAATGGTGCCCAGCAGGGCGGGGTCGTAGTAGGTGGTTAGGGTGTAGGTGTAGCCGCTGCCATTATTGGCGACATCGCCGAACACAAAAAACGCATTCTGGTAGCGCGCCCCGGTAGCGAAGGGCGTGGGCGGGTTGGTGCCGGGGTAGTAGCGGGCCACCACCTGGCTGGGCACGGTGCCGGTGGTGCCGTAGGTGAGTACGGCCAGCGGCCGGCCATTGAGCGAGAACGTCTGGGTGCCGCCCAGCGTGGGCGGGCCGCTCACGTCGAGCGGGTTGGGGGTGGCGCTGGGCGTAAATTCGTAAGCCCCCAGGTCGGGTGCGCCGGTGGCCACGGTGGTCGAGCGGGGGTTGCCGTTGATATCGGTGGCCACGCTGCTAAGCTGCACGCCCGTGCCATTGAGCACGTAGGCGCTGCCGAGCGAGGGATTGGGAGCCAAGTCGCTGGCGCTGGAAAAGCCCGCCGTATTGCTGCCCGACGACAGCATCGAGCTACGGTCCTGGCCCGTGGCCGCCTGCCAGGCGGCCAGCGAGGCGATATCCGCGCCCTTGAGGTGGCCCAGAAACTGCGGCGACACCGCCATGGTGCGCGAGGCCGACCCGCTGCGCAGGTCGTAGAGGTTGTAGTCGATGGTGGTGAAGGGGCTGCTGCCGGTGGCCTCCGCATACACGGCGTAGTTGGTGCCTGGCTGCACCGAGCCCACCGCGGCGGTTTGGATGTTGCTCAGCACGTTGTTGCGCACGTCGAGGCCCGTGGCGCCGCTGGCCACGAAAAGGGCGGCCGATACCTTGTTGGTGAACGTATTAGCGGCCCGCTCACCGCTGAGCTGCACCGAGTTGTTATAAATATTGTAGCCCGAGCCGCTCAGCACCCCAATGCCCATGAGCTGGTTGTCCAGGGTAGCCCCGTTGCTATCGGCCGTGAGGTTGCCCACGGTGTTGTTGCGCACGGTGATGTTGGCCGTGAGGTTGCCGGGGTCGAGCGAGATGCCACGCACACCCACGCCGTTGCTGCCGGTGTAAGGCAGGTCGCGCACGCGGTTGCCGGCCACAAGCGTGCCGGCTGTGTTCTGCCCAATCACGATGCCGTACATGATGCCCGTGTTGCCGGGGGCAAACGACACGGTGTTGCCGCCCACCACAAGGCTGCTCTGGCTGTAAGCCAGGATGCCAAAGCGCGTGATAGCCGAAATAGCGTTGCCCGTTGCCAGGCCGGCCGCCGGCTCGCTGCCCAGCGTGTTGCCGGTGTCATTCAACCCCTGGCCCGCGGCGTCGATGCCGTAAAAGCAGTTGCCGATGGTGTTGCCAGTCAGCGTGTTGTTTGAGTTGGTGCCTTCGGTTGCGCTGGCGTTCACTACGTTGCCCGCGAGGTCGGTGTTAGCCAGCCAGATGCCGTAGGTCGGGTTGGCGTTGGTGCGGTTCAGCGTAATGGTGCAGTTGCGGATACTATTGTTTTGGCAGCCATCGGTAGCACTGGCCCGAAACAGCGCGTAGCCGTACTCCATTGCCGAGTTGTTGCCCGCGCCCAGGTCGTTATTGGTGTTGTTTTCGCTTACGTCGATGCCGTCGAAGGTGATAAAATCAGCGCCTTGCAGCTTAATCACGGCATCCTGCCGGCCGGGAGCTAGGTTGGTGTTGGCCCGCACCAGCGGCGCGGTGCCAGTCGAGTTATCGCGCTGAAACGTAATGCGGTTGGTGGCGCTGGCCCCGCCAATGCCCACCAGCGCCAGGTTGTTTTCGGTGAATATTTGGCCGTCCTTCACGTTGAAGGTCACCGGCCCCGATACCCCGTTGGTAATCAGCGCCGAAAAAGCGGTCCCCATGCTAGTGAAGTTGGCAGTGCCGCTGCCGTTTGGGTTGATGGTGTAGGGGCCATTGAGCGGTGCGGCGAACGAGTACGTGGCCCCCGTGCTCAGGCTGAGGGTAGCCATGTCGTAGACCACCTGCAAGTTAACGGCAGTCAGGTCGCTGGTCAGCTGCGCCGCCGTTTTGTTCGATGAAAACACATAGTAGCTCACCGTGCCCGTGCCCCCCGTCTGCCCCGCAATGGTGCCCGTAACGGTGGTGCCGCTTTTATTCATAAGCAGCACTGTCGAGGAGGCATAGCTATCGGTGCTGTAGCGCAGGTAAAAATTCTCGTTGGCATCGGGCGGGCCGCCCAGCGTGGCCGTCACGGTAGTGCCCTGGCCGTAGGCTGGGGCTGTGGCCGTGGGCGCGCTGATGCTGACGGGGTTGAACGTCGTTTCGAGCACCTCCATCGAGTTGCCGTTGGCTTGGTTGCTCTTGGCGTTGGCGATGTTGAAGGTGTAGTAGCGGCCGCTCGTCACGGCTGGCAAGTAGCCGGGCTTGCCATTGCCCCCGTTGTAGCGAGCCGAAGCCTCCTGGTTGGCGGGGTTAATAAAGGTATTAAAGCCCGCCAGCAGGGTAGTGGAGGCATTATCATAGGGTCGCCAGTTGGAGCTGTAGTCAGATGGCCCGAGGGCAAACTGCCACTGCCAGGTTCCCGAAGCTGCCGTTATCGTAGCCTGAAGCCGGTACTGCTTAAAGGTGCCAACCGTAGCAAGGTTGTAATTGCCGTAATTGACGTTATCTACTCCAGTGCCAAGTATTTGCGGAGCTTGAGCCCAGGCCTGTGGGCTGCTGCCCAGCACAGCGCAGAAACCCAACGCGAGCAAACGGGGCCAATGAGTGGTAACCAGAGGCGCCGAAGGCACCTCCACGAGTAGCTTTTTCTTCATATAGAAGTGGGTGGGAAATGGAGAGAGTAAAAAAGCTTACAAAGCTACTTTTTACGCATGATAATTCCCCGAAAAAGCAATCTTTTTCTAATCTAATAAGCTCTTTAATATATGATTGCCTGCTAATTAGTTTCCGTTCACCGACTCGGGGGGCGTCATCAGCAGTGTGCCCAAAAACTCTACGGCTGGCGCGTAGAGCAGGCGGCGCTCGCGGTAGTGCTGCCAGGCGGCTTCTTCGTCGGTGCGCCGAGGCAGGCCAGCCTCGCCCAGGCGCCGCCAGGTTTGGGCAAAGTCGTGGCGGCCGGGGTCGGCTTGCGCCTGCTCGCTGGGGGTGCGCAACTCGGCGGGCTCGGTTTCGGAAGTGTGGTCAAAAAAACGGTGCACGCGGTTTAGAGCCAAGCAACCGGCCTTGAACGTGAGCTCGACCTGGCGCGAGCGCGGCACCTCGAGCGCCGAAAAAAGCAGGTTGGCCGCATCGAGAATAAGCGTGGCCGTGGTCACCCACGAGCGCCCGCCCTGCGGCGAGCGAAAAAAAGCCAGCACCGGCAGCGAGGTGTGGCTTTCGTCAATCTCGACCAGCCACTGCTCCCAGGCCAGCCACTGGGCATCGTCGTTGCTAAAGTTGCCATCGTGCCCCAGCCACTGCACCAGCCCCGCCGCCGAAGTAGGCACCCCCGCCCGCAGCTCTACTTGCGCCACCACTGTTTCGCGCCGCGAAAATGCCTGGTAAATAGTGGGTAAGTACGAAATAAGCAGCGTCAGCAGCAGCAAACCCAGCGTGGCTTCGGAGTAGCTGAATACATTGACGGCCAGCCCACCCTCCGAGGTAGTGCCCAGCGTGAGCAGCGAGCTGCCGCTCAGCTCGTAGCTCTTGGTGAAGCCATCGACGCCCAGCGCCCAGTAGATGCCCGTGTAGCCCACGCCCACCAGCGCCAGCCACCCAATGGGCAGCGCCACCAGGGCCACCGGCGCGTAGTGCGACATAATGCGGTCGCGCCGGGCATAGGTAGCGGCCCGGCGCGCCGCAAAGTCAAACAGCGCCCGCACCCCGCCAAACACGAACGCATTGAGCCGCACCGACTCGCTGCGCGGCAGCACAAACGAGCGAATGGCCCCCGACACCGTGGTGATAACCAGCCAGGTTCCGGCCAGCCCGGCCAGCAGACGCAGCGCGTACTCAACAGTAGTAGACATGGCTCGTTGTACGGGCCGGGCGTGCCAAATGACTAGTGACTAGCCTGCCACAGTTCCCGAAATGACTTGTCGGCCACCTTCAAACTCTCTCGGCGCTTGCGCCAGCCAGCCTGGTCGAGCAGGTAGCCGAGGCTAAAATCTTTGAGGCGGCCGGGCAGCACGTCGAGCGCCCAGCGGTGGCGCATGCTCCAGCGCCACAGGCCGATAGCCGTTTTTTCGACCAGCGTGTTGTGGCCCTCGCTTACGCTTTCCTGGCGGTTGAGCAGCAAGAGATTGTGCAGGTTGATGCGCACCGGGCACACGCTGGTGCACGCCCCGCACAAGCTGCTGGCAAAGCTCAGGTGCTGGTGCTCTTTCAGCCCCGATAAATGCGGACTGATAACCGAGCCAATTGGCCCCGAATACGTGGTTTCATAGGTGTGGCCGCCGATGTTTTTGTACACCGGGCACACATTGAGGCACGCCCCGCAGCGGATGCAGCGCAGTGCCTCGCGGCGGTCGGGGCGGGCGAGCAGGTTGGTGCGGCCGTTGTCGAGCAGGATGACGACCATCTCCTCCGGACCGTCGGGCTCGCCGGGCTGGCGCGGGCCGAAGTACACGGTGTTGTACACCGTCACTTGCTGGCCGGTGCCGCTGGTACTCAGCAGCGGCCAGAATAAGTCGAGGTCGGTAAGCTGCGGAATCAGTTTTTCGATGCCCACCACTGCAATGTGCAGCTTCGGGAAAGTGGCCGAAAGGCGGGCATTACCCTCGTTCTCCGTCACGGCTACGCCGCCTTCTTTGGCAATGAGGAAGTTGCCGCCCGTAATGCCCACCTCGGCCGAAGTGTACTTGTCGCGCAGCAGGTAGCGGGCCGTAAGCACCAGTTTTTGGGCATCGTCGGTGTGCTCGATGCCGAGGTGTTTGACAAAAATATTGGCGATGTCGGCCTTGCTCAAGTGCATGGCCGGCGTCACGATGTGGTAAGGCCGCTCGCCATTGAGCTGCACGATATACTCACCCAAGTCAGTTTCGACCGATTCGATGCCCCGGCTTTGGAGGTATTTATTGACGTGGATTTCCTCCGTCGTCATGCTCTTGGCTTTCACCACCGTGCGCGTGTTGCGGGCGGCGGTAAGGCGGCCGATTTCGTCGAGGGCTTCCTGGGCATCTTGCGCCCACACCACTCGCCCGCCGCGCGCCGTGAAGGCAGCTTCAAATTGCAAGAGGTACTCGTCCAGCTTTTCGAGCACGCCGGCCTTGAGGTAGGCGGCGCGGGCGCGGGCCAGCTCGTGGTTTTGGTAAAGCTGCATGCCGGCGCTCACGGCCACATCGTACTTGCCGATGTTGAAGCGGATTTTGCGGCGGTGCTCGAGGTCGAAGGCTTTGGCTTCGGCGTCGGTTTGGAATGCGGTAGCTTTCATTAGCGCAGAGTTTCGCGGAGTTGGCAGAGTTTCGCGGAGTTTAAAGGCCGTTGACGATGCGAACAATGTGGTCTTTTAGGGAAGGAACATTGAAGTTGAGTAGCAGGCCCAATTTCAGTTTCGATAACTTCAAGTAATTGGTTAGCTGCTTGGCGTGCATCGGGTGGAAGTTTTCAACCGATTTCAATTCTACAATTACCTTGTCTTCTACCAGCAAGTCGAGGCGATAACCAACTTCCAGCCGCACGCCATCATAAATGACGGGCAAAGGCACTTGGGTTTCCACCCGCAGCCCAGCCTTTCGTAACTCATGCGTAAGCGCTGCCTCATACACCGCTTCCATCAACCCCGGCCCAAGCACAGTATGCACCCTAAATGCAGCCGTCAGAATGGACCCTGAAATAACGTTCTCGTGCATAAAGCATAAAGAAAAACTCTGCGAAACTCTGCCGACTCTGCGGAACTCTGCGCTTAAGGCTTATTCGAATCGACTACCGGCCGCTCATCGCGGTTCGCCAATTCCCAAGCCGTATAGAACACGAGCCGCGCCCGGGCCTCCAGCTTGTCAAACTCAATCTTGCTGACCTCGTCGGTTTCTTCGTGGTAATCAGCATGCACGCCATTAAAGAAAAACGCCACCGGGATTTTATGCACCGCGAAGTTGTAGTGGTCCGAGCGGTAGTAGAAGCGGTTGGGGTCGTTGGGGTCGTTGAAGCGGTAGTCGAGCGCGAGGTTGCCGTGCTGCTGGTTGGCATTTTCTAGCACCGCGTGCAGCTGCGACGACAGCTTATCCGAGCCAATAACGTACACGTAATCAGGCTTGCCCTCGTGGGCGGCATCGGTACGGCCTATCATATCAATGTTGAGGTCGGTAATGGTGCTGGCCAGCGGATACACTGGGTGCTCGGTGTAGTACTGCGAGCCTAGCAACCCTTTTTCCTCGCCCGTATTGGCCAAAAACAAGATGCTGCGGCGCGGCGCGTGCCCAGCGTGCGCGGCTTTCGTAAACGCCTCCGCAATAGCCAGCATACCCACCGTGCCCGAGCCGTCATCGTCGGCCCCGTTATACACTTTGCCGCCGATGATACCCAGGTGGTCGTAGTGTGCCGACACTACCAGAATTTCCGCCTGCTTATCGGTACCCGGCAGGAAGCCCAGCACGTTTTCGGTGCTCACCGCCGAGCGGTCCTGCAAGGCATTGATAGTGAATTTGGTAGGCTTAAACTTGCTGGCAATCGGCGCTTTAGCGGCGGCCGTGGCCGCTTCGTAAGCGCGAATAGCTTCTTCCGTGGTGCCCAGTAGCTTCAGCCCCAGGGCCGGCGACACGAAAAACGACGGTGCCCGCCCGCCGCTCGCCTCGGCCGCCGCGATGGTAGGCTGCATGATGCGCGGCCCGAGGCGGGCCATCAGCTTGGCGAAGTTGGACGTGGGCGAGGCGTCGATAAAAAACACGCTGTGCGCGCCCTTCTGGCTGGCTAGCGCGGCCTTGGCCCGGAAGTCAACGCCCCACTTCGTGGCATTGCCATCGGTGCTGAGGACGGGACCACCTTCGGGCGTGCGCGGCTCACCTAGCAATACTATCAGGTCCTTACCCTTTACGTCGCGCCCGGCGTAGTCGGAATACGTGCCCTGCTCGATGCCGTAGCCCACAAACACCGGCTGCACCGCCGTAGCCTGCTGAAAGGGCGAACGCCCAAAAGCGTAAAAATCCTCCAGCCACTTATAGGTTTTGCCGCCCACTGTGAGCGTGCCGCCCGGCCGCCACGCGCTGCGCTCCAGGTTGAAGGTTTGCAGGTAAGGATTGGCCGTGTTGGCGGCTACGGGAGCCGTAAGGCTATCCAGCTTGAACTGCTGGCTGATGTAGGCGGCGGCCATTTTCTGGCCTTTGGTGCCGGTTTCGCGGCCCTCGTACTCATCCGAAGCCAGGATAGATAGGTCGCGCCGCAGCTTGTCCTGCGTGATGTAGCGCTCGGCATAGCGGGTGGCGTAGTCGGCCGCTGGGGCAGGGCTGGCAGCTAGCGCGGGGGCTGGAGCCGAGGCTGGCTGCGCGTTTTTAATCTTGGTTTTGACTTTCTGGGCCAGGGTAGCGGTGGGCAGGGCCAGGCCGGCCAGTAGCAGCAAGGAGTATTTCATATAAAATGTAGGGTAAGCTTCAGCTTGCCAGCGAAAGGAAAGAGCGAATAAAAGGCAAGCTAACGCCTACCCGATAGCAGTAATCAACACAGTAGCATACGCCGCCACGCCCTCTTGCCGGCCCACAAAGCCCAGCTTCTCGGTAGTAGTGGCCTTAATCGAAATATCGTCCTCCGCCACGCCCATCACCTCGGCCAGCGTGCGCTGCATGGCCGGGATGTGCGGGTTCACCTTAGGCCGCTCCAGGCAAATGGTCGAGTCGATGTTGCCGACCTCATAGCCCTTGGCGCGCAGAATCCGCATTACCTCGGCCAGCAGCTTCTTGCTGTCGATGCCTTTGTACTGCGCATCGGTGTCGGGGAAGTGGAAGCCGATGTCGCGCAGGTTGGCGGCACCCAGCAGGGCGTCGCAAATGACGTGGATGAGCACGTCGGCATCGGAGTGGCCGAGCGCGCCGTGGGTGTGCGGCACCTCGATGCCGCCGAGCCAGAACGGCAGGCCTTCTTTCAATTGGTGAACGTCGTAGCCAAAGCCAACGCGGATTTTCATGCGAATGCAAAAAGAAATGAAACGGGAAATGCAAAGGTACCAGCCGCGATTTGGGCCGCCCGGCAACAACGTTACTGTAAAAATTTTAGTAAAATTATACTAATATATTAAGCCAAATTATTTAGCTTTGTGTAACTAACCAGAGTAGCCGGCAAAGGCAGCCTGCTGGCTACGAAAAAAAATGTGCGTATGGTTAAAGTAATTCGAGTGCCCCGGCGTCAAAGAAACGAGCATTGACCACTGGCACGGAAAAAGAAAGAAACTTTGGAAACTTTGAACCCGCCTAAAGTTTCCGTTGTATCTTTGCCGTGCCAACCATGGAAACCAAAGACCGAATCCTGACCCGTGCCGCTACGCTGTTTTTGCGCAATGGCATCAAGAGCGTGAGCATGGACGACATTGCCACCGACCTCGGCATGTCGAAGAAAACGTTGTACAAAACCTTCACCAACAAGGACGAGATAGTGCTGGCTGTGATGACGGACCACCTCTGCAAAGCCCAGGGCGAATGCGCTCGCTTTGCCGGTATCTCGGCCGACGCGGTGCGCGAAATGCTCGACATCTCGGCCTGGGCCGACGAGCAGTTTGGCAATGTGCACCCCAGCATTTTCTACGACCTGCGCAAGTACCATCCCAACGCCTGGGCGCTGTTTTCGACGCACAAAAGCACGTTTATCCTCGAGCAGATAACCCGCAACCTGCGCCGGGGCATCGCCGAGGGCTTGTTTCGGAGCGACCTCGATGTGGAAGTGCTGGCCCGCCTCAACCTGGCCCAAATTGAGCTGACGTTCAACCCCGACCTCTACCCACCCGCCCAGTTTGCGCCCAACCGGGTGAATAAGGTTTTCGACGAACATTTTCTGCTGGGGGTGGCCACGCTCAAAGGCCACCGGCTTTTCAATAAATACCAACACATTACGGAAGAAGAGTAAGCCTCTATTTTGCTTATTATCAACTTCTTCGTCTCTTTTTTCATGAAGAACGTATTAACCAAGGCGCTGCTAGCGGCCCTGGCCCTGGCAAACTGGGCTCCGGCCACTGCGCAAACGCCGGCTTCGCTACCCACGGAGCCAGCCGCCGGCCCCATGTCGCTGAGCCTGAGCCAAGCCGTGCACTATGCCGTGCAAAACAAGCCCAGCCTGCAAGCCCAGCGCCTGAACGAGCAAACCGCCCACGCCAAAGTAGGCGAAACCAAAGCCGCCGGCTTGCCCCAGCTGAACCTGGCCGCCAACGTGGCCGACAACTTCAAGCTGCAAAAGTCGCTGGTCGATTTTTCGGCCCTGGGCGGCGGCTCTACCTTGAGCGGCACCACCCTCACGCAGGCCGATATAGCCCGCGCGCAGGCCGGGCAGACCGTCAATCTGAACCCGGCTTACACGCCTACCGTGTCGACGGGTCCGCAGCCGTTTGCGCTGGGCTTGCAGTATGCGGGCAACAGCAGCTTGTCGCTGTCGCAGCAGCTGTTTGATGGCTCGTATCTGGTTGGTTTGAAGGCCGCTAAGGTGTACGAAGACTTGTCGAAAAAGCAAACCCAGCAGGCCGAAATCGATGTGGTGGAGCAGGTGAGCAAGGCGTATTATAGTACGCTGGTGGCCCGCGCCCGCCTCACGCTGCTCTCGCGCAACGTGCAGCGCCTCGACACCCTGCTCTACCAAACCAGCCAGACCTTCAAGGCGGGCTTTGCCGAAAAGCTCGACGTGGACCGCCTGCGCGTGCAGCGCAACAACCTGGTAGTAGAGCAGCAGAAAGCCCAGCGCCTCACCGAAGTAAGCGTGGCGCTGCTCAAGTTTCAGATGGGACTGCCCCAGGTGCAGGTCGTGCAACTGACCGACTCGCTCGGCGCGGCCGTGGTTGATGCCGGCACCCTGCGCCGCCGCCTGGGCGTAGCCAACTACAACACCGGTGGCGGCTCGGCGCCCGTGCCCACGGCGCCGGTGCCCGGCGTGGGGGCCGACAACACGGCCAACCAAAACCGCCAGGACCAGCAGCTGGCCCTGAGCGGTGGCCAGCCCACGCAGCTATCGGCGGCCTTCAACTACAATAATCGCATCGAGTTTTCGACCCTCGAAACCCAGCAGGCGCTGGCCGGCCTCGACTACCGCAGCCGCCGCGCCGGCTCGTACCCGCGCTTGGTGTTCACGGCCGCCTACGGTTTCAGCGGCTCGTCGGCCAAGGTGGGCGACCTGTTTGCTTTTCGCGGGCCTGACTCGCGCAGCTCGGCGGGCTACATCAACCAAAACTGGTTTGGCTTTGGCAACGTGGGCCTGGGCTTGACGGTGCCGGTGTTCGATGGCTTCCGCCGCAAATACCAGGTGCAGCAGTCGCGCATTCAGCAGCAAACCATTGAGAAAAACATGGAAACGCTGCGCCAAAGCATTGACCTGCAAGACGCCCAGAGCCGCACTACGCTCGTAAACGCGCTGGACGTACTCGACAATCAGAAGGACAACCTGGCGCTGGCGACCGATGTGGCCCGCGTGGCCCGCATCAAGTTTCAGGCCGGCGTGGGCTCTAATGTGGAGGTTATCACGGCCGAGCGCGACTTGCGCGAAGCCCAAACCAACTACTACGGCGCTATTTACGACGCGCTGGTGGCCAAGGTAGACCGCGACAAAGCTACCGGCGAGCTGTATTCGCAAGCCAAGTAATCTTATTCGTTTCAACGATGCGAGCAAGATGCTTCGGCAGGCTCAGCATGACAGTTAGTATTTATATGAACCTCACTACTGCCCGTTACTCCCTGCTGGCCGCCGCGCTTTTCCTCGCCTCGTGCGGCGGGGGCGACAAAGACCCCAACGCCGAGCTGGCCAAGCTGAAAGCTGACCAGGCCGCCACCCAGGCCAAAATAGCTGACCTCGAAGCCAAAACCGGGGCTGGCAAAACCGCCGACGATGCCAGCAGCGCCGTGCCCGTATCGGTAATTAAAGTGGCCCCTGAGAACTTCTCGGGCTACCTCGAAGTGCAGGGCCGCGTCGACTTTGACCAGAACGCCACCGTGGGCGCCCGCTCGGCCGGCACGCTCACCAGCGTGCGCGTGCAGCGCGGCGACCACGTAGGTAAAGGCCAGGTGATGGCCACGGTAGATGCCAGCATCCTGGATGCCAACATTGCCGAGCTGCGCACCCGCCTGGAGTTTGCCCACACGACCTACGAAAAGCAAGCCGGCCTCTGGAAGCAGCAGATTGGCACCGAAATTCAGTACCTGCAATCCAAGAACAACTACGAGGCTTTGCAGCGCAATCTCGCTACCCTCAACCAGCAAAAGGCGCTCTACAACGTAGTAGCGCCCTACGCTGGCGTGGTCGATAACGTGCTACCCAAGCTGGGCGAAACCGTGGCCCCCGGCACGCCCGTGGTGGTGCTCAATAGCGGCCAGGGCGGCAAGGTACTGGTCGATGTATCAGAAGCTTACGCTGGTAGCATCAAGGCTGGCGACAAGGCCATGGTAAGCCTGCCCGACCTCGGCCCCGAGGAAATTGCGAGCACCGTGCGCACCGTGAGCCGCACCATTTCGGCCACCAGCCGCACTTTCACCGTGGAGCTGCGCCTGCCCGGCGCTACGTCTGCCAGGCTGCGCCCCAACATGGTGGCCAGCGTACGCATCCAGAACTACGGCCACGCCAACACCACCGTGCTGCCGGTTGACCTGATTCAGCACGACGAGGAAAATGCTTACGTGCTGGTTGTCGGCCACGAGGGTAGCAAAACGGTGGCGCAGAAGCGCGTTATCAAAACCGGCCAGACCTATAACGGCAAGCAGGAAGTGCTGAGTGGCCTCAAGAATGGCGACGAAGTAATCTCGGCCGGCTACCAGAACTTGAACGAAGGCCAGGCTTTAAAAATCAGCTAGTAGTACGAAATAGAGCTTCGCGCTACAGCACGTCCACTATCAGCTAAAAGAATATGCAGGACATAGAAAAAGAATTTGGGCCAACCAGTTGGTCCATCAACAATAAAACCAGCATCTACATCGTCACCCTGATGCTGACGATTGCGGGCCTGTTTGCCTACGTGAAGCTGGGCAAAGAGAAATTTCCCGACATCGTGATTCCGCGTATCATCGTGGCCACGGTGTACCCCGGCACCTCGCCGACCGATATCGAGAACCTGGTGACGCGCCAGCTTGAAAAGGAAATCAAGAGCGTGAACGGGGTGAAGAAAATCAACTCTACCTCGAACCAGGACTATTGTATTGTCGATGTGGAGTTTAACTCCGGCGTAGACGTGCAGGCCGCCAAGCAGCTCATCAAGGATGCCGTGGACAAGGCCAGCACCGAGCTGCCCAACGACCTGCCCAGCGCCCCGCTGGTGAAGGAAGTCAACATCTCGGAGCAGCCGATTATGTACGTCAACCTGAGCGGCAACCTGCCCGCCGCCCAGCTCAAAAAGCTCGCCGACGACTTTCAGGATAAAATCGAGGCGCTGCCCGAAATCACCCGCGTCGATATCGTGGGTGCCCTGGAGCAGCAGGTAAACGTGGACGTAGACCTGTATAAGCTGCAAGCGTCGCAGCTGAGCTTCGGCGATATCGAGAATGCTATTTCCCGCGAGAACATCACCGTTTCGGGCGGCAGCATCGACGTGGGCGACCAGAAGCGCGCCGTGCGCGTGGCCGGCCAGTACGTGAATGCCGCCGACATTGCCAACATCCAGATTAAAAACCTGCGCGGCTCGCCAGTGCGCCTCGGCGACATTGCCACCGTTACCGACGGCTTCAAGGACCGCGAAAGCTTTGCCCGCCTCGATGGCCAGTCGGCCGTGGCCCTAAACGTGGTGAAGCGTCAGGGCGAAAACCTGCTCGACGCCTCGGACAAGATTCACGCATTGGTGAAGGAGTCGGAAGCCAGCATGCCCAAAGGCCTGAAAATCACCATCACCGGCGATAGCTCGAACGACACCCGCAATACCCTCAACGACCTGATTAACACCATCATCATCGGCTTTTTGCTGGTGACGCTGATTCTGATGTTCTTCATGGGCACCACCAACGCCTTGTTTGTGGGCTTGTCGGTGCCGCTGTCGATGTTCCTGGCCTTCGTGATGTTGCCCATGTTTGGCTTCTCACTGAACATGATTGTGCTGTTCGCCTTCTTGCTGGCGCTGGGTATCGTGGTCGATGATGCCATTGTGGTTATCGAAAACACCCACCGCCTGCTGCACGAGCACCCTAACCTGACCACTGCCCAGGCAGCTAAATACGCCGCTGGTGAGGTGTTTATCCCCGTGCTGGCCGGCACGCTCACGACGGTCGCACCTTTCGTGCCGCTCATGTTCTGGCCTGGCATTGTGGGCTCGTTCATGTTCTTCCTGCCGGTTACGCTCATCCTGACTTTGGGCGCGTCGCTCATCGTGGCCTTCATCATGAACCCGGTATTCGCCGTGAGCTTCATGGAGCGCGAAGAGCACCTCGACCGCGTGGAAACGCCCAAAATGTCGCGAGGTTTCCTCATCGGCATGGGCGTGCTGCTGGCCATTGCCCTAGTTGGTTACGCGTCGCATTCAACCTTCACCGGCAACCTGTTCCTGACCGTGCTGGTGCTGTGCCTGCTCGATAAGTACGTGTTTGTCTACATGATAGCCGGTTTCCAGCGCACCCTGCTGCCAGGCCTCCAAAACGGCTACGGCCGTCTGGTAGAGATAGTAGTGAGCGGTAGCATCTGGCGGCAAGTGGGCATTATGATGAGCTTGGTGCTGCTTTTCATCGGTAGCATCATGGCCGTGGGCGCTCGCAAGCCCAAGGTGGACTTCTTCCCCAAAGGCGACCCTAAATTCATCTACACATATCTGCGCATGCCCGTCGGCACCCGCGTAGAAGTGACGGACTCGGTGACCCGCGTTCTCGAAAACCGGATGTACAAAGTCATCGGCCGCAACAACCCTGACGTAGAATCGGTGATTACCAACGTGGCCATCGGCGCGGGCGACCCCTCGGAGGCTACGGCGGCCGGTACGTCGCAGTCGCACCTGGGCAAGGTTGGTATCGCCTTCAAAGAGCTGGCCGAGCGCAAGGGCAAAGCCACCCACATCTACATGGATGATATTCGGGAAGCTGTAAAAGGTATTCCTGGTGCCGAAGTATCAGTAGACCAGGAAGCCAGCGGCCCGCCCCAGGGCAAAGCCATCGCCATTGAAGTGGCCGGCGACGACTACCCCAAACTGGCCGCCCTCTCCAAGAAAGTAGAGCGCTACGTGGATTCGCTCAAAATCGGCGGTATCGAAGATTTGCGCTCCGACTTGCAGGACCGCAACCCCGAAATCGGCGTGGCCATCAACCGGGTGCGGGCCAACCGCGAAGGCATCAGCACCGCCCAGATTGGCTCGGAAGTGCGCACCGCCATCTACGGCTTCGAGGCCAGCAAATTCAAGACCCCGGATGATGAATACCCCATCCAGGTGCGCTACGCCAAGCCTTACCGCGATAACGTGAACGCCATCGTGAACGCCCCGCTGACTTTCCGCGATGCCACCGGCTCGGTGCGCCAGGTGCCCATTTCGGCCATTGCAGACGTCAACTATGGCACCACCTACGGCGGCATCAAGCGCAAGGACACGCACCGTCTCATCACGATTTCGTCGAACGTGCTCAACGGCTTCACTGGCCCCGACGTGGTAGCCAAGGTGCAGCAGGCCCTCAAAGGCTTCAAAGTGCCGGCCGGCTACGTAGTCCGCATGGGCGGTGCCCAGGAAGACCAGAAGGAAACCAGCGACTTCCTCGGCGTGGCCGCCGTGGGCGCGCTGGCCCTCATCTTCATCGTGCTCGTCACGCAGTTCAACTCGGTTAGCAAGCCGCTCATCATCCTCACCGAAGTTATTTTCTCCATCATCGGGGTAATGCTCGGCCTGGCCATTACCGGCATGAATATCAGCATTGTAATGACCGGGGTAGGCATCATCGCCCTGGCCGGCATCGTGGTGAAAAACGGTATTCTGCTGGTCGAATTCACCGACATGCTGCGCTCGCAGGGCATGAACCTGCACGATGCCCTCGTGCTGGCCGGCCGCACCCGCCTCAACCCAGTTATTCTCACGGCCACGGCCGCTATTCTGGGCTTGATTCCGCTGGCGGTGGGGTTGAATATCGACTTCTACGAGCTGTTCAACTCGGGCCACGGTCACTTCTACCTCGGGGGTGAATCGGTGGTGTTCTGGGGGCCGCTGGCTTGGACAATAATTTTTGGGTTGTCGTTTGCAACCCTTGTTACCCTTTTGGTAGTCCCGGTTATGTATCTCCTCAATGAGAAGCTACGCGCCAAAATAACGGGCCGTGATTATAACAGCCTCCCGCCTGCGGTGACAGCCGACCGTGAGGAGATAGAGGCTGCTACACCACCCGTTTTGGCTTAGTTGTTGTGGTACGCTGGTTGCTGACTAGTAGCTGTTTGAATTGGGCAACAGCTGCTGGTTGGCAACCAGCATTCCCGGCTTTAAAAAGGACTTTCTCACCTCAACTTTCTGCTAATTCTCACCCTTAACCCCTATGCTTACTGCTTCTACCTCTACCTCCTCATCTGCTCCCAAAACCATCGAGCAGCAAGTTGTCCGCATCATCAGCAAGCGGAAAGCCATCAAAGCAGTGCGCCTGCGCCGCACGGCTAGCCTCAGCCGGGACCTCCGCTTCGACACCGTTGATTTAGTGGATATCATCCTGGAACTGGAGCGGAGTTTCCATATCTACGTGCCCGACGAGGTGCCCTTCAACACGGTGGGCGATTTCGTGCGCTACGTAACCGCCCACGCCGCAGCCGCCTAGACCACGGATTAAAGCGGATTTGTCGGATTACCCGGATTTTGTAGTCGCATTCTCGCTAGATAAGCACTACGGACCAACAGAAAAGGCTGCCTAATTAGGCAGCCTTTTCTGTTCATTAGTAACTAGGTCAGAAATCAGAAAAATCGACTACAAAATCAGTGTAATTCGACAAATCCGCTTTAATCCGTGGTCCTAGCGGTCGTTGCCGCCGGTGTCATTGCGCTGGCCCACGTTGCCATCGCGCGAGCCGTCGCTCACGTTAGCAATGTCGTCCACACCCGCCGACTTGGCTTCGGGCAGCGGGCCGTCGGGGCCCACGTCGCTGATGGGCTTGGTAGTTGAAGACGTGGGCGAGCCCAGGCCGGCATCGGTAGCCGATTGGCCATTGCTGGCCGGGGCGGTGGGGTAGGGGGTAGTGCCCGCGCTCTTAGCCGAGCGGTTGGTAGAAGTAGTTTCGGGCAAGCGATTCTGCCACAACTCGTCGTCCGACACTACGGTAGCCGCTTTCGCACTTTCCCAAGCGTGAAATTTATCCAGTTCGTGCTTAATAGAGGTCGAGAACCAAGCCACCAGCGCCATGTCATCGAGCAAACCCAACACCGGTACGAAGTCGGGAATTAGGTCAATCGGCGATAGGAAATAGAGGAGTACGGCCACAGCGGCCACCACCGTAGTAGACGGCAGTTCGGTGTACTCGCCCGAAATGCTCAGCTTGATGAGGCGGAACAAGCTTTGCAGCGTTTCCCAGGCCTCGTGGGCCAGCGTGCCGATTTCTTTCTTCTCGCTGGCTTTCTGGTAAGCATCGGTCAGCACCTTTTTGAGGCGCGTGGGCTGCTTGATATAGCTTTCGGCCGCAGCCAGAAACTTCTTGAAAAAGGCCGAGCCGGCCACATCGTTGCCGGAAGGGGGAGAATTGTAAGTAGCCATGCGGAAAAAAGGAGATGAAGGGCTAATGAGCAGCATTTTTGCTGCCATTGCCTATTACTCCATTCGGCCCCCCAATGTTTTGAGCCATAAAAAACGGCCCACAGCTGGGTAGCTGCGGGCCGTTTTGGTAGTAGTGCGAACTTGTTAGTTTATGCTACTCTACTCCGTAACCTGGGCCTGCGCCGTGGCAGCTGCCAGCAACTCTTCTACTTGCGGCGTTTCGGTGCCGCTTACGCGGCCCGCGGCGTAGAAATTGTGGTGGTAGTAGGCTTGGTTGAGCGAGCTTACCATCACGCCGCCGTTGGTGGCCGAGTGGGCAAACTTGCCGTCTTTCAAGTAGATACCAACGTGGTAGATGTTGCCTTTGCCGTGGCTGAAGAATACCAGGTCGCCTGCTTTCATGTCGCCCTTGGCCACGCGTTTGGCCGAGCCAAACATGGCCCGCGAGCTGTGCTTGAGCGTGATGCCATACACGGCCTTGTACACCTGCGTCACGAAGCCCGAGCAATCGGTGCCCCGGCGCGAACTGGAGCCGTAGCTATACGGCGTGCCAATCCAGTCGATAACGGTTTGGAGCAGGCTCTTATTCTCGGTCTGGGCCAGTTTGAGGCCCAGCGTTTGGCCGTAATAACCGTAGGCGAGCGAGTCGCGCGTGGCGGTAACTACGGCTGCCTCGGGCGCTACGGGCTTGGCCGGTTCGGTGCTGGGCACGAGGCCCGAAAGCAGTGATGCTTCGGCTACGGCAGGCACGGCGTGGGTAGCAGTACCGGCCGAGGCCGAAGCATCGGGTGCTTTTTCAAAGCAGAACGAAAGGGTCAGGGAGGCAGCGGCGAGGCAAGACAGCAGGAGGTTCTTCATTGTCCGTCGGTAGGGTGGGCACCGGGCAGCGCCCTCAAGCTGGCTGACCGGTTAAAAAATGGAAACTGTTGCGCTAGGCGAAGCGGCCAAAGCCGCTGGATTTAAAAAGAAGTAAAAAGAAGTCGAATAGGGTATTTCTAAGTCAAGCTAAAAACTGGCTTGGCCAAAGCTAAGCAATAAATTTCTAAACTACCGCGCTAAATATCGAAAAAAGTCAATAAATCACGAAAAAACCCAGTAAAATCCCGAAAAAAAGTTTTTCGGCCTTGCAACCATCCGCGGATTGCGCTCGTAGCTTCGCCCGAATTTTGTACTTTATGGAACCTCGCACGTTTGTTAACTCCCCTTTGGCCCGCATTGCCCGGCTGGTACTCGGCAATGCCTCTCGCGTGGCTATGGTGCTGGGCCAGACCGTGCACCTAAGCGGTGCCACCCGCGAAGAATTTTTGGCCGACCCCGAGTGGGTGGCGCACGAGGAGGTGCACCTGCGCCAAGTGCGTGACCTGGGGCTGGCGCGCTTCCTGTACCAGTACCTCGTAGAGTCGGCCCGCGTGGGCTACTACCAGAATAAGTTTGAGGTAGAGGCGCGGGAAGGGGCCCGGCAGTTTATGCTGGACCGGGCGCGGGCTATGCGCCAACTGTAAGGACGTTGGCCGCATAGGCCGTTACTTCGTAGCCATGCTCTTATTTTCTGGTTTTCGCGTGGCTGCGCTGTCTTTTTTGCCCGGCTTTCTTCCGCATCGGTATCCGCGCTGGTTGGTGTTCGGCTTCTGCGTGTTGCATTTGCTTAAGCCGCTCTCAAGCAGTGCGCAAGCAATAAAAACAGAGCCAATTGAGGTAATGGTAGTGGGTTTCGACCACCTCGGCCAGCTCTACAACAAACAGCCCGAATCGGACGTGTTTGGCTCCAAAAAACAGGCCGAACTGGCCAAGCTCCGGGCGCAGCTGGCGCGGTTTCGGCCCGAGGCCATCATGCTGGAAGCCGAGCCCCGCGAACAGCCCCGGCTCGATAGCCTCTACGAGCGGTACCAGGCAGGGCAACTGGTGTTTACGGCCTTGCCGGAGGGGCGCAGCGAGCGCTACCAGGTAGGCTTCGTGCTGGCCCGCCAGCTCCATTTGCCCGCGCCGCGTGGCGTAGACTACTACGCCGCCACCTCGCAAACCCTGCTGAGTACAGGCCACAATATCAGCGACTTTCAGCGTGACCTGAAGCTGCTGCAAACTACCGCCCGCCCGCTGCGGCGCATGGTGCAGCACGATAGCCTTTCGCTCTATGATTACCTCGCCCTGGCCAACCAGCCAGCTCTAGTGGCCCTAAGCCACCGGGCCATGTTTAACACGCCGGCAATGGTGACGAGCGGCGCGTTTTCGGCCACCGGCACCAATACGCAGGACCTGGGCAAGGTCGATACTACCTACATCGGGGCGCACTATATCACGCTGTTCTACAACCGCAACCTGAAAATCTACTCCAATATTCTGCGGGCGCAGCAGCAAACCCAGGCGCGGCGCGTGCTGGTGATGATGGGCCAGAACCACGTAGGGGTGCTGGAGGAGCTATTTGCGGCCAACCCCAACTACCGGGTGGTGCACTCAGCTACTTATCTAAAAACCAAGCAGAAGCACTTTCTAAAAACGCTGCCCCTGCCGCCGTTGCCCCGCTAGCTACAACTGCGCCAGCCGACCGCCATCAACTACCAGCGTGGTGCCGTTGATAAAGCTCGCCTCATCCGAAGCTAGGAAGCAGATGGCGGCGGCTAGCTCATCGGGAGTGCCTATCTGGCCCGTTAATTTCTCGGTGCCGTTTGCCACGTTGGGGTTTTGGCGCAGCATGGGCGTTTCGACCGCGCCGGGGGCCACGGCATTGATGCGGGCCTGGGTATGCGGAATTTCGAGGCTGAGGCCACGCACGAAAGCCTCGGTAGCGCCTTTGCTGGCGGCGTAGGGCACCACATTGGGCGTGGTTTGGAAGGCGTGCACCGAGCTGATGGCTACCACGGCCCCGCCCTTCATGTGCGGCAGGCAGAGTTGGCAGAGTCGGAATAAGGCCCGCAGGTTCACGTTTTGCACGCGGTCCCAGTCGGCGGGCTTGGTTTCGAGCAGCGGCGTGTAGGTCATGATGGCCGCGTCATTTATCAGCACGTCGATGCGGTGGTAGCGGGCCAGGGCGTGCTCCACGGCGCGCACCAGGTCGGCATCGCGGCCCACGTCGGTTTTGAGGAAAAAGCCGTCGCCGCCGCTGGCTTTTATTTCGGCCACCACTTCGCGGCCTTCCTGCACCTCGCGGCCCAGGCACACCACGGTAGCGCCTTCGCGGCCCAGGCGCACGGCCGTGGCCCGGCCGATGCCGGAAGTTGCGCCCGTAATCAGGCATATTTTATCTTGAAAACGAGGCATTACTATTGAGGATAAGCAGCACTTAATTAAGCTAGCCTACCAAACGGCTGAGGTGCGGGGTTGTTCGGCGAGGTGAGCAGTTTGGCTGGAAATAGTCTGTCAATGAGCAGTTTCTTTCGCTGCAGTCGGCCACTGGCTAAGCAACAACGTAAGCGGGGGATGCCCATACCCACCGTTCTGCTTGCCGACATCATCCCCTTCGACTGGCCGCGGCTGTGGCTCTCGTCAGATGCCCCGGCCAGCTTCCTGCTCGAAATCGTTTTTCGCAGCGTACTCATGTTCGTGCTCACTATCGGGGCGCTGCGCATTTCGGGCAAGCGCGGGGTGCGGCAGCTTTCCATCTTCGAATTTGGACTGATACTGGTGCTGGGCTCGGCCGCCGGCGACGCCACCATTTACCACGATACGCCGCTGCTGTATGCGCTGGTAGTTTTTGTGGTTATCATTGCCTTGTATGTGGCTTTCAACTACTTCACCGATAAGTACCCCCGCATCGAGCGCCTGATAGAAGGTGCGCCCGAGTTGATTATCGTGGAGGGTGAAATCGACTTCTCGGCGTTTTCCAAAGCCCCGCTCACGGCGCAGGAGCTATTTGGGCAGTTGCGGCAGTATCAGGTCGAGCATTTGGGCCAGGTGCGCCGCCTCTACATCGAGGCCACCGGCGAGGTAAGCGCCTTTTTCTTCGAGCCCAAAGACGAGCAGCCGGGCCTGCCCATCTGGCCCGAAGTTTACGACCGCCCGCTGCACGAATTGCCCAAAGCCGGGCACTACGCCTGCCACGCCTGCGCCACCGTGCGGCCCCTGCCAGCCGGCCCAGCCCCGGCCCGCTGCCCGCGCTGCAACCAGCCCGATGGCTGGCTGCCGGTGTGCGCCACGCCCCGCATCGCCTGAAAACCGGGTTAGCTCGACCGCAACCCGCCAGCCGCAACTTACGAATACAACCCGCCGCCAGTGCTTTGGTGCCCGCGGCGGCGCCTAGCTTTTTTCCTTATAATCTTTTCGCTCATGGAACCTACTTCCCACCAGCCGTTTGGCAGCATTCACTCGGAAAACACGTCGCCCGTCGACTCGACTTTCTCGACCACGGCCGCCCACGCCACCGGCGACAATCCGTATCCTACCGATACTCCACAGCCCGCCGACAGCAGCCTAAAAGGCAAACTGGACAGCGCTGTGGCCAGCGGCAAAACCAAGCTGGATGATGCCGTAGCCAGCGGCAAAAAATGGCTCAGCGACTCGGGCGTGGCCGACCAGGCCCAGCAATTGCCCCAGAAAGCCAAAGACCTCGGCAACCAAGCTTGGACGAGCGTCAGCGGTCTCACCAGCACCCAGAAAGCCGTGGGCGTGGGCCTTCTGGCCGCTGGCATAGCCTTCCTGGCCGTGCGCGGCCGAAGCAAAAAACAAGCCCCTGAATACCGCGACCGGCCCCGCAAGTCGCCCTTCGACCACCAGCCCCACACCAAAGACGGCGACTACGCCTACGACCGCAAAGGCCAGCGCCCTTGGGGCAACAGCCGCTACGGCACTCCCTCGGCCCCGGCCAGCAAGCCGCGCGTGACCTCGGGCAGCGGCTACACGTCGGCCCCCTCGGCGTCGCATAGTGCCGACCACGGCCGCACGGCTGCGCCCAGCCGTAGCGCCAGCGCGCCCAGCACCGGCCAGCGCCGCGACCAAGGCCCAGCCTCGGGCAGCAAGTATGATGCGAACACGGGCGGCAGCCAGAACCCGAACAACCTCAGCTAGCTTGCTAGTGCTTAGTAAATAACTAAGTACCGAAAAGGGCCGACTGCACCAGCAGCCGGCCCTTTTTGCGTAAACTTGCCGGCCTATGCTCTTCTACACCGTCATGAAGCCCCTGGTGCGCCTCGGGCTGCGCGTGTTTTTCCGCCGCCTCGAGGTGCGCCACCGCTCGCGCCTGCGCCTGGCCGGCCCGCTCATGCTGTGCAGCAACCACCCCAATACCCTCATGGACCCGCTCGTGACGGCTGTGCAGCGCCACGAGCCCATCGCGTTTTTGGCCAAGAGCACGTTTTTTAAGAATCCCATCTTGGGGGCCATCATGCGCTCGGGCAACTGTATTCCCATCTACCGCCGGCAAGATGCCGAAGGCGGTGCCAGTGCGCTGAATGCCAAGCAGCTGGCGGCCAGCAACGAGGCCAGCTTTGGCCGCTGCTACGACTACCTGGATGGCGGCGGCACGGTCATGATTTTTCCCGAAGGCACCAGCGTAAGCGAGCGCCGCCTGCGCCCCCTCAAGACTGGGGCCGCCCGCATTGCGCTGGGCACCGAAGCTCGGCACGATTTCAAGCTGGGCCTGAAGCTGGTATGCGTGGGCACCAACTACTTCGACCCCACCCGCTTCCGCTCCGATGTGCTGCTCAACGTGGCCCCGCCCATCGTGATAGCCGACTACGCCGAGCGCTACTACCAAGACCCCGAAGCCGCCGCCGACGAGCTGACCGAGGAAATCCGCCAGCGCCTCACGCGCCGCCTCGTCATCAGCCGCGATGCCGAAGACGACCAACTGGCACAGCAAGTAGAGCGCACCTTTGGCGACCACCTCAACCCCGACGACGACCCCACTACGCTCTTCGACAACTTCGAGCTCAGCCGCACCCTGCTCGATGCCGTGGTTTGGTTTGAGCAGCACGACCCCGGCCGGCTGGTCACGCTGCGCGAAAAGCTAGCCAGCTACCTGGCCAATCTGCACGCCCATAAGCTCGACGACAACGCCATCGACCAAAGTCACCGCCCTGGCACCCGCTTGGCCGACTACCTGAACCTGGTACTTGGCTTGCCGGTGTGGCTCTATGGTCTGCTTACCAACTATATACCGTACAGTATTCCATCGCAAGTGGCCCGCCGCGCCACCAAAGAAATGGAGTTTATCGCCGCTATTATGCTGGGCGTGGGCATGGTCACCTTCCCGCTGGCCTATGCCCTGGAGGCGGCCGCCGTGCAGCACTGGCTCACGCATGACTGGCGGCTTACCAGCCTGTTTGTCTTGAGCTTACCGCTGGCTGGCTTCTACGCCCTCAGCTACTGGCAAACGCTGAGCGCCCGCCTACGCCGCCTACGGGTGCGCCAACTGCCACCCGCCACGCTGGCCGCGCTACGGGCGCAGCGCGCCGCCATCCTAGTGCTGCTAGATGAGGCCCGGACTGCCTATTTAAGCAGTGTAGCGTAAGCTTTAGCTTGCGAGCGAGCGAGCACTGCGAGCATCGGCGTTTGCAAACGTTCGCTCACGCCGATGCTCGCTACGCTCACTCGCAAGTTAAAGCTTATGGCACACCGAGCTATACTATTCATCCAGATACTGGTGCACAAACTTGATGGCCATGCTGCCCTCGCCCACTGCCGAGGCCACCCGCGCCATGGCACCCGCCCGGCCATCGCCGGCCGCAAACATGCCTGGTACACAGGTTTCTAGCAAGTAAGGCTCCCGGCTTTTGCGCCAGGACGTGGCATAGCGCGGGTCATTCACCAGGTCGCGGCCGGTGAGTAGGAAGCCCTTGGCATCGCAGAGGGCGAGGTTGCAAATCCACTCGGTGCTGGGCTTGGCTCCGATGAAAATGAACAGCGCCCGCGCCGGGTGCTTCTCGGGCTCCTGCCCATCGCGCTGTAGCACTACCGCTTCGAGCGAGTGCCCGCCGCAGGCTTCGCGCACCTGGGTGTGGGGCAAAATCTCGATGTTGGGCGTCTGGCTAATCTGCTCAATCAGATAAGCCGACATGCTGGCCACCAGGCTTTCGCCCCGAATAACGATGAACACCCGCGAGGCATAGGTGGACAAATACATGGCCGCCTGCCCCGCCGAGTTGCCTCCCCCGATGACGTATACCGGCTGGTCGCTACAACTGCGCGCCTCGGTGCGGGCCGCGCCGTAGTACACACCCGCCCCGCTCAGGCGCTCTAGCCCCGGCGCGTTGAGGGTGCGGTAGCTCACCCCGGTGGTTAGCACCACGGCGCGGGCCTTTATTTCGGTTTTATCACTTAGGGTCAATACCTTGTAGCCATCCTGCACGCACATTTCCACTACTTCCTGTGGGGCCATAAACTCGGCCCCGAGGCGGGTGGCCTGGCTCCAGGCGCGGTGGGCCAGCTCGGCCCCGCTCACGCCGGTGGGAAAGCCCAGGTAGTTTTCGATGCGCGACGACGAACCGGCTTGGCCACCAGGCGTTTGCCTCTCGATAATAAGCGTTTTTAAGCCTTCCGAAGCGCCGTACACGGCCGCCGCTAGCCCCGCCGGGCCCGCCCCAATCACCACCACATCGTACAAATCCTGCTGGGCCTCAACAAGCAGCCCTAAGTGCTTAGCCAGGTCGAGCTTATCGGGTTTTGACACCACCTTGCCATCGGGGCAAATAACCACTGGCAGGTCGTCGGGCAGGAAGCCAGTAGTTTTTAGCAAAGTAGCGGCATCGGTATCCTTTTCAAAATCAACCCATTGGTAGCCCACCATGTAGCCGCTGAGAAAGTCCTTAAGCTCGTGCGACAGCGGCGACCACTGAAACCCAATCAGCCGCAGGCCATCGAACGCGGGCCGGTAGGCGGCCTGCCAGCTCGCCAGCAAGTCGTGCAAAGTAGGGTAGAGGAGCTGCTCGGGCGGGTCCCAGGGCTTGAGCAAATAGTAGTCGAGCTGCGCCGAATTGATGGCTTTAATGGCCGCCGACGTATCGGCATAAGCCGTGAGCAGCACGCGCTTAGCCTCTGGAAATAGCTCGCGGGCGTGGGTCAATACCTCCACGCCCTCCACATCGGGCATGCGCTGGTCGGCCAGCACCAAAGCCAGTGGCTCGGCGCGGGCGCGCAGCTCGTCGAGCGTCGTCAGGGCTTCCGGCCCCGAGTTCACGCTCAGAATGCGGTAGTCTTTGCGAAACTCGGTGCGCAAGTCGCGGCTGATGGCGCTGAGCACCTGCGCGTCGTCGTCAACGGTGAGGATAATCGGTTTTTTCACAAGAAATTAAGAAGAGTAGTTAGCGAAGAATGTCTGTCCTTGCGAGGAGGCACGACGAAGCAACCTTTCCTTTTGCGTAAGAATGACGTTTGCGATGCGTGAAGGAAAGGTTGCGTCGTCGTGCCTCCTCGCAAGGACAGTAGCTACCGCACAACTGGCAGCCAGGCCGAAAATACCGTGCTGCCCGGCTCCGAGGTAGCCTCCAGCCGGCCGCCGTGCTCCTGCACAATGCGCCGGGCAATGTCAAGGCCCTGGCCGCTGCCTTCGCCGGGCGGCTTGGTGGTGTAGAAAGGCTCAAACATGTGCGCCAGCACTTCGGGCGTGATGCCCGAGCCATTATCCTGAATGCTGACGCAGAGAAAGTCGTTTTGTTTGGTCACACGCACCGTCAGCGCGCCGCCTTTTTCGGGTAGGGCATCCAAGGCATTGTCAATCAAGTTAGTCCAAACTTGGTTGAGGCTGCCGGCCTGGCCCATTATGGCGGGCAGGCCGGGGGCGTAGTCGCGGGTGAGGCGCACGTTTTTGGTGCGCAGGGCGTGGGCAAAAATATTGAGCGTGCTATCGAGCCCAGTCGTGATGTCCAATTTTTCGCGGCCCCCGGCGCGGTCCATGTGCGAGTACGTTTTCACGTCGCACACCAGCGTGCTGATGCGCTGGCTGGCCTCGCGAATGTCGCGGGTGAGGCGCAGGGCCGTGAGGTGGGCTTCGAGCCAAGCTAAGGCGGGGGCGCGGGCCGCCTCGGGCAGCTGGGTGAGTAGCGGCGCTAGCTTTTCGCCGGTGAGGCCAGCATCGAGCAGGCCGGTAGCCAGGGCGTAGCCATCGGGCACGCCCTGAGTTTCGAGCCAGTCGGCCAGGGTGTCCTCCTGGTCGGCTCGGTCTAAGGCCGACAGTGCTGGGGGCTGGTACTCGCTGCTTTCCGAAGCCAGTGCTTTGAGGGCTACCATAGCGGCGGTGGGTGCCCCGGCCAACATTAGGTTTTTAAGTAATAATGGACTGTTGCATAAGTGTTTATTGAGGGCGTCGGCGGCCCGGCCAATGGCGGCAGCGGGGTTGTTGAGCTCGTGCGAGAGGCCCGCCGACAGCTTGCCCAGCGCCCGTAGCTTGTCGTCGCGCTCCTGGGCGCGCACCTCGTCGCGGGCGCGGTCGCTCATGATGCCCACCAGCCGCTGCACCAGCTCAGGGCTCACCTGCTCGAGACCTGGAAACTGGCTGCGCGGCAGTAAATACAGCGTGGTATCGCCCACCGCTACGCCCTGGCCCCGAAACACTTGCAGCCGCGAGTAGGGCAGCACGCCGCCCACGTGGCCGGCCTCGATGCGGAAGATGGGCGTGTGCTGACCACTCGCCACGCTATAATATTGCACCGCGCCCGCCACCACGGTCAGCATGCGGTCGGCGGGTGCGCCGGGCTCCACCACAACTTCGTCGGGCGCGTACTGGCGCACTTCGCCGGCTTGCAGCAGCCAGGTTAGTACCTCAGGCGGCAGGCCTTCAAAAGCAGAAATGCCGCTCAGGGCAGTGGGTTCGGGGGCAAGTAGCTGGGACATGCGCTAATAACTACCAATGGGACCAGTCAGTTAAAACTACTGGTTGCTAAGTAACCCAAAGAAAGTACCACAACCCGCACTACTGCCGGCCAGTACGTGTTCTTTTGTACCCGTGACCGACGTTTCTGCTGCCCCTTCTGCACCTGCCGCCCCGCTGCTTACCCGTGAACAGGTGCTGCGCGCCCTGCGCCTAATAGAGCGCGAAGGCCGCCACCTGCCGCCCAGCACCGTGTACGAGCTGCTGTACCGGGGCCGCCGCTACCCGCCCCGCGCCGTGGCCGAGCTGGCCTACCGCCTCGCCCAAGCCAACCCCCAGGCGCGCTGGCCGCACCCCGCCGGCCAGCCCACCAACGCCGCCCTCGAAGCCCTCGATTTCACCATCGCCGCCAAGCGCCCTATCCTGGCCGCCGGCTCGGCCCAGGACCAGGGCCAGGCCGCCGAGCAGCAAGCCGAGGACTTATACACCGGCCCACCCGCGCCTACTACTGAGGCGTCGGCCGTAGCCGAAAGCGTTGCGACTTATACCAGCCCGCCCCCGGCGTATACCGAGCAAGATGCCCTAAATGAGCTATTTATCTCTAAGCCCGAGCTAGACGCGGCGCTGGCCGGCCTGCGCCGCCGTCAGGCGCTGCTGCTGCAAGGCCCGCCCGGCACCGGCAAGACCTTCCTGGCCCGCCGCCTAGCTTGGCTATTGCTCGGCGCGAAGGATGACAACCGCATCGAAATGGTGCAGTTTCACCCTAGCTATGGGTACGAGGACTTTATCCTCGGTTTCCGGCCCGGCCCCGACGGGCAGTTTAGCTTGGTGCCCGGCGTGCTGCCGCTGTTATGCCAGCGCGCCGCCATCGACCCTGAGCGGCCATATTTTCTGTTGATTGATGAGCTGAACCGGGGCAACGTGGCGCGCATTTTTGGCGAACTGCTGGTGCTGCTGGAGCCTACGCAGCGCGGCCCTGCCCACGCCCTGCGCCTGCCCTACGCGCCGCCCGAGATGCCGCTGTTTTTCGTGCCCGCTAACCTCTACGTCATTGGCACGCTCAACCTGGCCGACCGCTCGCTGGCCCCGCTCGACTACGCGTTGCGCCGCCGCTTCGCATTTATAAACATGCACCCGCAGTTTGGCGGTGCGCTGCAAGCGCTGCTGCACGAGGCAAAAGTGCCCGGCAAGCTAGCCGCCCACCTCGCCGAGCGCATGGCCGAGCTAAACCAAACCATTGCCGACGCCCCCGAACTAGGCCCCGATTTTGAAGTAGGCCACAGCTACTTCTGCGCCCCACCCGCCGCCCCCAAAGAAGCTGCCGAGTGGCTGCGCCTGATTTTCGAACAGGAAATCGGCCCCCTGCTGGCCGACTACTGGCGCGAGCAACCCGCCACCGCCGCCACTCAGCTACGCCTCTTGTTGAAAGGCTTATAAACAGAAGACTAGCCGCCGTTTATGCGCTGCGCGCTAAGCAGCTAGCGACCAGCACTAAGCCACCAAAAGCCAGCCCGCCGCAGGCGGGCGTATCCGTTAAATCTGTTTAATCCGTTTGAATCTGCGGTCTATGGTGCCACTTGCCACGCTGTATTATCTACTGTGCTACGCCTGGCAGCGGCTGCCCGCGCCGGCCGTGCTGCAAGCCACCGAGGCCACGCCCTTTCACCGCCCGCTCGAGCTGCTAACCCAAATGCTGCTGCACGCCACCCGCGAGCGGCTGCGCAGCGGCTTGCCCCGCGCCTTCCAAACCCAGGAAGCTGAGTTGCGCGAGTTGCGGGGCCGCATCGAGCTGGCGCCCAGCCTGGGGCGGGGGCTGCTGCCGCAGGGCCGCGCCGTGTGCACCTACGATGAGCTAGGCGTAAACCTACCGCTGCACCAACTGCTGCTGGGTACCATCGGCGCGCTGACCACGCACCGCGCTGTGCCCGTGGCCCTGCGCCGCGAGCTAAGCCAGCTGCGCCGCCGCTTCCCGGCCGAGGTGGTGCCGCTGGTGCCCACGGCGGACATTTTCCCGGCTTTGCGCCGGCAGCGACCGGCGGCCGATGAGGCCTTTTTGCTGCACCTCTGCGAGCTGATTTACGAAACGGCTTTGCCTGCGCCGGCCGCCGAGGGTTGGGGCCGCTTTGTCGATTTTCGGCGCGACGAGCGCCTGATGGCGCGCCTTTTCGAGCAGGCGGTGCGCAATTTTTACCGCCGTGAGCAGCGGCAGTACCGCGTGTTTGCCGAAACTATTGCCTGGCAGGCCACCGCGCCCGTGCCCCAAGATATGGCCCTGCTGCCCACTATGCTCACCGATACCACGCTGGAAAAACCGACCCGCAAAATAATTCTCGACACCAAGTACTACGCCGCCGCGCTGCGCCCGCGCTACGACCAGCAGCGCCTTATTTCGCCGCATCTCTACCAGCTCTACGCCTACTTGCAAAATGTGCGCCCCGCCCCCGGCCAGCAGCTCGAAGGCATTTTGCTGTACCCCGCCGCCACGGCCGCCGTGGATGTGCGCTACACGCTGGGCGGCCACCCGGTGCGCATTGTTACCCTCGATTTGCATCAACCTTGGCCCGGCATTGCGGCAGATTTGCTGGCTTTGGTAGCTTGAGGAAGCTTTTTAAATAAGGAGGCTTTAAACCTACACAAAAGCGTCTGTCGTTGCGAGCGCAGCGAAGCAATCGCACCCGAACGGCACTCGAACAGCTCATCCTGATGCGATTGCTTCGCGTTGCTCGCAATGACAGACTTTGTTAGACAAGTTTCGAGGCAATGCCTTCGACGTGCTATTGCACAAAAAAAGGCCTCTGCATTGCTGCAAAGGCCTTTTTAGGTAGTACATCCAGGCTAGGCCTGGGCGTAATTACATTTTCTTGGTGGTGTCGCCAGCAGCAGGAGCCATAGTGCCATCGGCAGGAGCCGTGGTGGTAGCAGCAGCAGTCGTGTCGGTGGTAGCCGTGGTGGTGGTGGTCGACTCGGTGGTAGCCGGGGTCGTGGTGGTCGACTCCGAGGTTTTCGATTCGCACGAAGCCAGGCCAACGGCCAGGAACAGGGCCGATACTTTCAGTAGGTTGTTCATCTTGAGGTAAATTTGGAGGGTTAACGAAAAATCTGCTCTTAATCCGGCTACTGCCGCCAGGTAACCCAGTAGTTTGGAAAATATTTTTAATTTTTTTCTTGGGTTACTAATGCTTGTTAGTAAGCATTAAGCCCCGAAGCGAATGAACATGGATAGCACAACGGCGCTGGCGGCCGATGCCCACCTCATCCAAGCCATTAAAAGCGGCGACGAGCGGGCCCTGAGCCAGCTCTACCGCCTGCACTGGCCCATGGTATCGCACTTCGTGCTGCAAAACAGCGGCTCGGAGGACGATGCCCGCGATGTGTACCAGGAAGGCGTGATGGTGTTTTATGAAAAGGTGCGCGAAGGCTCTTTGGAGCTCAGCTGCCAGATTAAAACCTACCTCTACGCGGTGTGCCGCCGCCTGTGGCTCAAGCGCCTCACCACCAAGAGCCGGCTGCACGGTGTGCGCCTGCTCGACGACGATGACTACGGCCCCTACCTCAATACGGGGGCCGAAGATGACCTCCACGAAGCCGAGGAGCGCGACCGGCGCTTCGCGACCATGAGCGAGGCGCTCACCCACCTGGGCGAGCCCTGCCGCTCGCTGCTCGAAGGCTTTTACCTGCTCGATAAGTCGATGCAGGACCTCACGGCGGAGCACGGCTACACCAACGCCGACACCGCCAAAACGCAGAAATATAAGTGCCTTACGCGCTTAAAGAAGTTGTTTTTTGCTAGTTATAAAGAAGAATAGTTTAGTGCTTAGTGTCTAATTGTTAGGGCTCGGCGTTTGGTTGATAAGGGTAATTCCTTACTGCGAAGCACCCGGCAACTAGCACTAGGTACTAAGGACTAGACACCAACCAAAATGCAAACCGAAGCCGATTACTACGCGCTCTTTGAGGCTTACCAGCGCGGTGAGCTGGCTGCTGGGGCGCGGGCCGACCTGGAGGCGCGCCTCGGTGCCGACCCGCGGCTGGCCCAGCGCTACGCCGAGTTTGAGGAGCTGACCGGCACGTTGCGCGCCTACGGCGAGCGCCGCCGCACCCGCCAAATGCTGGGTGGCCTGCACACCGCCATGCTGGCCGCCGAAGAAGCGCCCGCCATGGAAGAAAAGCAGTTGGGCGGCCTGTCGTATTCCGTAAACCCGCGCCTGAGTATTTCGCGCACCGAGCGCCGGCTGCGCGAGTTCTGGAGTGGGCACCGCGCCACGATGGGCGTGGCCGCCTCGGTGGCCGTGATGGCAGTATTTAGCACGCTGCTGGGCTTGCAGGCCTACCGCGCCTCACAAACGCAGCCTTCGGTGCTGGGCTACAACATGATGCGCCGCGAGCTCAACCAGCTAAAGAAAAACCAGGTGGTGCTCAACCGTAAGGTGGATAGCAAGCTGGAAGGCGTGGCCCCGACCGTGCCCGTAAATCCGGGCAGGTTTAGTGGCACGGGCTTCGCGCTCACGGCCGATGGCTATATCGTAACGAGCGCCCACGTTATTCAGGGCTTAGACTTTCAAAAGGCTGATTCTTTGCTGATTGAAAGCCGCGACCACCAGCGCTACCACGCCGAAACGGTGTATTCTGATGTGAAGCACGACTTGGCCATTCTGCGCATTAAAGACCGCAAGTTCAATGGCTTTGGCAAACTGCCCTACACCTTTAAGGGTGGGCAGGCTGACCTCGGTGAGCGCGTGTACACGCTGGGCTACCCGCGCGAGGACGTAGTATATGGCGAAGGGGCATTGAGCGCCCGCTCGGGCTTCGGCGGCGACACGGCTTTCTACCAAGTGAGCATTCCGCTGAACCCTGGCAACTCGGGTGGCCCGCTGCTCGATGCGCAAGGCAACCTCATCGGGGTGGTGAGCGGCCGCCAGGACGATGCGCAGGGCGCCGCTTTTGCCACCAAGTCGTCGTACCTGGTGCGGCTGGTCGACTCGCTCAAAAACAAGCAGCCCGTGCAGGCCTACCACCTGCCCCGCACCAACCAGCTGACCGGGGCCGGCCGCCCGCAGCAGCTCAAGCGCTTGCAGGATTTTGTGTTCGTGGTGAAGGTGTACGAGTAAGAATTTCATCCTGCTTTCTGCAAAATTTAACGAGAAGCCTCGCCAGTCGGCGGGGCTTTTTTTTGCGCCAGCCACCGGGGCAAGAAGTATAAATGTAGCGGTGGCACTATTTTTAGATGGGTTTTAATTGCCGACAGATAGTAATTCCTGTCATTCAGATAAAAAATTAATTATCAAGCACTAAACTTCTAGAAAAAGCGGCAATCTTAGGGAGGAATTCCACCCTCTGCCTATGAAACGCCGAGCTTTCCTCCAGCGAAACACTGCCGTACGCACTGCGCCCGTGGCCGCCGTAGCCGAGCTGCCCGCTGCGCCTACCCCGGCCACCGACCCACCCGAAAAGGTGAGCCCGTATGCCAATAAAACGCAGCCCATATTTGCCCGCACCAGCTCGACGCTGGCCCCTTACGCCGGGGCCTGGGGCTACGACCAGGCGGCGCACCTGCTGCGGCGCTGCCTATTCGGGCCCACGCGGGGCGAGATTACAACCGCCGCCGCTTCCAACCTGACGGCGGTGCTCAATGGCTTGCTCACCGCGCCCGCCGCGCCAGCCCCGCCGCTCAATGTCTCGACTACCGACACGACCGTGCCCATCGGCCAGACGTGGGTAAGCCAGGTTTTCGACCAAACGCTGGAGGGCGTGCGCCGCGCCTCGCTGCGCGATTGGTGGCTGGGCCAGATGCTGACCCAAACTACCTCATTGAGCGAGAAGATGACGCTATTCTGGCAAAACCACTTTGTGGTGGAGTTTGGCGACATCAACAGCGCGCAGTATGGCTACGACTACGTGCGGCTGCTGCGCCAGTACGCGCTCGGCAATATCAAGCAACTCGCTAAGGATATTACGATTAACCCGGCCATGCTGCGCTACCTCAATGGCAATGCCAGCGTGGTGGGCGCGCCCAACGAGAACTACGGCCGCGAGCTGCTCGAGCTGTTCACCATCGGCAAAGGGCCGCTCATTGCGGCCGGCAACTACACCAACTACACCGAGGCCGATGTGCAGGCCGCCGCTAAGGTGCTCACCGGCTGGCGCGACGATGCCGCCACCGTGGCGGGCTACTTCACGGCCACCCGCCACGACACCACCACCAAGAAGTTTAGCAGCGCCTTTGGCAGCGCCCAAATCACGGCCAATGGGGCCAACGAATACAAAGACCTCATCAATCTGATTTTTGCGCAGGCCGAAACGGCGCGCTTTCTGGTACGGGCCATCTACCGCTGGTTTGTGTACTACGTTATTGATAGCCAGGTGGAAACTGATATTATTCAGCCGCTGGCTACCATTCTCATTCAGAATAACTTTGAGGTGGTGCCGGTGCTGCGGGCGCTGTTCAGCTCCCAGCACTTCTTCGATACTGCCAACGTGGGCTGCCTCATCAAGAGCCCGCTCGACTACACGATAGGGGTGTGTCGGCAGCTGGAGCTGGCGTTTCCGCCGGCTACCAGCGTGGTGGCGCAGTACGGTATGTGGGACTACCTCAACTCGGTGGCATCCGTGCAGCAGCAAACCCTCGGCGACCCGCCCAACGTGGCCGGCTGGGTGGCCTACTACCAGGCCCCGCAGTACCACGAGCTGTGGATAAACGCCGTGACGCTGCCCCGCCGCAACCAAGCCACCGACTTGTTTATCGCCACGGGCTATACCAGAAACAGTTTCACCCTCAAGGCCGACCCGATTGCGCTGGTGGCGGCCATGCCCGCGGCCACCGCCACTGACCCCAACCTGGTAGTAGCCGAGTTTGTGCGCCTGCTGGTGCCCATCGCACTCACGGCTAATCAGTTGGCTTTTCTAAAAAATGCCCTTATTCCGGGCTTGCCCGATTTTGAGTGGACCGCCGAGTGGAATATGTATTTGGCCACGCCCACCAATACTGCCCGCCGCAACGCGGTGCTC
>JBPBQK010000060.1:0-108316 GCA_050954845.1 Janthinobacterium lividum
CGACTAGATGGAAGAAGACAGGGATTCTCATATAAGACAGGCTCAGACACCCTAATAAAGGAACAATCTTCATCTGCCTCCTTCCAAGACAAGCGCCAAATTAGGCGGGCAGTCTGAACATAGGAATTAAGGAGTGGTCATCTTTCGTTAGTGATAAGCACGGCGGCATTCTTACTCCTTGTTCTGGTTGAAGCCGGCTAACCGCCTCGTCCGGCAGGTTCGGGAGCCGGCTGTTGGTTGAGCTGAATTACGAAGCGGGTGCCGACGCCCACCTGGCTGCTCACTTCGATAGTTCCTTGCATCGCTTCCACGTGCGTTTTGACCAGGAATAAGCCTAGCCCCCGGCCTTGCTGCCCCCCGTGGAAGCGCTGGTAGAGCTGGAAGAGCTTCGCCCCGGCCTTAGCTTGGTCGAAGCCCGACCCGTTGTCGGCAAACGAAATGCGCGCCCCGCCCTGTGCGCCCGCCTCACACACGATGTCTAGGTGCAACGGACGCTCCGGGGCGCGGTACTTGAGGGCGTTGGAGAGCAAGTTGTCGAACAGGCTATACACGTAGGCCCGGGTGCCGCGCACCAGCAGGCCCTCGGCCATGTCGAGCGTGACCACGCCTCCGCACGCAGTCAAGGCCGGTGCCCAGTGGTCGAGGGCTTGCCCAACTACCTCGGCCAGCACCACGGTTTCGGGCTGCTGCTGGTGCTGCTGGTCGCGCAGGGAGAGCACGAGGCTCAAGTCGTGAAGCACGCCATCCACTTGTTCCAGACTCTGGCGCAGATGCCCCAGCGAGGCCTCAAACACGGCACTGTCCTTACCCACCCGGGTAAGCAGCTGGCTTAGCCCCAGCGCGTTGGCGAGCGGAGCCCGCAGATTATGCGAGAGCATGTAGGTGAATTGCTGCAAATCGCGATTGTGCTCGAACAGGTCTTGCGTCAGCCGCGCTTGCTGGGCTTCCAGCGCCTTCTGGGCATTGATATTTTGCTGAATGGAAATGAACTGCGTCAGTTCCCCGGCCTGGTTGTAGATGGGCGTAATGTGCAGCAATACCCAGAGCTGCTCGCCGGCTTTGGTGTAGGTGAGAATCGGCACGGAGAAAGGCGTCGGCTGCTGGAAGTGCGCGCGAATGGTTTGCTGGGTCAGCGGGTCTGTGCCGGGGCCGTCGAGCACGGCCCCGGGAAAGCGCCCGCGCAGGTCGGCCAGGGTATAGCCCGTGTGCTTGGTGAAGCCCTCGTTCACCCATTCGGTGCGGCCCTGGGCATCGCTGATGAGCACGCCGTTGTCCGTGCCCTGGGCTACCAGCGCGAGCTGCTCGAGGTGCTTGGCGGTCGTGACCCGGTCCGTGATGTTCGAGATAAAGATGGAGAGCCCGTGGGGAGCGGGCAGCGCGCGCAGCTCCAGCCAGCGGCCGGTGCGGGTAGAAAGGGCTTCAAACTGTACCGGCCGCCCCGAGTCAACGGCGAGGTGCAGGTAATGGTCGAAGGGGCTGTTAACGGCATGGGGGAAAACCTGCCAGTAGTTGCGGCCGACGCACTGCTGGCGGCTCACCTGCAGCACTTGCTCGGCTTGGCCATTGAGAGAGGTAATGTTCCAGTCTCTATCGATTTCGAGATAGCCATCGGCCAGGCGCTCCAGCCAGGCGTTGTCCGCCGAAGGTTCGGCGGGAAGCAGCAGGGGCTGGGGCTCGACGAGGCGCCCCACGCAGAGCAGCAACTCCGTGGCGGGCCATCGAAAAGCCGACCACGTGAACGCCACTGCCTGGCCCGTCTTGGTCAGGCAGCGGCCCGCAAAGCGAACGGGCGTAGCTTGCTGGCGCGCGGCCTGGTACGCAGCTTCGATGGAGGCGTAGTCGGTGGGGTGGAGAATCGCGCGAAAGGGCACGCCAGTCAACTCCTGCGGGGCATAGCCCAGCACGCGCTGGCCAGCCACGCTTATGCGCCACAGGTGGTCGTGCTGGTCAAGGGCACACACCACGTCGGAAGAAGAGAGCAGCAGGTTTTCTACTACTTGGAACTCAGCATGGCTAGCCATCTACGGGGGACTTACTATTGGGTAGCGGAAGATACTAACCAGAGCTGTCCGCCCCACACCCGCCCCGGTGTGGCGAGGGGCGTTAAGCCAGTTGCCAGCTTGCAATTGCTTGGCAACTAGATTTATGCGAAAGGCCACCCGCCTCAGGAAAGCCGCTGGAGCACGCAAACCGCTACCTGGATTACCACGCGTTCCGAAAGGTGTTAGACCTCTGAGGTACGCTCGTGCAAGCGTTGGACCTGCTTTTGATTGAAGGTTCCCCCGCGCGGGGCCGTAAAGCCGAGAGCATTCAACTCCCCCGCCAGTTGCCGAAAGCTTACCCCCTGCGCCCGGCGAGAGGCAATAAAAGCCGCCGTTTGCCGTAGGCCTGCGTGCTGGTGCAGGTGGGCTCGCCGCACAAGCAGGCTCTGTTCCCGAGCCGCCGCCGTTAGGTTGGCTGGCGTGCCTAACTGGGCGCCCCGCGCCTTCTTGGCTGCGAGCGCGTCCTTCGTCTGCTTCGAGATGGTTTCGCGCTCGTGCTGGGCGAGTATGGCGAAAAGTCCGACGGTAAGGGTGTTCGCATCGGGCATATCGCAGCAAACAAAATCCACCCCCGAGTCGCGAAGCGCAAAGATGAAACTCGCATTGCGACTGAGCCGGTCGAGCTTGGCAATGAGCTGTACCCCGCCCGCTGCCATCGCGGCAAGCAGTTAGGGCCGCTGGTTCTTCTTGCCACTTTCCACCTCGACATACTCGCCCTGCGGCTGGCCACCTTTGAGGAAACTTGCCACTGCCGCCTGCTGCGCTTCGAGCCCGAGCCCGGAGGCCCCTTGCTGCTTAGTCGAGACGCGGTAGTAGGCAAAATAGGCGGGCATGACAGAACGACCAGTGATTTTAAGCGAAGATAGATTCTATAGTCATTTGTTAAAAGTAGCTCCACAAACGTCACGGGAGTAGCACTAAATGGCACACTGTCTTGGCGCACACAATGCCTTAAAATGCTCATTTATAACAAACTAATTCAATATGCGTCGGCCATACTTTTCTCCGCCGTGAGCCTTCTGGCGGGGTGCCGTCGCCGGGGCCGTCGAACCTAGCCGCCACCCCGGGAGTTATGGTTTGCTGTTACCTTTTCTAAACAGCGCCATTCCCGCATGAGACAGTTAAAAATCAGCAAGCAGATTACCAACCGCGAAAGCCAGTCGTTGGACAAGTACCTGCAGGAGATTGGCAAAGTGAGCCTGGTATCAATTGATGAGGAAGTAGACCTGGCCCAGCGCATCCGCGAGGGCGACCAGATGGCGCTCGAAAAGCTGACCAAAGCCAACCTGCGCTTCGTGGTCTCGGTGTCCAAGCAATACCAGAACCAGGGGCTGACCTTGGGCGACCTCATCAACGAGGGTAACCTGGGCTTGATTAAAGCGGCCAAGCGCTTCGATGAAACGAAGGGCTTCAAGTTCATTTCCTATGCCGTGTGGTGGATTCGCCAGAGCATCCTGCAAGCCCTGGCCGAGCAGAGCCGCATCGTGCGCCTGCCCCTGAACCGCGTGGGCTCGCTCAACAAAATCAACCGCTCGTTTGCCGAGCTTGAGCAGAAATTTGAGCGCGAGCCCTCACCCGACGAGATTGCCGAGCTGCTGGAACTAACGACCTCGGAAGTGGTCGACACGCTGAAGGTTTCGGGCCGCCACGTCTCGATGGATGCGCCCTTTGTCAATGGCGAGGAGAACGGCTTGCTCGATGTGCTGCAGGACGAGGGGCAAGACACGCCGGATGCAGGCTTGCTACACGAGTCCTTGCGGCGGGAGGTGCAGCGTGCCCTCTCGACCCTGACCCGGCGGGAGGCCGACGTATTGATGCTGCACTTCGGCCTCAATGGCCACGCCGCGCAAACGTTGGAGGAAGTCGGCGAGAAGTTCAGCCTAACCCGCGAGCGAGTACGGCAGATAAAGGAGAAAGCTATTCGGCGCCTCAAGCACACTTCACGCTCGCAGTCGCTCAAATCGTATCTCGGCTAGCCTCCTTATCAGCTTCCCTTTGGAAGACTAGTCTAAGTGGGAGCCTGACCAAGAGAAGGAAAGCTGACCACTGGGAGGACTGCTTACTGTTAGGGGAGCAGCCTACTAAGGTGCTCTTTCCGAGGGTTACGAGGTCTTCAGACACTGGATTATATCGGCATTTTTCTAGGAGAGGCTCACAAATGGGTTAGCGTGGCATCCTCAGAACACTCGTTTGCATAGACCACGTGACTAGCATGCTGATGCCTGCCTTTCGAGGGTACAAGGTTCCCAGGCTCCGGCTTAAACTGGCCTTTTTTCCAGGAAGTGCACCCTGCTTTAGTAAGTAGGCAACACCCCTCCATCATTATCGTCCACCCAGTATGGAAGCTCTTGTGGCGTTAAGTGCGCAGTCATGTAAGCTTGCATGGAGTAGCCCCGGCCTTCTAATACATAGCGTTTGAAGGCGGGCAGGAAGTTAGCCTGTTCTAAGCTCAGGAGAACCAGCTCGGCTTGGCTAGCAGGCACTAGGCTCTCAAACCAGCTCCGAAACTCTTGTGCAGCAGGAAGCAGGGCATCTGCGATGCGATAGTAAGAGAGGACGGTTTCCGCTACTTTTTCAGATATGGTTTGCTGAGGCTGCATAGGGCTACTACTAGGTCTTAAACAACGCAGCCAGCTTGCGCAAGGTTAGGCAGAATTCCCTACCCGTCTATAGGAGCCGCTAGCAGGGCGCTAGCTCCAGTCTAGAACCGATACACCACCGCATTTATATTCATGCCCGCCCCCACAGAGGCTAGTACCACATGGTCCCCGGGCTGCACCTGGTGCCCGGGTAGTTGCCCTTGCAGCAGCAAGTCCAGTAAGGTCGGCACCGTGGCCACCGAACTGTTGCCCAGCCACGAGATGGTCATGGGCATCAACCCCAAGTCGGGCGGGGCTTCGCCGCAGAGCTGAAACAGGCGCTCCAAGATAGCCACGTCCATCTTCTCATTGGCTTGGTGAATCAGCACCTTTCGAATCTGGTTTAAGGGCACCTGTGCCTTGTCCAGCGCCTGCTTGATGACAGCCGGGACGTGCAGCAGCGCAAACTCGTAGAGCTGGCGGCCTTCCATCTTCATAAACCGGTCGGCCCTTTCCGGATAGGCCGGGTCGTAGGACTGGCCCATGTGCAGTAAGCCGGCGTACTGGTGGGCATGCGTTTGGGTGTGGTGCGCCAGCAGACCGGCGTCAACCGAGGGACGTCCTTCCAAAATCACCGCCCCACTGCCGTCGCTGAAGAGTAGCGTATCGCGGTCATGGGGGTCCACCACGCGCGAGAGGGTTTCGGTGCCAATCACCAGACAGCGCCTGGCATCGCCCGCGCGCAGGTAGTAGTTGGCTTGAATCATCGCCTCTACCCAGCCCGGGCAGCCAAAGGCGAGGTCATAAGCCACACAGTTGGGGTTCTGAATGGCCAACCGGGCTTTGATGCGCGAAGCCAGGGAGGGAACTTGTTCCATCCGGTTCGTGCCGGGCGCAACATCCCCAAAGTTGTGCGCCACAATCAGGTAATCCAGCGTTTCGGCGTCGATGCCGGAGTTGGCCAGGGCTTGCTGGGCGGCCAAGAAGCCGAGGTCGGAGGCGACCTGGTCGGGCCGGGCATAGCGCCGCGCTTTAATCCCCGTAATGGCTTGAAACTGGTGGAGCAGCGCCGTCGGTTCCTGCGGCAGGCGGGTGCCAGCTTTGCTGAAGAAGTGCGCGGCGCCAAAATCGGCATTGGGCCGCACCACTTCGGGCAGGCAGCTACCAGTAGCCGCAATGAAAGACCGAATCATGAGCAGACAAGGAAAGAAGGCGCTTAGCGAAGCACAAGTTAGGGGGCTAGCCCCTAAAGGTAAGCTCCGCTGGTAGGTCTAGTCGGCGGAGCCTAGCGGTAGCGGGCCGAGTGAGCTAACGTGAGCTGGGGGGACTCTCGCTAGCGAGCCCGCTTCTTCGCCTCGCCTATAGTGCCTGTTGCTGTTTCTTACTGGCTCACTTTGCTGGGAAGTTCACAGCAGTGTCAGCTTTCCTTTCAAGAAGACTACTCTAAGCGGGTACCCGACAACTCTAGCAAAGGGCAAGCAACCAACTCTTGCCAACGCATCGTTTGAGGAAATTTAGCGACCAGGCTTCCGGCAGGGGGCAAGAAGCAAATTGGGTCGCTACTTTGGCTGGGGTAATAAGGACTAATAAGACCCTATTATCAGCAGTGAGTTTGACAACCCGACGCCGAGGACTTTCGGTACGATAAGCGTTAGGACTGGTACTCAAGTGGCTGGTTCCGCTCGGACTAGATAGGTAGCAATAAGTAACGGGCCTAAATGGCGACTCGCATCCGCAAAAAATACCTCGCTCCGCTAGTCCCAAAACCAACGAGCGGCGAAATCCTCCCCAGCGGCTGAGGGCTATTGCAGCGACACAATGGTGGCCTGCCGGGCCACTAAGCGCCAAGTGCCCGCCTGCTGCATCCAGACATTGGTGAAGCGCCGCGTAACGGTTTTGCCCACGTAATCGGCTTTATGCGCCGGGTGGAGGACCTCTTGGCCCATCACCACCACGATAGGGCCGGTAATGGACATCTTTTCAATGGTGCGGTCGAACGAAGTGTAGTCTAGCAACCCCTGGCGGATGCGGCTCAGCACCTGGGCGCGGGTTGAAATTCTGTTTTGTGGGTTGTTAATGAGGATATCCGGCGACCAGAGCCGCAACAGCGCCACCGTATCCGCTTTGATAACGGCTTCGCGCTCTAAGTTATCGAGCTTCGTGATTTCGGCGGCCAGTGCTTGCTGACCAAACGCCCGCCCGTGCGCCCCGATAAGCAGGAGCAGCCAGAGTAGGCAATGAGTGCGTAGGCGCATACAAAAGGGCCGAAATGACGAGTGAATCTATTCAGTAAATATAGTAGATACTTAGTATTAAATTCGGCGTCGAGCACTTGGTGTCTCCTGTCAACCGTATCCAGCGCGAGTGCGTCCTGCTATCACCATGCGTCCTCCAAAGAAGGGTCGTGGCTGTTACCCGTAGGCAAAGGAGCGCCACGGCACGAAGAGGAAGAACAGAGAAAGAACAAAAAAGCCCCCTTACTGCTTCGCAATGGGGCTTTTGTTGACTGCTAGGCTCCCCGAGGTGTGCCGTGTTTTCCACCTGCCCGGTGCGGGCTACCTGTTTGCCAGCGGCAGGGGCCAATTGCGGCCTACCGAGCCAGCACCCTTGCCAGCCAGGCTGCCTAACAAGCCGGCCGAGACGGACCCGTTACCGCGCCGCTACCGGCAGCAGGTTGGTCAGGGGCAGGTCGTCGCCCAGGTAGCGATGGTAGTGCACGCGCACCAGATGACCATCGGGACCGATGAGAAAATCGGCCCCGATGCGGTTGGCGTTGCCGTCCTGCTTGGGCAGAGTGGCGGTGAGCTGCTTGCTTTGGCTTACCTTGCTTATGCCCCCGTGCAGTATAAAGCCGCTGAGCATCTTGGTCGTGGAGCGCTCCACTTTATAGAGTTGGTAGAGGCGCTGTTCGGGGTCAGCGAGGAGCTGCGTGTAGGGCGTAGGCTGGCCGGCGAGGTAGCTGCTAAGGGTGGCGGCCGACGACTCGTACACGGCTAGCACCACCACGTTTTCGGCCTTCAGGTGGGCGGCCTGCTGCTCCAGGTTGTGGAAGCGCACGTTGCAGATGGGGCAGCCGGCGTTGCGCTGAAAGGTGAGCAGCACGTAGCGGCCGCGCAAATCGGCCAGATGCACGGTCTGGCCCCGCGAATCGGTGGCGGTGAAATCGGGAGCCGGCTGGCCCACTTCAATGGGAGGAAGCATGGGAAGGTGTGGTTAAAGTAAGACAACCCCCTAATACCCGCCCACCCCGATTATCACCCGCCGCCGGAAAAAAATCAAGCCGCTGCCACGCGCTTGAGCTGCTGCACGCACTTGTATTTCTGGTTGGCGGCGGTGTGCTTGTTTTTCCAGCCCATGCGCGGCATCAACTCGTCCATGGGTTCGTCGTCGAAGTACAGGGCGCGGAGCACGCGTCGGCAGAGCGGCGAGGCCTGGTCGAGCCAGCCCCGCACCCGGCCTAGCAGCGACGACTCGTCGGCGGCCGGCTCGTCGGGCAGGTCCGGCAGGTCCGTCGCGTCACAGGTCAGCGCCTGGCGCCGCCGGGTCCGCAGCTGGTTGAGCCACAGGTTACGGGCGATGACCAGCAGGTAGGTACGAAACGAGGATGTCAACTGGAAATCGGGCCGCTGCACGTGGGCCGTCACGGCCAGGAGCGCTTCCTGAAACAGGTCTTCGCCATCGGCCGCGTCGCCGTGGTTTTGCCGCACGTACCGCAGCACGTCGGGCCGCGCCACCCGGTACACAAACTCATAGGCCAGCCGGTCGCGGGCACGGAGGCCGGCTAGCAGGGCCGGGGCAGAGAGGGCAGCATGTTTCATCAGTACGCAACAAGGTTCAACGGCTAGTATACCCGAAAGGGCGCGTTATCACCCACGGGACCGAAAATAAATTTGCGCTAGCGGGGCAGGCAACCGGGTTATCTGGCCGTGGGTAACATGCTGGGTGAAAAGGTAAACAGACGAGTTGGTGTGAGGTGGTCTAGCTAGGCCGCACAGAGTTGGGACGCAGTTTGAAAGTGGGTTTCGAAGTGGTTGGGGGCGAGGTAGCCGAGAGGGCAGCGTGCTGCCGTTCAGCAGTGTAATAGGCGAGGTAGTGGCTGATTTCCAGGCGCGCTTCGGGGAGGTTGCGGAAGCTGCCGCCGGCGAGTAGTTCGGTTTTGAGCCGACTCCAAAACGATTCGGCGTGTGCATTATCGTAGCAGTTACTGCGCCGACTCCTACTTTGCAGCGCCTTGTAGCGGGCCACTAAGGCCTTAAAGTTGGTCGCGGAGTACTGACTGCCCTGGTCGGAATGGATGACCAGCCCAACTGCTGGCTGACGCACGGCCAGCGCGCGACGTAGGGCCTCGCTGACCAGGTCTTCGGGCCTGGATTCGCGCACGTCCCAGCCCACGATTTTGCGCGCGTAGCGGTTGTGAGAGGGGCTAGTTACGCTGGACAGTTTAGGGGGCTATGGTAGTCTTTACCAGGCGCACCGTGAGATGCTCAGAAAGTGCCTGGCAAAGCAAATGGCTCAGAAAGTCCGCATCGAGTGCATCTCTGGCTTGCATTGGCGGTTCAGCAAAGCAAAAAGGGTGCTTCAGAAAGGTGCACCTTTCGGAGCCTACCCTGAGCTATCAGCCGCTGGGCTAAGCTGGTCTTCTGCGGCGATAATCTTACCAAGTTGTAGGCTCATTTATAGGGTAGACCATTGTGCAACAATTCCTTCCCGCGCCTACTTGAACTAGCTGGTCACTTACTCATCTTTGTGGCGGCCTATTGCGTTGTGCGACTACTTGCAGGAACTAGCTCTCGGCCTTTGCCTTCGTGTTTACGCCTAGCTTTTTCCTCCTATGCCCACTAGTTTATCTGTTTCAATTCGGGAACGCGCCTATTCGCGGCTGACCTGCTGGCACGTCCTGCTTCTGCTATTAAGCAGCTGGTCCAGTGTGGCGCGCGCTCAACCGTCTATTGCGGCCCTGACCGCTCCCTCGGTGAGGCAAGTACTTAACCCTGATGGCACGCTGCAACCCGGCGCCCGCGGCTCGTTTTCGATGCAGGGCTACCACCTAGGGCACCGCGCGCGCACGAACGCACCAGTCTTTCGACCGACCGGCGCGGGCGATGAAAACTGGCAAGACACCTTTGGTACACCCGGCATGGATGGTTCCGTCACGGCCTTGGCGCTAGATGGCCGCGGCACGGTATACGCCGGGGGCGCCTTTACCACGGCCGGGGGCGCGGCCGCCAACCATGTAGCCAAGTGGAACGGCACGATTTGGAGCGCCCTGGGCACGGGCGTGAACAACACAGTCAACGCGCTGGTCGTAGATGGTAGCGGCAACGTATACGTGAGCGGCAATTTTAGCACGGCCGGGGGCGCGGCCGCCAGCCGCGTGGCCAAGTGGGACGGGACAAATTGGAGCGCCTTGGGTACGGGTGTGACTAACGGTTCCGTCTACACGCTGGCGGTCGATGGCAGCGGCAACGTGTACGCAGGCGGCGAGTTCAGCACCGCTGGGGGGGTGGCCGCTAGCCGCGTCGCGAAGTGGAACGGCACAAGCTGGAGCGCCTTAGGCACGGGCACCAACGGGAGCGTGGGAACCGTGACCGTGGATGGCAGCGGCACGGTATACGCGGGGGGCGTTTTCACCGCCGCTGGGGGGGTGGCCGCTAGCCGCGTTGCTAAGTGGAACGGCACCAGCTGGAGCGCACTGGGCACGGGGCTGAATAACACCGTCTACACCCTGACGGTCGATGGCAGTGGCAACGTGTACGCGGGCGGCGAGTTCAGCACCGCTGGGGGGGTGGCCGCCAGCCGCGTGGCGAAGTGGAACGGCACGAGCTGGAGTGCCTTAGGCACGGGCCTGACTACTTCCGTTCAGGTGCTCGTGGTGGACGGAAGCGGCACCCTCTACGCGGGCAGCTTCTCTACCAGCGTTGGGGGCACCGCCTCCAGTAACCTGGCCAAGTGGGACGGCACGAGTTGGAGCCTGCTGGGGCCGAGCCTGAATAACTCCGTCTCGACACTGGCCCTGGACCGCAGCGGCAGCGTCTACGTCGGGGGCGAGTTCAGCACCGCGGGGGATGTGGCCGTCAAGTACGTAACCAAGTGGAGCGGTACGTCTTGGCAGGCGCTGGGCGCTGGGCTAGACAATTTTGTCTTGGCGGTGGCACCGGACGGCAACGGCAACGTGTACGTAGCAGGCAGCTTCACCACGGCCGGGGGCATGGCGGCCAGCCGCGTGGCCAAGTGGAACGGTACGAGCTGGAGTGCCTTAGGTAGCGGCATAACGGGTACTGTCCGGGCCTTAGTGGTCGATGGCAGTGGCAACCTGTATGCGGGGGGCAGTTTCGCCACGGCGGGGGGCACGGCCGCCAACAACATCGCCAAGTGGAACGGCACGAGCTGGAGCGTGCTGGGCGCGGGCCTCAATGGGTTCGTGGTAGCCCTGGCCCTGGATGGCAGTGGCAACGTGTACGCGGGCGGCAGCTTTGCCGCGTCCGGGGCAACTGCGGTTAATCACGTGGCCCGGTGGGATGGGACAAGCTGGAGCGCCTTGGACGCGGGGCTGGACGGCACCGTCTGGTCGCTCGTATCGGACGGTACGGGGGGCCTATACGCCGGGGGCGATTTTTACCGGGCTGGGCTCGGCGTCGGGGGGCAGGTGGTGAACTACGTCGCGAAGTGGAATGGCACGAGTTGGAGTGCGCTAGGTACAGGGCTAAACACGTCCGTCTACGCGCTGGCCCTAGACGGCGGGGGCAACATGTATGCCGGGGGCGATTTTACCCTGGCCGGAGGAGCAGCGGCCAATTATATAGCCAAGTGGAATGGCACGAGTTGGAGTGCGCTGGGCACGGGGTTGGACGCCACCGTGCGGGCGGTGGTGGCCGACGGCAGCGGGGGCGTGTATGCTGGGGGCGACTTTACCCTGGCCGGAGGAGCGGCGGCCAGCCATATAGCCAAGTGGGATGGCACGGGGTGGAGCGCGCTGGGTACCGGCACCAACAACGCTGTTCAAGCGTTGGCCACGAGCGGAGGTAGGCTGTACGCGGGGGGCTACTTTACAGCGGTGGGCGATGGGTCAAAGGGCCTGGGCCGCTTCGCCGCGTACCTCGGCCCAACGGTGCCGTTGGCTACGGGGTCGGCTGCCCTGGTAGCCCACGTACTAGTGTACCCCAACCCGGCCCAGCAGACCGCCACCGTGGTCGTGCCGGGGATAGCCGGTGCTGCCACCGTGTGGGCCGAGTTGTTGAATGCGTGGGGCCAAGTAGTGCGCCGACAGTCGGCCGCGTTGCCAGCCATGGGTACTAGCCTGACGCTACCTACGGGCGGGCTGGCAACCGGGGTATACGTGCTGCGCCTGACTGCCGGCGGGACCACCCTTACCCGGCGGCTAATCGTCGAATGAGTCGGCAGGCGCGCCGCTCACCACTTACGGAGCCTGTGCTATCGTCTGAGGTGGTCGGGTGGGAGCTAGTCTAGGTCCGAGCGCCACGGCTGCGCAGTCTGCGCAAGGGTAGGGGGGAGTCCTAGTATAGGATTTTGGACAAGGCAGCAAGCAGCTCCTTTTCTGCTGGTTCCTGAGAAAAGCCACTTAATGTAATAAGCTTACCGGACACTTCCCGAAATAAGGCCGGTTTTGGGCTTCCGGCTGGGGCTCGGCCGGTGTGGTACTTTTTCGGGGCACTAAGCGCTGGTTTGAAGTTTACGAAACCCATTCCTTCGGCGCGTTTCGTAAACTCGTCCCGCGCTACAGTGCCCTGCTGGCACTTGGTGCCGGCCAGCTGCTAGGCGTTCACGGAAAGGAGTATTACCCTTGTACCACATAACGAATGGATTGGCAGTGCAGCAAGAAACTTGATTGTGGGTCTTCTGCCAATAGACCCAATCCATCAACTTGGATAGGATAAAAATCAACGACAATGCTGCTCGGGTCTTGTTGCAGTAGCGCCTCAAAAACAACGCAACTCTGCGTCTTGCTATTTTCAAGGAATTGAAAATGTGTGACATTGATACACATCAGCGTTATTTTTTGCCATTTCTCGGTTTCCCAGTTGAGGCAGCGCAGATGAATATGTAGCGCTTTCGTGTACCCGTCTTCGGGACTGGTTGCATACTCAAATTTCTCCACTACGGCATCCCCGAGAGTTCCGTACAGACGCTTGATTTCGGCTAGCATCAGGCAGTTTTTCTATGGTTTTAAAGCTTTGCCAAGTTGGGGCCAGCTTATGGCAAAGAAAGCGCACGTCTTATTAGCGGAAATACATAAGGGAAGCACAGGGCTCAACCAGTTCAGCAAAACGGTGATTTAAACTGAGGGCAAGCTTTTTACATTCTGCAAACGACCCTCCTAGAATGTAAAAAGCTGCTGAGCTTGGCTATCCAAGCATCTTGACAGCGGCATTCAAAAAATCCTCTTGCAAAAAGGGCTCGAAAACCGCGTTTTCGGGCCTTTTAGCGTAGGTAGGATTCGCATTCAGAAGCCAGTATGTTTTGAAAGGTCGCAGGTCGTGCACCAGGCAGGGGCCTTCCAAACACCACTGACTTTCCCAGTCAGCTTGCCCAACGTACCGCGAGCTTACGAGCGGATAGAGCTGCCTCTCGGTAGGCTACCTGCTGGTAGCGCCCCCCTGGTTTACTTAAAACTACCACTAACCAAACCGTATCCTTTTACTTACTTAATAGCCAGCTAGAGGATATCTACTCACGCCTTGTCGGGCAAGCTCACAAAGGCCAACTCCACTTTCGCGCGCACGGGCGTACCATCGGGCCGGAACAGGGAATAGGAGACGTTAAAAGTAGTAAGGCGACCTTGGAAACGGAAGTTGCCCCAACTCACCTGCACGTAGTAGGGGCTGCGTAGCTGGCCGTGGAAGGCAACTAGCAGCTTTTGGAAGGCGGCAATTTCCTGGCTCACCTCAAGCAGGTTGCCGTCGATGGCCCGGGTGCCGTCCAGCAGCAGCCGAAAGGCCAGGTTGCCCTGGCTGGCGTCGTTAACGCGCAGCGTGTCGCCGGCGCTGCCCGGCGGGCGAGGCGTTTGGCAGGTGTTTGCGCTTTGGTGCACGAAAGACTCCGGATTCAAAAACACCGCGTACGCCCCCACTTTTTGCGTGAATTGGGCGTCGGCGTAGGCCTGCAACAATAGTGTAAGCGCCATAGTAGCTAATGGAAGGCAGCCGTTTTAGCGCTCGCGCCACCGCGGTAGCTCAGCCAGCTACTGGCTCAGCTGCGCGCTAGGGTTAGCGGCTGGTACGATTTCTCACCAGCCCGCACATTCAGTGCTGGCACGGATGCCTGGGGTTACGGCAAGGTAGACCTTCGCCAGATATTTAGTGCTGCTTAGCGCCCGCTGTCCTGCCCGCTAGCGCTCCCCACCACCTGACCTTCCGCCCGGGCACCGTCCCGACTCCGCATCCGGCCGCCAACGGGCGTAACCCGCCCGCAGCGCCGGCGCAAAATTGAGCCGCCTGCCAGCGGCTACCGCTCCCGCAACCTCCCCAGTACCTTCCTTTTTTTGACCGCCATGCCCACTTCTTTTGTCGTCCCGGCCCCCGCGCCCGCGCCAAGCGCGCCTACCGCCGCTAAGTCGGCCGTTCCAACTCCCGGTATCGAGGTAGAGCAGGCCGCTCTTAATTGGTTGTGGGTGCTCTTTTTACTGGGCACCGCGGCCTTTTCGCTCCTCGGGCCCACCTGCGCCTGGCATTGAAGGCCGTTACCCCGCCTTGCTTGTCGACCGACACGACTACCCCCGTAGCTGGCGCAGCCCCCGTGCCTGGCTGTTATACCGGACAATCCCCGAAACGGCTTTTGGCGCTTGTAGGCTGGGTAAGGTCGTGAGGTGCTGGAAGTACTGATTGTGGGCGTTGGTTCTTCTTCCCATTTCCACTTCGACGTACTCGCCCGGCGGCTGGCTACCTTTCAGAAAGCTGCCTACCACCGCCTGTTGCGCTTCGAGTCCGAGACCAGCGGCTCTTTAGCTTCTGGGTGGAGACGCGCTAGGAAGCAAAATAGGCGGGCATGAGCGAACGGTCTTCCGCAAAAGAGGGATTTTAGAAGAAGATAAGGAGTACAGTCAGTTGTTAAACGACCGTTTGCAACACGTAAAATCAAGCAGCCCGTGACGGAACACCGCCTGGCACGGGGGCAATGGCTATTCACGCTCCAAGCGGCGGCAAAAGAGGGCAACTACGAGCAAGTACGGGCCACTAGGAGCAAGTAGGGGCAAGTCGTGCACTTGCCCTTATTTGCCCCTCAAATGTTGTTCGCTGCGCCTCAACGGCCGGGCACGCTTGCTCGACGAAACGCCTTCGCTTATTATACTGGTCGTTATCGGACAGGCTTTGAAAGCGCACTTAGAAAATAGCAGATTAAACGGTAGTTACTACCTCCTTCATTAAGGTGTAGGTTTGCTGAACAGCTTTTCCCTTTCCTTGTGAAACAGCCCCTTGTGCTTCTGGTCGCCTTGGCCTTGCTGCTAGCGCAGTGTCAAAAAGCAGACCCTGACCCGGCCAGCCAAATACCCGCTGCCACCCAAACAGGGGCTAACACCTTCGGCTGCCTACTCAATGGGCAAGCGTGGACACCGCAGGGTAGTGATGGGACGGCTAACTATTCTGTCTCTTACGACCCAACTTATCGAGGAGGTAACCTAGATATCAAAGTATACCGCTTAAATGGCAGCTCTTTTCAATACATAATATTTGGTGGGGATAGCATTTCAAGGAGTGGGGTATACTCCTTGAGTCAGAACCCACGGACTGTTTTTTTTACCGATAGTCAGAAGCCGATAGCTTGCCAAAATCTTGATGGGAGTACTGGGCAATATCGCCGAGGCACCCTAACCATCACGCGCCTGGACCGGGCAGCAGGCATCATCTCGGGCACGTTTGCTTTCACGCTCTACAAGTCGGGCTGCGACAGTGTGCGCATAACCCAAGGCCGCTTCGATAGAAAGCTGTAATCGCCTCTTTCTACCTGTGAGACGGGGCTAATAGCTCCCATTTTACATACATTAAACGAACCTTCAACGACTGTGAAATGGGAGCGGCCCCTCCGCTTAGACCCGCTCAGGGGCCGCTACCTACCGTAAAAGCACTGAGAAGGCGGGGCTTCGCAGGTGCGCAAAGTTGTGCGCCGCACGCGCTGCATGATTCGCTACCAGATGCGCGTTTGCCACCCAGACAGCGCTCGCCGCATTACTCAACGAGCCGCTTTTTGCGTTCGCTGCAAGGCCAGCTCCGGGCGCTCAGGCGTGTGCAGGGGTACGTTTTCAATCGTCAGCGAGGAGTTGTCCAGGCCAAAGCTCTGCTGCTGACTAGCGCCCAGCCACCGTAACGCGCCCGAGATGCGGGCGACCAGCCGCTGCCAACTGCTTAGGGTTTGCGCGTAGGGCAAGGTGCGGTTGAGAATGACAAACTGAAAGTCGCCGACTTGCTTCTCCGCGCGCAGCGAGGCGTAGCGCGAGGTGATGTCAATCTCGCCGGCCGCCACTAAGTCCGTTACTACTTGCCGGAACATATAGTTGATGGCATGGTCGACCCGAAAGCCCAAGTGAAAGTCGATGCGTACCAGGTCGTCGGGTAGCACGACTTCGGCGTGGTAGGTTTTGGTATAGGGCTCGTCGGTGGTCACCACATGCAGCAGGTAGTAGATGTCCGCGCGCTTGGGGCTCTTGCGAAAGATGCTGTGCATGATAGCATGCTCCACCTGTTTCGGATTAGGCGAATCGGTGAGGTAGACCAGGTTGGTGGCAAAGCGGGGCACCGATTCATCGTGGCTCAGCTTCTGCAGCAGGGGCAGCCAGTCGGCCAGCGGCACGTACTTGGCAAAGCCCTGGCCCAGCCGGCGGCCCTGAATCCAGCTCAACATCACTAGCAGCAGCAGGGCGCCGAGTAGCACACTCAACCAGCCGCCTTGGGGGAACTTGCGCAGATTGGCTACTAAAAAAGCGCCTTCTACCGTGAAATAAATGAGCAGCAGCAAGCCAATCCAGAGCGGGTTGACGCGGCGCAGGCGCAGGTAGTACGCCAGCAAAATGCTGGTCATGAGCATGGTGATGGTCACGGCCAGCCCGAAAGCTGCCTCCATTTTGCTCGATTCGCGAAAGTGGAGCACCACGCCTAGGCAGCCCGCGCACAGTATCCAGTTCAGGCTGGGCACGTAGGCTTGCCCCCGCAGCTCGGTGGGGTAGCTCACTTTTACCTTGGGCCAGAAATTAAGGCGCAGGGCCTCAATGATGAGCGTGTAGGAGCCGGAAATGAGCGCCTGCGAGGCAATAATGGTGGCCAGCGCACAGAGCCCAATGGCCGGCAGCAGCCCCCAGGCAGGTATCATCTCAAAGAACAAGTTGTGCTCGCCGAGGGGGGCGCCCAGGTGCTGCAGCAGCCACGCGCCCTGGCCCAGGTAATTGAGCACCAGGCATATCTTCACAAAGGTCCACGACACGTAAATGTTGCGCCGCCCTACGTGGCCCATGTCGGCATAGAGGGCCTCGGCCCCAGTGCTGCACAAAAAGATGCTGCCGAGCAGCCAAAAAGCGCCCGGTAGCTGCGTGAGCATGTGCACGGCATAATACGGATTCAACGCCCGCAGAATGCTCGGCTCCTGCACCAGGTAGCGCCCGCCCAGCACGGCCAGCAGGGAGAAGAAGACCAGCATCACGGGTCCGAAAAGCTTGCCAATAAGGGCGGTGCCGAACTGCTGAAACGCGAACAGGCCTAGTAGGATAACCAGCACGATAGGCACCGTGTTGAGGTCCGGCTGGAGCACGCGCAGCCCCTCGATGGCGGACGAAACGGAGATGGGCGGCGTGATGATGCTGTCGGCCAGCAGCGCCGCCCCCCCGATAATGGCGGGCAGGTAGAGCCACCGCAGCTTGAGGCGGCGCAGCAGCGCGTACAGGGAGAGAATGCCGCCCTCCCCGTGGTTGTCGGCCCGCATGGCAATGAAGACGTATTTAACGGTGGTGAGCAGCGTGAGCGTCCAGATAATGGCCGAGATAGTACCGAGCACCACGTCCTCCGTGACGGGCCGATTCACAAACACGCCGCGCACCGTGTAGAGCGGCGAGGTACCGATATCGCCATAGACAATGCCAAGGGCGATGAGCGAGCCCGCCGCCGTGATGCGGTGGTGCAGGCTGCCGGGGGCAGCGGGGGTAGCGTGGGCAGTAGTAGTCAGGGTCATGGAAGAGGGAAGGCGCTCGAATGCGGCTTAAGCACCGGCTTGCAAGCCGTGTCCTGCCGCTTGCGTTGGCAGGAGAATACGCCAGCCGGGCTATTCTGTTGGGTTAATAGCGGCAGCCCACGAGCCGCACCCGAAATGCCAGGCAAGGCGAAGCGAGTAAGGCCACGAGAAGCGGCGCGCTAAAGGGCTTACCACTGCTTGGCAGCGCCAGCCTTTGGCCCTGCGTTCGACTCTTTGGCGACGCTGCTCACGCTTAGCTACCAGTTAGCTAAGCGTGAGCAGACCCCTTTAGGATACGCGATGAGGCCTGCCGGCAGTTTCCCAGCCTAGTGTGCTACTCGTTGCCGGAGGGGGCCGCCGCACGCTGAGTAGTGACTGCGGGTTTTACATAAGTGGCAATTAATAGGACAGCCTTTCTTTTTATTTATCCGATTATAAAATGTCTTTCTAACATTGTCCCAAGCGGCAAGCCTTGAGTTTGACTTGTCATTTTTTAAAGAAATTTTGTAGCAAGCGATGCTAGTAAAAGTCAGAAGCCTGCCCCCGTCAGTTGGCTCTGGCGGAAGGGTATTGATTTTTTCAATGAAGCGTACTTCCAACGCGTCTTTGCTAGATAGCTCCGCTTGACTACCTAGTACTTTTGAGTGCTCCCCTTTTCCCTCCCCGTGACTGCAACGCTCCTAGCCGAAATACTGCTCCCGCAGCTGCCCTCTGCCTCGGGAGTAGAACTTATTGACTCCGTCGCCTACCTCGTCAGCGATGACGCGCCCTTCCTCTACCTGCGCGACGCCACCACGCTAGCCCCGGTGGCCGAGGTCGCGCTGTTTGCTAGCACTGAGTTTGAGACGGGCCGGACTCCAAAAGCCAGTAAGCCTGACCTGGAAAGTATGGTGGCCGTGATATCCCCTGGCGGGGCAGCTGGCTTGTTGCTCTGTGGCTCGGGAGCACTGCCCTCCCGAGAAACGGGCTATTTCGTGGGTCTGCCTGCGCCCACGGCCTCGCCCAATGGTGCGACGCCCCGCTTCGTGCAACGCCTGGACCTACGCCCACTCTATGCCCATCTGCGAACTCACCTGCCCCTAGGCGCGGCGCTCAACCTGGAAGCAGCGGCGGCCACGGAGCACGCGTTGTGGCTATTGCAGCGGCCGGTGGGGAGCGGCCCAGCCCTCGTGTTCGAACTCCCGCTGGCCGCCACGCTGGCGCACTTATTCGAGCCGCGCACACCAGTGCCCGCTCCGACACGGGTTTACCCGTTTACCCTACCTCAGCTAGCGGGCTACGAAGCGGGGTTCTCCGGGGCAACGTTGGTAGACGGCCACCTCCTGGTCACGGCCTCCGTGGAGGCGACCACTGATGCCGTGGCCGATGGGGCTGCGCTGGGCTCTTTTGTAGGGCACTTGGACTTGCGCACACAGACAGCCACTTTCGCCCGCCTCATCTGGGCCGATGGCCGTGCCTACTTAGGCAAAGTGGAGGGGCTGGCCGTACGCCGCTCGCTAGGCCCTAACAATTGGGAGCTGCTGCTAGTGACCGATGATGACCGCGGCGGCAGCACGGCCCTCGTCGCGGAGTTGTGTTTGACTTGAGCGGGCCTTTATTGAATTAATTACTGCTGTTGGTCAGCTGTTTATGATTATCCATTTTATCAAGCCCTCGTCTAGTTGGCCTACGTCGGACTAGCACAATGCCCCGAACTTACTGCTCAACTATGCCGCCTAACCTCAATCAGATTTGGGTCAACGCTATAAGCTACTTAGTCTTCGTCTCGGGGCGGCCAACCTGCTTGTGCGGGCTTGCCGCAACGGTTGAGATTCTAAGGTGAGCTTTCATTGGCGGCTGGCGTGAGAAGGACCAAAAGAAGCAGTTGGCCTTGATAGACAATCAAGTAGCTCAAAGCTAAGCCGTGCAGTGTAAAGTAGGAAGGTGCTAGGCTTCTGGCCGTGCATTTTTCTTCTGCGAGTGGCTCACTTGTACCAACACGCAGTTTTCGCCTAGTTGGGCTGGACGACCACCTACAAAAAGCCCTCGCCAGTTTGGCAAGGGCTTCGGAGAAAGGAGTAAAAAGCGACGTGCGATTACTGCACGACGACCCGGCGGGTAAGGCCGGCCACCCGCAGCACATACACGCCCGTCGGCAGGTCGTGCACAGGCAGCTCGCCCGATGCCGACAGGGGCATGGCCCGTACCACGCGGCCAGTTAAATCGAGTAATTCGGCGGTCTCATTTAGCGGAGTCACCCCCGCGAGGCGTATCGTCACTATATCCTGAGCAGGGTTAGGATAGAGGGTCAGTTGGGCAGCCGAGGCTTCAGCGCGGGTGGCCAGGGCCGTAGCCAGTGGGGTGGGGGCCACCCCCCGGAAAGCCGTGTTGGTGGCGGCCGTAGCCACGGCCGCTGGTAGCGTTGTGGTCGTGGGGGCGGCGTTGTAGCCAGCCGCATCGCTCACCAAATAGAGGCCCGTGGGGGCAGTAGCGGCCAGCGTCACGGTGCCATTGCTCACCGTGCCGGTCAGGCCACGCAGGGCCGGGATAGTGGTGGCAGTATTGGCAATGGTGCCATTCAGGGTCCAGGTGCCACTCACCAGGCTGTATTTCTGGATGCCGCCGCCAGTGGCGGTACGGTCGTCGGTGACATAGGCCACATCGACGCCGGCTACGGCTGGATTTAAGTCTGCAAAATAAAAGGCGTAAGGGCTGCTGTTGGACGCGGTAGCTAGACTGGGCAACGCGGTATTGGTTTGGCCAGCCGCCGTGGGCAGACCCGTGCCAATCTGGCTAACTCCAAGCGTAGCGCTGGAGCCCGACGACACGTAGAGGTTGCCCCCAAAAGCGCCAATAGCGCGAATATTAGCCGGTGCAACGGCCAGGCTGGTCGTAGCGCCCGCGTTGCCAAGCGGTAAGTAGCGCACCCCACCGACGCCCCCCACGGCATAAAAGGTGCTGCCATTGGCCGAGTATGCCGCCCGGATGTTGTTGCCGTCGAAGGAGTCGTTTATTAAGGAGGTCGTATTCACGGTGCCATCGGCGGCAACGCGACCCACCACGCGGTTGACCGTAGCCACGGCGGTGCTAGCCACGCCGGTGGTGCCCACGGCGGCATCGTAGCCCGTCAGCACGAGGTAGCGCCCGTCGCCCGAGCTGGTCAGGTTCAGCTCCGACGTGGCCGAGCCGCTTACCGTCAGAATATGGTTGGACCCGCTGGCGGTGGTGGGCAGCACGACCGTCTGCACCAGCACCCCAGTCGGCGTGTACTCCAGCAGCGACACCTGCGTGGCCACGCTGCTGAGGCTACCGGTGCCATCACCCACTACTGCTACCACGAAGTTGCCAGGTGTGAAGGGGGCTGCCTGGGCCGCACCAGCTACGGCCAAGCCCAGCAATGCGCTCTTGATAAAAGCAGGTAAAGAAAGTTTCATGCGCTTGACAATCAAAAGATGAGCAAGGAATTAAGGTCGTTTGACAACGTGCCTTATAGCCCTGAATTAGGTTGCCAGGCAAAGGTAGAAGCGGCCCCAACGGGTAATGATTAGGGAATTATGTTGCCTGTATTACCAAAATGCGTCATGCCGAGGGCGGTAGTTCCCAGCCGTGATTAACCCGCCTGCCTCTGTTTAGTAAACACAATGGCCACACAGCGTTGATAGCTGGGTAAACTGCTGGCCTCAGCTTCGGCCGACCTTTGCCACTCAACCAGCCCAGCGCCCGACTGTCTATGCAGTGGTACGAAGAGGAAGTGCAACGCCTAGCGCAGTTACCCGTCGCCGCCACGACTGCGCTGCTCAAGGTGATATTCTACGGCAGCTCCACATTTACGCACTGGCTTACACTGGCGCAGGATTTTCCGCAAGTGCAGGCCGTGAATCTAGGCTTTGGCGGCTCGACCCTAGCGGCCTGCGCCTGGTTTTTTGAGCGGGTGGTGCCCCGGCAGCAGCCCGCCGCCCTGCTGGTATATGCCGGCGACAACGACCTCGGTGACGGGCGCACGCCCGAAGAGGTAGTGCTGTTTTTTGAGCAATTGCTGGCCACCAGCAAAACGCAGCTGGGAACGATTCCGCTGTGCTTTATTTCCATTAAGCCCAGCCCGGCCCGGCTCTATCTGCGCGATAATATTCAGTACGCCAATGCCTGCATTCAGCAGCGCATCGCGGCGCTGGGGCCGCCCTACTATTTTCTCGACCTCTACCCAGCTATGCTCGACGGGCAGGGCAATCCCCAACGGGCTTTGTACGAGGCCGATGGCCTGCACCTGTCGCCAGCCGGCTATGCCTTGTGGCAACAAGCTATTGACCAGCAGCTCAGCCAAATGGGGCTGCTTTCTTCCTGAGTTAAGCCGGTTGGAAGCTTGGCTCCCGCACGTATCTTATTCACCATAAGTTTTATGCGCCGCGAGTATCAACAATGGTGGAGCCCGGCCCTGGGCCGGCAGATGGAGTTGCTCGTGTTTGGGCACGCGGGGGCGCGGGTGCTGTTTTTTCCAACCCGCAAAGCCCGTTTCTTCGACTACGAAAACTGGGGCGTAATTGAAGCCCTGCGGCCCCGGCTCGAGCGCGGCGAGTTGCAGCTCTACTGCGTCGATAGCGTCGATGCCGAGAGCCTCTATTGCCAGGACAAGCATCCGGCCGACCGCATCAGGCGGCACTTGCAGTACGAGCAGTACCTGCTGGAAGAAGTGCTGCCCCTGACGCGCCACCTCAACCCCAATGCGTGCCTAGTGGCGGCCGGGTGCAGCATGGGCGCTTTCCACGCAGTCAATTTCGCCTTTCGGTACCCGCAGCTGTTCGCCAAAGTGGTGGGCATGAGCGGGCGCTACGACCTGACGCAGGCCATGGGCTGCTTCCGCGACTTATTTCAGGGCTACGTCGACCAGCAGGTGTACCTCAATACGCCCAACCGCTACCTGCCCGACCTCGGCGACGACTTCTACCTCGGGCACCTGCGCCGGCTCGACATCAAGCTGGCCATTGGGCAGGAAGATGCTTTCCTGGCCGATAACTGCTATCTCGACCAGCAGCTCTGGGCCAAAGGCATCGCGCACCAGCTGCACGTGTGGGCTGGTGAGGCGCACACCCCGCCGGCCTGGCAGCACATGGTGCAGCTGTATCTGTAGCGCTGCTACCAGATGGCCCGTGCGGCTGCAAACTACCGTGCCAACGCTGTATAATGGCAGGCAAAGCTCTTGCAATCAGCTATTTATTTCATTGTTAAACCAAAATGCTAACGTAATGTTACGTCGCCGCCAAGTGGTGTAACAGAATGATAAATGACTTGGATTAGTCCAATAAATTATTCGCAGGAGTTGGTTTTTCTGTTGTGAATCTTAGTTAAAGCTGATTTAATTCTGTTGAAACAGCGAGTAAGAGCAGTTTGATAACATAGCATCCTTGGTAGCCGGTAAGCGGGCATCGGAATTTTGCAGCAGCAAAGATGCTATTCTTAACCTGCTAAAAATGAGTCGTTTTTACTCCGTTTTCTTTTCTCTGTTATGCTTGCCGCTCACTATGTGGGCGGGTACCATCCGGGGCCGCGTGACGGATGCGCGCACCGGCGAGCCGCTGGTGGGCGCGGTGGTGTATTTGCAAAACACCAGCTACAATGGCCAGGTGCAGCTTGATGGCACCTTCACCCTGCGCAACGTGCCAGCCGGCGAGTACGAGTTGGTGGGCCAGTTTGTGAGCTATGCGACGCTGAACCAGCATGTTTCGCTCACCACCGCCCAGCCCGACCAGACGCTAAGCCTGCGTTTGCGCGACAAAAACAACGCCTTGGAAGAAGTAGTAGTGCAGGGCCGCCGCGACCCTGAGGGTGAAAATGCCGCCCGCCGCGTCGAGCAGGTGGCCCCGAGCATCGTAAACGTGGTATCGGCCCAGGCCATTCAAGTATCGCCTGATATTCAAGTAGCTAACGTGTTGCAGCGCGTATCGGGCGTGACGCTGGAGCGCAGCACCAACGGCGACGGCCGCTACGCCATCGTGCGGGGCATGGACAAGCGCTACAACTACACGCTGGTCAACGGCATTAAGATACCCAGCCCCGACCCCTACAACCGCTATGTGCCGCTCGATATCTTTCCGGCCGACTTGCTCCAGCGCCTCGAAGTAACCAAAGCCCTGACGCCCAGCATGGAAGGCGACGCCACCGGTGGCGTGGTGAACATGGTAATGAAGGACGCGCCCGCCGAGCGCACCCTGAGCGGGCAGTTGGGCACCGGCTACGGGCAGCTGTTTATGGACCGCTCGCTGCTGAATTTTGACCGGGGCGCGATAAACCGCGAGTCGCCGGCCGACCGCAATGGCGGTAGCTACCAGGCCAAAACCAGCGACTTTCCGTGGGCCACTTTCACCCACAAAACCGCCCTGCCCAACCTGCTCGGCAACCTGACCTTCGGCAGCCGCTACGGCCAAAATCAGCGCTTTGGCGTGCTGCTGGCGGGCTCGTACCAGGCCCAGACGCGCGGCTCGGACGGCTATTTCTACGAAACGGGCATCACCCAAGACAACTACCCGGTGCTGCGCACCCTGCACGTGCAGCAGTACTCGACCCGCCAGGAGCGCCTGGGCTTGAATGCCAAGCTCGACTACCGCCTAGACAGCCGCAATACGCTGCGCTTCTACGGCGTGTATTTGCAGCTCGATGAGGCCCAGGCGCGCTTCGAAACCGACACGACCTATAAGGGCACCGCCCGCCCCGACGTGGACCGCCGGCTGCGCGCGCGCTTGCAGCGCCAGGGCATTGCCAACGGCACCTTGCAGGGCGAGCACCAGCTCACGGAGCGGCTGTCGGCCAGCTGGTCGCTGGTGTACTCGCGGGCGACCAACAACGTGCCCGACGTGAGCGAGCAGGACCTCAAGCTGACCTCGGCCGGCAACCGCTACCAGGATATCAGCCGCATCTGGCTCGATAACAAAGACCAGGACAAAGCGCTCTACCTCAACCTAAAGTATAATCTGGCCGAAGGCCTGGAGCTGGGCGTGGGCGGCCTCTACCGCGACAAAGACCGCACCAACCGCTACCTGAACTACACGCTAAAAGCCTCGGGGCAAGTGGCAGTGAATGAGCAGGATATTAACTCGGAAGCTTATACCGTCTTCAACCCGCAGGGCATTTATGTGGGCAACAACAACTACACCGCCACCGAGAAAATCGCGGCCGGCTACGGCCAGCTGCGGCTAGTGCGCGGGGCTTGGGAAATTTTGGGCGGCCTGCGCTTCGAGCATACCAACCAGCAGTACGTCACGAGCTTAGAGAATACGCAGGAGGCCTACAAAGGCCGCCAGCTGTACCCCGACTACCTGCCCAGCCTGCACCTGCGCTACGCGCTTTCGCCGCGCCAGAATCTGCGGGCGTCGTACTTCGCCAGCATCAGCCGGCCCAGCTTTTTTGAGCTAACGCCCCACAACAACGCGGGCAGCGTGAGCGAAAGCAACGTGTACCCCGAGGCCGGCAACCCCTATTTGCTGCACAGCAAGGCGCAAAACCTGGATTTGCGCTACGAATTCTTCGGGGCCGGCAACGACCAGGTGATGGTAGGCGCGTTTTACAAAAACATCAAAGACCCCATCGAGTACGCCCTCACCAACCCGCTGCAATTCGACCCGCTTACCGGACAGGTGAAGCCGGCTACCAACACGACTGCGGTGGTATACCAGCCCATCAATGCGGGCACGGCTACCAATTTTGGGTTTGAGTGGGTAGGGGTTAAGTACTTCGGAGCCTTTGGCTTGTCTACCAATTACACCTTCACGCAGTCGAGCATCACCACCATCAAGGCCCGCAACGCCACCGCCGATGATGCCAGCCTGAACGTGCCCCAAAAGCGCCCGCTGCAAGGCCAGTCGAAGCACGTGGCCAATGCCTCGCTGCTGTATAAGAACCCGCGCAGCGGCTTCGAAGTGCAGCTCGCCTACGTGTACACCGGGGCGCGCATCGTGCAGGTGGGCCAGTTTCTGGGCCTCGACTACTGGCAGCGGGCGCAGTCGCAGCTCGACTTTTCGGCCGAGAAGCGCCTCACCAAAGCCGACAAGCGCCTGGGCCTGACGGCCTACGTGAAGGTGCAAAACCTGCTCAACACGCCTTATCAGGTGGATATTCTGGCCGCTGGCGCGCCAGCGGCGGCTGGTAGCCCCGCCACCACTGCCTTCCCTTACCAAGACCGCGCCGACCGGGTGTCGGTGATTAACCAAACGTACAAGGCCTACTACCTGGCGGGCCTGCGCTTTCGCTTTTAACTAGCTCTTACCATGCGCGTTACTTTACTAGCCACGGCCGCCACGCTCCTGCTGGGCGGGGCGCTGCTTTCCTCGTGCGAGGAGATTATTGACATCGCCGCGCCCGTGCAAACGGTGGGGCAGGCCTTCAGCGGTGACACGCTGCGCAGCCCGATTAAGGGTACCATTGCGGGGCGCACGGCCCCATATTTCATGATTTCCGACGTCACGATTAACGACGGCGACACGCTGCTGATTCAGGCGGGCGTGAAGATTTTGGTGATTGGTAAGCCTAAGTCGCCCAGCACGTTTGGGCAGGCTACCAACAACCCTGGCTTCATCGTGAACGGCACCATGCTGAGCCTCGGCACCAAGGCCGCGCCGGTGGTAATGACCGTGGCCGACAACCTAAAAGGTGACCCCACGCTAGTGCAGGACGTAGCCACCGACCCGGCCTTCAAGGGCTACTGGGGCGGCATCAACGCCGATGGCGCCTCGCTGCTGGTGCTGCGCTGGACCGACATTAGCTACATTGGCGGGCCTTACGGGGCCAACGCGCCCACCGGCTACGCGGCCGGCGACCCCAAGCTCGGGGTGTCGATGCTGGCGAAGAAAGCCAACGCCATATGTGTGCTGGAAGACAACTACTTCCACGGCAGCGTCGATGACATGGTGCGCCTGCAAAGCTGCAAGTTCAGCGTGATGCGCAACCGCTTTGAGAAAACTGGCAAAACCGGCGGCGAGGGCCTCAACCTCAAGGCCGGTTGCGTGGGCGACGTGGCCTACAACACCTTCGTGGGTGCCGCCACCAATGGTTCTAAAGTAGCCTCGGTGGCCGCCGCTGCCGTGCAAAGCAACGTGGCGACGTACAACAATACCTACCTCAATTGCGGCTACCGCCAAACCAAGTCGGGCCGCGGCGGCTCCATCAACTACGAGGTGCAGGCGGCCGGCAAGATTTATAACAACCTAATTGTGAACTGCCGCTTCGGCCTGCGCCTGCGCTCCGACTCGCCGCCTGATGTAGCCAACATTCAGTATGACAACCAGTACTACTACGGCGGCACCAGCTACCAAGTGGCCGAGTTCAACGCCGCCACGGCCGGCTCGACCACGGCCAACAAGCCCAGCGATACCCGCGGCACCGCCGCCGCCAACGACCCCAAATTTGTATCGGCCGACCTGACGACCGCCGCCGGCACCACCGCCGCCCCAAGCAATGCCATTCAGTGGGCCAACTTCCTGAACCCAACCAGCAACCTGCGCCTGCAAGGCAGCTCGCCGGCCATCGGCAAGGGCAATACCTCGTTTGCGCCCCTCAATGCAGTAGCCAGCCTTACTGTGCGCGGCTTGTTCACGCCGACTGTTACCGCGCCGGGTGCTGATGCCGGGGCGTACCAGTCGGGCAACGTGGGTAATCAGCAGTAACGTGTTACCTCACCCCCCGGCCCCCTCTCCTTGGGGAGAGGGGGAGCCTGACGACTTTTTGACGTTTGTTTACGTTCGCAAGTGTTCGGCTCCCCCTCTCCCCAAGGAGAGGGGGCCGGGGGGTGAGATGCCGCCGAGCGAGACCGTCAAACTACAATAATTCAGTCTTTGACCATGCCACTTTCTACCCTGCGCACCCCGGCCGCAGTTATACTACTAAGTGCCGCCGCGCTCCTGCCTACCGGCTGCCAGCACGCGGCCCAGGCCACCATCGGCACCCCGGCCGCCACCCTCGCCCCCGATGGCACCAACAGCGGCCCCGGCGTGGTGCGGCCCGTGGTGGTGACCCAGCCCGTACGCTATGACACCGACGACCCCGCCATCTGGGTCAATGCCAAAGACCCGGCCCAGAGCTTGGTTATCGGCACCGATAAGGACTCAGACGGTGGCTTGTACGTCTTTGATTTGCAGGGCAAAGAAGTGCCGGATAAGTCAGTCCACGGCCTCAAGCGGCCCAACAACGTGGACCTGGCCTATGGTATGAAGCTGGGCGGCCAGCCCACCGATTTTGCCCTCGTGACCGAGCGCGAAACCGGCAAGCTGCGCGCCTTCCGCCTGCCCGATATGAAGCCCCTCGACCACGGCAACCTCAATGTATTTGTGGGCGGGGCCGAAGGCGAGCGCATGCCGATGGGCGTGGCCATCTACACCCGGCCCGCCGATGGCGCGATGTTCGCGGTAATCGGCCGCAAAACCGGCCCCAAAGAAGGTTACCTAACCCAGTACCGTCTGGCTGACGACGGCAGCGGCCAGCTCACCATGACGCTGGTGCGCACTTTCGGCACTTGGAGCGGCAAGAAGGAAATTGAATCCATCGCCGTCGATAACGAGCTGGGGTTCATCTATTATTCCGACGAGGGCGTGGGCGTGCGCAAGTACTACGCCGACCCCGAAAAGGGCAACGCCGAATTGACTTTGTTTGCCAAAACCGGCTTCACCGAAGACCACGAAGGCATTTCCATCTACAAAACCGGCCCCAAAACGGGCTACATTTTGGTGTCGGACCAGGGCGCGAGCCAGTTCCGGTTCTTCGCCCGCCAGGGCACGGCCGCCGACCCCAACGCCCACCCCGAACTGAAGGCCGTGAAGGTGGCCGCCCATTTCAGCGATGGCTCCGACGTGACCAACGTGCCCCTGAACGCACAGTTTCCGCACGGCTTGTTCGTAGCTATGTCCGATAACAAAACCTTCCACTACTACCGCTGGGAGGATATTCTGGGCAAAGACGTGAAAGTGGTGGAATAACGGCCACATTTTGGCTGGCTAGCGGGCTCAGTCGTCGTCATCGTCGCGCTTGGGGGTGGCGCGCAGGAAAGCCCCGCGGCGGGGCGCGGGCACCACGGCATCTTCGCCGCGCACGGCCTTCCAGACCACTTCGGTCAGGTCGAGGTCGGGGGTGGCGTCTTCGCTGGCGAGGTTGAAGTGGGAGGAGCGCTCGGCGCTGCGGTTCCAGGCCGTGTTGCGGGTGTCGAGGCTGACCTGGGCAGCTTTGGCCTGGTAGGGGGCTAGCGCGGGCGTGGCCTGAAAGCAGCCAAACAGCGGCCGGGCGGCCGCGTCGTACTGGCTCATGGGCGGCAGGCCGAGCACCAGCTCCATGGTGCGCAGCACACCAGCCGTGGTATACAGCGTATGATTAACGGTGCCGCGCCGGGTGTAGGGGCTGATTACGAAGGCCGGCGAGCGGTGGGCATCCACGTGGTCGGGGCCATTTTGGGCGTCGTCTTCGAGCACAAAAATCACCGACTCTTTCCAGATGGCGCTGCGCGAAATATGCTCCACCAGTTGGCCCAGCGCCAAGTCATTATCAGCTACGGCGGCGATGGGCGAGATTTTGCCCAGGCGCTGCCCGCTGGTGTGGTCGTTGCTGAGGCGGATGGTGCTGAACTGCGGCACCGCCCCGCGCGCCAGCAGCGAGTCAAAGTCCTGCGCCCACACGCGGGTGCGCTCCACGTCGGTAACGTCCATATCGAAGCCCGGCGCCTTGGGGCACACGTGCCCGCGCAGCGACTTAAGCGACGTTTTGCCATCGGCCGCAAACTCGCCATAGGTGCGGTAGCTGAGGCCGGCGCGCTGGCAATAATCCCAGATAAACCCATCGCGGGGGTAGGCGATGAGGCGCGTGCCCTCGTAGTCGTAGGTGCCGCCGCGCCCACCGTAGCTGATGGGCCACGTCTTCTCGACGTAGTCGGTGGCGTAGGCGGCCATGCTCCAGTTGTGGCCGTCGGCGCTCACCTCGGCATTCACGTAAAAGTTGTCGAGCAGCACAAACTCGCGGGCCAGGGCGTGGTGGTTGGGCGTCACCTTTTCGGGGAAAATGCAGAGCGTCGAGTCGCCGTTGCCCGACCGCATATCGCCGAGCACCTGGTCGTAGGTGCGGTTTTCTTTGATAATGTAGAATACGTGCTTGATGGGCGAAGCCTCGCCGCGGCGGCGAGGCACGGGGTTGCCCGCCTCACCAAGCGCCTCTTTTTCTGAGTCTTTGGTAAAGGGCGTGTTGGCGTACACCCGCCGCGAGTAAGCCGCCAGTTGCGTGGCATCGGGCTGCTTGATAAACGAAAGCGTGCCCTTAAACAGCCCGCCGATGTACTGCACCGGCCCATCGGCCGGCGCGCTGCCGGTGTGGTGGCCGCTGGTGTCGGTTTTCTTCACCGGCTGCGGCCCGTTGGGGTTGGGCAAGGAGGAAAAGCCCTTGCCGTTGGCCACCAGGATTTTCTTGCCCAGCGTGCGTACGCACGTCGGGTACCAGCCAGTCGGGATAAAGCCTTTCGAGGCGCTTTTGCCCGGCGCGGCCACGTCGAACACCGCCAGACAATTGTTGTCGGCGTTAGCGATGTAGAGGGTTTTCTCGTCAGCACTCAGCGCCAGGCCGTTGGTGGTCGAGCCGGTGAGGCGGGTAGGGTAGAGGGCCGTCGAAATGGTTTCGAGCACCCGCCAGCTTTTCGTGTCGATTACGGATACCGAGTTGTCGTTGGCATTGGCTGTGAATACGTAGCGCCCGTTTTTAGTTTGAATCAGCTCATTCGGGTGGCTTTCGGTGGCCAACCGCCGCCCTATTTTTCCGGTCTGCGTGTCATAGGCCACCAGCTCATTGCCGCCCCACAGCGTAATGTACAGCGTGCGCCCATCCGGCGCGAGCAGGCAGCCGTAGGCCTCGTGCCCCAGGTCAACCCGGCTGAGGGTGCGCCTTGTTTTGAGGTCCAGCACGTACAGCGCGTTATCCTCCTTGGTCACGGTATATAAGCGCTGCGTGGCCGCATTCACGGCAATACCCACGGGGCTTATTTTGACGGGCCAGGGCTTGCCCAGGCGTAGGGTGTCTGGCGTGCCGAGTTTCTGCCGGGCCACCGGGTAGCTCAGAATGATATTGTCGTTGCCACCCGACACGTAGAGGCGGTCGGCGGCCGAACTCCAGGCCAGCCCGTACCACGACTTGCCGATGGGTTTTTCATCGAGCAGCTGCTCGGTAATGGGGTCAATGAGCTGCACGGTTTGGGTGCTCTGCCCATTGTTGGTGACCGCCAGCAGCCGGCCGCCGGGGGCCAGCTGCATGTTCAGGGGCAGGTCGCCGAGGGGCAGCGAGGTGCCGGCGGGCGTGAGGCTCCAGCCGTTGGGCAGCAGGATTTTGGCGGCAGTAGGAGTATCGGTCGGTAGTTGAGCGGCGGCCGGCTGGGCCACCAAGCCCCCTGCTGCAAGCAGGGTGAGCACTAGCTTCATAAAAAACGGGCCGATGGGAAACGAGCACACAAGGCTTGGTATCGACTACCGAAGTTGCATCGAAATGGGAGTCATCGCTAGCACCAGAATGTTAAGTTTTAGTTTACTCTCCTACGTACTGGACTTTGATTGAAAATTCCGGGTAGAACTGGATAACCAAAGCCTAATTCAGTGGAGATGTCGCCCGGCTTCCTTATGACTCGTTTTGTGGGCAACAAGTCCGACGTCATCCTGCCTATCAACGACTGGCACTATGAAAAAGCCTCGGTCAGGGCGCAGTTCCTGCTGCTATTTATGGAGGGCCTTATTGGATTATTTAAGCTTATTAATCAGCAAGTTGCGTTGCATTAAATAGTGAGCCAAGAGAGTAAGGAGCAAGAACAGGTCGTTTCAGTTAGCCAGGCGATTCCGCTGACGAGGAGGCAGTGGGAAAATGCTCCCGCAGTAAGTCGTACACTTTGGCTTCGCTCAGGGGCTTGGTCAGGGTGCCGGCCACGGGCAGCTCCTGCACGCGGACTAAGTCGTGGGGGTTAACGGAGCTAGTGAGCAATACAACCAGCGCCTGCCGCTGGGGCTAGGGTAGATGTTGATATACCTCCAGAAACTCAAGGCCGCCCATCACGGGCATGTTCAGGTCCAGTAGAATCGAGGCAGGGCACTGCGGGCCGGCAGCCGTGCCCGTTTTGGCCAGCAGTCCTAGGGGCCTCGCGGCCGCTCTCGGCCACCAAGAGGCGCTCGGTTACGCCCAGGCGCAGCAAGAGAATCTTGTTGAGGTAGTTCGTCGTCGAATCGTCATCGACCAGCAGGATACCGGAGAGCAGGGTCATAAAATAGGGGAATCGGGGCCAGCTGCACCGGATTGGCTTGCCCAGCGTGGGCCTCACAACACCACTCAACCCACTTGGTGCACAACTCAAGCAACCCGGCAAGCGGGCGGGAACGAGAAAAGCGGGCCCTTATCTTTCGTTAGCCAATCTGCGGCCCGCCGCCTGCGCTGCTCCCGGCTGGCCCTGTCCTCCTACCCAATCCCACCCGATGAACCTGTACTCCTACGCCCATGGGGCCAGTGCCGTGCCCCTGCTGGGCGAAACAATCGGCGAAAACCTGTTCAACACCTGCCAAAAATACCCCGACCGCGAGGCGCTTATCTCCGTTCACCAGCACTACCGCGCCACGTACGCGCAACTCTGGCAGCAGGTGGCGGAAGTAGCCAAAGCCTTGCTATCTAGCGGGGTGCAGCCGGGCGAGCGGGTGGCGCTGTGGGCCCCCAACTGCTACGAGTGGGTGCTGGTGCAGTACGCCACGGCGCGCATCGGCGCGATTCTGGTCAACATCAACCCCGCCTACCGTACCTCGGAGCTGGCCTACGTGCTGCGCCAGTCCGGGGTCAGCGTGCTGGTGTCGGCCGTGGCGTTCAAGGGCAGCGACTACCGGGCGATGATTGACGAGGCCCGGCCGAACTGCGCGCAGCTGCGCGAAACGATTTACCTGACCGACGACTGGCCGGATTTCCTGCGCCGCGCGCAACGCATTAGCGATGAGGTGCTATGGGCGGCTAGCCAGCGCGTTCAGTTTGATGAGCCCGTCAACATTCAGTACACGTCCGGCACCACGGGCTTTCCCAAGGGCGTGACCCTCTCGCACCACAACATTCTAAACAACGGGTACTTCATCGGCCAGCGGCTCCAGTATTCGGCGCGGGACAAGGTGTGCATTCCGGTGCCGTTTTACCACTGCTTTGGCATGGTCATCGGCAATCTGTGCTGCACGGCGCATGGGGCATGCATCGTCATTCCCGCCGAAAGCTTTGACCCGCTGGCCACGCTGCGGGCCGTGCAAGCCGAGCGCTGCACCTCGCTCTACGGCGTGCCGACCATGTTCATTGCCGAGCTGCAACTCCCCGAATTTGCTCAATTTGATTTGTCGTCGCTGCGCACCGGCGTCATGGCCGGCTCGCCCTGCCCGGTCGAAGTGATGAAACGCGTGCAGGCCGACATGCATATGCAGCAGGTGGAAATCTGCTACGGCATGACCGAAACCGCGCCCGTGTCGCTGCAAACCAGCCTCGGTACGCCGCTGGAGAAGCAGGTTGGCACCGTAGGCACCGTGCAGGACCACCTGGAAATCAAAGTCATTGACCCCGACACCGGGGCGCTGCTGCCGCGCGGCGTGCCCGGCGAGCTCTGCACCCGGGGCTATTCCGTGATGCTGGGCTACTGGCACAACCCCGAGGCCACCGCCGAAGCTATTGACCCGGCCGGCTGGATGCACACCGGCGACCTGGCGGTGATGGACGCCGAAGGCTACGTCAACATCGTGGGCCGGCTCAAGGACCTGATACTGCGAGGCGGCGAAAACGTGTACCCGCGGGAGGTAGAGGAGTTTCTCTACACCCACGCGGCGGTGGAAGACGTGCAGGTAATCGGGGTGCCGAGCGAAAAATTCGGCGAAGAAGTAATGGCCTGGGTGAAAGTAAAAAGTGGCCACGCCGTTACGGCGGCCGAGCTGGAGCAGTTCTGCCGCCACCGTATCGCGCACTATAAAATCCCTAGGTACTGGAAGTTCGTTAGCGCGTTTCCGATGACGGTGACCGGCAAAATCCGCAAAGTTGAGATGCGCGAGCTGGCTGTGCAGGAGCTGGGCTTGCAGGCAGCGGCCAGCATCAAAACCTCTTGAGGACACCTGCGGCAGGCCACCTAGGTCGGCACCGCCTGTGCCTTCAGGAGGCCGGAAAGGAGCGTACTACACCTTCCTGCCGTTCGTAGCCAAGGGGTATCTTAGAACTAGTAGTGCATCTATCAGCTTAGCTAATGCTCTCAAGAAAGTAGCTGGGCACCACATTAAAAAGAATGCACATTTAAGAGGGTAGGCCAGCGCGCCTATTTCACTTCTGCGGGTGGGGCCAGAAATAAGTAAAGGGACTTTATCATTCCTTGCTCCACTACGGCCACGTCCATCCCAAAAATCACGGGATTACCAGCTGGGCCCAGGGTCCAGGAGAGTTGCACTAGGTCGTGGTTTACGCGGGGTGCGCCATCGAACTGGAAGAAAGAGCCGGCCGGCCATTGTGCCTGTAATTCCTCAATCCGGGCGTGGGTGGCGGCGCGTCCTTCAAACACTGCGTCACTTTCAAAAAAGCGGAAATCTGGCGCATAAAGTCGGTTGATGGCGGCCAGGCGGCGAGTCGCGTCGCGTTCGTTCCATATTTCCGTGAAGCTCCGCTCTAATAGGTGTCCGATTGATTGATTCATGATTTTGAGAGTTTAGGCTGAACAATGAGTTAGTTAAGCAAGCTGCTGGCCGTGCAGCCAGGTAATGGTGGGGCCCTCGTCAATGAAGGCGGCGGCTTGATAATAGCTGTTGGCCGGATGGCCCAGAATGGGCAGTACCACCTCCGTGTAATGGTTTAGGTGGGCCGGATACACCAGATGAGCACCGTAAACAGGGGCAATTGCGCCAAACGCGGAGGCCACGAGCGGGCAGAATTCTTCCAGCAGCCACCGGGCTTGCCGGGCGCAGTTGGGCGGGCAGCGCCGCACATCGAGCAGCCAGTACGGGCAGTGGTGCTGCCCGGCTTTTGCCAGCAGGTAGTGGTAGCCGGCTTTGAAGTCGGCATCGGTCCGCATCTGCTGCATCCAGCGGGCCACCAGTACGTGCTCCTGGCACCGGTACGAAACGTTCAAGAATTGTTGCATAGCCTTAGTTTAAGCAGTGTGAGGGGTCGGCCTACCCAGTCATGCAGTAGCATCACTCGCTGAGCAGCACGGGCGGGCTCCCGGCTGCTTTTGGGGCCACTACCACGCGCTGGTAAGCCTTACCCGGGCTAGACAAATCCACGTTCTGCACTGCCTGCACCGGGCCGAGCGTCTGGCTCATGGCGCCGCCTTTGGCATCGGTGCGCACTGTCAGCAAGGGGTAGTCGTGCGAGTAAGGGGCCTGGGTAGCGCGGCTGAGATAGATGTCGTACTCGGTATCGGGCAGCAGATGGGCCAGGGAAAAGGATACCAAATCCACCAGGCCCTCGGAGCGCGTGACGAGCGAGCCGGCCGCCGCGCCCGATTGGGTTGGCTTGAACTGGCGCACCACGGCGGGTTGGTCTACCAGCTGGCGGCCCAGTGCCGTACCAGCGGAGGCCCCGGCCGGCACGGCATTGGGCACGTAAACCAGCGCCATGGGCGCCTGGCCGATTTTGATTTTGCCGATTACCCGGTTGGTCACCGTGTTGATGGCCACCACCGAGTCGGCGTTTTCCAGGTCAAGGTACACGCGGCTGGCATCGCCCGAGGCCCAGATACCGTGCGGCAAAGCGCCCACCGGGATGGTCGCCAGCTGCTTAAAGCCCTGCTCGCGGGAGTACACTTTCACCACGTTTTCGCCGCCCACCGTCACGTAAGCCACTTTGCCGAGGCCAGTTTCCAGCGTCGTAACGTGGTTGGTAATGGGGCCCGTATCGAGCACGCCCACGATGCGCAGCTCCTTCACATCCAGCACCGACACCTTACCTACGTCCTTGTGCGTGAACCAGACTTGCTGCCCGTCCTTGCTGGCGAAGATGTTGGGTGAGAAAGGGCTTACCACTGGAATGTGCTTGATTGCCTGGTAGGTGCTGGCATCCACCACCGTTAGCTCGGGCGAGAAGCTGGAGCACACAAAGGCCAGCTTGTTGTCGGGACTGAAGGCAACCATCCCCGGCCCGTTTGGAACCTGAATGCGGCGGGTTTCACGCAGCGTGGCCACGTCAATCACCGAGAGGTAGTCCTCGCCGCGCACCGTCACCCACACCTCCTTGCCATCGGGCCGGAAAGTGGGCTCGTGCGGGGCGCGGCCCACGTACACGCTGCCCTTAATGGCATTGGTAGCCGGGTCGATGAAGGTCACGTTGTTCGAGCCGATGGATACTACGGCCAGCGTTTTGTGGTCGGGCGCGAAGCCTAGGCCGTGCACCAGAGCCTGCCCCCGGTAAAGTGGCGTCAGCACATCGGGCTGGGGCTTGCCGAGAATAATCTGGCCCAGGAGCTTGTTATCGACTGGGTCGATAACGGAAACGGTGTTCGAAATCTGGTCGGCCGTGTATACCCGGTCGCGGTGGCTAACGGTCTGGGCCTGACTGGCGAAAGCGCTGGCCAGTAGCAGCCCGGAAAGTAGATATCTCATCGGAAAACGGGAAAAAACTAATGTTGCGGCGCAGGCGGGGTGCTGGTGGCAGTTGCCTGGTGCTTGCGCAGCCAGGCCTGCATCTGCTGAATCTCAATTTGCTGCTCGGCGATAATGCTCTGGGCCAGGCGGCGCAGCTCGGGGTCTTTGCCATACAGCAGCTGCAGGCGCGCCATATCGACGGCTCCCTGGTGGTGGGGCGCCATCATGGCCGCGAAGCTGGCGTCGATATCCGAGGGCGATACGCCGCCCATCTGGCGCATGCCCGTGTCCATTACCGTCATCACCGAATCCATAGCGTGCTGAAAAGCGGCGGCCGGCGAGCCGGGGGGTAAGGTGGCCATCGACATGCCAGCCATCGCGGGTATCGGGTGGGCCATGCCGCTCCGGCTCATCGGCTGGCCATGCGGTGCGTGCGTCTGGGCGTGGGCCACCGGCCTCGAGGCCAGCAGCGAGCATAGAATTAGCAGCTTGAGCTTATTCATAGGGGGTAGCAACTAGCAGGGTAGCAAGGAATAAGAAATTGGCAGCCCCTGCTTCTCGACCTCAACACGGTAAAAAGCAGGGGCTGGGGAGGACATATCAATTGTTAGCAGGTTAGCCGAGGTACTTCTTGAGCTCAGCCGCCGCGTGCACGAATAAGGACTTGACGGCGGGTACTTCGGCCAGCGCATTGAGCAGCCCGAAGTCGTGAATCATGCCGTTGTAGCGAATGGTGGTAGCCGCCACCCCAGCCTCGCTGAGCTTGCGGCCGTAGGCCTCGCCTTCGTCGCGCAAGATGTCGTTCTCCGCCACCTGAATCAGGGCGGGCGGCAGGCCTGCTAGCTGTTCAATGGTGGCTTGCAAGGGCGAAGCGTGGATTTGCCGCCGCTGCGCCGGGTCAGTGGTATAGGTGTCCCACATCCACTTCATCAGCGGGGCCGTCAGGAACCGGTCTTGGCCATACAACTCGAACGACTCGGTGGTGAAATCGGTGTTGGTCACGGGCCACATTAGGACTTGCAGCTTGATGTGCGGGCCGCCCTTCTCCTTTGCTTGCAGGCAGGTTACGGCCGTCATGTTGCCGCCCACGCTGTTGCCGACTACAGCCAGGTTTTTACCATCAACCTTGATTTCGGCCCCTTTCTCCGCCACCCATTTCGTAGCCGCGTAGATTTCGTTAATAGCCTGCGGATACTGCGCATCTGGGCTGGGCGTGTAGTCCACGAACACGGCCACGTAGCCCGAGGCTACTACTAAGTCGCGCACCATGCGGTGGTGGGTCGGAAAGTCGCCCAGCACCCAGCCGCCACCGTGGATGAAGATGAACACGGGCAGCACGGTGTCGGCCGAGCCGGTGGGCCGCACAATATGCAGCGGTACCGTGTAGCCGTCCTGCTCAATGGTTTTCTGGCTCACTTCGATGCTCGAAAGGTCAACGTTGATGGAAGCCTGCGCGCCCGCCAGCACTTGCCGGGCAGCTGGCACGGGCAGCGTTTCGAGGCCGGGACCACCGGTATTTAAAACCTTAAGAAAGTCGCGTACCTGCGGGTCGAGGTGCGAGTCGGTAGCAAAGGGAGGTGCTTGCATGTGTCAAAAAGTGAAGTGGTTAAAGGGGCGTAGTTAGGAGGGTACATCAGTGGGCCGGTAGCCGGGCGCAACCAGCCGATACCAGTCGGGGTGCTGCTGCAGGTAGCTTGCCACAAAGGGGCACTGCGGGATGATGGTCAGGTGCCGCTCGCTCGCGTGGTGCAGCACTTTTTCGACGAGGGCGCTGCCGAGTCCCTGGCCTTCCAGGGCGGCGGGCACTTCGGTGTGCACCAGCGTAAGCAGGTGCTGGCGCAGCTCATACTCGACAAAAGCGGTGAGGCCGTCAACTACTACTTCAAATTGCTGGTCGTAGGCATTGTCTACGAGTTCGAGGCCTTGATATTCCTTTTTCATAGCAGGGTAATGCGGCTCGATAAATCCTGGGGCGAGGCGACTACCTCGTACTTAATTTGCCCGTACTCGCCGGCAAAAAAGTCCTCGTATGCCTTCGCTATTTCCGCGTGGCTGTTCATCACGAAGGGCCCCTGCATCACCGTGGGCTCGGCCATGGGCTCGCCGCCAAAAACAAGCACACTAGCCGGCACAATGCTGGGATTGGTGAACGTAATAGCGCCTATTTCCGACCCAAACAGCAGCAACTCACTCTGGCCGTGCGGCTCGCCGTTCACCCGTATTGGCTCGGCGGGCACGAAGGCGGCGTAGTCCAGGCCGGCTTTGGTGGCCAGCGTAAACGTCGCCTTGGGGTTTAGCTGCAAGTGGTACATAAACTGCGGGCTGCTGGTGGATACCGGCGAGGTAGTGTCGCCCAGTGCCCCGAGAAGCACCCGCAGGCTACCGGCGGCTTCTGGCAGCAGCACTTCGGGCACCGCCGTGGGGTGCAAGGCCAGGTAGGCGGGGGCCTCGGCTTTGTGGCGGGCCGGCAGGTTTATCCAGAACTGCAAGGCGTGCAGCACGCCGCCCGTAGCCTGAAAGTCCAGGCTGGGGTTTTCGTCGTGAATGACGCCCCAGCCCGCCTTCATCCACTGTGCGCCGCCCGCGGCTACCACGCCGTGGTGGCCGGCGCTGTCGTAATGCTCCAGCGCGCCGCTCAGCACGTAGGTGAAGGTAGCAATGCCCCGGTGCGGGTGGGCCGCCTCGCCGGTGGGCGCTTTTGGCACCTGGCTCTCGAAGCGCGTCGGGTACACGTGGTCCAGGAAAACGAACGGGCCCACGGCGGCTAGCATGCGACTAGGTAGCAGCCGGTTGACGAGCAGCTTCCCCACTTTGGCATTGGTGCCCCCAACCTGCGCGATGATGGATTTGGTCATAGCGTGCGTGCGTTGCGGCGGCGCTTACGGTAGCGGGCTGCGGCAGCAAAGGTGACAAATGCACGCAGCGATTTACCTTGACTTTTATCAAGAAATCACGGCGGCTGGTTGGACCTCAAACCTGGAGCAGCTTGGTCCGGATGCGGCTTAAAGTTTCGGGCGAGATGCCCAGGTAGGAGGCAATCATAGGCTGGGAAAACCGCTGCAAGTAGTCGGGATGTTGAGCCACGAACGCCGCATAGCGCTCCTCCGCTGTGCAGGCAATGGCGGCTTGCAGGCGTTTTTGGCTTTCGAAAGCATTACGCTCATCCTGAATGCGTACCAGCTCGCCCACCAGGGGCACTCGCCGCACCAACTCCTGCGCCTGCGGACAGGTAATGAGCAGGAGCTGCGAGTCTTCTACCGCGTCGATAAAATAAGGCGAGGGCGAAAGCTGCAACCAACTTTCGCGGTCACCCAGCCACCGGTTTTCTACCCCCAGCTCATGGATGCGCTTGTTGCCTCTTGCATCCACGGTATAAAAGCGCAGGGCACCCTGCACCACAAAGGCAAAGTACTGGCACACCTCCCCGGCTTGCAGCAGGTGCTCGCCCTTGCGGAGCTTGTAGGGCAGCAACTCGGCGGTCACTAGCGCAAAATCGGCGTCGGAAATCGTCGAGCGGGTTTGCTGGTCGATGTAATTGCGGAGAACTTGCATAGCGTGCGTAAAACTGAACGGCCTACCTCTGAGTCGTCTCTACTGTTGCCAAATGAATGCCAGCTCAGCCGCCGAAGCTAATTATATAAGAAAATTCCTTAGTATACAGCTAGTTATAACTGGAAAAGTACTGGCCACGTCATGTTTGAAAATCTCCATTGAGATGGATTATCCAACATATTGGGGATTTTTTTGGATAAAACTCCAGTCCCCACCAGCTTTGGAGCTTGATTTCCACGGTTGTTGGCTAACCTGACCGACGACGTGCTGGAAGCCGGAAAAGTAACGGAGCCAGTAACAAGCCTTTTCGGGAGCGCGATGTGCTGTCGGCCTCATTGATGATGGTCCAGTTGGCTCCGGCCCCTTGAGAGCTGGCATTGTCGCGCCGGCTTAGCCACCATGTATAACGCCGTTTTTTAGAGCCGGCCAGTCGTGTTTCTTGATAAATATCAAGAGAATAGCATTAGGAGCCATCCACCTTTGTGTCATTCAAAACTGACGCTGGCGCAGGGACATCTACTAGCGCATCCTGGCAGGTTAAGCGCTGATTAAAAACAACCTACTATCGTGATGAAATATCTGACGCAGCCTAAATGGCAACTCATTCTGCTATTCCTGCTGATGCTTGGCAGTTATTCTGCTAATGCGCAAAGGCAGAAAACCTACACAAAGAAAGAACTCTCGGACGAGGCGCTGATTAAATCCTTGCCAGGTTTTGAAAACCAGTATGTCCAGGTGAATGGCCTAAAGCTGCACTACGTGGCTGGGGGCAAAGGCCAGCCCCTGGTTTTGCTGCCTGGCTGGCCCCAAACCTGGTGGTCTTACCACAAGGTAATGCCGGCCCTAGCAGCCAACTACCGCGTTATCGTCGTCGATATCCGGGGTATGGGCACTTCAGATAAGCCAGCTGCGGGCTACGATAAAAAGACCATGGCCCAGGATATCTACCAGCTAATCCGCCAGTTGGGCTACGATAAGGTAACCATTGCCGGCCACGACATTGGCTCGCAGCTGGCCTTCAGCTTTGCGGCCAACTACCCAGCGGCGACGGCCAAATTGGTGATGATGGACGTGCCGCACCCCGACGAGAGCTACCTGAATCTGCGTTTGCTGCCGGCGAATGGCACGTTTGGCGACAAAATAGACGAGGCGCATTCTTACCCGTGGTGGTTTGCCTTTCATCAGGTTAAAGGTTTTCCCGAGCAGATACTATTGGGCCGCGTGCAGTATGAGCACGAATGGTTTTTTAAGTACCTCTTATACAACGAAGCAGCCGTGAACGCGCTGGACCGGGCCGTATACGTGGCCGCTTACGATAGCCGCGACGGCATTCGGGCGGGCGATGCCTGGTACCAAGCCTTCCCGCAGGATGTTGAGGATAGCAAAACCTACGGCAAGCTGCTAATGCCAGTACTAGCCATTGGCGGACCAGGGTTTGACTGGATGAAAGCATCGTTGGTCGACAAAACCACGAACCTGAAAATGGTGAAAGCCACTGGCAGCGGCCATTTTATCCCCGAGGAAAAGCCGGAAGACTTGGTCCGCTTAATCACCGAATTTATTGGGCAATAACCCCTTTTTCACTTAATGCAAATTCCCCCTAATCGACTCGCTCTAACATCAAGCACAACGTAATTTTCAATAAAAAAGCCGGCCCATATGGGCCGGCTTTTTTATTGAAAATTACTGAAAATTAGGCTATTATGCCGCTTAAAGACGGAGGAATAACTTAATCCCAGCATAGTAAATGTCATCACTCAGGGCGGGGTTATCCAATAAGTAGCTGCCCCTATCGAAGTAGGTGACGACTACTTGCACGTTGGCAAACGGGCTATAATAGTAATTGAGCAATACATCGTACATATTGCCTATCAAGTAGCCAGCGTTATTTGCCGGAAGTAAAAATGCGCCGCTAGGTGCATAAATGCCATCATTCAAGGTCTGGCGCCAGAATTTATAGTAGCCGCTAACTATTTTTAACTTAGGTGAAAAGTTGAATTCCGCCTTTGGGTGAATCAGGAAGACGTTTGCTGAGCCGACATTATCAATAAACCCATAATAGATAGATTTTGGATAGATGGGATTAAAGGTCTGTAGTTTGTTATCGGTTGGATTAGTGTCTCCACTGGAAATAGCGCTTTGAATGGAGATAACCGGTTTTAAATTCAACTCCCGAATTTCATAGGCAACAGCCTGGGCGCCCTTCCAGGCCACAATGGCCTTATCATCAAATTGCCCAAGCTGAAAATTGGCTTCGGTATAGCCACTCCAGCGGCCCTGGCTAGTGTGGAAAGCAGTGCCGATGGTGTGTCTAGTCTCAGTGCCTACCCCTTGGTTGAACTTGGTTAAGTTCCGGCTTATGAACAGGTAGTACGTGTCGAGCTTTTTCAGGAGATGCGGATAGTTCTGGGTCATCCAGCCGCCCGCAATCAATTGCGAGGTATCGTACTGGTCATCAAAAAAGCCTTCCCGGTTGCTTATGGGCCGCATCAGAAAGGCATCGATGCGGGTGTTGCGGAACGTGACGATGGCCTTGCCGCCGACGAACGACCGCCGCACGTTGGCGTCCCGCACGTCGAGCAGGGTTCCTTCGCCGTAGTTCAAGGACTGTTTGCCCAAGCGAAATCGCACTTGGGTTTGGTGGCGCACTGCGAAGTGCGCTTCGCCGAACAGTTGATTCACGGCAAGCTTATCAACATCCTGAACCGGCCGACCACCGCCATTGCGGCCCGTAATAAAGCTGCTTTCTACTTCGCCAAATACCCGCAAATGCTGGTTCCAATACATATCAGCATGGCCGAGAATCCGATGCAGGAAATACCCATTTGTATCCTGCGGGCCTAATCCCCAATAATAATCCTGGTAATTCTCATAGCTTTCCCGCAAGCCCACTCCATAACTCACGAACCCGCTGCCGGAACTAATTGGTAGATGTTTAATGCGATTAATAAAAGGCTGTTTAGTAGTTATACTCTTATGAGCCGGCCAATATTCTTCTGCCGCGTCTACTAAATAACCCGTAGCTAATGAATCTCGTGACGCTATTTGCGCTTTAACATTCGTGGTAATAGTAGTTAAAATAAAAAATATAATACCAATGTTTCGCTTTTCAGGGATGCTTACTTTCCATTTCATGCCAGCGTAATTAGTGTACTCAAAAGTCGGAGCACGCCCGGCGAACCACATTGATAATTGTCATGAACTGAGCTTAATTAAAAGCCGTGCGCATTTAGGAGAGTGCGCTGGGCCTCGTCTATTTATTCATCCAGGTATTGGTGCACAAACTTGATGGCCATGCTCCCTTCGCCCACGGCCGAGGCCACGCGTGCCATCGCGCCGGCTCGCCCGTCGCCGGCGGCAAACAGGCCGGGCACGCTGGTTTCCAGTAGATACGGCTCGCGGGTTTTCTTCCAGAAGGTGGGGTAGCGCGGGTCGGCCATCAGGTCGCGGCCCGTGAGGAGGTAGCCTTTGGGGTCGCAGAGGGTGAGGTGGCAAACCCACTCCGTGCTGGGTTTGGCCCCGATGAAGATGAATAGGGCGCGGGCCGGCTTCTTTTCGGGCGCCTGGCCATCGCGCTGGAGGACCACGGCTTCGAGTGAGTTGCCGCCACAGGCTTCGCGCACCTGGGTGTGGGGCAGAATCTCGATGTTAGGCGTTTGGGTAATCTGCTCAATCAGATACGCTGACATGCTGGCCGCCAGGCTCTCCGTGCGAATGACGATGAATACCCGCGAGGCATAGGTAGAAAGGTACATCGCCGCCTGGCCGGCCGAATTGCCGCCGCCCACGACGTATACTGGCTGGTGGCTGCAGCTGCGGGCTTCGGTGCGGGCGGCCCCGTAGTACACGCCCGCTCCACTCAGCCGGCTGAGGCCCGGCGCATCGAGAATGTGGTAGCTGACACCGGTAGTGAGGATGGCCGCTTTGGTGCGAATTTGGGTGTTGTTGCTTAGCGTCAATACTTTGTAGCCATCCTGCACGTGCAGCTCCACTACCTCCTGCGGGGCCAGAAACTCGGCCCCGAGGCGGGTGGCCTGCATCCAGGCGCGGTGCGCCAGCTCAGCCCCGCTCAAGCCCGTGGGGAAACCCAGGTAGTTTTCGATGCGCGACGAGGAACCGGCTTGGCCGCCGGGCGTTTGCCGCTCAATGAGCAAGGTTTTCAGGCCCTCCGACGCGCCGTAGACGGCGGCGGCCAGGCCGGCTGGCCCCGCCCCGATAATCACCACATCGTACAACTCTTGCTGGGCGTCAGCCAGTAGCCCCAGGTGCCGCGCCAGGTCGGGCTTGTCGGGCCGGGAGGCCTTGTGCCCATCCGGGCACAGGATTACCGGCAGCTCATCCGCCGTGAAGCCACTGGCGGCCAGCAAGGTGGCCGCTTCAGCATCTTTTTCGAAATCCAGCCACTGATACCCAACCATGTAACCGCTGAGAAAATCCTTCAGCTCGTGCGAGAGCGGTGACCACTGAAAGCCGATGAGCCGCACGCCGCCAAAGGCGGGCCGGTACGTGGCCTGCCAGCTGGCCAGCAAATCGTGCAGGGTGGGGTAGAGCAGCTGCTCGGGCGGGTCCCAGGGCTTGAGTAAGTAGTGGTCGAGCTGCGCCGAGTTGATAGCCCGAATCGCCGCCGTGGTATCGGCGTAGGCCGTGAGTAGCACGCGCTTAGCTTCCGGAAACAGCTCAAGGGCGCGGGCTAATACTTCTACGCCTTCCACCTCGGGCATGCGCTGGTCGGCCAGTATCAGGGCCACTGGTTCGGCGCGGGTTCGCAGTTCAGCCAGCACGGTAAGGGCCTCGGGTCCGGAGCCGATAGGCAAGATGCGGTAGTCCTGGCGAAACTCCCGGCGCAGGTCTTGCACGATGGCCCCCAGCACGTGTGGGTCATCGTCAACGGTTAAAATAAGGGGCTTTTTCACGTTGCTTGCGGGGTTAGGCGGCGGGCAGTCGGGTAATGAATTCCGTACAGCCGGGCACCGACGTCGCCTCTAGCCGCCCGCCGTGTTCCTGCACAATGTGCCGGGCAATATCGAGCCCCTGGCCGGTGCCCTCGCCGGGCGGCTTGGTGGTGAAGAAGGGCTCGAACTGATGGGCTAGCACCTCGGGCGTCATCCCCGAGCCGTTGTCGCGGATGCCCACCCACACGCAGCCGGCCTGCTGCCACGTGCGCACCGTCAGCTCGCCGCCCCGGTCGGGGAGGGCATCCAGCGCGTTATCAATCAGGTTGGTCCACACCTGATTGAGGCTGCCGGCCTGACCCATTATCAGGGGCAGGTCGGGGGCGTAGTCGCGGCTGAGGCGCACGTTTTTTTGGCGTAGCGCGTAGGCAAACATATTAAGCGTGCTGTCGAGGCCGCTGGTCACGGCCAGCTTTTCGCGGCCCGCCGCCCGGTCCATGTGCGAGTAGGTTTTTACATCGCCCACCAGCGTGCTGATGCGGCGGCTGGCCTCGCTGATGTCGCGCGCCAGGCGGGCCGCCGTGAGATGGCCGCTCAGCCACGCAAAAGCCGCGGGGCGCGCCCCGGTCGGGAGTTGAGCTGCCACCGGCGTGAGAGCGGCCACGGTCAGGTCGGCCCCGAGCAGGCCGGCGGCCAGGGCGTAGCCATCGGGGCAGCCCTGGGTTGCAAGCCAGTCGGCTAGCTCGTCTTCCTGGTCGGCGGCTTGCAGGGCGGGGAGCGTCGGCGCGGCTGCGGCCGGCAGCACGGCCAGCGCCGTGACGACGGCTACTCCTTCGGCCATTAGGCCAGTAGCCAATAGGCCCACCAGCAGGTGCGGAATGACTTGCAGCGATGTCGTGAGCAGGGCCGCCGCCCGGCTGATAGCGGCGGCCGGATTATTAAGCTCGTGCGAAAGGCCGGCCGACAGCTTACCCAGCGCTCGCAGCTTGTCGTCGCGCCCTTGGGCGCGCACCTCGGCGCGGGCGCGGTCGTTCATGGCCGCAATCAGCTGCTGCACTAACTCAGGGCTGAGCTGTTCGAGCCGGGCAAAGTGGCTGCGCGACAGCAAATACAGCACGGTATCGCCCACGGCCACTGCCTGGCCGGGGTAGCATTGCAGCCGCGAGTAGGGGAGTACTCCACCCACCTGACTAGCATCGAGGCGAAAACCCAGGTCGGCCTGCCCGCTGCGCGGGATGGTGTAGTACACGCTGCCCCGCACCACGGCTACCAACTCATCGGCCACCGTGCCCGCTGCGGCAATGAGCTCATTATCGGTATACTGCCGCAGCTCGCCCACTTGCTGGAGCCAGGCCAACACCTCAGCGGGCAGGCCTTGAAAGGTCTCGATGCTGGCCAAGGCAGCTGGTTCGACGGGAAGGCGCTTGGGCATACAGGACGGGTTATCGGTGGTAAAAGGGCTAAGTCAGCCAGCAGCATAGCCACGAATACTAGCCTGGCTACTAGTTTAATAGTAGGTATAATGCGGTAGGCTACTAGTCGCTGTTTCGGGCGTTAATAGTCGGCCATTTCCTGGTCGGGGTAGCAGAAGGCCCACCGCTCGCCGGGCTGAGCCGACGTGACGACGGGATGCTGCGTGGCGTGGAAATGCTTGGTGGCGTGCTGGTTCTTCGATTGGTCGCAGCAGCCCACGTGGCCGCAGGTCTGGCAGATGCGCAGGTGCACCCAGTCGTCGCCGAGGGCCACGCATTCGGGGCAAACGTGGTGGGTATCGCGCCGCAGGTGCGCCACATCGAGCGCCGCTAGGTGAGAGCAGAGAGGTTCCATAAAATGGCAGGGAGGGCCGGCAGTAGTAACCGGGCCTCCCTGCGAGACTTCGCTCGGAGACCCGGTTACGGCTACCAGTGATGAAGTACAGACTAGGCTTCTTGCGCGTGCGTATTGAGCAATTGGGCTTCCCATAGCAGCGTGACGCCGCCGCCGCCGCCGTGCTCGAACACTATCTCGCTCACGCCGGGCAGCGTATCCGTGCGCGCCCAATCGCGCTGCAACTCAGCCATGACGGCAAACCAGGTGACGGGAACCGCGCCCGCCTGCACCATGCGCCGCACGGCCTGCTCGTGCGCCTCCGTCGACACGCCACCCGACGCATCGGTCACGACATAGACTTCGTAGCCTTCGCCCAGCGCCTGAATGGTGGGGTAGGCCACGCAAATCTCCGTATAGAGCCCGGCGATGATAATCTTTTTCCGGCCCGTCTGCGCTACGGCATCGACTACCCGTTGGTCTTCCCAGGTGTTGATGAAGGTGCGGTTGATGGGCTTTTGGTCGGGAAATACGGCTTGCAGCGGCTTCAGCAGGTAGCCTCCCCGCTCTTCCAGCACGGTCGTGAAAATGGTCGGGATACCAAATACCTTGGCGGTTTTGGCCAGCGCTACCACGTTGTTGATTATCATCGTCGGCTCGTGGCTGTGCAGGTTGGAAAACTGGTAAGCCTGGTGGTCAATGAGCAGCAGCGTGCTATTCTGCGGCGTGAGCAAGGCCCCGAGGCCGGTTTTCGAATCAGAAGTAGTTGTCATACAGTAGGCGTTTGTGATGGGTGAATGGAGGAAAGATTTCCTGACAAAAGTCCCATTTGCTTGCCCGCCTTTCTGTTGACTTTTATCAAAAAACGCGCTTGATTAAAGTCAATGCACAGTCTTTAAATCCTTCAGAATGTGCTTGGAATGTAGGCATTGGCACAGGTTGTAATGCTAGGTAGTGGTACCTGCTGCTCATGCTTCATCAGCTGCGAAGCCGCTAGCAAACCAGCGAATTATAGCCGCGCTTGTTGTCGGCGCAGCCAGCGCGTCGTCAGGCCCTCATCGAGAAAAGCCGCCACCTGGTAGCAGGTATTCGTGTTGCAATCCAGGATGGGCAGCACGATATTGGTGTAGTGAGGGAGGTGGGACGGAAAAACCAGGTAGGCCCCGTAAAATGGCTCTTGCGGGTGCAGCGCCGCCACCAGGCGCGGGCAGAATTCCTGCAGCAGCCACGTCGCCTGCCGGGTGCAGCAGGGCGGGCTCCGGCGCACATCGAGCAGCCAGTAGCGGCAATCGTGCCGCACGGCCGTTTCCAGCAGGTAATGGTAGCTGGCTTGAAAGTCCTCGTCGCTGAGGGTCTGGCCCATCCAGCGAGCCACAATGACGTGCTCCAGACTTCGGTAAGAAATATCCAGGCAGGGTAACATAACAACTTGGTTAGGAGTGATTCAGGCGAGCTGGACTGCTGGCAAAGCAACTCTCTATAACTGCTTAATTCCCCTCCCAGCGCGGGCGTGCTGGCGGGGCCTTTCGGGGCTATCACACGCCGGCTCCTCCACATTCAGCACCGACGTGTTAAGTGGGCAGTTGCAGTAAATTTTGGGCCGCCAGCGCCCCCATAACCTGCTGCGAGGCGGAAGATTCCAGGCAACTAGTGCCTGGCTGCTGCTTAAATGAATAGCGTAGAAAACCTTGGCAGCCAGGCCCGTGTCGTTGATAGGCAAAGGTGCCCGGAGGCACTAGGCATTTCCCTTGACTTCTGACGGAAAATTTCCTTGACTTATATCAAGGCGAAAGCCGCTGAATTCAGGGTAGCATGGGCACGTCGAGCAGCAATACCTCGGCCGGGCTGTTAGCCTGAATGGTCAGCTCACTTATGTCCCAGCTGCCCAGGCCATCGTAGGGGCGCAACGCCTGGCCGTTGACGGTTGCTTCGCCTCGTAGCACAAAGACATACACCCCATTACCAGATTTCTTGACTTGGTAGGTAGTGGTGAAATCGGCCTCGAACGTGCCCCGGTGCAGCCACGCCTGCTGGTGCAGCCATACCCCGGCATCGTCAGGGCTGGGCGAGGCCACCTGCGCCAGGCGGTTGTGCCAGCTCTCGGGCGCAAAGGCCTTTTGGTCGTAGCGGGGCGGTAGCTGGAGCTGGTCGGGCAGCAGCCAGATTTGCAGAAAATGCACGGGCTCCTGCGGGCTGTTATTGCGCTCACTGTGCGCGATGCCCGTGCCGGCGCTCATCACCTGCACTTCGTTGGCCCGAATAACTGCTTCGTGGCCTAGGGAGTCTTGGTGCTGCAAGGCCCCGACCAGCGGAATGGTGATAATTTCCATGTTCTGGTGCGGGTGTGCGCCAAAGCCCCTGCCAGCAGCTACCGTATCATCGTTGAGAATGAGCAGGGCCCCGAAAGCCTGCCGTGCTGGGTCCACGCCCGGACCCTGGCCAAAGCTGCGGTAGGCATCGAGCCAGCCCAGGCTGGCGTGAATGCGGGTAGTGGCCGGATGCAAAACAGTAGGCATAGTAAACAGCTGGAAAAGGACACGGCCCATCAGTGGGCGCATCGCATAGCGAGGCCACAAAGGTGGAATTTGGGCCAGGACGATTCCATTGATATTTGTCAAAAAAGCGCGTTGCCATCGATTTATGCGCAATTGAGTTGCCTTGCTTTTTGGGGCGATTAGAATAGGAAGCCCAGGCGCAATTGGAATGGCTATCGAGCTTCCTGGCTGCGCCATTTCTTGACATTTATCAACGCTATTTTTTGACAAATGTCAAAGGGGCTGGATAGGGGCGGCGGCCACCTTTGTGCCAGCGGAAATAACCCGCCTACCCCCTACTCCCACGTATTTATGAAAGCCATTCAGCTGCACGACTACGGCTTTGAAAACCTGCGCTACGACGAAGTGCCGACGCCCCAGGCCGGGCCGGGCGAGGTGCTTGTGCGCATTGCCGCGGCGTCCATCAGTCCCGTCGATGCGGGCAAAGCCGCCGGGGCGTTGCGGCACCTCCCCACGCCATTGCCCTGGATACCCGGTGGCGACTTCGCCGGCACAGTAGCCGCCGTGGGGGCGGGTGTTACCGGATTAGCGGTGGGCACCGAGGTGTACGGCACCGGCCCAGCGGCTGGCAACCAGCCCGCCTACGGCGGGGCATTCGCGCAGTACATCGCCGTGCCCGCCGGCACCGTGGCGGCAAAGCCTAAAAGCCTGTCATTCGTCGAAGCCGCCGCCGTGCCCATCTCGGCATTGACGGCTTGGCAATCCCTCTTCCGCATCGGCCAGCTGCAAGCCGGGCAATCGGTGCTTATCCACGGGGGCGCGGGTGGGGTAGGGGCCTACGCCATCCAGCTGGCTCGCTTGCACGGCGTGCACGTCATCGCCACGGCGGGCGCCCAGGACCTGGAATTTGTACGCGCGCTGGGTGCCGATGAGGTGCTGGATTATAAATCCGCTACCCCCTTCGAGGCGCTGGTGCACAACGTGGAGGTGGTGCTGGATACCGTGGGCGGCGAGGTGCAGCAGCGCTCCTACGCGGTGCTCAAAGCCGGGGGCCATCTGATTGCGCTCAACTACCCGCCCGCGCCGGAGCAAGCCGCCAAGTACGGCGTCAACGCCGTGATGTTTGACTTGCAAGCATCAGCCGAAAACCTAGCCCACTTCGCCACGCTGCTGGATGCCGGTACCCTGAAGGTGGATGTGGCCCGCACTTACCCCCTGGAGCAGGCTGCCCAGGCCCTGGCCGCCAGTACCCAGCACGGCCCAACCGCCACCGGCCCCAAAACCCACGGCAAAATCGTACTGGAAGTAACTCAGGAACAGTAGTCTACCTAGGGCAGTGCACCTTTACTTTGCGCCGGCAGGTAGTGGCAGCAGGGCAGTGAGAGACAGTACAGCGGCAAAGGCTATTTCTTTGTGGCTTGTACGCCTCTAATTCGCCCCCATGTTTGATGTATTTGCGCAGTACCTGCTAAGCAAAGCTGACTTTACGGCCGCTGAAATCCAGCAGGTAAAAGCGGTGAGCGTGCTCAAAAAGCTACGTAAGCGTCACTATCTGCTGCAAGCCGGCGATACCTGGGCCAGCAACGCCTTTGTGGTGGCGGGGTGCCTGCGCACCTACTCGGTCGATGGGAAAGGCGCGGAGCACATTATCAACTTTGCTATCGAAAACTGGTGGACCGGTGACCAGGAAAGCCTGACGACTGGCCAGCCCTCGCGCTACAACATCGAGGCGATTGAAGATTCGGAAGTGGTGCTCATTAAGAAAGAAGCCTTCGACCAGCTGCGGCAAGAGCTGCCGGTGTTTGATAAAGTCATAAACAGCATCTTACACCGCAGCTTCATGGCGTCCCAAAACCGAATTCATTCGGCCATCAGTCATTCGGCCGAAGAAAAATACCGCGAGTTTCTGGTCAAGTATCCGGGCTTTGCCCTGCGCATTCCGCAGCACATGATAGCCTCCTACCTGGGCATGACCACCGAAACCCTGAGCCGGATTCGCCGCCACCTTACCTAGCTCTTGCGGGAAAGCGCACGGGCGCAAATGCTTTTCCATCTAGCAGTTACTATGCCCATCCCCACCACACGCAAGTTGGCTTTTCAGCTAGCCTGCCCCGATAGTGAACGGCTACAATCCTTCGCCACGACCGTATTAGGGGCCGAGGCTATCTACCAGGAGCCCGGCTTGGCGGCCTGCCAGCTCCCCGATGGCAGTCTGCTGGAGTTTTACAGCCCGGGCGCCAGCCATCCGGCCTACTTGTTTGCGCACGGCCCCGTAGTGGCCAGCTTTCGGGTGCCCGATTTAGCCCAGGCCGTAGCCGAGGCCCTTGCCACTGGCCTGCAAATGGTTGGCGGCCCGGAACTGGTGTGCCCTGGCTTGTCGCTTTGCCACCTCCAGCTAGCCGATGGCCTTGTTATCGGGCTCTACCAGGAAGAGGTGGCTGAAACGCCCAGTATTCTCTAAGCGGGCTTGAGTACTGCCAGCGTCTCTAGGGGAGGGCAGTAGGTTTTCGGGCGGAGGTGCTTCGTGCGAATCCGGCTCAGCGTTTCGGGCGAAATACCTAAGTAAGAGGCTATCATGTGCTGCGGAAAGCGGCGCAAGTAGTCGGGGTATTTTGCCAGAAATTCGGTGTACCGCTCTTCTGCCGTGCAGGCTATAAACGTGTGCAGGCGCTTCTGGCTGGCAATGTAGGCGCGCTGGTCAAGCGCCCGCGCCAGTTGGGCAATAGCCGGCACCGTCTGAATAAGCTCTTGCACCTGCGTATTGGTGATTAACAGCACTTCCGAATCCTCCAGCGAATCAATACTATAGGCCGACGGCGTGAGCTGCACGTAGCTTTCCCGGTCACCAATCCAGCGGTTTTCTACCGCAAAGCGGGTGATGTGCTCGACCCCTTTTTCATCCACGGTATACAGGCGCAACGCGCCGCGCACCACGAAAGCAAAATGCTTGCAAATCTCTCCCTCTTGCAGCAAATAGTGCCGCCTTTTCACCTTCTTAGGTGTAAAGGCGCCGGCTACTACTGCAAAGTCGGCGTCGGAAATAGGCGCGCAGGTGCATTCTTCGATATAGGTACGGAACGTGTGCATGACGGGCGCTTTTAAGGAAAAGATTAGCATGACAACATGTTGACTATCAATTTAATAATAGATTTTTTATCCGCGCCTAAGCATGCGTAGTCAGTTTGGATTAGTGTTTTCATGGTGTGCGAAGCAGAAAAAAGAAATGATGGATTTTAGTGGCCTATTGCAGCCTGGACAATTGGGCCTCCAACTGTGGACGCAGGTGTTCATAGGGTGCCGGCAGCTGCAGGTGCTGGCCCAAGGCTGACAGGGGTTCATCAATCAGCAAACCAGGCCCTTCAGTGGTGATTTCGAAGCGCATGCCACTGGGCTCGCGGAAAGAAATGGCCTGGAAATAGCGACGGTCCGGCAGCAGAATAGGCTGGAAACCCCGGCCCACCAATTGCTGACGAATGCGCTGCTGAGCCGCCTTGGCCCGCACGCGAAAGGCGATGTGATGCACCGAGCCGGTGGTCCTAGGTTCGAATAAGAGGTCTGGCACCTCCACTAAGTCGAGCAGCGTGGCCCCGGCCGGCGCTTCGGTCGTGTAGCGAGTGCGCGGGCCGACGCGCTCCAATAGCCGGTAGCCCAATACATCCGTCAGCAACTCGGCCGTGGGTTGGGCACTAGCCACGGGCAGGCTGACCGTGTGCAGGCCCTTAATAGCAACCGTGGCACTTACCTCGGCCGTGGCCCAAGGCTGGCGCGGGTCAAAGGTTTTCGAGACAATAAGCGCCAGCCGCAGGCCATCGGGGTCGTAGCAGACCAGGTAGGGCTCGCCAAACCGCTCGGCCAGCGGCTCGTGCCGCACGCCCCATTGCTCGAAGCGCTGCTGCCAAAAATCGAGGCTGCCGGCGGGCACCGAGTAGCCGATTTCGGCAGCGTGCTCGGGGCGTGGCGGCGTGGCTAACGTGTGCTCCCAGAATAAAAAAGCGAGCAGCGTACCGGCCGCGCCGGTTTCATTGCCGAAATAGAACTGAAAGGTGTTTGGTGTGTCGAAAGCAATTGTTTTTTTGACTAGGCGCAAGCCAAGTATCCGCGTGTAAAAATTATAGGTAAGCTGTGTATTATTAGCAATAGCCGTGATGTGATGCAGGCCCAGAATGGATGATTTCATAAAGGCAGGGTGACCAGAATGGAAAGGGTGGGAGAGAAGTTGCCGGGTTTCTCTGCTATCCTTTTACCAATTGGGTGCCAGCCTGAATTATTAGGAGTTTATCTGGTATAATTGCTTGACAAACAAACGTGTATTTAGGCCAATGTGCTGATAATGGCCGCTTGCCAAGTTCTCCATCCGAATGGATTATCCAACATGTTGGAGTTTTTTTGGATAAAAAGTCCATTAGAAACCCACCTTGTTTAGTAGTATCGCTCCTGCACCAATGGCTAGGTGTAGGGCGCTGGCAGCGACCTTTTTAGGGGGTAGCCGGCAACTGCAAGTCAAGTATATTTTTCACTTACCCAATGGATTCACCTGCTGAACGGCCGTCTTCGGAACTCGTCCTGATAGTCGAAGACGAATTCTTGATTGCCAATGACCTGGCGCAGATTCTGGAAAGCTCCGGGTATCGGGTACTGGGGCCGGCCGAGTCGGGTGCCCAGGCCCGGGCGCTGGTTGCGCAGGCCGTGCCGGCAGTGGTCTTACTCGATATTTTCCTTAAAGGCGAGGAAACGGGCATCGAGCTGGCTCATTGGCTGAATGAGCAGCGTATTCCGTTCGTGTTTCTATCGGCCAATCTCACGGACAGCGTATTGGAACTGGCGAAAGTGACGGAGCCATTTGGCTTCCTCAACAAGCCTTTTCGGGAGCGCGACGTGCTGGCGGCTCTCGAAATAGCCCGCTACCGCCATGCCCATAGCCAGGAAGCCAAATTGCGCCAACAGCAGCAAACTCAGATAGCCGTTAACAATGCCATTATTACCCTGCACGACCGGGAGCAATTGTGCCGAGCCATTACTGCTCAGCTAAACCAGCTGGTTCCGTTTACCTGGCTGAACCTGCGCATCGGCCTGCCTGAAGAGCAGAGCTTCTACTGGGTGATGCTGCACAAAACGACCGCCGGCACCTTCGAGCGGATTCAGCTACCCGAGTTGCTGGGCCGCGATGCTCCCCAGCAGCTGCTGGAAAAACTGAAGCAGCCCATTGCCAACCAGTTGGATAAACAGCAGGGAATCTTCACCGGTCCGGCGTTCGACGAGTTGTGCCAACATTACCCCACGGCGCAGGCCAGCCGCAATGCCTTCGGCATTCAGTCGATGGCCTTGTTTCCGATGCTGCTGAAGCAGCGCTCGTTTACCAGCCTGCAATTGGCCACTACTTCTCCCAATGGGTTCAGTCACGACGAGTATAACGCGGTCAACCTCATCATTCCGCAGATTGCGCTGGCCCTAGATAACCTATTGGCCTATGAGGAGATAGACGCCCGGCGGCAACTCAAAACGACGGAGCTAGCGGTGGCCAGCGCCTTCCGCAATGGCCGCGACATGGCCGAAATTGCCCCACAGGTGGCGGCAGCTATCAGCGAGCTACTACCCATCGACCTGCTCAGCATCTACCGGGTAGGGCGGGTGCTGGGCACGCCCCAACTAATGGACGCCACGGTGCGCAAACAGGACGGCCTGTTCTGCATAATACCCGCCGAGGAGGTCGCACTCCCCGAGGGGATGTCGCCCCAGGATTGGCAGCGCACGATAACGGAGATGGAGCCGTGGCTGCTCCAGCCTGCGCTCAACGTGGGCGAGTGCGCCGACGAAGCGCGGGCGCGCAACCCGGTGAGCAGCTACTATGCTGACTTGCTGGGCCTCAAGTCCTCCATGTTCGCGCCCATTGTGCTGAAAGACCAGCCCGCCGCCGTGCTGATAGTGGCCAGCAAGGCAGCTTATGCCTTTACCCCCAAAGACTTACATTGCTTGCAGGAAATAGCCGGACAGCTGGCTTTTGCCCTAGAAAATATCTCCGCCTATGAGCGCACCCGCCTGCTAAGCGAGCAGCTGGAACAGGAAAAAACCTACCTGAGCGAGGAGATTAAGGTCAGTCATAATTTCGAAGAAATTATCGGCACCAGCCCTTCCCTGCTCGCCGTGTTGCGCGGCGTGGCCCAGGTGGCCCCCACCGATGCCACCGTAATGCTGTTAGGCGAAACGGGCACTGGCAAAGAGTTGATTGCCCGCGCCGTGCATAGCCGCTCGCGGCGCGGCACCCGTACCATGGTGAAAGTAAACTGCGCGGCGCTGCCGCCGCAGCTCATGGAATCAGAGCTGTTTGGGCACGAGCGGGGCAGCTTCACCGGAGCCACCGAGCGACGCATAGGCAAATTTGAGCTGGCCCACGGCAGCACCATTTTTCTGGATGAAATCGGCGAGCTGCCTCTGGAACTGCAAGCCAAACTGCTGCGCGTGTTGCAGGAAAAAGAGATTGAGCGCATCGGCGGTAAAGGCCCGCTGGTGGTCGATGTGCGCATCATAGCCGCTACCAATCGCCAGCTGTTAGAGGAAGTCATGGCAGGTCGGTTTCGGGCCGATTTGTACTACCGGCTCAACGTTTTCCCCCTGGTATTGCCCCCGCTCCGCGAGCGGCAAGACGATATTTTGCCACTAGCCATGTATTTCCTGCATAAGCTGGGCAAGAAGCTGGGTAAGGCCTTTACCAGTATCGCCAACAACTCCGTGCAGCAGATACGTCACTATGCCTGGCCGGGCAATATCCGGGAGCTGGAAAATGTGCTGGAACGGGCCGCTATTCTGTCTACGCCTCCCACGCTGCTACTGGCTGAGTCACTGGTAGCCAACCCGCAACTAATACCAACGCCTCCTGCCCTCCAAGAGCCAGTTGCTACCACTGCCGTAAAGCCCATGCAGGAAGTGATGCGGGAAACTATCCTGGCTGCCCTCGCTCTGTCGAATAACCGCATTCGGGGGCATGGCGGAGCCGCCGAGCGGCTCGGCATAAAAGCGACTACCCTGGAAGCTCGCATGCAAAAGCTGGGGCTTGAGCCCAGGAAAAAGCGCCGAAGTCTGTGATTATCTGGCCTTGGGTCTTTCCTGTATAGGTGGCGTTTTTAGAGTGTATTTGGCAATCTATAGAACGGTCATGCTGAGCGCAGCGGAGTCGAAGCATCTCTACCGCTTCGTTGAAAGGCTCAGATAATGCGGTAGAGATGCTTCGACTCCGTTGCGCTCAGCATGACGGTAGGGCAGTTCTTTTTGGAGCAGCGCTCTTCAAAACAAGCCCAACCCCGTGCTGATGCCAATGCCCAGCCAGGGCCGGTCCTGGTACACCCATTCCGAGTGATTGTGGCCGGTGCAGTGGTCGATGCCTAGGGCCGCCACCAGCCCGATATTGTTGCGGATAAAGGTGAACGACAACCCACCCGACAAACCCAGGTTGGTGCGGTCCATATCGTATTGGCTTTGATTGAGATACGATGGCCGGTCCAGGGTGACGGTGGTGGCTCCGGCAAATACGCTCAGCGCATAGCCGTAGTGCCGCACACTGCGCGGGCTGAAGTAGGAGTTGCCGCGCACGCCTCCCACGTTCACCGCAAAGCTGAGATTGGTAGTAGCTGGGGAGGGATTGTGGTCGCTGCGCCCCGCCCACCGAAAGCGCAATGGCACCGTGTTGTAGCTGACCAAGAAGGCGCGAAACGGTATTTTGACCACGCGGGTAGCGCCACCCACACTGTCGCGGCTCAGGTCTATTTCAATTCGGTGGCTCTTCAAATCCGTGCTGCACCGGATGAGGTTATCCCGCACGCCTTCATCCGACTGGTTGAACTGCCAGATGTCCACTACCGGCACGGTGTTGTCCATCTTCACGGTGGCCCAGATGTTGGGCTGGCCGGTATAGATGGGCGCGGCGGCTTTGTCGCCCGTCAGGCTTCGATACAAAAATCTGATGTTGCTGCCGCTCAGCACGTGCGGGTAGTTCTGCGACACTGCGCTCGCCCTGCGCTTAATAATAACCGGGGCCGTTTCGGGTGGCTTTGGCTGGCTTGTGGGCGGGTTGGTTTGGGGCAGCACATAGTGAAAGCGGACCAGCTGCGCCTGGCTGTCGATAATCCGCAGCAAGCAGAAGAGCAGGGAGATGGGGAGGCGCTTCATAAAAATACATGCATGGCGTAACCAAAAGCTGCCGCTTCCTGCGAATGAGTGCAGAAAGCGGCAGCGTTTCTCAAATTAAGTAGAAGCCGGAGTAGCGAGATGCGGAATAGTCCTAAAAATCAGTGGTAAGCGTGGAAGGCTTCGCGCACGTCTTTGGCAAAAAGCAGGGGCTGCTCCATGGCCGCAAAATGCCCGCCTTTGGGCATGTCCTCAAACCGCACTACGTTGAACCCGCGCTTGGCCAGCTCCAGGGGCGGATGGGTCATTACAAAGTCTTTTGGATACTTGGCAATGGCAGTGGGCGTCTTAATGTAGCCGGGGTACATGACGCCTTTCATCTCGGTGAAAACGGCCCGGTAATACCAGAAGCTGCCATCTATGCCGCCGTCATTTACCAGGTATAACATGATGTCGGTAAGGAGTTTGTCTTTAGAGATGACATTTTCGAGGCGGCCGTTATTATCGGTCCAGGTCCAGAATTTCTCGGCAATCCAGCCGGCCGTTCCCAAGGGGCTGTCATACAGAGCTACGGCGGGCATCATGGGCTTATGGGCCTGCAAGCGCCAGTAATCGAAGCCCTCCGTCATGTAGGCCTCGGATTGGGCGAAGTACTCTTTCTCGGCGCTGGTTTGCTGGTCGGCGGGCACCGGAAACCAGACAAACAGGTTTAGGTGAATGGCTTTGACACTCTCGGGGTGCAGGTGGGCCAGCTGCACTGTGGCACCCGCGCCCCAATCGCCTCCCTGGGCCACAAATTGCTTGTGGCCAATTATTTCCGTCACGAGCTTGTGCCACAGCCGGGCTGTGGTGGGGCCTTGCACTGGCACTTTGGGCATGGATGAAAACCCGAAGCCGGGCAGCGCGGGAATAATCAGCGTGAAGGCATCCTCGGCTTTGCCCCCAAATTTAGAGGGCGTGGTCAGCGGCGCGATGGCATCGAAAAATTCGAACGTGGAGCCGGGCCAGCCGTGAGTCAGCAGCAGGGGCAAGGGGTTCTTGCCCTCGCCCTTGATGTAGTAAAACTGAATGTCGTAGCCATCCACATTGGCGATGTATTGCGGGTAGCTGTTGAGTATTTTTTCCTGCTCCCGCCAGTTGTAGCTGTTCACCCAGTACTGCTGGAGCTCGGCCAGCCAGGCCATGTCCATGCCCGATTGCCAGTTCGAGGCCGAGCCTTCGGCGGGGGGCATTTGGCGGGGTAGCTTGGCGGCCTTCACTTTGGCCATTATGTCGTCGAGCCGCTGCTGGGGCACCGCAATCTTAAACTCGTGCACCAGCTGCGGCTGGGCAAAAGTGACTTTGGAAGTGGATTGGGCAATGGCCGCCGGCAGCAGCGCGCCAGTCAGCAACAGAAACAGGGTCAGGATTTTGGCTCTCATATTGTTGGTTGATTAAGGGAGACAAAGGTTCCGATGAGCGCTAGGCCGCCGCATTGGTTTTTATCAAGGAAAAGCCCGACTCAGAAAAAAATGACGACTACCAACCTTAGGCTACCCGCAGCCGGCCAGCCCGCTCCATCCAGCTCTGCAAGGCTACTACTACCAGTGCGGCCAGCCCAAAACCCAGGCCGGCCCACGGCAGCGGCCCTGGCCCGTAGTGACCGATAACCCAGCCACCGACGGTAGTCCCGACGGTGATTCCCAGATTGGTAAAGGAGGCGGCTAGGCTATTGGCAAACTCGACGGCCTCAGGGGCGGCCGCGCTGATTACCGCCGAGCTCAGCAAAAAGCACGGCGCGTACAGCAAGCCCCAGCCAGCCACTACCAGGGTAGTAGGCCCAGGCAGCGTGCCCGCGTAGTGCAGGCCCAGCGCCACCAGCAAAGGCCCGAGCAGCAGCAGCACGGTGCCGCTACGCAGGTTGCGACTTAGCAGCTTGCCCACCAGCCAGTTGCCGAGCAGGCCGGTGAGGCCAAAAAGCAAAAGCAGGTAGCTGATGGCCCGCGGACTCATGTGTTTGGCCTGCCCCAGGTACTCAGCAAAATAGCTGTAGGTGCAAAACCAGCCCGCCACCAGCAGAAAAACCAGGATTGCCCCGTACCAGAAAACCGGCCTGACCAGTACCCCCAGCTGCCGGCCATACGCCGGGGCCACCGCCACCGGCAACGAAGGCACCCCCCACGCAATACCCAACAGCGCCACTGCACTAACTCCCGCCTGCATGCCAAACGATGCTTGCCATCCCAGCTCACTAGCCACGTAGGTAGCCAGCGGAATGGTCGTGACCGTCGCAAGGCTAATGCCGCTTAACACAATGGCCATCAGCCGGGGCGCGTCCTTGCTATCGGGGCTACTGGCCACAATGCCCAGCGCCGTAGCATAGAACACCGGGTGCAAAAAAGCCGGCAGCACCCGCACCACTAGCAACAGCCAGAACGGCGGCGCAAACGCCGAAACCATCCCGGTAAGCAGGAAGAGCGACAAGCTAGCCAGCAGCAGCACCTTGCGGTTGAAGCGCCCCGTAAGCAAGGTCATAAAAGGCCCCGCCACGGCAATGACCAGGGCAAAAGCGCTCAGCAGCCAGCCCGCCTGCGCGCTGCTAATGTGGTAGTACGTCGCCAGCTGCGGCAGAATCCCAATCACCCCGAACTCGGTAGTAAGCAGTCCTACCACTCCCAGGCAGCAGCAATAAGCTATTTTCTTCATGGTAAAAAGCCCCGAATAGTAGCGCCTTCCCCAGTGAGGCTGCGGCTACAAAGGTGCCCTACCCAAGAGGCCGGTATCCTTGACTTTTATCAAGAAAGCGCAGCAAGCGCCTTGGCCGTGCGGTGTAAGTTCCTGCCTATACGGCCTCAGAATAAGCCGGCTTTTTAGTGGTGGCAAACCGTAAGGTGAGGCACATGCCGGCGGCGGTAGTCACCGCCAGTTCGCCATCAATCTGCCGGCTTAAGCCTTTGATAATAACCATGCCCAGGCTACGGCTACGATTCAAGTCAAAGTCCGGCGGTAGGCCCACGCCGTCGTCAGCGATGGTGAGCTGGTACTGCTGCGGCGCCAGGCATATCAAGCTGACCGTTATGGTACCCCGGCACGGCGGCGGAAAGGCGTGCTTCAGCGCATTGGTAACGGCCTCGTTGATAATGAGCCCTAGCGGAGTAGCCAGCGTAGCTTCAACCTCAATCGGGGCCAGCTCCAGCTTGGTTTGCACCGGATGAAATTGGTCGAAAGACTGTATTAGATACGTCACTATCTCGCGGCTGTACTCGGCCATATTCACGCGGGCATTGCTATTAGTCTGGTAGAGTTTCTGGTGCAGGATGGCCATTACTTGCACGCGGTTTTTGCTTTCGCGGATGGCGGCCAGCGCCTGCGGGTCGTGCAGGTAGCGCGACTGCGTGGCAAGCAAGCTGCTCACTACTTGCAGATTATTCTTCACCCGGTGGTGTATTTCTTTGAGCATCCAGTCCTTCTCCACCAGCAGCTCCTGCCGTTCCTCCAGCAGCTGGTCCTTCTCACTAACTACCTGTTCCAGCGAGTGGTTTTTCTGGCTGATTTCGGCTTGCTGGGTTTCTAGTAGCTGCCGTTTTTCCTCTAGCAGCCGGTTGCTGCGCTGCCCAAGCCGGTAGCGATTGTAGCCTAGGCCCAGCAGCAGCATCAGCAATGCCACCCCGGTCACAAAGGCATTGCGCTGAAACTCGCGCTGCCGGATGGTCATGCGCTGCACCTGATTCTGCTTGGTGAGCAGCGCGATGTTCTGCTCCTTCTTTTCGGTATCGTACTGGATTTGCAAGCGCGCCATCTGCTTGCTGTTTTTCTCGCTGAAGATGCTGTCATTGATGGCTTTATAACGCTTGTAATAGGTAAGGGCGGAAGATAAGTTTCCTTGTGCCGAATCGGCCTTATAAATAAGTAAGCATGTGGTAGCCATGCTGTTATGATAACCTAGTAGTTGGCCTAGCGTCAATGCTTTAGTGAGATAGGTCTGCGCTTTCGCGGGCTGCTTGGTAGCTAGGTAATAGGCGCCAGCGGACAGATAACCACTATGCAGCGCGCGGTAATTATCGGCAAACTGCTTGCTCTTGAGGAAGTACTCTATTTGTTGGTTGCAGGTACCAGCCAGGGTATATTGCTTGGTGCGTAAGTAGCAGATAGCGAGCCCTTTGGCTACTTCAAAACGAGTGTAATCATCATAGGGCGGAAAAGCCTGCGTTTTTTGCAGAAGTAGCGCCAGTGCCTGCTGAGGCTGGTTGAGGGCAAGCTGAATTCGGGCAATAGCAAGGGTTAGTTCCAGAATATTGCGCACATCCCGGTATTGCTCCGCACCGCGCAGGGCAAGTGTGTAGTATTCAACCATTTTTTCGCGCTGGTCAAGCTCTTGGTATACAATGCCTATGCTCGTATAAAACGCCCGTAGCAGCGTAGTATCCTGGCTCCTTTTGGCACTCTGCACCGCTGCCATGGCGTATTGCAAGGCTTCTTTATAGTTGCCGAGCGCCCTATTGGTTGCCGACAGCAGGTCGAATGTGTAGTGCAACTGACGGTAGCCACACGCCTGGTACAGCGCCACAACTCGCAGCAGTTCTTCCCGGGCCAAGGCCGGATTTCCTAGTGCTAGGTGCGCATCCGCTAGTTGTTTTAAGCTGCGCGCTTCCTGTACCGGGTTGTGGTTGGTATGAAAAAGCCGGGCAGCGTGCTCAAAATATTGAATGCGTCGAGGTTGTTCGGCTAGTGACCTGCCACAGGTATAGGTAAGAAAATACCAGCCCATGGCTTCGCGCTCTTTATCGTGCCGCTGCTGGCTGCGCGCCAGAGCACTTAAAATTATTTTCCGCGCCTGCTCGCCGCTGAATCCCATTAAATAGGCCAGTGCATACTCACTATCTATTTGCCCACCGACGAAACCTAATGACTTGCTAAGCGCCTGAGCTTGTCGAATATAAGTCGTTACTGTGTCGCTCGGTGCGGTTAAATCATACTGTTTGGCAAGTATGTCGTTGCTTAGCTTTATCAGCAGGTTTACCCGGTTGGTGTCGGGCGCGCTATGCCAAAGCTGACGACGAAGGCTATCAACTTGGGCTGGGCGTAGCATCGTGTAGAAGGACTCTGCACGAGCGGAAAAGACAACCATTGAAAAGAGTGCCAGCAGGTATTTCATAGCAAGGACGACGGTGAGAATGCAAGGGTAGCAAGGAGTTAGCCGCTCAGCTGTCAAGCAGTGAAAATGCTATTTTCTCTATTTTTAATTGGTCCTCTTGCAAGGAAAGCGTACACAGCCGCATTAGCAATAGCAAACAGGCTTTATAAAATAAAAGCCGGCTCATTCGAGCCGGCTTTTAAGAGCTATTAAGCAAGCAGCAGATGCTTACACCTGCGCCGTGCCGCCGTCCACAAACAGTTCGGTGCCCGTGACGAAGCTGCTATCGTCGGAGGCGAGGAACACGACGGCTTTGCCGATTTCATCGGGCGTGCCCAAGCGGCCCAACGGTACGGTGGTAGCCAGGTAGGCTTTGATTTGCTCGCCCTGGGCCGCATCGGCACCTAGGCCACTCAAGCCGGGCGTGTCGATGGGGCCGGGGCTGACGGCGTTAACGCGGATTTTACGGCTCTTCAGGTCGGCTGCCCAAGTACGGGCAAAGGAACGCACGGCTGCCTTGGAGGCGCTGTAGACGCTGAAGTTTTCCGGGCCCGTCGAGGCTACGATGGAAGCCATCAGGATAATTGAGGCCCCGTCGCGCAGTACGGGCAAGGCTTTCTGCACCGTGAAAAGCGTCGCTTTCACGTTCAGGTCGAAGGTGTTATCGTAGTGGGCTTCAGTGATGCCGCCCAGCGCGGCAAACTCGCCGCCACCCGCGTTGGTGAACAGCACATCAAGCTGGCCTTTCTCGGCCTGAATAGTGGCGAAAAGCTGGTTGAGGTCGGCCTGACTGGTTACGTCGCTGCGGATGCCTTTGGCATTGGCCCCGAGCTGCTGCACGGCGGCATCGAGCTCGGCCTGGCGGCGGCCAGTTATGTACACGTAGGCCCCTTCAGCTACGAAGCGTTGGGCGGTGCCCAAGCCGATACCCGTGGTGCCGCCCGTGATGAGGGCTACTTTACCAGCTAATTTTTGGGAGGTGCTCATGATGGTTTTTGAAGTAAGAATTGATGACTAGCGGGGCGATGCTCGCCGGACTTGGGAGAAGGAGGCAGCCGCTTAGCTGGCCTCATTTGACAGTACAAAGGTCCCGCACGGCTTACCCTGACTCCTTTGATATTTGTCAAAAAAGCACATTGATAAATGTCAACGTACTAACATTAGTGAATTGACTATTTGGGCTTTAGGTATAGTGCTACTTATGCCCTGAACGCTACGGCTTGGCCTTGTCTAGGAAGACATAAATCGCCTGCACTTTGCCATCGGCCAGTACCACCGTATCCTGCCCGGTCACGGCGGTTGGGTTGGCGGGTGGGCCAAACTGCCAGAGGATGCGAGCAATACCGTGGTGCACGTCAATCGGCTGCGCCAACTGGAAAACGGCACCGGGAAACTTCTGGTGCAGGCCCTGCAAAAAGCCATCGAAGTGCTCGCGGCCCACAAATTCCTGGTGCGGGTCGATGAACGTGAGGTTGTCGGCATAGACCTCGGCAATGGCTGAGGTACGCGAGGTAAAATCCAGGTTGTTGAGGATACCGAAGTGGCGTGTCAGCACCGCCGTCATTGCTTCGGTCGTCATCGGCTGAGTAGCCGCGGGCGAGCTAGCAGTTGATTTTAAGGGCGTTGCTTTGGATAATTGGGCGGCCTTCCTTAGGGGCTGCGGGTCATCGACAAACACGTACATTTTCCGCACTTTGCCATCTTCCACCACGAATAGGTCCATGCCCGTGAGTGCCTTGGGGTTAGCGGCCGAGCCGCACTGCCAGTAGAGGCGCACCACGTTATTGTGGGCCACAACGGGCTTGGCCAGGGTAAACACGTAGCCGGGGTGCTGGCGGTGCAAGGTGTTCAAAAACTCCTTGAGCTGGCTGTAGCCAGTCACGATAGCCTGACGGTCTACCATCTCGATAGCATGGGCATAGGCTTGCGGCAGCAGCACGTTAAGCTGGGCGTCACCCTGCTGATTCCAGATTTGCAAATGGCGGTTTACCAAAGCGTTGGCTTCGGCCAGAGTCACGGCCTGGCCTGTAGCCGACAGCGTGACGTCTTTGGGCGACCACAGCTTCACGGCCGGGTTGGTTTTCTCGTACGCCTTGCCGGCGGGGTAGGAGTTCAGCTCCATTTTCGAGCCCCAGGGCGTTTCAAAGTAAACCCAGGTTTCGCCCGCCGTCGCGCCGGATGTCATCAGCAGCAGCTCCCCGAGAAACTTCACGCCTTTGTCCCTCATATACGCCACGCTCGCCTTAATGTCGGAGGTGTAAAACGAGATATGCGTGGCCCCGATATCGTCGCCGCCGGGCTGCTGTTGGCTGCCTTCGCTGGCTTGGTAGTTAAAGCTCAATGTTGGCCCCGGTGCCGGCCCGCACCATCCGAATGGTCACCGGACCAGTGCCGGCGTGTAGGTGGTTAGCCTGTTTCCAGGCGGCATCCAGCGGCACCGGGCCGAGCTGCGTCACGGGCGTAAAGCCCAGCACCTCCGCAAAAAACGTCACTGCCTGGTTTAGGTTGGGCACATTGATGCCTACGTGGTCTACGCCTAATAAGTCCGGTGTTTGCGCGTGTGCATATTGCGTTGGGGTAGCGGTGAGCGTAGCGGCTAACGCGGTGGTAATAACCGCAGCCCTTTTTCCAAGCCGCAGATTAAAAAGGCTATTCATGGGAGTGATGCAGGGAAAGCAGGTGCCTGATTTTAGGCTATTTCCGTGACCAACTCAGCGAGCGGCTTGCGGATTTTTTTCAGCTGAAGGTTCCAGTCGGCGGCTTCGTCGCGGTAGCCCAGCGCCAGCAGCATCGAGCTGCGCAGGCCCTTGGCGCGCAGGCCCAGTAGCTCATCCAGGGCGGTGGGGTCAAAACCCTCCATCGGGGTAGCGTCGACCTGCGCCAATGCAGCGGCAGCCACGGCCAGGCCCAGGGCAAGGTGCGCCTGCTTGGCCGCGTGGTGAAACTGCTCGTCGGCCGTCAGCTTACCGAAGAAATTGAGGGCGAACGTGCGCTGGCTGGCCGTCACTGATTGGTCTTGGCCGCGCTGAGCACTCAGGTAATCAAACACATAGTGGATGCGGGCGGGTGAGTACTGGTCCCAGGCCGCAAATACCAGGAGATGCGACGACTGCACCACCGGTGCCTGGTTGAAGGCAATGGGTAGCAATTGCGCCTTCATCGCTGGATTGGTGATAACCAGAATCTCGTAAGGCTGCAAGCCGATACCCGAAGGGGCCAGGTGGGCAGCTTCCAGAATCTGGTTTACTACGGGCGTCGGCACACGCTGGCCCGTCATTTTTTTGGTGGCATAGCGCCAGTTCAGCGCTTCGATAATGTCCATATCAGATGTGGCCGGGTGGCCTGAGAAGTAGGTTAGTGGCGCCCAGCGAGTGGGCTATTCCGACGACACAAAGGTCCCGCGCTGGCCAATCCTACTTCATTGACATTTATCAAAAAAACAGCTTGATAAATGACAGCGCCATTTTAATAATCAGTTAATAATCAATCATTAATAACATGATAATGGTGCTGGGCTAAGTTATTCTGTTCCATGTCTAAGGCGTTCAGCGCATTGCCTCAGCCATCCATTCGAGTGGCGTAACTAGTAATTCAGGCTGACCATTTCTTGATAAATGTCATGGTTCAGCCCGAGGCTGAGCTGAACCTTTGTATCTGTTGGCCGGTCACCGATAGCGGAGCAGCCACCTTGCGCTAGCGTTCGCTCCTGCGAGCCATTCAGTCGACTTGTTACCACAGGTCCCTCCGAAGCAGTAGGCCCTTCTTGCTCATTGAGAACCCTTTACTATAAAAAGAGATGCTTTCACTTTCTCGTGCTTCTAGTTAACAGCACGCTCGTTGACTCTCGCACCGGAGTAAAAAATAACTATATATTGATAATATTACTTATTGCTGAATGACAGCTATCCACTAATACGCATCAATCTATTAACTCAACTCTATGGAACACGCGTACTTGTGGCGAGGGCTGCTACTGGTAGCCGGGCTACTAGCTGGGTGGCCCGCAGTGGCCCAGCCGGCACCTGCCAGCACGGTATTCCTAGTTGGCGGGCGGAGCCGAGGGCCGGCCGAACTCACGCAAACCCTACACGCTGTGGCGGCGCAAGCCGCCCGCTTAGGCGAGCGCAGCACGCTGGTACTACTCGATGACCGCCTGGGCGCGCGCCTGCTGGCCGATGAGGGCAAGGGGAGCGTTTCGGCGGCGCTACTGGCGCAGCTGCACCAGTTCCCCGGCCGGCTGGTGGTCGTGCCCGGTGGGGCCGATGGGCCGCAGGGCGATGCCCAGGCAGCCCGGCTGCTGGTTACTGCTGCTGGCCGGCCCGACGCGCTGGTGCCCGATGGCCGCTGCCCTGACCCTGTGGAGCTGCGGCTCGACGAGCGCCACACATTGGTGGTGCTCAATACGGCGTGGTGGCTGCGTGCCCCGGCCTCGCCCGACGCGACCGGCCCGTGCACCACCCAGGACCCAGCGGCCGTCCTGACGCTGCTAGACGATATTCTGCGCCGCAACCAGGGCCGCCAGGTGCTGCTGGTGGGCCAGCAGCACCTGGCGTTAGCCCACCGGCGACTATCGCTGCTCCCCAACCCGCGCTACGAATTGCTGCGCACCTCCTTGCGCAGCATCCTCGAAAAATACCCCGGCCTGACCTACGTGAGTGCTCAGGGCAACCGCCACGCCCGCTACGATGAAGAGCACGCGCTGCATTACTTCAGCAGCGGCCCGGCCGCCCCGCACGCCCCGCCGGCCGACGTGCTGGCTACGCCCGCCAAGGCGGCCTACCACGGCTTTACGCGCCTCGAATACGCGACCGATGGGCAGGTGCGGGCCACCTATTGGGTGCCCGATGTCGAGCACCCCGATGGCCAGTCGGTAGTAGCCGAGCGGCACTGGTTTACGCCCGACTTAGTACCTGCGCCGGCAACTGACACCTTCACCGTGGCCCGCGCCCGGCCGCATCCGCCCATGGTGGCGGTGGTGCCCGCCAGCACCCACTACCAGGCGGGCCGGTTTCGCCGCTGGCTGCAAGGAGCCAACTACCGCCGCGAGTGGCAGCAGCCCGTGGCCGTGCCGGTGCTGGACCTAAGCACCGCCCTAGGTGGTCTGACGCCGCTCAAGCGCGGGGGCGGGCTGCAAACCCAGTCGCTGCGCCTGCGAGCGACTAACGGCCAAGAGTTTGTGCTGCGCTCGATTGAGAAGAATACCAACGGCTCGGTGCCTGATTTTCTGCATCATACCCTGGCAGCGGCTATCGTACAGGACCAGATTTCGGCGTCCCACCCCTACGCGGCGCTGCTGGTGCCGCCGCTGGCCGAGGCCGCAGGGGTAGGCCACACAACTCCGCAGCTCGTGCTCGTGCCCGATGACCCGCGCTTAGGCATCTACCGCCGCGAATTTGCCGGCTCGTTGGCGCTGCTCGAAGCCCGTGACCCGGCCCCACCGAAGAGCTTTTCGGGCCAGCCCGAGCGCAAGAAATACGGCACCCCCGAGGTGCTGGCCCTGCTGCAAGCCGACTCGCGCAACCGGGTAGACCAGCGCGCCGTGCTGCGCGCCCGCCTGCTCGATATGGTGCTCGCCGACTGGGACCGCCACGACGACCAGTGGCGCTGGCTGGCCTATCCTCAACGGGGTGGCGGCAAGCTGTTTCGGGCCGTGCCCCGCGACCGTGACCAGGCGCTGTTCGTCAACGAAGGCTTTCTGCCCCGCCGCGCCCGGGCCGAGTACCTGCTGCCCCGCATCCAGGGGTTTGACGTGAACTTTCAGAACGTCAACAGCTTCAACTTCAACGCCCGCTACTTCGACCGCTCCTTTCTAACCCAGCTCAGCCGCGCCGACTGGCGCGCCCTGGCCGACTCGGTGCAGGCCAGCCTGACCGATAGCATACTCGCGGTGGGCCTGCGTCAATGGCCCGACTCCATTTACCACCTTTCCGGGCCAGCCGTCCTGACCAAACTACAAGCCCACCGGGCCCACCTGCCCGAATGGGCCGACCAGTACTACCGCTTCCTGGCCCAGGACGTGGAATTGGTGGGTAGTGATGGGGCCGAAGAGTTTGAAGTGCTACGCCAGGATGATGCCCACACGCAAGTGACGGTCTACGAGTTGTCCAAGACGGGACAGCACGGGCCCGTGCGCTACCAGCGCACGTTTCAAACCACTGAGACGCAGGAAATCCGCCTCTACGGGCAGGGCGGGGCCGACGTGTTTGTCTTGCGCGGCGAGGTGCAGCACGGGCCCGTAGTGCGCGTGGTAGGTGGTGAAGGGGCGGATACGCTGCGTGATAACTCCCGCGTGCGCCTTGGTCGCCGCCGCGTCACGGCATACGATGCGCCCACGGGCCTGGCCGTACCTAACCGCGGCCCCGACACCAAAACCCGCCTCAGCGCCCGGCCCGAAGTGAATCAGTACGACCGCCTAGCCTTTCAGTACGCCTATGCCGGCCCGCTCTATCCGCTGAGCTACAACGTGGACGACGGCCTATTTCTGGGGTTGGGGCTGCTGCTCAAGCGGCCGGGCTTTCGCAAGCTGCCCTGGGCGGCTACGCACCAGCTCACGGCCAACGTGGCGCTGCGCACCGGGGCCTTCAGCTTCGGCTACGAAGGCGATTTTGCGCAGGTAATCGGTCATTTCGACTTGCAGCTGCGCGCCGCTGTGCAAGCCCCCAATTACGTGCGCAACTTCTACGGCCTGGGCAACGCTACCGAACTAGTGTCCGATGAGCCGACCAGTGCGGCTTACTACCGGGTACGCTTCCGCAATCTAGCCGTAGCTGCGCTGCTGCGCCGTAAGCTGAGCGCGCGGAGCACCGTATTTGGCGGGCCGGTCTACCAAGGCGTCGAGGTGGAAGAGCAGCCCGGCCGCATCCTCGACCAGAACCCTGACCCGCGTCTGCATCCAGATAAGCTATTCGAGGCCAAGCAGTACGCGGGAATCCGGCTGGGCTACGAGCTCACCAGCCTGCATGCCCGCGCCGAACTGCCCCAGGGCGTGGCCGGCCAGGCCGAGTTGCTGGCTCAGCGACCGCTCACAGCCAGTGCTCAGCCCCTCACCCAGCTCAACGCCTCGTTGGCCGTGTACCGCAGCTTCCGCTTTCCACTGCGCCTGACGCTGGCTACGCGCTTCGGGGGCACCGTCAATTTCAGCGACAACTACGAGTTTTTTCAGGCCGCCACCCTGGGCGGGCTATCTAATCTGCGCGGCTTCGGCCGCACCCGCTTTGCTGGTCGCCAAAGCGCTTATAACAACACGGAAGTGCGCCTGCAACTCGCCCATTTTCGCAGCTATCTGTTGCCGGCCACCTTCGGGCTGCTGGCCTTCCACGATGTAGGCCGAGTGTGGGTGCCGGGCGAAACGTCGAGTACCTGGCACCGTGGCTACGGCCCGGGCCTGTGGCTGGCCCCCACGCCGCAGGTAGTGCTAGCCGCCATGTACGGTATCTCGGCTGAAGGCCGGCTCCCGCTCATCCGCTTAGGCTTCTTCTTTTAAAGCGGGCCGCTTTATCTGTTAGAATCCTTGCCAGTGCCCGGTTACCTATTTTCTGCCTTCTCATGAAGCTATTTCTGCTGTTCTTGCTCGCCCTCTTGGCCAGCGCGGGCCTTCTCTATTGGCGGGGCTGGTGGGCACCAAAGCCGGTCAGCGCTGTAATTCATGCTGCGGCAGCTCGGCCAAAGGTGGGGCCCCTGCTGGGGGAGGGCACCGTGCTCATTAGCCATTCGTTTCCGCTGCCCGTATACCAGCACGGCTCTATTAAGCGCCTGTATGTAGAAGATGGTCAGCATGTTCGCAAGGGAGAACTCCTGCTGAAGTACTACGACTACACGTTCCTGTCAGCCCCAACTGCGGGCATTATTTCGCAATTTTATACCTTGGCCCGCGACCAGCGTTCGCAAGGCGAGCCCGTTTTCTTTTTTACCGAAGTCACGCCTTTTCGCCTGCGCCTGCCCACCAGTTCGGCTAGTGACACGCTAGCGGTGGGGCAACAGATACAAGTGCAAAGCCTACAGCACCCGGCCCAAGTCGTGACGGGGGTACTCGTGGCAATTCAACCCGACAGCTTTGCGCTCCTGCTCGACCTGCGCTTGCAGACCGTAGGCCACGAGCCACTGCCCGCTCAAGCCCAGGTTCGGGTAACCAGGTTGCTTAGTTTTCCGAAAGGCTTGGCCCAAATAGGTGGTGATAAGTAAACAGCAGCGCTACCTATTCCTCCTTACTTAGTAGGCGTGTACGCTTCCCGTCTAAGGGAACCAGTTGATGATAGAGAAAAGTCTTCCTTCGGTGAGTGAAGTAGCTAGTTTCACTCAGGCCGGATAGGTAGCGATAAGTAAAGCGAAGGGCTACCTATTCTTGCCCATAAGGATTGATAACACCCCATTATCAGCAGTGAGTTTGATAACCCGACGCCGAGGACTTTAGGTACGATAAACATTAGCTATAAACAGCCCCAGCCTATTTTGCAAAGTGCCCGCTTACTAGCAGGGCTTTTCGACAATTTAAACTGGCGCGGCTACGGGCGCGGCCTGGAGTTCCGCCAACCTTTGTTGGTGCTGCAGGCCCCACGCTTTAAGAACCTCAATGACGGGGTCGAGCGTGCGCGCATACGGTAAGACGTAGTAGTCCACCACCACGGGGGGGCCGGGGTGCACCGTGCGGGCGATGAACTGGTGGGCTTCCAAGTCCTTGAGCTCCTTGGCCAGCACCTTGGTCGAGATGCCCGGCACGCTGCGCTCCAGGCCGCGAAAGTGCCGGGTGCCCTTGTTCAGGGCCACGATGATGGGCAGCTTCCATTTGCTGTTGACGACCAGAAAAGCGTGGCGCAGGGCCTGCATTGTGACGGCGCAAGCCGGGAGGTCAGGGCTAGTCATAGGAGATGAGCGGGGAGGATGAAGGGGGAGTACGACGTGATTACCTGCTGGTAATCAGACTACCGGCGCGTAATCTGCAGGTGGCGAAAAGGGCAAACAACCGGCCAGCTGATTGCTTGAGGTAATCAGCATACCCAACAGCCTAGTTGGCCGCTTAGTTGGCGGGCAGCGGTTGTGACCGGCGCGGCCGGCGCGGGAAGCCTGCCTTTTACCACCCCATTTCCCCTCCTTATGCAGATTCTGCAAATCATCTCCAGCGCCCGCGGGGCCGAGTCGTTCAGCACGCAACTCAGCCAGGGCATCATCGACAAACTGCTGGCTGCCCATCCGGGCAGCCAAGTAGTTGTGCGCGACGTAGCCCAGCACCCCTTTCCCCATCTGGAAGAAGCGCACCTGAATGCCTACTTCACGCCGGCCGAAGGCCGCTCGCCAGCGCAGCAAGCGGCGGTGCGCCACTCCGATGAGGCCATTGCCGAAGTCCTGGCGGCGGACGTGCTCGTGATTGGGTCCCCGCTCTACAACTTCACGATTACCTCCTCGCTCAAGGCGTGGCTCGACCACCTCACCCGGGCCAACCTCACGTTCCGCTACACCCCGACCGGCCCCGAAGGGCTGATTACGGGCAAAAAAGTGTACGTCGCCCTGGCCAGCGGCGGCATTTACTCCGAAGGACCCATGCAGCCCTACGACTTCGCGACGCCCTACCTGCGGTGGATGCTTGGTTTTCTAGGCATGCGCGACGTCACAGTGGCGCGGGCCGAAGGCGTCAAGCTACCGGAGGTGCAGGCGACCGCGTTGCAGAAAGGCCTCGCGAGCGTCACCGTGTAGGTTCGACGAGCCACGTCTGCGGCCGTTCCTACCGGACAGTTTCCCAGGCCGGTGCTCCTGTGACGGGAGCATCGGCTACGCAGCTGGGTTTTTAGTATCGCTTCTTCCCGTCTTGCTGCCCCGTCGCGTACGCTTGAAAGCTTGCGCGTACATCCTTTGTACCCGCCCTTATGAATCTGAAATCCTTAGTGGCCGCCGCGGCCACCCATCCCGTGACGCCAGCCATGCCCGTGCTGTTTGTGGGCCACGGCTCGCCAATGAACGCGCTGTATGATAATGCGTTCACGCGCAGCCTGCGCCAGCTGGGCACCCGCCTGCCGCCGCCGACAGCCATCGTGGTTCTGTCAGCCCACTGGCTCACGCAGGGCACGCAGGTCACGACCAATCAGCACCCGCCCACCCTTCACGACTTCGGCGGCTTTCCGCCTGCGCTGCACGCGATGGAGTACCCCGCCCCGGGGGCTCCCGCGCTGGCCCAAGCCCTCATCGACCACGTGCACGAGGTACACGGGGCTACCGACTGGGGCCTGGACCACGGCACCTGGACGGTGCTGCACCACCTCTATCCGCAGGCTGACATCCCGGTGTTGCAGCTCAGCCTCGATTACACCAAATCCCTGGCCTGGCACTTTGACTTTGCCCGCCAACTGCGCTTCCTGCGGGAGCGGGGCGTGCTGCTGCTGGGCAGCGGCAACATCGTCCACAATACGCGCCTGAGTGTGCCCAAACTCCGGGCTGGCGACGCGAGTCCCTTCGCATGGGCGACCGAATTCGACGAGTGGGTGAAAGCCAAGCTTGACCAGCGCGACTATCAGGGCCTGGTTGCGTACGAGCGGGCGGGCTCCAGCGGGCGGCTGGCCGTGCCGACACCTGACCATTACCTGCCCTTGCTCTACAGTGCCGGCCTGGCGCGGCCGGACGAGGCGGTGACCTATGCCCACGAAGAAGTCGCGTTTGGGGGCTTGAGCATGCGCACGTTCCAGGTCGGGTAAGGGGGCACCGGCCCCCCTATAGTCCCAAGGGAAGCGTACAGCCTGTTCTACCTCTTATCAGGCTGTACGCTTACCTACACGTTTCCCGCCTAGGTACGCCAATCAGTAAGAGAGAAAGGCTTCCGTTGGGGAGTGGGATAACTGGTTTCGTGCAGTTCAAATAGGTAGTAATGTTGAGCAGGTGCGAGCGCCATTTGCTACTTTTGACGCGCTCCTGTTGCGGCTTCTGCGCCGCCCCACGCGGCCTGATAGAAGCGGCCGGGCAAGGGCCACCTCTTTTGCTCATGCATGACTCGCTGCTCGTCGCTATTCGCCGCTTTATTACCCTGTCCCCCGCGGAGGAAGACCTGCTGCGGCAGTGGTTCGTGCCCGAGACGCTGCCTAAGGATGGCTTCTTCCTGCAGCCGGGGGAGGTGAGCCGCAAAATGGGTTTTGTCCTGCAAGGCGTGTTTCACTACTTTGAAAACGGCGACGGCCAGCGGCTAACCTATTCCTTCGGCCGCGAGCAGGACTTCATCGGCGACTACGAGAGCTTCTTCTCGGCCCAGCCGGCCACCCACGGCATCCAGGCCCTGGAAGAGGCCCACCTGCTGACCATCTCCTACGACAACCTGCAGCGGCTGTACCGCGAGGTGCGGGAAGGCGAACGCCTGGGTCGCCTCGTCGCGGAGGCCGGGTTCAGGGAGCTGGTGCACCAACTCACCTCGTTCTACAAAGACCCGCCCGCGCAGCGCTATGCCCGCTTCGTGCGCACCTACCCCGACCTGCAACAGCGTATTCCGCAGTACTACATTGCCTCCTACGTCGGGGTCAAGCCCCAGTCGCTGAGCCGAATTCGGAGTCGTGCGATGTTATAGCGGGCGCGGCATTTATGCACCTGGGTGAATGAGTTGGAGGGGAGGGCGACCGGACCTTTGTGCCGTACCAACCTCCTCTTCCCGATGCGTCGCACCCTCTCCCGCAGCCTGAGCCTGCTCCTTGGCCTAGGCATGGTATTTATCGGACTACGCTTTTTATTGGCCCCGCGCGCGGGCGCCGAAGGCTTTGGCGTGTTTCTGCCCCCGACCGACACGCAGTACGCCTTCCACTACGCCAAAGGCATTCGCGATGTCTTTTCGGGCCTGTTGCTGGCGCTGTTCGCTGGCCTGGGCTACGACCGCGCCCTGGCCTGGGTGCTGCTACTCGGCGCCCTGATTCCCAGCGTGGACCTGACCGTTGTGCGGGCCCAGCCCACGGTCACGCTCGCCCTGCAAATACCCCATTTGCTGGCGATTGCCCTACTGCTGAGCCTGGCGGCCTCTTTCTTCACCATGCCCCGTCCGGCCACCCTAGCGGGGGCTCAGCGCCCGGAGCCGCTTACTCGGTACGCGTCATGAGCACGGCTTGGTCTGCCTGGCTAGTGGCCGTGGCCTTACTCAGCAGCGGCGTCGTGTACGGCGTCGACGTCTTCTTTGCGCTCGTCGCCCGCCCGGCCCTACGGCGGGTCGACGAGGCCAGTCTCACGCAGGTGCTGGGCCACCTGCACGCCGTGGCGGATGCGCGCATGCCCCTCTTCGGTGCCACGGCGCTGCTCACGACCGGCGGGCTCTTTTTTGCGGCGGGCGGCTGGCCGACGCTGCCCGGTCGCCTCGCCCTGCTAGCCCTGGCCGGCTTGCTGACGCAGCTGGCTGCTTATGTGCTAGTCGCCCAGCCCATTAACAAGCGCCAGACTGCCGCGGCAACCCAGCGCCAAACTCCACCCGATGCCCGCGCGCTGCAAGACCGGTGGGACAGCGTCATCGGGCTCCGGGCTGCGGCGCTTACGGTCGCCGTGGCGGCCTTAATCGGGGTCGCCCTGCACTTGCCCCGGTAAGCTTGTCGCCTAGCTCCGGCCCAACCAGTCCGAAAGGCCGCAAGCTCCGCATGCCCGTATAAACAGCTGACGATAAGGCATCTGCCTAAATAGCTGCGAACCCATTTCTCATTGCCTACCCCCTTTCAACTCTCCCCTTTTATGCGCCCTACTTCCGTAAGAACCCTTGACCCGCAGGATGGCCCCGAGCTATCCGTAATGGGCGACACGTACCGCATCGTGGCCAGCGGAACCCAGACCGATGGCGCGTATGCCATTATCGACATGTTGGTGCCACCCGGGGGCGGACCGGGCCCCCACGCCCACGCGCTCATTCAAGAAACCTTCTATGTGCTAGCGGGCGAAGTGGTAGTCCGGTCGGAAACGCAGACTTATACCGCTCGCCAAGGAGCCGTGGTCGATATTCCCAAGGGCGGCGCTATCCACAGTTTCAGCAACGAATCGGACACGCTGGCGCATCTGCTGTGCGTGGTCGTACCCGCGGGGTTAGACGATTTTTTTGCCGAAATCGGTCAGCCCGTAGCGGCCGGCCAGTTTTTGCCCAAGCCCGACCTAGGTCCGGAAGACCTGAAAAAGCTCCAGGCCATTGCCGCCCGACGCGGCCAGGAAGTATTTCCGCCGGACTATCTCACCAAAAAGGAGCAGTAAGCGGCTAGGGTCTCGCAGCCGGCGAGCGTAAGCTCGCTGACTGCGGCGTCTTTTAGAAAGGGTGACTTGCTTCGTGTACTCCATGATTTTCAATGCGATGACTACTTCCAGCCAAACGATTCTCATTACCGGCGCTTCCACCGGCATTGGCCTAGCTACGGCCCGTTACTTTGCCCAACGCGGCTGGCAGGTCGCCGCCACCATGCGCACCCCTACCAAGGCGCCGGCCGACTTGCATGCGCTTGCTAACGTACTGGTGCTGCCGCTCGATGTGCTGGACGTGGCCAGCATTGAGGTCGCCGTGGCGGCTGCGCTGCACACGTTTGGCCACCTGGACGTGCTCTTTAACAATGCGGGCTATGCCCTGGCCGGCGCCTTTGAGGCCCTGAGCCCCGCGCAGGTGCAGCAGCAGTTTGACACGAATGTGTACGGGGTGATGAACGTGACGCGCGCCGTGCTGCCCCATTTCCGCGCCCGGCAACAGGGGCTTATTCTGACCACCACTTCCGTGGGTGGGCACATTGCTTTCCCGCTCTACAGCGTCTACAACGCCACCAAATTCGCCGTGGAGGGCTTCATGGAGAGCTTGCAGTACGAAGTCAAGCAGTTCAATATCCGGGTGCGCACCATCGTGCCGGGCACGGTGCGCACCGATTTTACCGCTGCCATCCAGTACGTTCCGGCCCCGGCCTACGACCCGTATGCCCAGCGCGTGCACGCGCAAACGCTGGCCAGCTACGCCCACGCGGCCACGCCGGAGTCGGTGGCCCGCGTCGTGTTTGCGGCGGCCACCCGGGGCGGCACGCAGGCCCGGGTGCTAGCCGGCACGCAGCCCAAGCTGGTGTATTTGCTGCGCTGGCTGCTGCCCCACCAGGTATTCGCAAGCCTTATCAACCGCACCAATAGCGGCAAGTAGATTAGGCAGCGGGTACCACTGTCAGCTTGCCTTGAAAGAAAACCAGTTTAGGCTAGCGCATGGCAACTCAAGCAAAGGTCAAGATTGGTACCTCTCATCCAAGCGTCACGTAAGAGATTAGAGCGACCAAGCTTCAGACAGGGAGCGAAAAGTAAAGTGAGTCGCTCCTTCGACTGGGATAATAAGGACTGATAACACCCCATTATCAGAATTGAGTTGGACAACCCGACGCCGATGACTTTAGGTACGATAATGGTTAAAATCGAACTTGAGCAGCCGCAACGGCCACCACATCTCTCAAATATCAGTTAGGTTCTCAATTTATCCGTTTTTATTAGATACTAGGAAAGTATTGACTTGACATACAGCCAGTAGTCGAATGAACAAGGGCCGCTCCCCCGCACGATAACCACGGCGAGAATAGCAAGTAAGAGAATAAAATATTCTACTCCTTCGCCGCGCTTTTTCCCCAGCCAATTCATCGTCCATCCTTCCGGAGCGTGCACGAACACGGCGCCGGTGAAGATGAGAAAATTAGCTGCGGCGGCCAGGCGACTGAAGCAGCCCAGCAGCAGCATGACGCTGCCCACTGACTGACCCAGAGTTATCAGCCAGCCCAACGCCGCGGGGATGTGTTTCGCCCGCATTTGCGCCAGCGAGGCGGTGACTCCGACGCCCCCGCCAAAATCCGCAAACCAACCCAATAGCTTCTGCATCCCATACGGAAAAATAATGCTGCCCGCCGTCATCCGCAGGAGGAGATAGACATAGTCCGGCTCGGTATAGAGCAGCGCGTGGAGCAGGTTATTCATAGGACGCTAAGTGCTGTAATAGAGCTGGCCGCCGCCGGGTCGGCAAAACGCTTTTTGCCCACTACAGCCTCGTGGTGGCGAAAGCCCCACTCGGTCAGGGCCTCCACCACGGTCACGAGTGTGCGATTGTGCTCCGTGATGGCATACGGGCACTTATGCGGCGAGTGGCAACCCGCCGGGGCTTTTAGGCTAGTAGCGACGGGCGCGCTCGGCAAAGAAGAGCACGCTTACCAAAAGCAGTACTACCACGAGCATGGTACCTCCCGCATGAAAGAAGGCAAGAACTACCGCAGGATGGCGCACCCCCAGCGCAACGACCAGTAGCATAAATAGAAGTAGCGCGAATTTTCTCATGGCCGGAAACGTGAAAAGTGGTGACTACACAGCTCGTGCAGGAGGCAATGACTTCAGGGCAAACCGGAGCAGCACCAGTGAACTGACAACGAGCCGCTGGTGGGCACGCCGTGCCGAGCCCTAGGTGGGAATGGTAAGCCCATTGCTAGGCGCGGGCATGGGCCAGCAGCCGGGTGAGCGTTCCCAAGGCCTCCGGCGCAACGGTTGCCGCTGGGGCTAGCATATGGGGCGAAACCTGCTGCACCACGCCCGGCAGGGCCTGGGAAAACAAGTGGTAGCGCGCCTCGCCCGATAGGCTAAAGAGCAGCTTTACCCGAAACTGGGCCGCCGCCGTGGCCCGTTGCAGCAGCAGGCGGAAGTACCGCTCTAGCTTCGGCAGTAGCTGAAGCACCTCGTCCTGCACGCGCTGGCTGAATACGACCACCTCCGTGGCCTCCACCGCCTGGATAAAGTACTGCGACGGCATGCCCGCGTCGAGGCTGGTGTAGTCGGTCACCCAGCCGTTCTCGGCAATTATTTGCGTGGTGTGCGCCGTCCCATCGTCGGCGAGGAAGTACGTGCGCAGGCAGCCCCGCAGCACGAAATAGCTGGCCAGGCACACCTGGCCCTCCACCAGCAGGAAATCGTGCCGGGCCAGCGGCTGATGACTCAAATACCCTTGCAGCAACGCCTCTTCGGCCGAAGTCAGAGCCACGTAGCGAGCAATGTGCGCGAACAGGGAAGAGAACATGGGAAGGAGAGTTGCCCGGCCCGCAAGGGGGATGGCGATGAGGAGAGTAGGCCGCAAACTCGCAGCAAACAGGCTTCTCACCAGCCCAGCAGCTGGTTGGTGAGAAGCGAGCGGCGGCCCATCGGCTCGGCGTTAGCCAGCTTCAGCTTAAGCCGTTATGCCTTTTGGAGTTGAGTAGCGTACCAAGCCTCGAAGGTGATTTTGCCGATGCGCGCATTCGGGCCGGGCACCAGCGACTGGTCATTTATTTCCGCGCCGTAGTACCGGGCGTGCACATCGGCCACCACCTGGCGCGGGTCTTCGTTCTTGGTGAGGTATTGCTGCACCAGGTCGCTCAAGCTGAATTTCTCGGGCCCCGCAATTTCGAGGATGCCGTTGAGCGGCGCGCCCAGCGTGACTTCGGCCATTACATCAGCCACATCTTCCGACGAAATGGGCTGGATGGCGGCCGGCGACAAGCGCACGTTATTGCCCTCCGTAGCGGCCTGGGCAATACCGCTTAGAAACTCCAGAAACTGCGTGGAATGCACGATGGTGTACGGAATGCCGGCCTGCTTAATCAGGTTTTCCTGCGCCTGCTTGGCCCGGAAATAGCCACTTTGCTGCAAGCGGTCGGTACCCACCACGGAGAGGGCAATGTGATGTTGCACGCCCGCCGCAGCTTCGGCGGCCAGCAGGTTACGACCCGACGTTTCGAAGAATTCCAGCACCGCCCGGTCCTCAAACGAAGGCGAATTGGCCACGTCTACTACTACCTGGGCACCGACCAGCGCGTCGGCCAAGCCCTCGCCAGTAATCGTGTTGACCCCCACGGACGGGGAGGCGGCCAGTACGTCGTGGCCCTGCTGCCGAAGTCTGGCTACAAGCTTGCTCCCGATGAGGCCACTGCCACCAATTACTACAATTTTCATGAGTTGGGTAATTTATTGGCCCGTTAGGTGGGCCGGTTTAAAATGAATTAGCTACTGGTGAACTGGAAGCGCACTCCCTGAAATAAACGCCCTGCCTATTCTCGGCTACCTGGCATTTCAGGGTTTGCAACAGCTGTGCCATTAGTATAAATCATTGTTAGTAAATAACTTATAAGCAAAGTGCTTTTCGGTTTTCCGCTGCATTCCGTCAAACCCCGTTTGCATTGGCGATATACCGTGCCTTTTCGCCTTAGCTCATTTTTCTTCGCACGTAGCAACTGGACAGGTAGTAAAGGCAAAAGGGCCGTCACTCCTTGTAGAGCGCGGCCCTTTTGCGTATCAAACAGTTTTATATAATGCTTAATACGTCAAGTAGTTAATCCAGTAATTGCTCATCAGAAATAACCCTATTTCTGAAAGTAATCCACCTTGGTAATTTTTAGCTTGGTCATCTTGGAATGCAGCGTGGTGGAGGGAATATCCAACACGCCCGCTGCGCCGCCCGCCCCCGAAATTTTACCGCTGCACCGCTTCAAGACCTCGATGATGTAGCTGCGCTCCATCGTGTCCAGCGTCGAATCAGCGAAGGAATCGGGCTGGGTTGGGTCGCCACCCCGGCTTTCGGGCAAGTCGATTTCGCGCAGCAAACTACCGTTGGCCAGCAGCACGCTGCGCTCGATGAGGTGCTCCAGCTCCCGCACGTTGCCGGGCCATTTATAGGACCGCAGCTGTTGCAGGGCCTTGGGGGAAATACCCGTTACTCTATTGCCCGTCAGCTTACTATAGCGGGCCACGAAGAAATCGGCCAGGGGCGCAATGTCCTCGGGGCGCTGGCGCAGGGGGGGCAGCGTGATGGGAAACACGTTCAGGCGGTAAAACAGGTCGGAGCGGAATTTGCCGCTGTGCACCGCCGCTTCCAGGTTCGCATTCGTAGCCGCCACAATGCGGACATCCACTTTTACCGTCGTCTTGCCGCCCACGCGCTCAAACTCACGCTCCTGAATCACGCGCAATAATTTGGCTTGCAGCTCCAGCGGCAACTCCCCGATTTCATCCAGAAACAAGGTGCTGTTGTGCGCCAATTCAAACTTGCCAATGCGCCGGTCGAACGCCCCGGTGAAGGAGCCTTTTTCGTGGCCGAATAGCTCGCTTTCAATCAAGTTAGCGGGCAGCGCGGCGCAGTTGACTTTCACCATGAGCTTGTTTTTGCGCGGCGAGGCCTGGTGGATAGCCCGCGCAATGAGCTCCTTGCCGGTGCCGGTTTCGCCTAGTATTAGTACCGTCGAATTCGACTCGGCCACGCGCGACATCAGGCGGTACACCTTTTCCATTTCGGGGCCGCTGCCGATGATTTCGGAGAAGTTGTAGATGGATTTTACCTGCTCCTTCAGGTGGTCGTTTTCACTTTCCAGCTGCTGCTTGTAGGCCAGCACTTTCTCGTTGGCCCGGATGTTGGAAATGGCAATCGAAATCTGCGCGCAAATGCCTTTGAGCAGGGTCAGATTTACCTCATCGGTGAGCAGCCAGAGCGTGCCGATGTTTTCGTTGCCCACGCGCAGGGCCGCGCCGTAGGCGTATTTCAGCCCCATTTTCTTCCAGAAATACAAGTACTTGGCGCTGTTGCCCTGGCGGTCTTCTTCGGCGATATCGAACACTACCGGGGTTTTGCTGGTGAGCACTTTGGCCGTCAGGTATTCTTCGGTAGTGATGGTTTTGGCGGCCAGCTCCTCGAATATCTCATCGACCCCGCTGAACATGGTGCGGTCGTACATGTAGGCGCTCAAGCTCACGCCGTCGTCCTCGATGAGCCGAATCATCGACAGCCGGATATTGAAAACGCGCTGCAAGACGCTGAAAATGGCATTTTTTAGGTCCTCCTTCGTGCGGACGCCGGCAATATCCTGGCTGAAATCCAACAGAAAAGACTTCTCCCGCTCCTTAGACAGGAGTTCTTCGTTGGCGGTAATATTCTTGGCGGCCGTGGCCAGCTGGCTGGAAATCCGGTCAATAATGGTCAGCGATTCCTCGGTAAAGGTGTGCAGCTTATCAGCGAATAAAATCAGGCTGTGTTTCGGCGCGCCATCTTCCGGCAGCACCCGAATCAGCATTTCGCGGGCCCCCGCCGCGTGGTTGAGCTTGAGCCAGAGTGGCGCGGTGCGCAGGTCCAGGCTCCGGATAGCAAATACCAGGGGCCGCCCGGCGGCCACGGCCGCGTTGTAGAGGCCGTCATTCACCGGGTAGGGCACCGAAATGGCTTCCGTGTATTTGGCGTAGTCTTTTGATTTTGAGTCAGTGTCGGCCAGAAACGCCTGGTAGGTTTCGCCTGACTCATCCAGCACGGTCATTACGTTGTGCGAGAAGTCGATGAGCTTTTTCAGCTTGGAATTGATGACCCGAATCAGGTCAATTCGGTTGCGGACGGTCACCAGGTCGTTGCTCAGCTCCAGCAGCACCTCTGTTATGCGCTCTTTCCGGTCGCTGGCTTCGTTGATAATGATGTTGGACACGGCGCTCGACAGCTGCGGGGCAATGCCGTGCAAAACGCCTTGAAATTCGCGGGTAAAGCTGCCCGGCCGGTCGGAATAAACCAGCATAAACCCCAGCGTTTCACGCTTGCTTTTCAGCGGCGTAATCATCATTTCCCGGATGCCACCCTCGTAGTTGATACGAATAAAGGAAGGCAATTCGGGCAGATGCAGCACGTCCTCCAACACAAATACCAACGGCCCGTCGGCGCTGATTACTTGTTTGATAACCGGCGCGTTTAGTGGGAATACCTGCTTGATGAGTACCGGGTATTCGGGGTGGTCTTTGATAGGCGAGGAGTACGGGTCGAGCAGGAAAGGCTTGTAGGTTTGGCTTGACTGGTCAATTAACATCACGATGGTGTGCGTGAAGTAGAACAAGCCTTTCAGCCGCGACGAAAACAAGGTGATTAAGTCATTCTTTTCCCGTACCTGAGTGATGTCGTTGCCCAAGGCCAGCAAGATGCTTTTCTCCTGTTCGTAAGCCGCAAGCCGCTGGCGAAATTTGGCGGGCTGCTGGCTGGCTACCGGCCGGTCGGCCACGCTTTTATCGGGGTTTTCCATCTTTAATTCAATAGGATAGCAGGACCGGAAAAGCGGCAGAGTTGGCCGCAAGGTACACCATTAGAAAAAGACTATACTAGAAGCCGGATTTAAGGACGCGGCCCGCCTTTTCGACGCGAAAAGCTCCACCCTTGCCGGGGCGGAGCTTTTTGAAACCTAGGGTGGACCTTAGGCCTCCCTATTGCTAGGCCTCCACGGGCAGCTGGGTGGTAATGGCAATGCGGTTCCAGACATTGATGGTGGCAATGGCCATGATGGCCTGGGCGAGGTAATGCTCATCGAAAAGCGCGGCCGCCGCGTTGTAAACGGCATCCGAAACGTGGTGCTGGCTGATGAGCGTGACTTCTTCGGTGAGAGCCAGCAGCGCTTTTTCCTCAGGGGTGAACAGTTCGCCGGCTTCGCGCCACACCGAAATGAGGTGCATACGCTGGTCGGTTTCGCCGTGCTTGCGCGCCTCCGTGACGTGCATGTTGATGCAGTAGGCGCAGCCGTTGAGCTGCGAGGCGCGAATCATAATCAGGTGGGCGTGGATGGGCGTGAGCTTGGCCTGGCTCAGGTATTTCACCAGCGCATACACGGCTTTGTAGGCTTCGGGCTCAGTTTTTTGGATGTTAACGCGCATGTGATGAAGGGGTTGAAAGAGTGCTGAATGATACAGCAAAGGTCCCGCGCCGCCTGACCTACCCTTCTTAATCTAGGTTAAGAAATAACCTGCCGGAGTAGCGGCACCCAGGGTCTATACTAGCCGGTCCTGGCTGCTCAGCTTGATGAGCCAGCCGGGGTACTCGGGGACCAGCTCACTCACGGCGTCGAGCTGCTGGAGCTCCTCGGCCGTCAGCGTCACATTGATGGCTTGCAGGTTGTCTTCGAGCTGGGTCATTTTCGTGGCCCCGATAATGAGGCTGCTCACAGCGGGCTGGTGCAGCAGCCAGGCCAGGGCCAGCTGCGCCACGGTGGCTGCTTTGGCGGCGGCCAGCTCACGCAGCACGTCGAGGATGGCAAAGGCCCGGTCGTGGTCTACCGGGATGAAGCTGCCCGCATCGAGCCGGCCGCCGGTGGGCGCTTGCTGGTCGCGGGCGTACTTGCCGGTGAGCAGGCCGGCGGCCAGGGGGCTCCACACCAGCAGGCCCAACTGCTGGTCTTGCAGCAGGGGCACTAGTTCGCGCTCCAGTTCGCGGCTGGCCAGGCTGTAGTAGGCTTGCAGCGATGCAAATTTTTCGAGATGCTGGCGCTCCGAGCTGGCCAGCGCCTTCATCAGCTGCCAGGCCGCCAGGTTGCTGGCCCCGAGGTAGCGCGCCTTGCCGCTGCGCACTAGGTCGTCGAGCACGCGCAGGGTTTCGTCCAGCGGCGTGAGCGGGTCGTAGCCGTGCAGCTGGTAGAGGTCGATGTAATCCGTATTGAGCCGGCGCAGGCTGCCTTCTACCTGTTGCAGGATGTGCTTACGGCTCAGGCCCAGCTCATTGGGGCCGGGACCCATGCGGCCGCAGACTTTGGTGGCCAGCACCAGCGAGTCGCGCGAAAGGCCTAAGTTGCGAATGGCGTGCCCGGTGATTTCTTCCGACAAGCCATCGGAATATACGTTGGCCGTATCGAGGAAATTGATGCCCGCGTCCACGGCCTGGCGCACTTGCGCATCGGCGGCGGCCTGGTCGAGCTTGCCCACGCCTGCGTAAATGCCCCGGCCGCCAAAGGTCATGGTGCCCAGGCAGAGCTGTGATACTTTCAGGCCAGTGCGGCCTAATAGGTTGTATTTCATAAGGAATGGTTAATTAGAACGGGGCAAAATTCCGGCTGCCGTAGCCGGCCTGCACCTGTCCATCAAACCAAAATCTACACAATTCAAACCGCTGCCTGACGCGCTTGCAAGGGCGTGTGGCCCGTGTGCTTTTTATAAAAGGTGTTGAAATAAGTGGGGTAGCCGAAGCCCAGCGCGTCGCTGATAGCGGCCACGGGCCAGGCGCTATGGTGCAGCAACGTAGTGGCCTCGCGCACGAGGCGGCCGGCCAGGTGGGCCGTGGTGGTGTGGCCCGTGACGTGGCGCACGGCGCGGTTGAGGTAATTGACGTGCACGGCCAGCGCCGTGGCGTAGTCCTGGGGCGTGCGCAAGCGCAGCGGCTGCTCGGCGGTTTCGAGCGGAAACTGCCGCTCCAGCAGCTCTAGGAAAAGGCCCGCAATGCGCCCGGCCCCATCGAGCGGAGCGGCGTAGGTGGTGGGCGGCTGGAGCTTGCGCGCCTCGTGCAGCAGCAGTTGCACGTAGTGGCGCAGCACGTCGGCCTTATGGGTGTAGTCGGTGCCGGCCTCGGCCCATAAGTGCTGGAAGATGCCGGCCAGCGCGGTTACCTGGGCCGGCTCCAGCAGAAACACCGGGTCGCCGCCGGGCCGGAACAGCGGCAGGCTGGCCAGCGCGGGATTTGTGCCGCTACCGCCCTGCCAGAAAGCTTCTGTGAACGAGCAGTATAGCGCTATCTGCGGCCCGGCGTCCTTGTCCCAGGCGTAGGGCACCAGCGGATTGGTGAATACGAGGGCCGGCTGGGTTACGCGCAGGCTGCGGCTGGCGTAGTGCAATTGGCCCGTGCCGGCCATAAGCAACGCTATTTTGTAGAAATTGCGCCGCTGGTAGGGGAGTAGATGAGGCTCGGTTTGCTCGCTGCTGTACACGAAAAACTGCCCATCATCCAGCGCCCGCAGGGGCAGTTCGGGTGAGGGTAGTAGGTAGGCGCGGCGAAAATCAGCCAGCGTTTCGAAGGGGCTCATAGCACCTGAAGATAGCAGCTTAGGGCCTGCAATAGGCCGGTTTGCCCGCTCACGGCTGGCGCTGAGCCGGCGGCTTTACTTGAAGCGACTGTTTGACAAGGTGACCCGTAGCGGGCCGGGGCTGGTAGCGGGCGTCAAAAAACATGACCAGCGGAATCACCGCGAAAAGCAGCGGCACAACCACCGCAAACACGTGGCCCGTGCCATAAATAGTGGGGTTGTACTTGCGATGATTGAGCCCTAGGGTCTGGAAACCGCTGCGGAAGCCGTGCCACAGGTGGTAGGCCAGAGCCAGCTGCGCCAGTACGTAGAGCGTCACGTACCACGGGATTTTGAATGACGCCGCCGACAGCGAGTACAGGTCCTTCACCGGGTGGCTGACTTCGGGAATGTGCACGTCGGCCAGCCCGCCCAGGATGCCGAAGCGCGAGCGCATCCAGAAGTTCATGAGGTGCACGCCCAGAAAAATCAGCAGCAGCGTGCCCAGCAGCGCCATGTTGCGCGAGGCCCAACGGGAGTTTTGCTCCGAGTGGTTGACGACGTAGGCCACCGGGCCGCGCGCTTTGCGGTTGCGAACAGCCAGGTTTAGGCCCTGGTAGGTGTGCCCGAGCAGCGCCAGCATCAGCACCACTTCCATGGCCCGGATGAGCGGATTGGTCGCCATGAATTCGGCCCATACATTAAACGTGTCGCCGCCGTCGTGGCGCAGCATGAGTAGGTTGATGGACAAGTGCACGAGCAGAAACGAGCAGAGAAACAAGCCCGTGAGCCCCATCGTGACCTTGCGCCCGATGCTGCTGGAAAACGTTTTAACCAACCAGTTCATGAAGGATTTGCAGAAATAAATGGTAGGCAAAAGGCAAGCGCCACTTCAGTCCTTGGTCGCCACAAAGAGGTCGTCGGCCCAGTTGAGACGGTCGGAGGGCGAGAAGGCCCAGGGTGCGCCGTTGTTCTCGATGTTGGCGAACATGGCGTTGAGGGCGGGCGGCGCGGCCGACTCTTCCAGCACCAAAAAGCGGCGCATTTCGAGGATGGATTCGAGCGGGTTAATGCTCACCGGGCAGGCTTCCACGCAGGCATTGCAGGTGGTGCAGGCCCACAGCTCCTCGGGCGTCACGTAGCCGCGCAGCAGCGTGTGGGCTTCCTTATTCATCTCTTCCGGCGCGGCGTGTTTGGCTTCAGGGCCGTACTGGTTGGGCTGAAAAATGAGCAGGGAATGGTGCTTTTCTTCTACCCGGTCGCGGGTATCCATGATGATTTTGCGCGGCGAGAGCAGCTTACCCGTCAGGTTGGCGGGGCACACCGAGGTGCAGCGGCCGCATTCGGTGCATGAGTAGGCGTTTAGCAGGCTGGTCCAGGGCAGGTCGTCCACGTCCTGAGCGCCGAAGACCGCCGGGGCCGCAATTGAGCCGTCGGGTGTCAGGGCAAGGGTGGGTACCATATAGCTCGGGTCCAGCATGGCCTTCACCTCGTGGGTAATGCTGGCCACGTTGGAAAACTGGCCCGCTGGTACCAAGCGCGAGTACCACACGTTAGGAAAAGCCAGGATGATGTGAAAGTGCTTGGAGCTAGGCAGGTAGTTGAGGTACAGCAAGATGCCAATAATGTGCACCCACCAGCCCAGCCGCTCCAGTACAGCCAGGGCCGGCACATTATTCGGCAATAGCCCTACGAGCAGCCCGCTGATGGGGTAGGCCCCTGGTAGCACCTGGCCCGTCAACTGGTGCAGCTTCAGGTCGGCGGAATTCATCAGAAACAGCGCGGCCATCAGTACGCCTTCGGCGTAGAGAATGAGGTTGGCGTCGAGCCGGGGCCAGGCGCGCATTTCCACCCCACTGAAACGGCGGATTTTGCGCACGTTGCGCCGCCACCACAATGCCGCTACGGCCAGTACTACCAGCACGCCCAGAATCTCATTGGTGCCTACCAGGGCCACGTACACGGGGCCGGCAAAGCCCAGCAACCGGTGCGTACCCAGCGCCCCATCGAGCAGCATTTCGAGCACCTCGAAGTTGATGGTCAAAAAGCCCACGTACACCACCAGGTGCAGCAGGGCCGGCGTAGGCCGCGTGAACATCTTGCGCTGCCCAAATGCCACGAGTAGCGTTTTCCAGGCTCTTTCGGCTCGCTGGCCGCGCACGTCCCGCTCGCGCCCGACCAGAATATTGGCGTGGATACGCCGCGCCTGCCAGGCAAACACGCCGAAGCCTACCGCTACCACCAGCAAAAAGAGGACGTTCTGAAGCGCAAAGTGCATAACTGACCCGTAAAGAAATAATTGGCAGGAAAAGGCTGGCGACTGCAACGGTAGCGCTGCTGCAAACCCGCGTTTAGAGGCTGCTGGGAAGTCTTTTCGACTTGCGCGTGAAGCCGCGCCCAGGCCCAAAAGCCTGTTGCCAGCGGCCTCCGGATTGTTAATCCAGCTGAAGAAATCAGCCGCTGACCAGCACTTATTTCCCCCGAATCTTGCTCAGAAACTCGGGGGTAACGCCCAGATAGGAGGCCAGCATGTACTGCGGTACGCGCTGCACAAACGCCGAGAGTGTCGCCTGGACGTAGTGGTAGCGCGCTTCCGCCGGTAAGTCAAACAAGAACTTCATGCGGAACTGGTTTGCCGCCGTCACCCGCTGAAAAATGAGGCGGAAATACCGCTCCAGCTTGGGGATTTGCCGAAACACTTCTTCCTGCACCGCTTGGTCGAATGCCACGACTTCCGTGGGCTCGATGGCTTGGATATAATACGCCGATGGCGTGCGCGCATCCAGGCTGGTATAGTCGGCCACCCACCAGTTTTCGATGCTGAACTGAATGATTTGCTCGGTGCCTTTTTCTGAAACGAAATAGGTGCGCAGGCAGCCCCGCAGCACAAAGTAGCTGGCCGGGCAAATCTGTCCTTCCGTTAGCAGAAAGCCCTTGCGCGCAATCTGCTGGCCGCGCAAATAGCTCACCAGCAGCGCTTCCTCCTCCGGGCTCAGCGCTACGTACCGGGCAATGTGGGCAAGCAGCGGCGCATACATGGCGCTAAAGTAGCAAAAGCTACTCGCCCGTCTGGCAGCAGGGTGCGGCTTATTTCCAGTAATTATTGGCGGCGGCAATGGTGGCAAACTCCAGGGCCACCGTTTGGGTGACGGCTAGCAGCATGGCTGCGTCGTTGGCGTACACCTCGCGCAGCTGCTCGCGGCGGTGGGCATCGGGCTGGGTTGCTTTCACAATGAGCCGGCTGATGTGCACGGCCAGCTGGCGGCCTTCCTCCGGCGTCGCGGTAAGGAGCGTATTATTGGGAATCAGGGTAATGGCATCCATGCTGAAAAAGGGTTAAAAATTTGTGTATAAGTTGAATGTAGGCCTAGGCGCGTTCCAGCGCCGCCCGGTCCCAGTGGGCGAGGTCGGCCGCGGCGGCGTAGGTGCTTTGTAGGAAATCCAGCACGTTCTGCCGGGGAGTAGCGGCCGTGCGCACGGCCTCGTAGGGCAGCAGAAACTCGCCCTGCTGGGTGCCGAAATAGGCGGCGGCCGGCTGGATAATGGCTTCCGCCAACGTGGGCAAACCAGGGTAGTGGTAGCTGTAGAAGGCCGATTCCTGCCCGTCGCCCCCTGGCCACCAGCCCACCGAAAACTGCTCGGCCGAGTATGCTTCCTGGGTCACCCGCAGGGCTTCGTGCGGCCCGCCGCCGGGGTGCAGCGGGGCGGGGCGGCCCGAAAAGCGCGTCACGGCCATGTCGAAGCTGCCCCAGAAGAAATGCACCGGGCTGCACTTGCCCAAAAAGGGGCTGCGAAACTCGTTGAGCACTCGGTCGACGCGCAGCATAATGTCCCAGAATTTAGCCACGGCCGCTGCGTCGTAGGAGCGGTGGTGCTCGTCCTGGTCGAAGGGGGTGACATCAGCCACTTCCACGGGCACGGGCCAGATGTGCACTGCAATACCAGCTTCAGCCAGCATAGCCAGGTAGCGCCGGTAAAACTCCGCGACAGAGCAGGGTTCCAGGGCCAGCTGGCGAATCTGGCCGTCGTCGGTGTGCAGCCGCAACTGGTGGGCCCGGAAGTCGAACACGATTTCGCAGCTGCCGGCCGCGTAGGGCATGGCGCCCGTGGTGAGGCCGCACGGCGTGACGTAGAGCGCCACCTGCCACCAGTGGTTGAGCATGGGGCTGAGGGCCAGCCGCGTTTTGCCCACCATCTGCGTCCAGCGGTGTAACGTCAGGCGCGTGTCGGTCCAGGAATCGGCCGGTAAGAAAGGCCAGGAGTCAAGAAATGGATTCATAGCCAAAGGAAGTCCCAACGCGGGTCGGGTGGGCGTGAAAGTTGCGCAAGGCGGGCGGCGGCTACTTATTCGTACAGCTGAATGGCTTCCGGCTTTTGCAGCTCCTGCTGCCACTGCTCGATGTAGGAAAGTAAGTCCTGCGGAGCCGGGCTAGCCTGCCGCTCGCCAGCACTGCCAAACACCAAGAGCCCCAGCGCAATGCAGTGTGCCGCATCGAGCCGTAGTAGCATGCCCAGGCTGAAGCCGGCAATGAAATTCTGCCGGGCCGCCGCCCCTAGCTCGATGCTGGCGGCCACCTTGTGGCGGGCCAGCACAAACTGCTGCTGGTTGGTTAAGAGCAGCACTTCATTAGCCGAGTAGATGAGCAGCCGCGTGATGCGCATCATGCGGAAAATGGAGAAGTACTTTTTCTTCAGGTCAGGGTAGCTCTGCGCCGCCGCGGCCGGGTCCGCACGCACCCCGTTGAGCACCCGCCAGAGCTTGATAGCCTCGCCCTCATCAAGGGCAAACGTGACCTGCCCGTGCTGCGAGAAGTCACTGATAATATCCAGCACCTCATCAACTTGGAAAGAAAGTCTTTGCTGCGAATCACCCAGGTAAAAGATGAATTCCAAGTCCTGCCGGCCCAGCGGCTTGATGACATCCAGCAGCAACCCATCCCAGAGGTCAGAGGCCCCACTCAAAGTAGACCAGTCATCAAACGCCACCGTGCGGCAGTGCTGAAACAAAGCCCGCAATTCCGTCACAACAGCTTCCTGCCGCAGGTAGCTCCACTGCCACTCGCGGCTCGCGGCAGTGGCCGGAATCGTCACGTGCAGGGCCGCCAGCGCCGTCAAGTCGTGCCGGGCGCTTAAGCTAAGGCTTCGGATGCCCAGCAGCCGCAGAATGGCCGGCAGCTCTTCTTCGTTGATGCCGAGCGCATTCACTTGGCGCGGTGTAGCGGCCGGGCTTGCCGAATCGCCTTCGCTTAAACGGCTCAAGTACACGTTTTCGGAGACATCGAACGCTTGTATCTGCGTTTGTAAATCCACCAGGATGGGACGCGCATTCAGCATGTCCAGGTCGAGGGTTCCCATGAGTAAAGCGGTTTAATAAGTTGTAAAAAGTGCCCTGCTGGCACAGTAGCAGGTGACTTCGCCGGATAATCTGGTGCTGAGGCAGATTAAAGAGAATGCTGGCTACAGCGCCCGGCGCACCTCAACGGAGCCACCCACGGCAAGCACGGGGCAACTTTGAGCGATTTTAGTAGCCGTCTCATAATCAGCGGCCCTGATGAGAAGCAAGTGCTCAATAAATTCGTCGCCTTCCACATAAGGCCCGTTAGCTACGGGCTGGTCTTTTGTCAGAATTTTCCCTATCTCATCCAAATGAGCGGGCAGTGCCAACAAGCTGCCGTCGGCCTTCAGGTAGTCTACCCACTCCTGCCAAAGCTCATGCAATGGCAGCAGATGCGCAGGCAGCGGCACTCGCGTGGGTGGATAGCTGCTGCGAACCAGCAGGAGGAACTCGTCCATAAAATAGCATTCAACTTATTGCGAGCCTGCTGATTTATAATGCTTTTGCTTATCCAGGCCGATGCATTACTTGGCGAATCTCGACCGTGCCGCCCAGGTCCAGAATGGGGCAGCCCTGCGCCAGCGCGATAGCTTGCTGGTAATCCTGGGCGCGGAGCAGTAGCAGGTTGCCCACCGAGTTTCGGCGGGCGGTAAAGGGGCCGCTGGTCACCTGCTGGCGGCTGATGACCTTGCCCTCACTATCGTAGCGCTGCACTGGTTGAGCCAGCTTATCCTGCGCTGCTAGGCTACGAAACCAATCGGCCCAGTGCTTGAGATGTTCCCGCAACTGCTCAGTACCCGGTTGTAATTCCGGCGTTTGATAATCCCGCCGAAAGACTACTAAGAACTCGTTCATTTATCGAGAGCCGATGTAGCAGCTGAGATAAGCTGCTACTCCTGACTAAAAGGCTGGTCAGCCATTCGCAGCGCGTCATCAGCGTATTCATCGCCCTCATCTAGGCTCTCCGTCAGGTTCGTAAACACAACACTTTTGGAAGGCTCGGTAAGCTCGCTCACCTCAGAGCGGGCAGGGGCAGTGGATGACCCAAAAAGATGCAGGTTCATGGCGTTTGACTTTAAGAATGAAAAGGAAGTTTTGCTGATGCGCCAGGCAGTAAGGCTGCCCGCTGTTCCTCTCCATGCTATATCTGTGGATGTAACTCAAGGAGAGATGCTCAGTGAATTACAAGCTTTGTGCCATCTATTCAATTAATTGTAATTCAAACAATTACATAACACAAGTATTTAATAACTACACGTTATGTCGTGAATCAACGGGCGTATCCACGAAATAGAGAGCATTTTCAGGCCTAGTTGAACAGTTGCCTTATTGCAGGACGAAAAATTCGCCCGCTAACCACCTCCTGGGCCTACCCCCGAACCAAGGCCCAAGCGCAAAAGCATCCAATAGTGCGCACAGCAGGTCGCGGCGGGCTTCGTAGGTGCGCAGGCAGTGGCGCAGGTGGCGCTCGCCACTTTGTAGGCCGTCAAGAAAATGTCCTGCTGGCTGCCCCGCGTTGCGCTCCATTTGAAATTTCCAGTTGCAGGTTTGCTCACACACGGCGGGCATAGCCCATACTTATTTTTCTGGGTATGACCTAGCGCATAAAGCCGCGAGAAAGGCGCCGGTAATTTTGCATTATCAGCAACGCAAGCTGTGTTAAACCAAGCTGTTGTACTCATGGAGCAAGCCGAAATCATTGCCCTGACCCACCAAACCCTGCCGGCCCTGGGAGCCTATGGCGACGCCCTCACGCAGGATTTTTACGCCCACCTATTCGCCCATAACCCCGAGCTGAAGCACACCTTCAACATGGCCAACCAGGCCAGCGGCACCCAGGCCCGGGCCTTGCTCGATGCCATCATTCTCTTCGTAAGCAAGCTCGACCAGCTCGACACCCTGGGCCCGCAGGCCCGCATGATTGCGGCCAAGCACGTCAGCCTCGATATTCAGCCCGCGCACTACGCCCTGGTGGGGGCCAGCCTGCTGGCCACGTTTGCCGAAAAGCTGGGCCCGGCCGCCACGCCCGCCGTCATGCAAGCCTGGGAGCTGGCCTATATGCGCATCGTGGCGGTGCTCACCGGCCTCGAAGCCACGGCCTACCAGGGCCACCGCACCCAGCCGGGCGGCTGGCTGGCATTCAAGGGGTTGCGCGTGGCGCGCACGGTGGCGGAGTGCGCCGATATCCGGTCGTTCTACCTGGTAGCGCCCGACGGGCAGCCGCTGCCAGCCTACCGCCCCGGCCAGTTTGTGAGCGTGGCCGTGCAGGTGCCGGGCCAGCCCTACCGGCAGATTCGCCAGTACAGCCTCTCCGACGCGCCCGGCCAGCCCTACTACCGCCTTACGGTGCGGCGGCAGCCCGCCGGCCACGAAACTCCCGCCGGGCTGGTATCCAACTATTTGCACGACGACGTCCGGACCGGCGACACGCTGCTGGTGCACGCGCCGGCCGGGGAATTCCACCTCAATGTCGAGGTCACTACGCCGCTGGTGCTGCTGGCAGGCGGGGTGGGCATCACGCCGCTCATGGCCATGCTGGAGCAGGAATTGGCTACCGACGGCCAGCGGGAAATCCGGCTGCTGCACGCCGTGCGCGATGCTGATTCCCAGCTCTTTGCCCAGCGCCTGCGCCACCTGGCGCAGCAGCACCCGCGCCTGCGCACCTTCACGCTCTACCAGCACGTACCCGCCGAAGTAGCCGGCCCCGACGAGGCCGCCGACCAGCCCGAAGGCCCGCTCAACTACGGCCTACTCACGGCAGAACACCTGCTGGACTTCCTCGCCGACCTGCCCCGCAACGCCGACTGCTACTGCTGCGGCCCGCTCGGCTTCATGCGCCACACCAACCAGCTGCTGCGTCAGCAAGGCTTCACCCACCGCCACTTTGAGGTATTCGGGCCCTCGCAAAGCCTTGATTAAGGGGACGTTCGCGCAAATGCCTCTTCCAGACCTTTGCTGAGCTGTTTGAGCAAAAAGTCGGGCGCGAGCCGGCTCAGCACGCGCAGCACGGCCGCCAGGCCGGGGTATATTTCCCAGGAGTCAGCCTGCATCCCCTGGATGGCCTTGGTGATAAGCTTATCGGGCTCCATCATCGACTTGCTGTCCACATCGCCGGCAAAGGGGTCGCCGAGGGGTGTTTTTGCGGCGGGAGCCACCAGCTCAAACACCTTCACCGGCGTACTGCGCAGCTGTACTCGCAGCGATTTAGTGTAAGAGCGCAGCCCCGATTTGGTGGCCCCGTAAACCGGCGACAGTGGAAACGGTGTCAGGGCAATGCCCGAGGTCACGTTGAGGATAGCGCTGGTTTTCTGCGCTTTGAGGTGGGGCAAAAACTGCTGCACCATCCGAATCGGCCCCGACAGGTTGATGTCGATTTCCCGCGTAATGTTCTGCGACAGCAGGGCCGGGTCGTTCAGGTTGAGCTTGCGCATTTCCCCGGCATTGTTAATCAGGATGTTGAGCGCGGGAAACTGCCTCGTGACTTGCTCATATAGCTGCGCAATAGCCGCCGGGTCGCTCACGTCGCTGCGGAAGGTGTGCACCTGCGGCAGGCGCTGCTTCGTGAGGTCAAGTTTGGCTTGGTCGCGGCCGGTGATGAGGACGGTATTGCCAAGTTCTAGTAATTGGCGGGCAAACTCGTAGCCGAGGCCGCTGGTGCCGCCGGTAATCAGGATGGTTTGGTTGCGTAGGTTCATGGCGTTTGAGGCTCAATAATTGACCCTGCAAAGGTCCCGCCCGCCTCCACCGGCCCGTTTGCGCCTGCCAATCCATCTTTTGCGAAATTCACATCCGGCTTTCCCGCTACGCCCGGAAGGCTCCCGGTGAAAGCGACGTCTGGCGCTTGAAAAAGTTAGAAAAGTGCGCCACCTCCGCAAAGCCCAGGCTATCGGAAATCTCCGAGATGTTCCAGCTGGTTTGCTTGAGCAGCAGCTTGGCTTCCTGCGTCACGCGGCCCCCAATCAGCTCGGTGGTGGTGCGGCCCACATTCTCCTTCAGTACTTTATTGAGGTGGTTGACGTGCACGGCCAGCCGGTCGGCATAGTCCTTGGCGGTGCGAAGCTGAAGTTTCTGCTGCGGCGTTTCGATGGGGAACTGCCGCTCCAGCAGCTCGATAAACAGGGCGGCCACCCGCGCCGCCGCGTTGTGGCTGAGGTGCAGGGCCGTGGCCGGCTGCAATTTCTGCCCGTAGTGAATCAGCTCCAGCACGTAGTTGCGCAGCAAATCGTACTTGAACGCGTAATTACCGGCTATTTCCTTGTGCATCTTCCGGAAAATAGCCTCGATTTCCACGCAGTCCTCGGCCGATACCTCAAACACCGGGTACCCGCCGGCCTGGAAAATAGGCAGCTCATCGAGCACCACGCCACTCTTAGCGGGCAGCAGAAATTCCTCGGTAAAAATGCAGAAATGCCCGGCCTGTTCCTCTTCCAGCGGCAGCCAGTTGTAGGGCACCTTGGGCGTGGCAAACAACAAGCCATACCGCTCTACTTCAATCACTTTGTCGGCGTATTCGGCGCGGCTGCGCCCGCTGATGAGGTTGATTTTGTAGTACGCCCGCCGGTCGTAGGGCATGTGCGGCTTTTCGCGAATGCGCTGGAACAGGTCAGCCACGTCGAACACGTTGAAATGCCCAATTTCCTTCTGAATGCCCGTCGGCAGCAGCGCGTCGAGGTCGGCGTGCGTGGCCGTGGTTATCTGCTGGTAAAACTCGGTGAGGGAAACAGCTTTCATAGTCGTCGAAGCTTGCGAAATTCAAAGGTACTAAAACGGGCCGGCGCTATAGTATGGCATGGCCGCCCCCGCTACGGGCCATGGCTATTTTGGCCTGAAACAGTTCCCCCATCTTGCGAGCGCGCAGTTTCATTTCTGCCGCCGTATCGCCGGCAAACAGGGTATCTAACGTTTCATCAAACAGCGCCAGCCAGCGCGTGAAATGCGCCTGCTCAATGGGCAGAAACAGGTGTTTGGCCCCTGGATTGCCCCGGTAGCCGGCTGCCTGTCCCAGCAGCGCCGCCGACCAGAACCGGGTCATGGTATCGAGGTGTTCGGGCCAGTGCCCCTCGGGAATACGCGCCGCGAAAACCGGACCCAACAACTCATCGGCGCGTACCTGCGTGTAGAAGGCGTCAATCAGCCGGCGAATGTCTGTCTGGTTCTGAATATCAAGTTGTGGGGTAGCCATGAGAGAGGGAAACAAAAGGGTCGGATTTAACTTACCGACTAGCGACCGGTTGACATCGCCAGCCGGAACAAAGGTGTACGAGCACCACCTGGTGGCGCTTGCTGTTTCGGGTACTGCAAGATTACTGCGGTCCCATTCCGTCTCTTTATGACCTACCGCATAGCGGCATGATAGCACCCGAAATTCTGGAGCAGTTTGGCGCCAGCCAGAAAACGCTGGCCAAGAGCGAGGTGCTGTTTGCCGAAGGCACCCGCGCCGAGTTCTACTACCAGATTCTGCGGGGCGAGATGCGCATGATTAACCGCATTGAAAACGGCAACGACTTCATTCAGGGGATTTTCCACGCGGGCCAGAGCTTCGGCGAGCCGCCGCTATTCGGGCAGTTTCCCTACCCGGCCACGGCCGTAGCCACCCAGCCCACGGTGGTTTACAAGCTGGCCTACCCGGCTTTGGTGGAGCTGCTGCGAACGCATTTTGAGGTGCATCAGCAGCTGCTGGCTATGCTCTCGCGGCGCATGCAGTACAAGTCGATGCAGGTGAAGGAGCTGTCGAGCTACAGCGCCGACCATCAGCTGCTGACGCTATTGACCTACCTCAAAACCCAGGCCGGCAGCCCGCATAACTACCTAGTGCCGCTCACCCGGCAGGAGCTGGGTGAGCTCACTGGCCTGCGGGTAGAAACGGTTATTCGCACCGTCAAGCAGCTCACCGAAGCCGGCAAGCTGACCCTGCGGGAAGGCAAAATCTACCTGTGATTTTCTGCTGTCGATGTCCTCAAGATGCTTTTAATGCCCGCCGTAACCGATACCATCAGCCCGCTACACGGCCCGCTTTTCGCATTTGCCTACCGCCCCACGGGCCACGCCGCCGATAGCGAAGACATTGTGCAGGAGGTACTGGCCAACTGGTTTGCCACCGACCATAGGCACGTAGCCGACCCGCGCCACTACCTGTTTCGCGCCGTCAAGAACCATTGCCTAGCGCTACTCAGCCAGCGCTCGCCCCGGCCTAAAGGCACCGAGCTGCCCGAGCGGCTGGTGCAGCCGCGCTACGTCATTGAGGCCGGCCTCGACGTTTCTTTCGGGATGTGGCTCACGCTGGCCACGCTTTCGCTCCTGGAGAAGGCGGTATTTCTACTTAAGGAAAGCTTTGCTTATGACTACGAAAAGCTGGCTATTCGGGCCGACTATTGCTGCCAGCTCTGCCAACAGGGGCAGCAGCGGCTTTAGGCCCGGCAGTCCGAATGCTAGCCTTCCCTGCCAGAGCAAGCCGACCTTCTGACGGCCTAGCAAACCCAAGTTGCGGCCTAGCAGCCGGCTTGGTGTAAGGGGTGGGCAAAAAGGAACAAGGCGATTTTCAGGGCGAACCCCTGAGCCGTGACGGCGTGAATCTGTTTAGCAAAGCGAGCGGTCAACTGACTGCCGGTGGGGTCAAGACGCTTACGAAAATATGGTAGCAGAAAGCGTTGGGCGGGATGATGCGGCCGTTTGCTGTCCTTTCTACGTGCGGGTTGCTGCTGACTACCCCTGGCTTCCTTAAACAGGTCTTCGGCCACGTAGTCGGTGTAGCCCGCATCGGGATACAATACACTGCCCGCGGGTAGGGCCAGGGGCAAGCCGCGCCGTCCGGCCTGTTCCGACTCGCCGCCAGCGTGGAGATGGAACGCGACTGGCACGCCGTTGCTGGTGGCCACGACCTGCACCTTCAGGCCATAGAACCAACTGCGCTTGCTGGCGCAGCGGCCGTGATAGGCCTTGCCCGTCAGCAGCTTACAGCGCGGAATGCGAGTAGTATGACACACAGCCCCGGGAAAGGAGTCGAGCACGTCGCGCGCTTCAAGGTGCTGCTGCTTGAGCCAGTCGCCTACTAGGGCGAAGAGCGCGTGGAGCGTATCGGTGAGGGCGTGCAGGCGACGGGTGAAGCCACTCTTGTCTAACCGGTTCTGGCCCCAGTGCTGCTCCATATAGTGCTTGGCTACCACCAGGTTACCGCCGGCGCGTAGCTAGCAGGGCCGTCGTCAGCACCTGCGCGTCGCGCAAGCGCCGGCTGCCAGTGGCAGGTGGCGTGTTTGCCGGGCGGGTAAACTGGATGCTATCGGCTAGCAAGCAGTACATTGCACCGGGCTGTTCGCGCATGGTCAGCAGGAGTTGAAGGGGGCGAATACTTCAAACCTAGCCTGTTCATGCCGAACAGACTTTTTTCATGCCCTTACTAGCTCGCAACTTGGGTTTGCCAGGGCTATTGCGTTAATGGCATCCTTTACATCTCGGGCCAGTACGCCCACGACACGCAGGATGCCGTGGTGGGCGTAGGCGACTTTGAAGCCCAGGTCCGGCAGACGCTCAAAAACATCGACAAGGTGTTGGCGGGCTTCCACGTCACGAAGGCCAACATCGCCGAACTGGTAGTGTACCTGACGAACCCGCGCGAACAGGCGGCCCCGCTTACCCCCCTGTTGCAGGAGTACCTGGGGGCGCACCGGCCGGCCGGCACGGTCCTCGGCACCACGGGCCTCTGGTACCCCGAGCAGCTGATTGAGATTCGCGTTGTCGCGCACGCCAACTGACCCCCTCGGCCTGCCGCAGCTGGCACTGGCGCGGCAGTCAGGATGAACCCAAAGTCTAGTTGCCGACTATCTGCTGGTGGTGCGCTACCCCCCACTCCGTCAGGTGGTCAATGATGGTTTTGAGCGTTTGGCCGTGGGCCGTCAGCTCGTACTGCACCGCGATGGGCTGGATGTCCAACACGGTGCGCTTTATCAGCTGGTGGGTTTCCAGCTCCTTCAATTCCTTGCTTAGCATGCGGTTGGAGATGCCCGCTACATCCGCCAGCATATCCGAAAACCGTCGGGTGCGGTAACAGCATATCGAGGTGATAATGGCGATTTTCCATTTGCCGCTCAGTACGTCCATGGAGTCCCGGATAGCCCGCATTTCTCGTTTGTATTCCTTGCGGAAATCTTCGGCTTGACACTTCATAAGGTTACCTGGTTACACCGGTGTTACTGTTATTTTTCGGTACAAAGTTACCTAAAGTAACTTAAGTAATTGACCTTTGCTGCTCACAATTTCACTTTCAACACGAAGATGAGCAAGCTCCAAAACAAAGTAGCCGTGATTACCGGCGGCAATAGCGGTATCGGGTTCGGCATTGCCCAGGCATTTAAAAACGAGGGGGCCAAAGGCGTTATCGTCGGCCGAAATCCAGAAACGTTAGCGAGTGCTGTGGCGCAACTGGGCGATGATTTTATTGCCCTCACTGCCGATGTAACGAACCTAGCCGACCTGGACAGCGTGTTTAAGAAAACGGCTGAAAAATTCGGTAAAATCGACGTGCTGGTCGCCAATGCGGGTGGGGGAGCAGTCGGAACGGTGGAGACTTTGGGCGAAGCCGACTTTGACAAGACCATTGATTTAAACCTGAAAAGCGTCTACTTCACGGTGCATCAGGCGCTGCCCTACCTCAATGACGGGGCCTCTATTATTCTTATCGGGTCGAATGCCGCGCATCGGGCCTACCCAAATTTTACGCTGTATGGGGCAGCCAAAGCGGCGGTCATCTTTTTTGCCAAAGGCTTTTCCAGCGACCTGCTAGGCCGGAAAATCAGAGCCAATGTCATCACGCCCGGGACCACGGATACCCCCGCCTTTGACAAGTTTGTGCCTGCCGCCCAACTTGACGCATTAAAAACTCACTTTGCCGGGGAAATGCCGATAGGCCGAATCGGGCAACCCTCCGACATTGGGAAGACCGCGGTTTTTCTGGCTTCAGATGATTCCTCGTTTATGCTGGGGGCGGAACTCCTCGTGGATGGGGGCATGACCTATCTGGCTAAGTAAGTAACCCCACGCTGGCGCGCGTTCCTACCTCGTGCCCGTAACCAAATAACCTGATTTTAAAATGAGTAAGCTAGAAAAAAACGCCGCACGCTACGCCATTATCGGTTTCGGCCCCATCGGCCAGGCCTTGGCCAGAGCGTTTGCCCGCAACGGCATTGAAGTAGCCGTAGCCACCACGCGCGAGCCGGCAAGCTTTGCCGCCGCCGCGGCCGCCATCGGCCCCGAGGTCATTCCCACCACCCTGGCAGAAGCCGTCCAGGCGGACGTCCTTTTTTTGGCGGTGCGTTTTGAGGCGCACCCGGCGGTGGCCCAGGCGCTGCCCACCTGGCAGGGCAAAACCATCGTCGATGTGACCAATGCCTACGGCGTGCCCCTGTAGCAACTAGGCGGCCTGCCTTCGGCCCAAGTCGTGGCGCAGGCCTTCCCGGGCGGCAAAGTGGTGAAGGGCTTCAACCATTTGGGCGCGGCCATTCTGGGCCAAGCGCCGGCCGCCCATGGTGGCCGACGCGTCGTGTTCCTAGCCAGCGACGAGGACGGTGCCGCCGCAGAAATTGGGGCGCTGGCGGAAAAGCTAGGTTTTGCCCCCATCAACCTGGGCGGGCTTGCAGAAGGCGGCCAACTGGTGCAGGCGCACGGCACTACCTGGGGTCACCTGATTTTTAAGGACCTGGTCAAGTTCGGCTGATGCAACGGGTTCGCACCTTCTGATGCGCTCCGGCCTCGTGGGCGAAGGGAACGACAAGAGGGTGTTGTTACCCAATAAGGGAAACCGCCGACTCCGCCCGGCGCGGGTGTAGTCAGCGGCCAAGCGGCCACCAGCTCCCGGTCAACCGAAGCTTCAGCTGACCAGGGAAAGCTGTTTCGCGAATATTTTATCGTGATGCGCGATGCCCCATTCGGTCAGGGTATCAATGATGGCTTTGAGCGTTTTGCCGTGCTCCGTCAGCTCGTACTGCACCGTAATGGGCTGGGTGTCCAACACGGTGCGCGTGACCAGCTCATTGATTTCCAGCTCCTTCAATTCTTTGCTCAGCATTTTATTGGAGATACCCGGAATATCCGCCAGCATATCCGAAAACCGCCGCTTGCTGTAGCAGCAAATCGAGGAGATGATGACGATTTTCCACTTGCCGTTTAGCACGTCCATCGAATCTTGGACGGCCCGCATGGCCCGCTTATTTTCTTCGAACTGCTGGGGAATGCACTCCATAAGGTTACTTGGTTAACTTGGGGTTACTGTTACTTTCGGACATAAAGTTACCAAAAGTTACCTTCGAATTCTAGCTTTGCAGCTCCATTTTTCAACTGAACACGAAGATGAGCAAGCTCAAGAACAAAGTCGCCATCGTGACCGGCGCCGCGAAAGGAATCGGCGCCGCCATTGCTACCTACTTTGCTGCCGAAGGGGCCAAAGTGGTGGTGAATTATGCCGCTAGCAAGGACGCAGCGGAGAGCGTGGTACGCGCCATCACGGATAAGGGCGGCATCGCCATTGCCGTCCAGGCCGATGTCTCGAACGAAGCCGATGTCAGCCGGCTGTTTGCCGAAACCAAAGCGGCGTTTGGCACCCTGGATATTTTGGTCAATAATGCAGTATTTCAGCAATTCCTACCCATTGACCAGGCCTCGGCCGAAGCGTTTCATCAGCATTTCAACGTCAATGTGTTGGGGCCGGTCCTCACTATCCGGGCCGCGTTGAGTTTGTTTGGCGAAAAGGGCGGCAATGTCATCAACATCAGCTCCGGAGCCAGCAAATCGCCGATGGCGGGCGTCTCGTTATACTCGGCCACGAAAGCGGCCTTGGATGCCATCACGATTTCGTTGTCGAAAGAGCTGGGTGCTAGAAACATTCGGGTCAACTCTATTTTGCCGGGTGCCACGGAAACCGAAGGGGCCACGAGTGCGGGCGTCACGGCGGGCAGTGACTATGAAAAAATGTTTGTTGCCAATACCCCGCTGGGTCGCCGGGGGCAGCCCGCCGATATTGCCAAAGCAGCCGTCTTTCTGGCGTCTGACGAGGCTGCCTGGATTACGGGCGAGCAGCTTTCCGTTTCGGGCGGGATGTATGGTTTTTAACGGGTAGTATTAACCGCCTGCATCCTGGTGACTCTTCCGGCTAGGTCTTGACTGGAAGAAGGCAAGAGCCCCGCTCGGATTTTCCGGCGGGGCTTTTTGTTGGCTGAAGGACTCGATTGGGGCCTTACCTAAGGCAGGGCCAGGTGAGCAACGTTTACTCGGCCAACTGCCAGGTAGGGAGTGGGGTAATTCGTCCAGTCATTGGGGCCGCTTATCCAGCCGGCGGGGGCGAGGGCTGGGCTAGTTTTGGGCTTTTCGCTGGCGTCCTCTCCTGTTGCCCCTGTCATGGCTGCGCACTTACAGCAAATTCAGCGTTAGTATACAGTTGTCATTGCGAGCGCAGCGAAGCAATCGCACCCGAGCGGCTCGTCTTGATGCGATTGCTTCGCGGCGCTCGCAATGACAACTGTACACCGATTCCAAAACCGCTCTAACTCTCGTAAACCTAACAACCGGCGAGCTGGCCCTAAAAATCAGCCACGCCGCAACCTGGGAAAATCCCTTCGACCACCTCTGCCGCTTCAACTACTATTGCGTGCTGTGGGTGCGCGCCGGGGCCATTCAGGTCTATTCTCAGCAGCTCGTCCATCGCGGTACATAGCAAAAATCTCAGAAACAAGCATTAGACTGGCTGCCGGCCGCGCCTATTTTTTCTTCGTAGCCGGTTGCTTCGCCAGCCAGGCCGTGTACTGCTGGTTTAGGAACGCATAGCCTTCCTTGATATACTCGGCCGTTCCGAGGGTGAAATGGTCGGCCGGATAATAGGCAAACTGCACGGCGGCGTGCTGCTCCTTCAGCCGCGCTTCGAGCAGGGTGACTGCGCGATTCAAATAAAAGTTGTCGAATTTTCCCACCGACACCCGCACCTTGCCGTCCAGGTCGGCCCGCAGGGCCTCCCAATTAGTTGCCAGGTAGCGTGAGATATCGTAGTCCTTCCAGTGCTGAAAAACGGTGGAGTCCACCACCCCGGTGCGGCTGTCGCAGAGTTCCTGCGGAGAGCCATCACGGCCCTTGGCGCTAAATACGGCGTTGAACGAATGCAGCTGCTCGCCCCGGTAGAGCACGTGCTCCGCCTGGTACATGTCTTTCATACTTAGCCAGGGGAAAAAGCCGGCCACCGTCGCCATGCTCCGCAGGGAACTGTCGGGGGCATAAAACATATTTCGGTCTTTGTATAGGTTGACGCCCACAAAGGCCCGAAAATCCACGGGGTCGGGCGAGCTGGACCAGCACGCCGTAAAGACCTTGGGATAGTGCGTTTGCAACCATAGCACGGCCCAGCCTCCGCTGCTATGCCCCCACAAAAGGCGGGCCCCGTTGCAGCGAAAGCGTTTTTCCAGGGCCGGGATAAATTCCGACGCCAACGCGTCGCCCCAGGGGCCGTTATTGGCACTGTTGGCATAGACGCTGTGTCCCAGCGGGCATTTGCCGTCCAGAAATACCTTAATCACGGGCGTGCCGTCAATCGTCGTGCCCCACTGGTTCCGGCTCGCCGCCTGCCGGGCCGTGCCCCCGTAGCCCGACACCTCGAACAACACCGGAAACCGGCGATTTGGCTCGGTGAGGTACTCTTTGGGCAACACGACGGCCGCATCGACGGTCATGTTCTGGTGATGAAACTTGCTCAGCAGGGCGGAGGGCGCTTTCAATTCTTTTAGCAGTTCCGTTTCGGGGAAATCGGCCGCTGCGGGCACCACTTTCGTCGCGCTCAGCGCGAAAACGGCCTGGTCGTCATGGGTAAAGCGCACCGGCTGCGCCGCCGAATACAGATTGCCAGCACTGGTACCGATGGCGCGGTCGCCTAAGTTGCGGTCCCACACCACCTGGGCGTAGTACGTGCCGCGCTCCAGCTCCGAGAGCTTGACCGGGTAGGCGGCCGCCTTGTCATCGAGGAGGATGCTTTCGCCCGGTTGTACATTTTTCACTGCCACGGAGAAGCAAGGAAACCGCTGCGATACGTCCTGGTCCTTCGGCTCTTTGCTGTCCTTGGACAGATAAATGAGCACGTGTCCGGTAAAGGGTTTTGCCAGGATAGCAGGCGAATAGCTGACTTTGAATTGCTGGCCAAACGCGCTGGTGCTACACAAAATAGCCAGTAAAAGGCTACAGCACACGTTCTTCATGGTAGTCAAGCGTTGGGTTGTTCGAGGGGTCATAATCGTAGCTACTTCGTAATCGTACTGAAGCCGGGTGCCGCAAAACCGTGAAACTAGTTGATGCCGACGTCAGGAAAAAGTCATAGCAAGAATGGAAAAGGGAGTAACACTAAAGGCGTAGTAACCGCGCAGGCACTGAGCCCGCCCGATTACTACGCCTAACGCCGGAAAACAGCACGTGGCTGGTTTTTATTTAGTGAGGTAGTCGGGCGGAAAAACTTCCTGGCCGTACCGCTGGGCAGTGGCCTGTAAGTTTTTCAGGTCTTCCGAACTCAGCTCCGGCTTGGGCAAGAAAACGCCGGCGGCCACGGCTTCTATCACATAAAACGACTCCTGGATGAGGGCGTGGGGGCCGGGGCCACCGCCGAGGGGCACTAGCATGTCAATAATGGCATACGCACCATCGGTCTGAGCACCGCTGGTCACGATGCGGTAGGTATCGCCGACAACTGATAGGTCGGGGCCGGCCTGGGGGTCGAGGGCTCTGATGGAGTGGGACGCATAAAAATAGGGGAGTGTGAAAGAAAAGAGGTTTACTTGGTAGCGCAGCGAAAACAAGAGGCCGCGCCGCAGTAGGGCGCGCGTCAAGGGAGTACTCACCAAGCTGATAAGGGGGAGCCACCTAACCGGTCTAGGCTAACTCAAGCGTCGGCTTCGCGGCGCTCATGTTATCGAGTCGGCACGATTAATCTAAAGCAAGTGCCAGCTTATAACCGTTAATCTATTTCATGTAATTTATTGAGGAAGAGCAATATAGTATACAAGTAAAATTTATCTTATGCACATCTTGTATAAACTTTGGATTTTCTACATCGACATTCTCCATGTTTACTGGAGGCCTTAAACCGATGCCATGATTGAGCGCTACGCCCGGCTCGATGATGTGAAGCGCTTCAACGCGGCCCAATACCTCGGGCTGTGACCGCTCTGGCAAGCCCACCTAACAACGGTACACTAAACCCCTGCGCAGGCTTACGGGTTGCTTAGTTCGACTAGGAGCTACGGAGTCGGCTCGGCTGTTCACCCGGCTGCCACGCAGATGCTCACCTGGCTTAGGCAATTGTCTATGAGCTACTTGCGTACTGATGGTTGATTTTTTCGTGAACTACTTGACTGCCAGAGGCACCTTCACCAGTGCCGACCTGGAACAAATAGCAGCGGCTACCCTTGTCAAGCAGCTAAAGCGGCGGCAATTCTTACTGCAACAAGGAGACGTGTGCCGCTCTATGGCCTTCGTAGTCAGCGGCTGCTTGCGCCTGTACCGCACGGGCGACGATGCCCTGGAGCACATCCTGCGCTTTGCCCCCGAGAACTGGTGGCTGAACGACTACGAAAGCTTTCGAAGTGGGCAGCCGGCCAAGGGCGCTATCGACGCGCTGGAAGACACGCACGTATTGCTATGGTCGAAAGAAACCTGGGAGCGGCTGAAACGAGACATTCCCGCCTTCGACACGCTGCAAGAGCATTTGCTAAGCCGCAGCCTGGATGCCCAGGTCGACCGGCTCCATACCACGATGAGCCTGCCCGCCGAAGCGCGCTACCACGCGTTTCTAACATCCTTCCCCGGTTTAGCCCAACGCGTGCCGTTGCACATGATTGCTTCCTACCTAGGGGTAACGCGCAAAACGCTGGGCCGCATCCGCCAGCACACTAGTTGAGCGGAAGCGCGACTCCGTTGACGATTACGGGTGCGCCCACAGGCTATTTTGGGGAATGCGGGCGGCGCTGATTTTGGGACAAATGTCCCCGTTTGCCCAGGTTGAGGAGCGGAATTTTGTAGCACCAATCGACTAACCGACTGGTGCTACTGACAACGCGATATGAACCTACAGCCGGAAGTTGCTCCGTTCGAAGCCATCAAGTGGCCCACGGGCATGGCGCCCAGCCAATCCCCCATCCATTTTACCAATGAGCGCGCGGTGGCGGCCTCGCCCGAAACCATTTGGTCGCTGCTCATCGACCCTACCACCTGGCCCAGCTACTACCCCGGCGTGACCCACGTGCACCTGCTGGACGGGCACCCGTCGTTGCGCCTGGGCACGCGGTTCGAAACCAACCTGGCCGGCCAGGACGTGTTTGCCGCCGTGCAGGAGTTTGAGCCGCTCACGCGCATCGCCTGGGGCGGCTATCCGAAGGTAGCCGAGCACTCCACGGCGTACCACGCCTGGATTATCACGCCCACACCGGGCGGCTGCCACCTGTGGACGGAAGAAACGATGCAAGGTCCCCACTGGCTGGAACTAGCCAAACAAGCGCCCGATGCCTTTTGGCTGGCCCATGAGCGGCTCCTGGCAGACCTGGAAAAAGTCGCCATCGCCCGCGAAGCTTCGCTTGCCCACCCGCGCCGGTAGGCACTGCCGAAGGTACCCGTAGCCCTTCTGGCCATGACCTCAGCTTACTATTTCAATATCAAAGCGATGCGCTACGCAATCATCGGTACTGGTCATGTAGGCCAGGCCCTCGCTACATCCTTCGCTCGCCAGGGAATCGAAGTGGCTTTCGCCAGCCGGCGCTCGCCCGAAGCCCTCACGCCAGTGGCCCAGGCCATCGGGCCCACCTCGCTGCCGGACGCTTTGCAAGCGGACGTCATTCTGTTGGCGATGCCTTTCCGAGCGTACCAGCAAATTGCGCAGGCCACGGCAAGCTGGCAGGGCAAAACTGTCATCGACGTGACCAACGCCTACGGGGTCTCCCCTGAAGAACTGGGGCACCGGCCTTCTTCCGCCGTGATTGCCGCGGCGCTGCCTGGGGCTAGCCTGGTCAAAGCCTTCAACCACTTGCCCGCCGCGGTGCTGGCTGAAGACCCTCGCGTGAACGGCGGGCGGCGGGTGCTCTTCCTGTCGGGTGACGACGCACAGGCCGTTGCCACGGTAGCAGGCCTCGTGGAGCAGCTTGGTTTCGCGCCCATCAACCTCGGCCAGCTGACCGAAGGCGGCCTCCTCATTCAGGTGCAGGGCAACAACTGGGCGCCCCTGATTTTTCAAGACCTTTTCAAGAAATAAGTTATGTACAACCACGTAAACTGGCCGGAGAACTATGCTCCCCAGACCTCGGCGATTTACGCGCTGAATGATATCGATGTGCAGGCTCCGCCCGAAGTGGTGTGGAAGCTGCTCGTAGAAGCCGAGAATTGGGCTGGCTACTTCCCGGCCGAAAACCAGGTTAAGCTGCTGAGTGGGGAGCCGGAGCTGGCGCTCGGCACGAAGTGGAGCCGGGTAACTGTCGGCTTCCCGATGAGCCTGGTCGTGATGGAGTTCGAGCCTTTTCGCCGGCTCGCGTGGTCGACGACCGTGGACGGCGACGAAACCGGGTCGAGCGCTTATCACGGCTGGGTCATTACGCCTACGGAAACGGGTTGCCACGTGCTCACCGAAGAAACCCAGCAAGGCCCCTTCTTCCTGGAAGAGTTAGGGCGGAAAAATCCTGGGGCCCTCTACCGGTACCACCAGGAGTGGGTGGAGTGCCTCGCCCGCGCTGCCGAAGCGGAATTTGCCCGCGTGAGCGGCTAACTTTTAAGGCCAGTGCCAGGCCCGGGCTGGCGCCTCAGTTCACTTAGCCCCGGCTTGGGGATGAGGCCGGCTGGCCCGGTGCCTTCAGGCTTATAAGAAGCATTCACAGGTCATTTAACCCATTTTTTAAGGAAAGCAATGATGCATCGATTCGAAGGTAACGTGGTGCTTGTTACGGGTGCGGGCTCTGGCATTGGTGCGGGGATAGCGCGCCGCTTTCTCCAGGAAGGGGCATGCGTAGTACTCAACGGGCGGCGCGAACACAAGCTACAGGAAACCCGGGCGGGGTTCGACCCCGCCAAGACCTTGGTCCACCCGGGTGATGTGTCGGATGAGGCCTACGTGCAGCGTTTAGTGGCGGATACCGTTGCTAATTTCGGGAAGCTGGATGTGCTGGTCAACAACGCCGGCCTAGCCGTTTTTGGGCCTTTCGAACAGACGACCACGGCGGTTTGGCGCCAGACCATGGGCACCGACCTAGACAGCGTTTTTTTCGCCTCGCGCGCCGCCCTGCCGCATTTGTTGAAGACGCGAGGTACTATCATCAACCTCTCTTCGGTCTCGGGGCTGAGGGGCGATTGGGGGCTTAGTGCGTACAACGCGGCCAAGGGGGCCCTCACCAACTTCACCCGGGCCCTGGCGCTGGAGTACGGCGCACGCGGTGTGCGCGTCAACGCTGTGGCGCCCAGTTTCACCTCGACCGAGGCAACCGCTGAGCTGGAGCAGAACGAGGCTGTGCGCGCCGCTTTTGTTGACCGCCTGCCGCTAGGGCGGGCCGCCATGCCCGCTGAAATCGCGGGCGTCGTGGCCTTTCTCGCCAGCGAAGACGCCGGCTTCGTCAATGGGGCTATTGTGCCGGTCGATGGGGGGCTTTCCGCCTCGAATGGCCAACCTAACTTCCTCACCCTGCTTGGGTAAGGGCAACACGTGGGCAAACAGGACCTTTCTAACCTGGTTCGACTCGCTACCCCATCCGCCGCCAGTTTTCTAAACCGAACGGCCCCGCCTTAGTAGGACGGGGTCGTTTGATGTATTAGGCGGCGCGCTTAAAGCTAGCGTTTGTAAGAGGGTATAGGATAATTCAAGCGCTATGTTTGAGAGGAGCCTCTTTGGCTAGTCGGCGCAATATCAGATGACAAAAACAGGCTTTGATAATCGCTTCACTGACACGAGGATTGGTTTCGTAATC
>JBPBQK010000061.1:0-71174 GCA_050954845.1 Janthinobacterium lividum
TACGAAACCAATCCTCGTGTCAGTGAAGCGATTATCAAAGCCTGTTTTTGTCATCTGATATTGCGCCGACTAGCCAAAGAGGCTCCTCTCAAACATAGCGCTTGAATTATCCTATACCCTCTAAGAGCGTGTTTGGGAATTAGGGTATCCCAAAAGAAAACGAGCCAGTAAATAGCAAGCGGAGTTCCTAGGCTCCACTCACGTTATGGTTGACAGCTCTCAACCCCTTACTGACTCGCAGTGGCAAGTTATGGAACCACTCCTGCCCACGCATCGAAAACGTCGCCATAATTTACGACAAGTACTTGATGCCATGCTGTATATCTGTCGCACGGGGTGTCAATGGCGGAACTTACCCGCCTGTTTTCCTCCTCAGCGGTGTATTATTACTTCGCCCAGTGGCGGGCGGATGGCACGTTTGACCGCCTGAGTCAAGCTAGTAACCGTGCCGACCGGCTGGCCCAGGGGCGCTTGCCCACGCCTTCGCTGGCGTTAGTCGATGCGCAGAGCGTCAAATTGGCTCCGCGCTTGGGCCAGCAGCGGGGCCTGGATGCCCACAAACGTGTCAACGGTCGCAAGCGCCAAGTGCTCTGCGACACGGGCGGACGGATTTGGCAAGTGGTCGTGCACGCGGCCAATGGCCACGACAGCCGAGGAGCGCAACCCCTGTTGCCTGCGCGCAACCAACTTCGTCCCGCCTGGGCCAGTCGTCTGCATAGCGTGCTGACGGACAAGGCGTATCAGGGGCGTTTTGCGCGACAGGTGCAAGCCTTGGGCTGGCAGCATCGCGTGGCCAGCCGTCCGCCAACCGCTGAGAGGGGCTTCGTGCCGGTGGCCCAGCGCTGGGTCGTGGAACGCACCTTTGCCTGGCTTAATTGCTTCCGCCGAGTAGTTATGGACTATGAGCGCCAGCCTGCCAGCCATGCCGTGTGGCTATTAGTCGCCAACTTGACCATGTCCCTTCGAAGAGCTACTAGCTCCTAATTCCCAAACACGCTCTTAGTAGGATTTGGGCAACGGCTGCATTTTCTTCTCTACACCTCCTCCCACGGAGTATCCAGCCAGCGGTAGTCCGGCGCTCGCTTGCGCCGCCAGTGCCGCGCCCGCCATAGCACCCGTACCCGGTGCCACACCTCACGCAACCGCAGCACCAACAGCCACCCCAGCATAACGACCACTAACGGACTACCGAGCGCCACTAGCCACAGCAGCCAGTAGGCGGGCCGGGCATATCCATAGCGGTAGGCCAGCACTACGCTGGCTAGCAGCCCGAGCCAGCCGAGTAGTAGACGGCGAATGGTACGCTCCATCCGGCGAAGGTCGCACCTTCTCGCGCAGTAGCGGTCTGAGGTAATAATCTGAGCCCGGCCGCTACCCTAGACGACTACTAGGCGGGTTGGCCAAGGCGCTCCGCCTAGCTAAGCCAAACCCTGCTTCCGTCGAATGAGCAACCCGACGCCCCCGCCCAATAAGATAGCCGCCCCTAGGCCGATACCCAAGACCGGGATTAGCCAGTACTGCTGGCTGGCCGCGCGGGGTGGCTGGCCATTAGGCATGTACACATTTTCTAGCACGTAGTGCGGTTCGACCGTCGCTACTTGATGGCGGGCAAACTCGCGCTGCACCACTATCGGCAGCGCGTTAGCATGCAGCTACCCCATGAAAACGGCCGGAAACGCCGTGGTCTGGTCGAAGACAATGCTGCGCTGGTTAGCTTCGTCGAAGTAAGCATCGGTGCTGGTGTCGAGGAAAAAGCGCACCGGCTGACCAGGCTGCCAGTCGGGACCAGTCAAGGATACACAGCGGTCGGTTTTGCGGACTTGACTGTAACTGGTTTCGCTCAGCACGTATTAATAGTCAACCTAAAACACCGCTTGTAGCCGCGCAAACTTGCTATTGGCCGATACTAGGTCATCGGGGCGAGCCACAAGGTCGAGCGACACTACTGGCCGGCTCTCGTCGCGCTCGGCCTGGCGCTGCACCTAGTAGTAGGTGGGCAGCGCCACCAGCGGGGGCTCCAGCCCAAATACCAGAAGCTGCTTCCAGGAAATCGGCCGGGCAGCTTGCTGCGGCAGCAGCGGCCCGGCCAGCTGGGCCCGCTCGACCTTCGGTAGGGAGGGGGCCAGCAGCAGCAGCGACAGTACCATGGCCCCGACCAGCGTGAGTAGCACCGTCAGCTTTTGTGAGGCGCTGCCAAACTACTCTAGTTCCTGGGCTAGCACCCAGCCTCCTAGCCCTGTTTGCGTAAATGTGCCGTACATGAGGTAGCCACCGACCACCAGCAGGCATACGAAATACAGGATAACCAGCAGCTTGCGGCGGGGCGAAGCAGGAGGAATGGGGGCATTGGCCTGCGAGCGAAAGCGATATTGCCCGTACGAAACTGCTGGACCGGAAGATGCTACTCAACCCCGCTCGCTTCAAGGTTTTACCTAATTTGCTTTGGTCTTGGTGGCGGCTGAGTCATCGCTGCAATCCTGCACTCATAGCAGGCAGCAGCTATGTACTATAATCACTTGATTACTAATAACAATTAATCCAATAATGGCCCCGTTATTACATGTTATAAGCTCGCCAGCTGCTCATAATGTTAATTAAAGCTCCGTTTAATTAACATTATAAATTCGGCAATGTCATGCAAAGCGTGGTTTTTTAAGCACGCACTATTTACTAATACTCCTCGAAGCCAAACAGTCCCGGCACATAGGGCAGTAAGGCAGTTCAAGTTATTAGTTAGAGCTTACTATGAGGAAGCTCGTCTAATTAGGTAGTCACGCTGTTTACTTATCGCTACCTATCTGGCTCCGAACACATACGCCTTTTCAAGCCATAGCTTAGCTAGGTGGACCGGCTTAAACCTTGCTTAAGCGCAAGACTCTAGCCTACGCTGGCCTTCTGTCAAGGGAAGCTGACAATCGAACGGGGAAGCTTACAAAAGGAAAGCTTCCTCTATACCGACTGGCTTATGGACAGGGAAGTGGACAACAGACCAAGTGGTACTCTAGAAAAGCAATGCTACCAGCATACTAAAACAAAAAAGGGGGTCTGTCAAGACCCCCTTTTGCTATTTCTTGAGTATCATATAGCCGTAGGCTGGTAGCGAAACCTGCGTGCCGACCGCGACGGAGCCACTTTGCAGCGCATTCGTCCAAGTGGTGTTGGCGAGCGCGCTGGGCACTGTATAAGTGGTAGGAGAATTACGGACGTTGACCATCACTAGTGCCTGGCTACTACCTGACGTTTTTGTGAAGGCACAGACGTTGCTGGTGCTGTAATCAACCGGGGTGCCGTGCTGAAGCGCGGGGCTAGCCGCGCGAGCGGTTAGTAGTTGCTGGTAGGCACGTTTTACATCGGAGTGCAGGCCCCACTGCACTTTTACGGTGGTGAAGGGGAAGGTAATGGGCGTCGTCATTCCGGCTTCCTGACCATTATACACGAAGGGAACCCCTTTGAAGCAGGACGCGATGACGAAGGCCGACATGGCGCCCGCGTTGCCGCCGTAGAGGGCTACTGGCGTGCCATCCGAGCCATTCACGTCGTGGTTGGTGGTGTAGCGCACTACCTGCTGCGTGGTGCTGGCGCCCACGTATTCGCTGGTATTGAGGGCGGCGAAGCTAGTGGCCGGGCCGTTGCTGCCATATACATTGCGCAGGGCACCGTAGAAATTAAAGCCAAAATTGTAGTCGAAACCCGATGTAAAGTTGGCGCTGCGGGTGCCTTCGGCCAGCAGCAACAGCTTGTGGGTTTTAATGCTGTGCAGCGTGTCAGTGGCCTGTTTCCAGAAATCGGCCGGAATGGGGTCGGCATAGTCGCAGCGGAAGCCATCGACGTTGGCCGTGTATACCCACGATTTCATGGCCGATATCATGGCCAGGCGCATGGCCGAGTTAGTGTAATCGAGCTGGGCCACATCGGTGTAGGTCGTGCCGGGGGGCGGCAGAATATTGCCCGCCGCGTCGCGCAGGTACCAGGTTGGGTGGGTAGTCGTCCAGGCATTATCGTAGCTGGTGTGGTTGGCCACCCAGTCCAGCATCACGCTCATGCCCCGGGTGTGGGCCCCATCTACTAGCGTGCGTAAGTCGGCGAGCGTACCAAATTCCGAGTTTACGGCGGTGTAGTCCTTCACCGCGTAGGGCGAATTTACCGCCTTCACCACGCCCACTGGGTAAATGGGCATGAGGTACAGCACGTTCACCCCAATGGCTTTGATGGAGTCGAGCCGGGCCGTAACGCCCGCAAAGTTGCCGCCTTGGCTGAACGCCCGCATATTCACCTGGTAAATCACGGCATCTTCCCGGTTGGGCACGCTGGCGAACGGCGTGCCGTACTGCGGGGGCGTGGGGGTTATGGCGATGGGGTCGGTGGGCGGCTGCGGCTCGTCGGGCCGGCAGCCAGTGAGGAAGCCAGCAGCCACGGCCAGGGCCAGGCCGGTTTTGGAGAGGTGGGTCAGGAGGGACATACTGAAGGGAGGGGTGGGGATATGGGGCCTATTTGAGGCGGTTTAACTACTAAGAAATTACTGACTGATAACTGCTGCTGGCACTCGCTGGGAGGACGCTCGTATCAGCAGCTTGGGGCTGAGCAGCACGGGGGCCAGGGGCGTGGCGCTAGCCCCCGGCTGCAAAATTTTCAGGAGCTGGTGCACGGCCAGGCGGCCCATTTGGCGGCTGCACTGGTCCACGGTAGTGAGCGGTGGCTCGGTGAGCGTCGTAAACCCGGCGTTGCTAAACCCCGCCAGCGCTACATCGTCCGGAATGCGCAGCCCCCGCTCTTTCAGCAAAAGCATGGCTCCGGCCGTAAAAGAGTCATCGGAAGAGAAAACCGCATCGGGGCGACGGGGCAATTCGAGCATCTGCGCCATGCCGATGGTCCCGGTTTGCTGGTGCGGCTCGGCTACGTAGCAGTGCGCCTCGTGGTAGGGCAAGCCATGGTCGCGCAGCGCCTGGCGGTACCCGTGGTGCCGCTGGCAATAAATACCCAGGTGCAGCGGCCCCGAAAAGTGCGCGATGTGGCGGTAGCCTTCGGCCAGCAGGTGCGCCACCACGGCGTAGGCCCCGGCATAGTCATCGACCACCACCGAGCTAATGCGCTGGCCCGTGAAGCCGGCCACCGCCCGGTCAAAGAAGACCAGCGGCAGGTTGGCCGTGCGCACCGTTTCAAAATGCGAAAACTCCCGCGTATTGCTGGCCAGCGACACCAGCAGCCCCGCTACCTGGGCCTTGGTGAGTAGCTCCAGGTGCTTCTTTTCCTGGCGGGTATCTTCCCGGGAGGGGCAAATAATGACGTGGTAGCCCGCCTCACTGGCCGCTTCGGTAATGCCATCTACCACTTCCGGAAAAAAGGTGCCCGTGATGTGCGGCACCAGCACCCCCAGCGTGTTGCTGTGCCCCTTGCGCAACGCCACCGCCAGCGGGTTGGGCTGGTAATGCAGCTCATCGGCGAGCTTTTGCACCCGCAGCCGCGTAGCCGCGCTCACCTCGGAGCCCGCGAGGGCCCGCGAAACGGTCGAAGGAGCCAGGTTCAACGCCAGCGCCAGGTCGGCAATAGAGGTACGGTGGGGTATCATGGTGGAGAAAGAGAAAACGCAGTCGGTTTTAAAGCTTAGTGGTCACCGGCTTAAAGCTCACGGCCGCCCCGCCGCCCGGGGCCAGCTTGAGTATAAGGGTCGACTTGCTGGTCACGACCTGCTTGGTAATGGCATAGCTGGTAGGATTCTTTTGCCAGTCGGCTCCTTGGCCATCCGCATAAATCGTGGCCTCGTAGCGCTTGCCCGGCGTTAGAAAATCCAGTTTAACAAGCTGCTGACGCGCATTTTCATCGGTGATGCTGCCCAGATACCATTCATCCTTGCCCTTGGCCTGGCGCACGGTCGTGAGGTAGTCGCCGGGCTCAGCGGCCAGGATGCGGGTATCGTCCCAGTCCACCGGCACGTCCTTGATAAACTGGAACGCGTCGAGGTGGGCCTCATAGTTTTCGGGCAGGTCGGCGGCCATTTGCAGCGGCGAGTACAGCACCACGTACAGCGCCAGCTGCTTGGCCAGCGTAGTGCGCACCTGGTGCTTGCCGGTAGGCTCGAAATTCTGAAGCTTAAAGATGCCGGGTGTGTAGTCCATCGGCCCGCCCATGAGGCGGGTAAATGGCATAATCGTCTCATGCTCGGGCGGGCTGCCGATGCTGAAGGCATTGTACTCGTTGCCGCGCCCGGCCTCGCTGGCCAGCCAGTTGGGGTAGGTGCGCGAAAGGCCGGTGGGCCGCACCGATTCGTGCATATCCACCGTCACGTGGTGCCGGGCCGCCATCTCAGCCACCCGCACGAAGTGGTTGCTCATCCACTGCCCATCGTGGTGCTCGCCCCGCGGGATGATGCGGCCCACGTAGCCGGTTTTCACCGATGGGTAGCCGTACTTGTTCATAAACTGGTAGGCCGTGTCGAAGTGCTGCTCGTAGTTGGTGGCCGAGCCGCTGGTTTCGTTGTGCATTATCATGCTCACGCCCTTGCTCTTGGCGTAATTGCTGATTTCCTGCACGTTGAAGTCGGGGTAAGGCGTCACGAAGTCGAAGACGTTCTCTTTCCAGTTGCCAAACCAGTCTTCCCAGCCCACGTTCCAGCCCTCCACCAGCACGCCGGCAATGCCGTGCTGCGCCGCAAAGTCGATGTAGCGCTTCACGTTTTGCGTATTCGCCCCGTGGCGGCCAGTAGGAATGAGCTGGCCCCGCGCATCGAGGGTATCGGCGCTGTTGGCGTATTTCCAGTCGGTGCGGCCCGTTTGCATTTCCCACCACACGCCCACAAATTTCATGGGCTTTATCCAGCCCGTATCGGCAATTTTGCTGGGCTCATTCAGGTTAAGAATCAACTTGGAAGCCAGAATATCAGGGGCTTTAGCACTCACGATGAGCGTGCGCCAAGGCGTGTGGCAAGGCGCGTGCAAAAAGGCCTTTTTGCCCACTGCATCGGGCACCAGCCGGGCCGTGAGGCGGTGGCTGGCCCTATCCACGTGCAGCTGCATGGCCGGGTAATCGACCTGCGCCGCCTCGTGAATATTGAGGTACAGCCCATCGTCCGACTTTAGCATGAGCGGCGTAGCCACAGCTTGCGCGTCGGGCGCGACGCGGGCGGCAATCTCGGTCGAGGCCTTGACCTGCGGCGCCCCATCGACGGCACTGAGACGCGAGTGGGTGTAGTAATATTCGTTGCTGTCGTAGTCGCCGGGTATCCAAAAAGCCTGGTGGTCAGCGGGCAACGCAAACTCCGTCAGCTCCTCCATTACCACGAAGTTGCCCAGTGCCAGCTGCCGCGGAAACTCATAGCGAAAGCCCACGCCATCGGCAAAGACGCGAAACACCACGTCGAGCCGGCGGCCGGGCGCGGCGGCCTGGCGCAGGTGCACCGTCAGCTGCTGGTAGTGGTTGCGAATGCTTTTGACCTCGCCCCACACCGGCTGCCAGGTTTCATCTACGTTCGTTACCTCGCTGCCCGCCAGCACCAGCGCCCCGTCAAAGCCTTTGCCATCCTGAAAAATCAGGCCCAGCCGCGAGGCGTTTACCACGGGTTTTTGGTTTAACGCCACCGCATAAGTCGGCTGGCCGGCCGGGTTCAGGGTAAACGTCAGCTTCACGTTAGCAAGGTGGGCCGTGAGCGGGGCAGCAGCCTGTGCGGTAGCCTGGTAGCCCACTGCCAGCAGCAGCAATACAAAAAGGCATTTTCTCATTAGTTACTCTTCAATTTTTTGGAGGGCCCAGCGGCGCTAGCCTGTCTACCGGCGGCTGGCGGTGCTGGCCTGGTTGCGCAGCACCACGTATTGGTAGGGCTGCAACGTGAAGGCCTTACCCACCGTAGGCGTCGGGCCCGAAAAGGCGTTGTGCCAGGCAGTGCGGCCTAGCGCAGCCGGCAGCTGGTACGTCAGGGTGGTGCCGCGCAGGTTGGCTAGCACCAGCACCTGCTCGCTGCCCAGCGTCTTGGTAAAGGCACATACATCGTCGCTGCTATAAGTGGCCAGCTGGCCATTGCGCAGGGCTTCGCTGCCGTTGCGCAGGCGAATAAGTTGCTTGTACTCTGCCGTCAGCGCCGGGTTCGGGGTCCAGTCGATGGGCTTGCGTGGCCCCATAAAAGGCACCCGCTGGGCGTAGCCCACCTCCTGGCCGTTGTAAATCATGGGCACGGCCTTCATGTAAGCCGCCACTACGAACGTGGCCATGGCCCCGCGCTCGCCTTTAAACATCTCCTGGGGCGGACCCTCCGAGCTGTTAATGTCGTGGTTGGAGGTGTAGCGCACCATGCGGGCCGTGGGCGGCGCGTTGCGATACGCAACCGAGTTAAGCGAATCCAGCAGCTTGACGCTCTTGCCATTGGCCAGAATGTCGTGCCGCATCACCTTGATAAATGGGAAGTCGTAATCGAGCTGGAAGCCAGCCTGGAAGAAGTACTGCTTCTTATCGCCTTCCGCCAAAAACAGCAGCTTGTGCCCCGGAATAGACTTCAGACTAGCAAGTGCCTCGGTAAAAAACGCCTGCGTCGGGCCGTCGGCGTAGTCAAAACGGTAGCCATCAATATTGGCCTGAAACACCCAGTAGCGCAGGGCGCTAATCATGGCTGCCCGCAGCTGCGAATTCTGAAAATTGAGCTGGGCAATATCCTTCCAATCGGGAATGGGGTTCACGATGTTGCCACTGGCATCGTGCACGTACCAGTCGGGGTGCGCGCTTACCCAGGCGTGGTCCCAGCTGGTGTGGTTGCCCACCCAGTCGAGTATCACGGCCAGGTGGCGGGCGTGGGCGGCATCGACCACGGCCCGCAGGTCGGCTAGGGTACCAAACTCGGGGTTCACGGCCGTGTAGTCCTGCACCGCAAAGGGCGAATCAACGGCCCGCACCTTGCCAATCGGATAAATGGGCATCAGGTACACCACATTCACCCCCAGCGCTTTAATGGAATCCAGCCGCGCCAGCACGCCCTTAAAGTTGCCGGCCTGGCTAAAGCCCCGCATATTGACCTGGTAGATGGTCGCATTCTGGCTTTCAGGCACCCCACCAAATGGTTTGCCGTACTGCGCCGGGTCTTGGTACGTGGGCTGGGCGCTAGTGACCGCAGCCTGGCTGTTGGCTCGGATAGTGCTGCCCAGCAGCGCCAGCAGCGAAAAAAGCGCAGTTTTTTTCATGAAAAAAGTAAGCAGAAAAGGCAAGGCGACCGCAGCGCGGCCAGTTGGGCCGGGAGCCATCTAGGCTCCCGGCCACTTGTTTAGCAAGCGGGTTAGCGCGTGACGGCCAGGCGGCGGGTGGCCACTTTGTCGCCCACCTGCACCTGCACCAGGTAAGTACCCACGCTCAGGTCGCCTGCGGCGATGCTCAGGTCGTGGATGCCGGGGTTTTGCTTGTCATTCAGGAAGGTGCGCACGCTGCGGCCCAGCAAGTCGGTAACGCGGATGGCCACGCTTTGCGCGGCGTCTTTTACCTGGTACGAGACGGTGGCAGTGCCTTCCGAAGGATTGGGGAATACGCTCATGGCCACGGCCGCGTCATCTGCTTGGCGGCTGCCGAGCACCACTACATTGACCGAAGCAGCCTGGAGGCCGGGAAACAGCGTCGCGCTCGTGAAGTCGGGCGAAAAGCCAATGTTGTTGAGGCCACCCGTCGAGGTGCCATTGCCGGCCGATTCGGGAATAAAATCCGACGACCAGAAAGCATCGCCGCTCACGTAGGCCGTAAATACCTTCACAATAGATGCCCCCGAGGGCAAGCCCAGCGCCGTGCGGTCAAACTCGTATTCCAGGGCGTAGGAGCCGGCACCGCCGCCATTGAGATTGCCCGGGTTGCCGCTGAGGCCCGTTGCTGATGCCTTATAAGACAGGCGAGTATTGGCAAAAGGAGCGTAGTCAGCAGTGGTGCCGTACACCTGGTTTGGGGTGCCATCGGTGAGGATGGTGGCCCCGCCGCCCAGCGACTTGGCTACCCCCGTGGTAGGGGTATACACGGCCGCCATTACGTCGGCTTGCCCATTTACGGCAATCGCCAAGTCGGCCTCCAGGTCGAGCTTGGTGCCGCCGATGCTACCCCCGGCAAAAGTGCCAAATGCCGTGGCCGTGCCGGCAATGCTGGGCAGCCCCGTGCCCACGGGCACGCCGCTCTTATTCGGCAAGTCCATGTACAGCTGGAAGTTGTTCTTACCACCTGATTCGATGGTACCAGCAATGCCAATGTAAAACTTCGTGGCACTGTTAGCGCCGTACATGCGCAATAGGCCAGCATTGCCAAAGCCCGTGGGGCCACCAGTGACGGGGGTGTGCGAGGTCGAAAACGCGCCGAGCGACTGGTACTTGCTGCCGCCCGTGCCGATTTCGGCGGCCGTAATAACGCCATCCAACGTGATTTGCGCCTGGGCACTTAGCGAGGTCGCGGCCAGGGCGGTAGCCAAGGCAAGAGTAGAAATTTTGTTCATGGGTGAGAAAAGAGAGGGGTGAAAAAGAAATTATTGACTACTACAGGCAAGCGCCGAGCAATGCGCCTACTTAGTAGGCGTTTAAAAATCAAGTAATTAACTAGTTGCGCTTTGGTATTGTCAGCGGCAGGCGGCTGCCAAAGCTGGAAACCAGAAATTAGGAGTAGTGCCTGGATTTACCTGCGGGCTGCATCCACTAGTGCCGAGTAGCTGGCTAGGCAGCCACCCGGTTTCCCCACCCGGTATCAGCAGCAGCAGTACCAGGCACTAGGTCCTAAATTCTGGTCGGCGCGGCGCGCTGGCGCTTAATAGCCAGGGTTTTGCACGAGCGTGGGGTTGGCCACGATGTCGGTCGAGGGGATGGGGTAGAGGTTGAGGTTGTTCGACACACCTTGGCCAGCCGCTACCCCGCCTTTCCAAGGCCACAAGTACGAGGCAGTAGTGAACCGGCCAAACCGCACGAGGTCGGTGCGGCGCGAGCCTTCCCAGTACAGCTCGCGGCCCCGCTCATTGAGGATGAAGTCGGTCGCCGTCAGGTCAGCCGCCGTGATGCGGCCGCTGGTGTTGCCGTAGGCCCGGTCACGCAGGGCGTTCACGTAGGTAAGGGCCTGAGTTTGGGTGCCGCCCTGGCCGCCGCGCAGCACGGCCTCGGCGTACATCAGGTACACCTCACCGAGGCGAAACAGCGGAAAGTCGGTGTCCACAAACGTGCCTTGCGGGTCGGAGCCCGGCGCGCCGGTCGAGGTAATGTTCTTCCACTTCGTCACGGCGTAGCCGTCAGTAAACAGGGTCAGGTCGTTGATTTCCAGGTTTTGGCCCACCTGGAAAAACATTTCCCGGCTGTCGTTGCCATTGGCGCTGCTGAAAAGCAAGGGCAGGTTTTTGCGGGTACGGTTGCCGGCCCAGCCACTGCTCACGCCGTAGTTGCTGCCTACCATGCGGCCGCCCACGGCCGCGTGCACCAGGTAGGTGGTGCCGCCGTACACTTGCTCCACCAGCCCGTCGCTGGTGATGGGGAAGATGATTTCCGAGGCCGCCTTCACGTTGTTATCGGCCAGGAAAAGCCACTGGTAGTTGGTGGCCAGCGCGTAGCTCGCCCCGAGCACCTTGTTGCAGTAGGTGAGGCAGTCGGTGTAGCGGGCGGTGCCCGTGTACACTTCCGCATTGAGATACAGCTTGGCCAGCAGCGTTTGCACGGCTCCCTGGTCGGCGCGGCCGTAGGCATTCTGGCGGGCGGGCTTCAGCAGGGGCTCAATGGCTTTCAGCTCCGATTCGAGATAGGCAAATAAGTCGGCCCGCTTGATTTGCTTGGGCAGGTTCTTGCTGGGGGCATCGGCCTCGGTCACGAAGGGCACGTTGCCGTACAGGTCTATGGCGTGGTAGTAGGCCAGGGCGCGCAAAAAGCGGGCTTCGTTGCGGTAGAGGCGGGCATTGTCGGCATCGGTGCCGGAGATACCCCGGCTGCTGAGCTTGTCGTCGCTGCTCTCGCGGATAAACTCATTGCAGAGCGCCACTTCGTAGAAAATACGGGTGTAGCTGTTGTTTATCAAGTCGTTGCTAGAGGTCCAGCTCGTGCGGTTCAAATCTTGCAGCGAGCCGCTGTTCCAGGCCACCACAGCCTCGTCGGTGGTCAGCTCCTGCAAGTACCAGTAGGCGCGCAGGTACGAGGTTTCGCCCTCGTCCTTGCCCTGCCCGGCAAACACGTCGGGGCTACCCGAGTTGCCCGACAGGTTGAAGCCGGCGTAGCACTTGGCCAGCACCCGGATGTAGTTGGCCGGGTCGGTGTACACCGACTCCGTATTGAGGTCGTAGAAGGGCGAACGGTCGAGGTCTTTTGTGCAGGCCGACAGCGCGCCGGTGAGCAGCAGCGTGGCAGCGGCTAGTTTGAGGCCGCCGCGACGGAGTAAGGGGTGGGATTTCATAATAGAAGCAGAGTTAAATCACTGGCTGGATGAATGGTCGGCTGGCGTCTGTCCTTGCGAGCGTAGCGAAGCAATCGCATCAGGACGAGCCGTTTGGGTGCGATTGCTTCGCTACGCTCGCAAGGACAGCTTACACTAAAAGCCGATGTTGAGGCCCGCCGTGATGGTGCGGGGCAAGGGGTAAAAGTTGCTGTCGATGCCCGTGGCCCGCTCGGGGTCGAGGCCAGTGTAGCGGGTCAGCAGCAGCAGGTTTTGGCCGGCCAGCGTGAAGCGCAGCGTGGTGCCGGCGTGCAGCAGGCTGCCAAAATCGTAGCCCAGCGTCACGTTTTGGAGGCGCACAAACGAGGCGCTTTCCAGGTTGATGTCGCTAAACGTTTGCCCGGTCGTGAAGCCGGTCGCGTAGATGGCGGGCACCACGTTGGCCGAATATTGGAGGCCGGTATTGGTGCCGTAGTAGTTGTTCTGGCCGCCGGCCACGCTATTGTACACGTAGCCTCCAATGTTGGAGCGCACCGTAAAGGCCAGGCTGGCTTTGCCATAGCTCAGGTTGGAGCTAAAGCCCAGGATGGCTTTGGGAGCCGGGTTTTTACCGTATAGCTTGTCGCGCTCCGTGATGAGGCCGTCGCCATTCTGGTCCACATACTGCCCCACGGTGGGGCTGGCGGTGGGGCCTTGCAGCGGCTTGCCATTCTCGTAGCGCTGCTGGTACAAAAAGAAGGTATTGGGCGCGTAGCCCACCGCATTCACCTGCACAAACTGGAAGTTGCCGACGCTACCGGTGGGCGTGCCCAGGTAAGTAGGGTCCTCCACTTGTGAAAGCTTGGTAATCTTGCCCCGGTTCATGGTCGCGTTGAAGTTCACCGACCAGCTAAGGCGCTCACCCTGAATCAGGTTGTAGTTCAAGGCCAGCTCCACGCCGCGGTTTTCCAGGCTGCCGATATTCGTCAGCAGCGTGTTAGACAGGTTGCTGCCGGCCGGGATGGGAATAACGGCCAGCAGGTCGTCGGTTTTGCGCAAATACACATCCACCGTGCCAGTCAGGCGATTGCCAAAGAAGCCAAAATCGAGGCCTACATCGTAGGTTTTGGTGCGCTCCCACTTTAGGTTGCGGTCGTAAGCAGCTGGCTTATAAGTGTAAATGGTGTCTTTGCCGAAGATTTGCCGCACGGCTGGCCCCCCGATGCTGTACTTAGCCAGATAGGGGTAGTCGCCGGCCACGCCGGTAATGTCCTGCTGGCCCGTGATGCCGTAGCTCACGCGCAGCTTCAGGTCTGATACCAGCCGCGAATCGGCCAGAAAAGCCTCCTTGTTGATGCGCCAAGCCACCGAGGCGGCCGGGAAGTTACCCCAGCGGTTTTCGGGGCTGAAGTGCGACGAAGCATCGCGGCGCAGGGTGCCCGTCAGCAGGTATTTCTCCTTGTAATTGTAGTTCACGCGCCCAAAAAACGAGAGCAGCGTGTACTGCGTTTTAAATGGGTTCTGGGGCGGGTTGAGCGGGTACAGCAACGTGCCATCGGCCTTGTAATCAGGCCGAAACGGCACGTAGGTGTAGAAGTCCTGGTACGAGTAGCCGCCCACGGCCTCCACCCGGTGGTCGCCAAACTGCTTGCTGTAATTGAGGTAAAAATCAAGCAGCTTGTTGTTCTTGCCCTGGTGGTACGAGTTGTCCTGGCCCTGCCGCGAAAAAGCGATGGACGAGCTGGCCGGAATGGTCACCGTCCCGTTCGAGCGCGAGTAGTCGTAGCCCAGGTTCAGGTTGGCGTGCAGGTCCGGGAAAAAATGCAGCTTATAATCAAACTGCACGTTGCCGATGCTGCGCAGCACCGTGCTGCGGTCGCGCTTATCGTTGAGCAGCGCCACCGGATTGCGGTCGGTCAGCGGATTTGGATTCAAGCCGTTAGCCGGGTCGAGCCATTCAAAATAGCCCCCAAAAGCACTATTGCCAGTATAAATAGGCTGCGTAGGGTTGAAGCGCACCGCACCCCCAATGGCCCCTTGGTCGGCAAAGCGGTAGTCGGCCTGCGTCCCCTTTAGGTTGATGTTGATGCGCAAGTGGTCGTCGAACAAGCTCGGCGACAGGCCAATAGAGGCCGAGTTGCGCTTCAGGTTGCCGGTTCGCAGCGTGCCATTCTGGTCGAGCGAACCCACCGATACCCGGAAGGGCATGTGCTTGAGGCTGCCGGTTACGCTCACATTGTTGTCGAGCGTCCAGGCCGATTGGTAGATGGCGTCCTGCCAGTCGGTATTGGCCGTGCCGAGGTAGGCTGCGTTGCTGGCCGGAATGGTGCCGTTCGCAATGGCCCGGTTTACGAGGGTACGGTAGGCATCGCCGGTCAGCACACTCACCTTGCCGTAGTTGGTAGCCCGCGATACCTGCGAGCTCACGTTGACGTGGACTTTATCGCCCTCCAGCCCTTTTTTGGTGGTGATGATGATAACCCCGTTGGAAGCCCGCGAGCCGTAAATGGCCGTCGCCGAAGCATCCTTGAGCACCGTAAAGCTCTCAATGTCATTGGGGTTCACCAGCGACAGTGGGTTGCCCGAGCCGTTGATGCCCTGGTTGTCCACCGGCACACCGTCAATCACGATAAGCGGGTCGTTGCTGGCATTCAGCGACGAGCCCCCCCGAATGCGAATCACGCTGGATTCGCCGGGTGCGCCCCCGTTGGTCGTTATCTGCACGCCGGCTACCTTGCCCTGCACCAATTGCTCGGGCGAAGTAACCTGGCCTTTGACAAAATCCTTGGTAGTTACCGTGGTTACGGCCCCGGTTACGTCTTGGCGGCGGGTGGTGCCGTAGCCGACAACCACGGCCTCGTTGAGTGAGGTGGCACTTTCGGCCAGCTGTACGTTCACGCTGGCATCTTGCCCCGCCACACTGGTTACCTCGCGGCGCACTGTGGTGTAGCCCACGAAGGAAATGACGAGCGTATGCGGCCCGGCGGGCACCCGCGCTATCGAAAAAGTGCCATCCGCGTTGGTGCTGCTACCAAGGGCGGTGCCTTCTACCAATACGGTTACTCCGGGTATGCCCTGGCCCGTATTGTCCACCACGCGGCCGCTAATAGTGCCATCGGCTACGGCTTTGGCAAGGGAGGCAAAAGGCCGAGTAGCAACGCCGGATATGGTAAGTACAGGGGAGAAGCTGTGCCCGGTTTCGGAGAAGAGCATCCCTGGTGCGGCCAGTACAGAGCCAGTTGAGCAAAGTCCCAGCGTAGCTAAAAACAGCGCTCTGGGGAGGTGCCGAGCAGTCGGCGGCAGCGGTAGGAGTACCGGCATGGGTGGGATATTAGGTGATGAGTACTAGCTGACTGCCAGCCCGAAGAGGAGGCAAGCGCAATCGATTCCACTCCAACTGGTTGGTTGGAGGATAGCAAAGGAAGACAAGCAGTCCACCACCCGGAAAACATCAAGACGATATCAAGAAAATTTAACCATTTACAAGAATTAAATTATTGACAAATAACATTTTACGCACAAATATTGCAAATGAAAATCAAAGCGTTTTCTACTTAAATCAAGCTCCCAAACCGATGCTTTAACTGGATTTTTTAGGTGGTGTGCGGTTTTTTCAACAAATGAGTGACCACCTACTCATGCAGCCTGCTACTAGCATAGCTGGTATGAATCGTGGCATTTGTATCGCCCGCAGTAGGTAGACTAGCCTACTGCTTTTGCCGTTGCTGAGGCACGGTGCCGCTAGGCCTACACCGCCATGCAGCACTTATGCTGCCCCACTAGCGGCCCCGCAGTGAGGAGGAGCTTTACCAGAACTTGTTTGGAAAGGCAAGGCTTATTTTAAACCCAAGATTAGTTAAACCCAGCCGCGTATAACCCCTCCCCTACTGAATAGGCGATGGCCCCACATTACTAGCAGTATTGGCCTGCTCCGTGAGGGTTGAGTAGTGGTGGCGCCCGCTTAGTAAAGTACTAAATACCCTGAACAGCCTGAATGGCTCGTACCCGCTCTTCAAATTCCTCACTCGGGTAAATAGACTTCTTCTTTGCTCTGGTCTTGTAGGTATACACCGTGCTGATAGTATAGCCCAATATCTTGCTGATGCGCTCACTGTCATCGATGCCTAGGCGAATGAGCGCAAAGATTCGTAGCTCGGCAGTCAGGAACTGGTCCTCGGTCAAGTGAATTTGCTCGTCTGGCTTCAACAGCAAGTTGAAGTCGCCCACAAAATGCGGAAAAAGCTTCAGGAACACCTTATCAAATCCCTTGAACAAGTCGTTACGTTCCTTCTTTATATTAATACCGTCGACTATGCGCTGCGTGCTGACATACTGCTTGTTGTGCAGCGATTTATCCAGCGAATTCTTGAACCCTTCGACCCGGTCGATGTATTCTGACGTGATATTGAAGTAGTACCCAATGTACTCGTCTTTGATGACATTGGCTTCGTTCAGTTGGTGATTGACTGCTTGCAACTGGTGATTTAGCTGGCTCAGGTTCTCGTTGTTGGTTTGCAGGGTGTCATTGATGGCCGAAATGATAACTTCAGCCCGCTGAAGCCTCCTGAGCTGCCGAAAAATCACGGCCGCAAAGGCGAGGATTACCAGCCCCAGTACGGTCGTTGCAATAGCGTATACGCCCAGCGTCTTGCGTTGTCGCTCGATAATGCCAACGCGTTCGCCTTCAATGACTGTGAAAATGCCGCCAATCTGAATTTGTCGCAGCCGGGCATTATAGAAGGCGGCATCTTCGCGGGCATTTTTGATGAAGATATACGCATGCTTAAGGTCTCCCCGACGGTAGCATAAGTCGGAAAGCTTGAACAGTGCCAACGTTTCCGTGGTGGCCGATTTCACATCCGCGATAGCTGCCAATGTAAGTAGCTGCAACTCTTCGTTTTGGTTACCTAGCAACTCGGCCACGTACGCGGCAGTGCTGGCATTGATAGCTACTTGGTGCAGTGGCAAGTCAACAAAGCCAAGTATGCGCTTGTATATCAGTTCACTATCTTTTACGTCGTTGCTTTTCAAATAACGAAAGCCTTGTACCGATAGTGCCTGGTACGAGCCAGCCCGGCAATACCGCAAAGCGGTATCACTATACGCAATGGCCTTGGCCGTATAAACGGGCCGGTAATAAGGGCTAGCGTTAAAATCTGCTAAGTCTGCGTAGGCACGGGCTTTAGTGAAGTAAAGCTCTACTCGACTGGCAGAATCTAGTGGGGCCGGATTGATGCTTTCCAGATTCTCAAACGCTTCTTTGAACATGCCAGAAGACACCTGAATAAATGCCAGGTTGAGCTTGGATGTCTCTATCTTCTCGGGGTTTTTACCAACGGCTGCTAGTTGCAGCAACCGTTGCGCATACATAAAAGCCGAATCATATTTAAATGACTTGTACTCTTGGTAGATGCGCAGCCCAACTTTGTATTTTGCCTCGTCGCCGACTTTGTGCGTGTTGAACTCCTTGGTCAGAAGAGCGATACGGTCGGCTCGCTGTTTAAAGTAGACGTTCTTCTTCTCTAAAGCCTGAGTGAGTTCATCTAGTCCCTTATCCGTACTAGCTGCCTTCACTCCAAGAGACGTAGTGAATAGCAATAAGTACACTAGCAAAAGACACTTCACTTGACTGGCGGATAATGATTATTTGATGAGAATTAATCCGTGACAAAGATAGAGCCGGGCAAAGAGGTAAAATGAACTGGGGTATTTCAGTTCCATCAATCAACAGGAAGCCCTTGAAAGGGAGTTGTCCAAGTTTACTAGAACAGCTCACTTTACTTAGCTGACCGACTACTCGTGCGCTCGGTAAATTGCCGGCCCTGGTTCCGTAAATCGCTGTAAAAATGCACCGTTGCGTTGCCATCGGTCGTCAGCAGGTCGGGGCGGCCATCGCCTAAACACCCGCCCAATTCTTCGCTCAAACGCCTACTTTCACCCCACCCTCAATTTGCTTAACAAACCCCGCTTAAACTGTCCGGTTTTTGGGGAGTACTATAAAGCATCTCGCTCGCATTGTTGTTTGCGCAAGGAATTACTGCTCCACGCGAGATACTTCGCTGCGTTCTGCATGACCAACGTTGTTTTTGACGACTTATATAAACAGCTTATCTACAATGCGTTCTACTTCTCTTAAAGCTGGACTGGCGGTAGCAGCGCTGGCGCTGGCTACTTCATTACCCAGCCAAGCCCAAACCCAGCCCGATTTTACCCCCGCCTGGAGCAAGGGCGTAGTGTGGTACCAGATTTTTCCCGAGCGCTTCCGCAACGGCGACCCGCACAACGACCCCAAGGCCAGCGACCAGCAGGGAGCTTATCCGTTCAACGACTCGTCGGCGTTCCAGATTCACCCTTGGGCCAGCGACTGGTACCAGCTGCAGCCCTACGAGCAGCAAAACGGCCAGAACGTATGGTACAATATCCAGCGCCGCCGCTACGGCGGCGACTTGCAGGGCATCCTTGACAAGCTGGACTACTTGCAGACGCTGGGTGTGAACGCCTTGTACCTGACGCCGGTTTTCTGGTCGCCCTCTTCGCACAAGTACGATGCGCTGTGCTACCACCACGTCGACCCGACCTTCGGCCCCGACCCGGAGGGTGATAAAAAGTTGATGGCCACCGAGAACCCGCTAAAGGCCGAAACCTGGGTGTGGACCAAGGCCGACCTATTGGTTTTGAAGCTCATTGAGGAGGTGCACAAGCGCAAGATGCACCTTATTTTCGACGGGGTATTTAACCACCTAGGGGCGCGCAGCTTCGCGTTTCAGGACGTGGAGAAAAACCAGCAGGCCTCGCCCTATGCCGACTGGTTTATGGTGAAAAGCTGGCGCGATGCCAGCAAAGGGACAAAGTTTGACTACAACGGCTGGTTTGGGGTGAAGACGCTGCCCGAACTGAAGGAAGACAGCACCGGCATTGTGGCCGGCCCCAAGCAATACATTTTCAACGCCACCCAGCGCTGGATGAACCCGATGAACAAGGGCGCGGCCCACGGCATTGACGGCTGGCGCCTCGACGTGGCCTACGATGTGGGGCACCCGTTCTGGAAAAGCTGGCGCAAGTGGGTGCGCACCCTCAACCCCCAGGCCTACATGACGGCCGAGCTGGTGTATCCGATTGAGAAAACCCGGCCCTACCTGCGCGGCGACGAGTTCGATGCCACCATGAACTACAATTTCACCTTCGCGGTGCACGACTTTTTTGTGCAGGAGAAGACTGCCGCCACCGTTACGCAGTTTGACCATCGCCTGCGTGAGCTGCGCGAAGCCTTCGGCCCCGGCGTGGCCCTGAACATGCAAAACCTGGTGGACAGCCATGACGCCACCCGCATCGCCAGCGCGGTAGCCAACCCCGATGGCAAGAAAATGGGTGATTGGGGCACCTACTTCAACTGGAGCCAGAAAAGCAACAACAAGAGCTACAACGCCCGCAAGCCCACGCCCGAGCAGCGGCAGATGCAGAAACTGATTGCCGCCTTCCAACTGCTGTACCTGGGCTCGCCCATGATTTTTTACGGCGATGAGGCTGGCTTGTGGGGCGGCAACGACCCCGACTGCCGCAAGCCCATGCTGTGGGCCGGTCAGCCCTACGCCGCCGAAACCCACAACCCCGACCAAAGCCAGCACGCCCCCGACGAGGTAGGATTTGACCCAAACCTGTTTGCTTGGTACCAGAAGTTCATCGGCCTGCGCCAGCGCTCGGCCGCCATCCGGCTGGGCAGCTACACTACCGTGGCCACCGACGATGCCCGGCAGCTGTACGTCTTCCGCCGCACCCTCGGTAAAGAAGATGTGCTGGTAGTGCTTAACCGGGGCAGCCAGCCGGCCACGTTTACGCACGCGGTGCTGGCCACCCGCCGCTACCTCGATGCCTTTACCCAAGCGGCTACTACCAAGGTGACCGTGCCGGCCCGCGAAATAGTGGTGCTGCGCGCGCAATAAGCTGGCGCAGGCACATTTACGATTGTTAAGTAACCCAAACGGTGGAGTATCTGTAGCAGCGGCCCATCGGTAGTAGTAGTCGTCAGGAATAAGCGCACAAAGCCCCAGCGGGGCGGCCCATTTGAGTAAATGGGCCGCCCCGCTGGGGCTTTGAGTTGGTTTAGAGCACGGTTTGTTACCGACGGCCTGCCATGCTGCTGCTACTCCGCCACTCGAGCCAAGTACTTATGCTAGAGCAAAAGCTAAAGTACCAGGGATAAAGAAGAAGCCCGGCTGCATGCAGCCGGGCTTCTTCTTTATCCCTGGTACTTTAGCTTAGCGCCGCACCTCTACTCGGCGGCTACTCACACCAGCTGCCGTTTGCAGGCGCAGCACGTACACGCCGTCGGCCACGCCGGCTAGCCCGAGCGTGAGGGTGCCATTCGTGCCCTGCTGCTCGGCCACGGCCTGGCCGAGCACGTTGAGCAGCGTGGCTTGCACGGGACCGGCCTTCACGCCAAGCTGTACGGTGAACTGGTCGGTGGCGGGGTTAGGGAACACATTCACTTCGGGCGCAGCGGCTGGTGCAGTGGCAGCGAGCGCGGTGGCTACTGGGGCAAGGGCCACGCCCCGAAATGAGGTATTAGCCGGCAGCGCTACGAAGGGGGTGGGGAGGGTAGCCGTGCTGGGCGCGACATTGTAGCCGGCTTGGTCGGTGACGGTGTAAAGGCCACCGCCGCCGCTGGCTACCAGTTGCACAGTTGCACCAGTGCGGGTGCCGGTGAGGCCGCGCAGCAAAGCCGTGGTCGAGCCACCAATAGTGCCATTCAGCGTCCAAGTGCCGCTTACCAAGCTCCACTTCTGAATGCCGCCAGTGGTGTTGTCGTCGGTCACGTACACTACGTCTACCCCTGGCACGGTGGTGCTTAGGTCAGCGAAATAGAAACCGTAGGAGCTAGGGCCGCTAGCCGTGGGGAAGCCCGGCAGCAGTGTCACAGCCGCGCCGGCCGCCGTGGGTAGCCCCGTGCCAATCTGGTTGATACCATAGTTGGAGTTAGTAGCCGACGAGGCGTATAGGTTACCACCGTAGATGCCCAGGATGCGGAAGTTTACTACCGTACCGCCACTTAGCGCCGTGGTTGGCCCCGTGTTGCCGAAGGGCACGTAGCGGATGCCGCTGTTGCCGCCCGACACGTAAAATGCGCTGCCATCGGTACTCACCGCCGAGCGGATATTGGAACCCGAAAAGGCGTCGTTGATGATGGTACTGGTGTTCACGGCGCCATCGGCGGCGATACGGGCCACCAGGCGGTTGGCGGTGGCAACGGTGCTGGTTACAATGCCGGCCGTGCCGGGCACTGCATTGTAGCCGGTCAAAAGCAAATAGCGCCCATCGGCCGAGCGGGTAATGTTGTCCGAAGTGGCCGTGCCGCTATTCGTGAAGGCGCGCGCGGTGCCGTTGTCGGCCGTGGGCAAGGCAATGGATTGCACCTTGGTGCCGCTCAGGGTGTACTCATCCACAAATTCGGCGGTGGCGGCGGTGGTGAGTGTGGCCGAGCCATCGCCCACCCGCACAACGGCCACGTTGCCGGGTGTGAAAGCACTGACAGTGGGAGCCGTAGGAGTAGTGGGGGCTTGCACCACTACATTCACCTGCTGATAGGCTATCTGCTCTAAAGCCACGGCGATAGCGGGCGTAATGCCCAGGTCGGCCGCGGCCAACTCGCCACCGCCCAGCGTGCGCGGGTCTACGCCGGTGAGCTTATAAAACAACACCAGCGCGCTGAGGTAGCTGCCTGTTATGCTGGGGTGCACGTAGTCAACGTTCCAAAGGTTGATTTTGGTGGGGTCCGGCGTGTAGGGGTTGCGCACGGCCACGCCCGTCGTGATGGCGGTCAGCCAGGCATCACCCACTGGCGCCACGCCCGCGTAGTTGCCATTGGCAAAATACTGGCGGTAATAGCCGTTGTGCAGGTCCTTGGTCATCGTGTCGATGGGGAAGCCTGAGTAGGACTGGCCGCTGGGGTAGGTAAAGTCGGCCCGGGCCCAGGTTTCGTAGAGGTACACCTGCGCGGCGGGCTTGGCCGTGTGAATGGCCTGTTCGAGCATGGTAGCATAGCTGTAAAATAGTGCTGGGGTGCCCCCACGAGCCGTGGGCACTGGCCGGGTGCTTTGCTCCTGCAGCACCACTTTATCCCAGGTCGGCTGCGCTATCGCCGACAGGGCATTGGTGTAATGGTATTGCAGCGTCTTGCCGCTGATTGCCTCCAGTTGCACATCGTAATTCAGCCCGGCCTGCACCGTGAATTTTTTGAAAATACCCGGTACGCCGCCAAAAGCCGCTGGCATTCCGGGGTCGTGGGCGCGCGGGTCAGTAGCGGGCAGGTTATAGTTCAGGTCCGTCACGGCGGCGGAGTTGTAGTTCAGCACCGGCGTGAACTGGCCGTGCGTGAAGCTGTTCCCCACAAACAGCACGTGGACCGGGGTAGTCTGGGCCGAGGCCGCCAAACCTAAACCCAGCCAAGCTATAGCAAGCCCAGTGAGCCGCTGAGCAGCCGGAGGAAGTAAAGAAGAAAACATGAAAGGTGAGAAAAGTGAGAAATAAGAAAGCAATGGCTCACAGTGAGTGAGTGGTAAGTCACCCATCAACTCCTCTGCGAAGGCCACTATGCAGGCAAAGGAAAACTTACTCCCCAACAGCAAAAACTTATCGAACCCAGGTATGAAAAATACAAACCTCAAGGAAATGTATTCCACTGAATACCAGCGGTAAATTCTCTGAAAAGATGAGCAGAATATGAACCCGATATAAGCGTGTTTACCCTCAGCCAGCACCTCAATTCCGCCTTTTCGCTTACTACACACTTTAGCTTGTTACCTGCCCAAGTGGCCGGACCGCTCAGGCCGCATCCAGCGCCCGCACTCGCGCCTCAAACTCCTCGTTGGGAACGATGGACCGGCTTTTCACCCGCGTTTTGTAGGTGTAAATCGTGTTGATGGAATACCCCAGAATGCGGCTGATGCGCTCGCTGTCGTCGATGCCCAGCCGCACGAGCGCGAAAATGCGCAGCTCCGCCGTAAGCAGCTGGTCGTCGGCCAAGTGTAGGTGGTCTTCCTCCCGAAACAGCGTGTTGAAAGCGGGAATGAAGCGGGGGAATAGCTTCAGAAACACTTGGTCGAAGCCTTTAAACAGCGCATTGCGCTCCTGCTTGATATTCACCCCGTCGAGCAGCTTTTGCAGCCCGGTGTACTGCTTGCTGGCCAGCAGCGAGTTGAGCGACTGCTTGAGCCCTTCAAGCTTATCGATGTACTGCGAGTTGGAGCTGAGGTAAAACCCAATGTATTCATCCTTCACGCGGTTCGCCTCGTTGAGGCCCAAATTGAGCTGATTGAGCTGCCCGATGGCCGCCCGCAACTCCTCGTTAGCCGACAGCACTTGCTTATCGGCCCGCTGCAGCCGGCGCAATTGCAGCAGAATAACGAGCGCGCACCCAGCCCCGAATACCGCCAAGCCAGCCAGCACCCACGAGTTGCGCCGCAGCACCCGCCGCTGCTGCTCGATTATAGTAATTTTCTGACCTTCAATGACAAATGAAACGTGGCTAAGCTCGACCTGCCGCTGCCGGGCCTTGTAAAAAGCGGCTTCCTCGCGCGCTTCGCGGATGAAGGCGTAGGCATTCTGCAAGTCGCCCCGGCGATAGCAGTAGTCGGAAACCTTGAAAATGGCCAGCGTTTCCTTCGTGGCCGATTTTACGTCGGCGATGGCCGCTAGCAGCAGTAGCTCAAAAGCCTCCTCCTGCTGGCCGTGCAGCTCATAGAGGTTAGCCAACGTGCTGGCACTCACGGCCAACTGGTGCAGCGTCAGGCTGGGCAGGCGTTGCACAGCTTGGTGAATTTGGATGCCCGCTGGCAAGTCCTGGTGCTTCTGCGCAATGAAGCTCTGCGCGGCCAAGCATCCATAGGCGCTGGCGCGGCAGAGCTGCACGGCCGTATCGGCGTAGGTCAGCGACTTGGCATAATTGGCGGGCCGGTAATAAGTATCCTGGTCAAACGTGCCTAAGTCGCTGTAAGCACGCGCCTTAAGCAAGTAATAGGTCAACTTGTCGGTTGGGGTAAGCTGCCGGATGTCGAGCTGCGCCAGCGTCTCAAACGTTTCAGTAAACATGCCCGACGACAGTAGAATGAAGGCCTGCTTGAGCTTGGCTACGGCCACTTTGCCAGGGTCGCCCAGTTGGTCGGCCAAACGGTTTATCTGCAGGCAGTAGGCAAACGCCGAATCGTACTTATAGGCCTTATACTCCTCATAAATGCGTAGCCCAAGCTGGAATTGTGTAGCCGGCGCACCGGTACTGGCCGCGTAAGCTGTTTTCAGCGTGGCAATCCGGCTTAGGCGCTGCGCATCGTACTGCTGGCGGTGTGCCAGGACTTGGTTTAATTCGACCAGTAAACTATCGGCCCGCGTAGTAGCCCAGGTGGTGCCAATATTGGTTAACAGGAAAAGAAAAAGTAGCAGGAAAAGCCGCACAACGGTGGGAGTACTAAGAACGTGTTGGAGAATCAGGCAGGGCAAAAGAAAACGAGCCAGTAAGGAGTAGGCGAAGCTCCTAGGCTTCTCTTACTTCATGGCTGAATGTTGTCAACCCCTTACTGACTCGCAGTGGCAAGTTATCGCCCCCCTGCTCCCTGTGCATCGTAAACGTCGCCACTGGCTGCTCTTACTCGTTGATGCTATGCGCTATATATGCCGCACGGGTTGTCAGTGGCGCTGCCTGCCCAGTAGTTTTGCGCCCTGGTTGGCCGTTTGTTACTACTTCCGCCGCTGGCAACGCAACGGCCTCTGGCAGACCTTGACCAATGCTGTCAATCAGGCCGACCGCCTGGCTGCTGGACGGCCAGTTACCCTTTCCCTAGTTTGCCTTGATAGCCAGCGCGTACGGCTCGCACCGCGTGTCTTTGAACACCGGGGGCTGGGCTGCGGCAAGCACGTCAATGGGCGTAAACGTCAGATTTTAACCAACGTACAAGGCCGTATCCTCGCCTGCCGAGTGCACGCGGCTTTAAAAGCCGGCGTGTAGTTCTTGCGTGTAAGCGGCAAGCCGCTCGGAAGGGTTTTGTCGGGCATGAGCAGTGGAAGGTAGTAAGCGTCAGAAATACGACCAAGGTGATAGTCAGTGGTCAGGGTAGTACGGTTCCTTATCGTACATTTGAGTGAGCTATGCGAAACCAGGATGCTATATGCGGGGGTGCAAAACGAGCACTTACGCCACTGCTGGCTCTACAGGCGTGCTTGCTGGGACTGCTTACCTGGGTAGTAGCCAGTTGCGGGCAGCCCGCCGCTGCCCCCACCTACCGCATTGGGTTTGCGCAGTGTAGTACTGTAGGCCCTTGGCGCACCGCCATGCTGGCCGGTATGCGGCAGGAACTGAGCTTTCATCCCGAGGTGCAGCTGCGCGTGCTTGATGCGCAGGATAATAGCGTGCGCCAGGCGCAGCAAATCCGAGAATTCATCCGCGATAAGGTGGACCTGCTTATCGTGTCGCCCTACGAGTCGGAGCCCGTGACGCCGGCCGTGGAAGAAGCTTACCGGCGCGGCATTCCGGTGGTGCTGCTCGACCGCCGCACCACTTCGCAGCAATACACCGCCTTTGTGGGCGGCAACAATGAAGAAGTGGGGCAAACGGCCGCACGCTACGCGGCCCGGCTCTTGCACCAGCGGGGCCACCTGATAGAGATATTGGGCGCGCCGGGCTCGTCGGCTACCGCCGGCCGCCACCAGGGCTTTACCGAAGCGCTGCGGGCTTACCCCGACCTAAAAGTAGTGAAGGAAATAACCGGCGACTGGCGCGAGCAAGCGCTGAAGCCCGCCCTGACGGCCGCCCTAAAGGCGCACCCGGAGGTAACCCTCATTTTCACCCACAACGATGGCATGGGCCGGGGCGCCTACGACGTGTGCCGCCAGCTGGGGCTAGCTGGGCGCGTGCGCATTATCGGGGTCGATGGCTTGGGGGGTAAGGTGTCAATTAAGAACGGTGTGCTCAGCGCCTCCGTGCTGTACTCGGCCGGGGGGGAAGACGCGATTCGCACGGCGCTGCAAATCTTACACAAGCAGTCCTACCGCCGGGAAAATATTCTGGGCACGATGATTATCGACTCGACCAACGTGCTGACGATGTTGCAGCAGACGGAGAAGATGGTCAGCCAGCAGCAGGATATTGAGCGGCAGCAGCAGCTGCTGCACCACCTGCAAACCACCTACGCCAGCCAGCGCACGGGCCTCTATGCGCTGCTGACTTCGCTGCTGGTGTCAATGGTACTGGGCACTATCGCGTGGCTTTCGGCGCGTCGCAACCGACAGACCAACAAAAAATTAGCTCTTAGAAACGCCGAGAATGACGCGATTAACCACCAATTGGTGCAGCAAAATGAGGAAATCAGCTCGCAACGCAACCAGCTAGCTGCCCTGGCCGAGCAGGCGCGCACTGATACCGAAGCCAAGCTGCGGTTTTTCACCAATTTCTCGCACGAGCTGCGCACCCCGCTCACGCTCATCTTAGGGCCGGTCGAAGAATTGCTGACCAGCAGCCCCGACCTGACGAGCGCGCAGCGCCAAGACCTGGCTTTGGTGCGGCGCAACACGCAGCGCCTGCTGCAATTGGTAAACCAGCTGCTGGATTTTCGTAAGATTGAGGTGGGCAAAATGACCGTGCAAGCCAGCGAAGGCGACCTGGTAGCTTTTGTGCGGGAACTGGTGGATGTATTTGAAAAGCCGGCCCGCATGCAAGGGGTCAAGCTGCGGCTGCTGACGGCCGAGCCAGTGCTGCTCGCTTGGTTTGACGGTAATATTCTCGACAAGGTTTTTTTCAACTTACTGTCTAATGCCCTGAAATTCACGCCCGAGCAGGGCGTGATTACCATTAGCATCCAACCAAGTGAGGACGGGCAGAGTCTGCGGGTGAGCGTCGCCGATACCGGCCGCGGCATCAGCGACCAGGACCGGGCGCACATTTTTGAGTGGTTTTACCAGGGCGACCAGGGGGCCGTGGCCAAGGGCTCGGGCATGGGGCTGGCGCTGGCGCAGGGCCTGGTGCGCCTGCACCAGGGCCAGCTGCTGTTTAGCAGCCAGCCGGGGCAAGGCAGCACCTTCACCGTGACGCTACCCCGCGAAGTGCCTGAAAATCTACGGACTACCAAGGCCGCCCTGCCCGTAGCTTTTACGCTGGATGAGCCGGAGCCCCTGCCGGCCTTGCGGGCCACCGACCAGGCTTCTGCCCAGTCGGCCCCGAACCGGGATACGATGGTACTGGTAATCGAGGATAACCCGGATGTAAACGACTTTTTGGTGCGCAAGCTCCAGGCCGATTATCAGGTGCAAACCGCAACGGACGGGCACACCGGCTTTCGGCTAGCCACCGACCTTATTCCCGACCTCATCGTGTGCGACGTGATGATGCCGGGCCTGAGCGGATTGGAAGTGGTGACGCAGCTGCGCGCCGACTGGCGCACCTCGCACATTCCGGTGGTGGTGCTCACGGCCCGCAGCACGGTCGAGCAGCAGCTGGAGGGCGTGCAGGCGGGGGCCGACCTCTACCTGACTAAGCCGTTCAACCCTACTTTTCTGCTGGAAAGCGTGCGCACGCTGCTCAGCAACCGGGCCCGGCAGCGCGCCCACTTCCGCCGCGAGCTATCGATTGATACGGCCACGGTGGCCCCCACCAATCCCGACCATAAATTCCTGGCCGAGTTGACGGCCATTGTGGAGGCCAACCTGACGAAAACCGATTTGAGCGTGGAGGAAGTGGCGCAGAGTTTGGGCATTTCGCGCATGCAGCTCTACCGCAAGGTGAAGGCCGTATTGGGCACCGGCGTAGCCGATTTTATTCTGGGGGTGCGGCTCACCAAAGCGCGGGATTTGCTGCTCGATGAGTCGCTCACTATTGCCGATGTGGCCTACGAGTTGGGCTTCTCCTCCCCGTCTTCTTTCTCCACCAGCTTCAAAACCCGCTACCAGCTTTCGCCTTCCAAGTTCAGGGCGCTGCATATCTCCACTGCTTCGTGATACACTAGCGAAAGTCCTGTTACCAGTGCAAAACCAAGCCTCTGTTCGGGCTTGGTTTTTTTGTGCATATTTTTTTGATATACAATCTATTGCAATAAAATAAACAACCCGAACGGATAGCGTTACAAACCACTAAGAGAAGCAGGAATAAGGCGGGGAAATTTGTAAAAAAAACCCGTTACCTATGGCCTCGCCCGCCGCAATCGTTTGTATTGGAGAACTGCTCTGGGACATCCTGCCGACGGGCCGGCAGCCCGGCGGCGCGCCCTTCCAGGCGGCCCGGTACCTGCGCCAGCTAGGCCAGTCTGCACAGCTAATAAGCCGGGTGGGCGACGACGAACTGGGCCGGGAACTGCTCACCTACGGCACGCACCTGGGCCTGGATGAACGCCTGATTCAGCGCAGCCGCACGCACCTGACGGGGGTGGCGAAGGCCACGGCGGTGGCCGCTAGCCAGCAGGTAGCCTACCACGTGGTGGAGCCCGTAGCCTGGGACTACCTCCAGTACACGGCCGAGGCGCAGGCGGCCGTGCAGCAGGCCCGAATGGTAGTGTATGGGTCGCTGGCCGCCCGCCGGCCCGCCACGCGCGAAACCCTGTACCGCCTGCTGCTGCACGCCCCCTTCAAGGTGTTTGACGTGAACCTGCGGCCCCCGCACTACCGCCGCGAAGTAGTGAAGTACCTGCTGCGGCAGGCCGACTTCGTGAAGCTCAGCAGCGAGGAACTGACGGAAATAATGGGGTGGCTGGGGCAGCCCACCGCCGAGGCCACGGCGTTGCCCTGGCTGGCCGGGCACTTTGGGCTACAAGCCTTGTGCCTGACCAAAGGCCCCGCTGGCGCGACGCTGTGGATGGACAACCAGTTTTTTCACCACGCGGGCTTCCCGGCCGCCGGGCCCCCAGTGCTGAGCAGCAACGATGCCTTTCTGGCGGCGCTGCTGACGGGCCTGCTTGCCCACCGCCCGCCCGCCGACTGCCTGCAACGGGCTTGCGCGGCCGGGGCCTTGGCGGCGCAAGCCGCCGGCTACGCCGAACCCGCCCTGACGGAGCAAGCCATTACCGACTTATCAGCCTCCTGGGCCGGGCTGGCGGCGGCCTAAGGACTGGTCCCATCCATCTCTTATAACCACTTCTTTTTTCTCACCCAGCCACTTTCTTTATGGCACTTCTACTACAGTTTCCTCCTGGCCACTGGCCTTTTAAAAAGCTGCTCACGCCGGCGCTCGGCAGCGTACTGCTTGGCAGCGCCGTGGGGCCCGCCCAGGCTGCTACCCACCCCGTGGGCCGCGAATTCGTCGCCATTGCCAGCAAGCTGAATCCCCAGGCCATTCCAGTAACCGGGCACGTAACGGGCACCAATGGCGAGCCGCTGCCCGGCGTAACCGTGCTCGTGAAGGGCACTACCAACGGCACCGCGACCGATGCCAACGGTAATTTTAGTTTGACCGTACCCGAAAACAGTACGCTGATATTTAGCTCGGTAGGCTTTGTGCGGCAGGAAGTGGCGGTGGGTACCACCACGGTCTTCACTATCAACCTGAAGGACGATACGCAGTCGCTGAAAGAGGTGGTGGTAGTGGGCTACGGCACCCAGAGCCGCCAGGAATTGACGACTTCGGTGGCGTCGGTAGGCGGCGCGGCGCTGGAGCGCCAGCCGGTGGCGGGCTTCGACCAGGCCTTGCAGGGCCAAGCCCCCGGCGTGCAGGTGACGGCCCCCAGCGGGGCACCCGGCGCGGGCATCAACGTGCGGGTGCGGGGCAATGCTTCGCTGAGCCTCAACGGCTCGCCGCTGTACGTGATTGACGGCGTGCCGGTACTGCCGGACTACCAGCAGGAACTCACCACGGGCAACCAGCGGCTGAACCCGCTGAACACCATCAACCCCAGCGACATCGAGAGCATTGACGTGCTCAAGGACGGGGCGGCGGCGGCCATCTACGGCGTGCGGGCCGCTAACGGCGTGGTCGTTATTACCACCAAAAAAGGCAAGGTGGGGCAGGCTCAGGTGGGCTTGAATGCTTACTACGGCCGCCAGTACCTGCGCAAAAAGCTCGACGTGCTGAACGCGACGCAGTTTGCCCAGCAGTACAACGAAACCTTGGTGAATGCCGGCCAGGCCCCCGCCTTTGCCGACCCCACCAACCCCGGCCCCTACAACACCGACTGGCAGGATGCGGTGTACCGCCCGGCCGGCATTCAGAACTACCAGCTCAACGTGAGCGGCGGCACCGAGAAAACCCGCTACTACGTGGCCGGGGGCTATTTCAAGCAGGATGGTATTAACATCAACTCGGGCTTTGACCGCTACAATCTGAAGTTCAACTTCAGCCAAAACGTAACCAATCGCTTCCGCCTGGGCACCAACCTCAACATGAGCCGCAGCCACACCAACGGCAGCGTGCGCTCGGAACTGGGCGCGGGTAGCTCGGGCACGGTGATTGGGGCCCTGACGCAGATACCCACCATTCCGGTGTACGGCGCCAATGGGCTCTACGGCACCAATACCTTCTCGACGAGCTTCGACAACCCGGTGGGTAACCTGCTGGAAAGCAGCAACCAAGCCGTAGTATACCAGGCCATTGGCAATTTGTACGGGGAGTTTGATGTTCTGAAGAACCTGACGTTCCGCTCGTCGGTAGGGCTAGATTTCCGCACCCAAACGGAGAACACGTTTATCAGCCGCAACTACCCGCCGCTGGCGCTGCCCGGCGTAGACCCGTCGTTGCGCGGCTCGGCCCGCACGGCCACCAACCAGCAGGTTATCTGGCTGCTGGAGAACACGCTGACGTACAACCCTACCCTCGGCGACAAGCACCACCTGACGCTGCTGGCCGGCCAGTCGATGCAGGCTTCGGACCGCTTCACGTCGGGCGCGGGCACCAAGAGCTTTGCTTCCAACGCCGTGCCTTACCTGAGCGCCGGGGCCATTGCCGACGGCATTCCGGGCAGCTACGCCGACCAGTGGTCGCTGCTGAGCTTCTTTAGCCGGGCCATCTACAACTACGACGAGCGCTACCTGGCCACGGTGAGCTTCCGGGCCGATGCCAGCAGCCGCTTCAGCGCCGCCAACCGCTTTGGCTATTTCCCGGCCGTCGCCCTGGGCTGGCGCGTTTCGAAGGAGAAGTTTTTCCCGCAAACCAAGGCTATTTCGGACCTCAAGCTGCGGGCCAGCTTCGGGGCCAATGGCAACCAGGAAATCTATACCTACCAGCGCTTTGCGCGCTACGCCACCACCTACAACTACCAGGGCACGGGCTCGGCCATCGTGGGCGGTATTTCGCAGAGCGACATCGGCAACGAGGTGAAGTGGGAAACTACTTACCAGTACAACGGGGGCATAGACCTGGGCATGTTTAATAACCGCCTCACCTTCACGTTTGACATCTACGACAAGCACACCAAGGACCTGCTCAACAGCGTGCCCATTCCGCAAAGCTCGGGGGCCCAGACGCTAAGCATCCTCCAAAACCTGGGCAGCATTCAGAACCGGGGCATCGAAATTGGGCTGGTTACCAACAACGTAGATGGTAAGAACGGCGGCTTTGCCTGGTCGACCAACTTCAACGTGAGCGGCAACCGCAACAAGATACTCGACCTGGGCACGCAGGCCAACACGGCCGGGGAGCAGACGCCGACGGTTATCATCACGGGCAACACCATTCAGCAGGCGGGCTTGCCGCTGGGCGTGTTCTACGGCTACGTCACCGATGGCCTCATCCAGACGCAGGGCCAGCTAGATGCGCTGAACGCGGCTTCGCCGACGAAGATTTATCAGGCGGCGAAGACGGCTCCCGGCGACATCAAGTTCAAGGACGTGAACGGGGATGGCGTTATCAACGCCAGCGACCGGGTGGTAATCGGCAACCCCAATCCGAAGGCTATTGCCGGGGTCACCAACAACTTCTCCTTCAAGGGTATAGACCTGAGCATCTTCTTCCAAGGCAGCTTTGGCAACGACATCTACAACCAGACCCGCACGGTGACCGAGGGCCAAAGCGACCCCATCAACCAGACAACGCGGGTGCTCAACCACTGGACGCCGACCAACACCAATACGGACATTCCGCGCCCGGTGCGCAGCGACCCCAACCAGAATAACCGCCTCTCGAACCGCTTCATTGAGGACGGCTCCTACGTGCGCCTCAAAAACCTGACGCTGGGCTACAACGTGCCGCTGAGCATCACCAAGCACGCGGCCATTAAGAACCTGCGCATCTACGCCACGGCCCAAAACCTGGTGACCTGGACCAAATACTCGGGCTACGACCCCGAGGTGAGCGCCGACCCTTTCTCTTCGACCAGCCTGGGCCGGGACTTTGGGGTGTATCCGCAATCGCGCACTTACACCATCGGCCTGAATGCCAATTTCTAAGCCCCAGCTCTTACTGATTTTATCGCCTGGAATTCCCATGAAAAAGCTATTTATTCCCCTGGTGGGCCTGACGCTGCTGGCCGGCTGCAACTTCTTGCAGAAAGAGCCGCTGACCAGCATTACGCCGAACAACTTCTTTACCAGCGCCGACGACGCCGAATCGAGCCTGACCGCCGTGTACGATGCCCTGCAAGGCGGCGGTGCCTACGGCCAGGACCTGCTCACGATGGGCGAAATGCCCAGCGACAACTGCACCAGCGTAAGCAACGACGTGAACGCGCTGGAAACCATTGCCTGGACGCCTAACACCAGCCAGGTCGGCAACGTGTTTCGGCAGGCGTATTTGTGCATCAACCGCGCCAACATCGTGCTCAAGTACGTGCCCACCATTGCGATGGACACCGCCCGGCGCAGCCAGATTCAGGGCGAGGCGCGCTTTGTGCGGGCCCTCAGCTACTTCAACCTGGTGCGGGCCTACGGCGATGTGCCCCTGCACCTGACGCCCTCCGAATCGGCCTCGCCGGCCGAGCTGAATCTGCCCCGCACGCCCGCCGCCGCTGTGTACGACCAGATAGTGGCCGACCTGAGCCGGGCCGCCATTCAGATGAACACGTCTAACCCTAACCGCGCCGTCAAGAACTCGGCCAATGGCCTGCTGGCCCGCGTGCAGCTGACGCAGCGCAACTGGGCCGCGGCCCAGGCGGCAGCCAACAAGGTGGTCGGCACCAGCATCGCGCTGAATAACACGTTCCGGTCGCTGTTTCCGGCGGAGAATAAAGGCGCGGAGTCGCTATTTGAAGTGCAGTTTGCCGGCACGCCCGACGGGAGCAACCTGCTACCCGACGAAATTCTGCCGTTCCCGCTTACCACCTATTCGTTTTCTAAGTTCAACCTGCCTACGGCTGAGCTAATTAGCTACGTTGATACGGTAAATGACCAGCGCTGGGCCTACGTGGGCAACATAACGAACAACAACAAATTTGTGGGCCGCAACCACGTGAGCTACATCGACTCGCGCAAAAACCAGGCTATCAACAACGCGACCAACGACCGGGGCAATTTCCCCTATAAGTGGACCAGCATTGGCAACAACTTCAACTCGGTAGACAACACCTACGTGCTGCGCTACGCCGAGGTGCTGCTGGCCTACGCCGAAGCCACCAACGAGCTGAGCGGCCCCACCGGCGACGGCCTGGCCAAGCTGAACCTAGTGCGCCAGCGCGCCGGCCTACCGGCCCTCACCCTGGGCTCGCCGCAGGCAGCTACCAAGCAAACGCTGCGCAACGAGATTGACCGGCAGCGCCGCCTGGAGCTGGCCTTTGAGGGCGAGCGCTGGTTTGATTTGCTGCGCTACGCCCGCCACAACCAGGCGGAGGCCGGCGCGCACACCGTGTCGGCACTGGACCTCATCGGGCAGTTTCGCAACGGCAACCGCGATGTAAACTACCTGCTGTTCCCCATCCCGCAGGCCGAGATTAACACCAACCCCCAGCTCAAGCAGAACCCGGGGTACTAGCCAAAGCTGTCGTTCCGGGGTGGAGCCGTGGTGAAAAGTGGATAGAAGCCTTTCACTCCGGGGCGGCATGCTTCGGCTAGCACAATTGAGTAGCGCGGCTGACACTGGCTAGGCTGAGCAGGCAGGCCAGTGCAAGCCATTGTTACTTCTCATTCTTACTAGCATTCCTTTTCTCTTGAAAATCAATTCTTTACTTTGTAAAGCTGCCTGGCTGGCCGTGGTAGCCGGCCCGGCCCTGGGGCCCCTGCCCGCCGTAGCGCAGCGCCCGGCGGCGGGCGTAGCTAGCTGGCTAACTACCCCCGACCAGGCGCAGCAGCTGCGCCAGCAGCCCGGCCGGCTCGCCTTCCATAAGGAGGCCGCCCCGGCCGGCGCGGTAGTGGAAATCGACGACCGCCAGCGCTTTCAGACCATGGATGGCTTTGGCTACTGCCTCACCGGGGGCAGCGCCGCGCTGCTGCACGCCATGAGTGCCCCAGCGCGAGCCAAGCTGCTGCGCGAGCTGTTTGGTGCTGGACCACAGGATATTGGCGTAAGCTATTTGCGCATCAGCCTTGGGGCTTCGGACCTCGATGCGACGGTCTTTAGCTACGACGACCTGCCAGCGGGCGAAACCGACCCCAAGCTGGCCAAGTTTAGTCTGGCCCCCGACGAGCTGCACCTTATTCCGGTGCTGCGGGAAATTCTGGCTATCAACCCCCGCCTCAAGCTGCTGGGCTCGCCCTGGAGCCCACCGACCTGGATGAAAACCAACGGCGAAACCAAAGGCGGCTCGCTCAAGCCGGAGTATTACGGGACCTACGCGCAGTACTTCGTGAAATACCTGCAAGGCATGCAGGCCAAAGGCATTGTGCTCGATGCCATTACGGTGCAGAATGAGCCGCTGCACCCCGGCAACAACCCCAGCCTGCTGATGCCGGCCGAGGCGCAAGCCGAGTTCATTGGCCAGCACCTAGGGCCGGCTTTTAAAGCGGCGGGGCTGAAAACTAAGATTATCTGCTACGACCACAACTGCGACAAGCCCGACTACCCGCTGACGGTGCTCGGCAATGCGGCGGCCAACCCCTACGTCGATGGCTCGGCGTTTCACCTCTACGCTGGCCCCATCGAGGCGCTGAGCCAGGTGCACGACGCCTACCCGGCTAAGAACGTGTACTTTACCGAGGAGTGGGTGGGGTCGAGAACAAAATTTGCCAACAACCTGGGCTGGCACCAGAAAAACCTCTTCATCGGGGCCCCGCGCAACTGGGCCAAGACCGTGCTGGAATGGAACCTGGCCGCCGACCCCCACCAGAACCCGCACACGCCCGGCGGCTGCAATCAGTGCCTCGGGGCGCTCACGCTGGCCCATGACACGGTGACGCGCAACGTGGCCTATTACACGGTGGCGCACAGCAGCAAGTTTGTGCCCGCCGGCTCGGTCCGCATTGCCTCCACCAGCACCGCCGAGCTGCCCACCGTGGCCTACCGCACGCCTACGGGCGGCTTGGTGCTGCTGGTGCTCAATACGAACGCGGCCAGTGCCCAAACCTTCGGCCTGCGCCACCGGGGCCAGACCACCCAGGCTACCCTGCCGCCGGGGGCCGTGGGCACCTACGTGTGGTAGGCCCATCGGCCAAGCTGTCTTTCCAACTTTTCCCACCCTTGCCTATTATGCTCCTTTTCACTCGTTTTCGTTTGCCCGCGTTGCTGTCCGTGGGGCTGTTTGTGGCGCTGCTAAGCAGCTGCAAGGATAGTACGCCGGCCGTAGCGCCCACGCCTACCACCCCCACCACGCCCACTACGCCCGCCGCACCCTCGCAGGTGGCCCAGTGGCTTACGATGCCCGACAAATCGGTGCTGTTTGCGCGGCAGAAAGTGAGCTTGGTGTTCGCAGCCGCCACCAACTCGGACCCGACCATCGTGGTGGACACCACGCAGACGTTCCAGACCATGGATGGATTTGGCTACACCCTAACCGGGGGCAGTGCCTACGCCCTGAGCCAGATGGCGGCCAGCAATCGGGCCGCGCTGCTCAAGGAGCTGTTTGCCATCGATAGTACTTCGCTGGGGGTCAGCTACCTGCGCATCAGCATTGGGGCCTCGGACCTCAACGACCAGGTATATACCTACGACGATATGCCGGGCGTGCAAACCGACCCCACGCTGGCCAACTTCAGCCTGAATGCCGACCCGACCTACTTCGTGCCGATGCTCAAGGAGATTCTGGCCGTGAACCCCGCCATCAAGCTGCTGGGCTCGCCCTGGACGGCCCCGTCGTGGATGAAATCTAACAACAACTCTAAGGGAGGCAGCCTGCTGCCGCAGTACTACGGGGCCTACGCGCAGTACCTCGTGAAGTACCTCCAGGCCATGCAGGCCCAGGGCATTACGCTGGATGCCATTACGCTGCAAAACGAGCCACTGAACCCTGACAACAACCCGAGCATGGTGATGCAGGGCAGCGAGCAGGCCACGTTGGTTAAGAACTACGTGGGGCCGGCCTTCCGGGCGGCGGGTTTGGCTACCAAGATTATCGCCTACGACCACAACCCCGACACCGCCGGCATTAACTTCTCCAACGCCATCCTGTCGGACGCGGCCGCCAGCGCCTACCTCGACGGCATTGCCTACCACCTCTACGCGGGCAGCATCAGCGCGCTGGGCCAAATCCACCAGCAGTACCCGACCAAAAACATCTACTTCACCGAGCAGTGGATTCAGGCCCCGGGCACCACTTCCTTTGCCGGCGATTTGCTCTGGCACGTCAATAACCTGGTTATCGGGGCCCCGCTCAACTGGAGCCGCAACGTGCTGGAGTGGAACCTGGCCGCCGATGCGGCGACCAGCGTGCACACGCCCGGCGGCTGCACCCAGTGCCTGGGGGCCGTTACCATCGCCGGCAATACCGTGACGCGCAATGCGGCCTACTACACCATTGCCCACGGCAGCAAGTTTGTGCGCCCCGGCTCGGTGCGGGTAGCGGCCACCGTGCCCGCCAGCGCCGGCCTGCAAACCGTGGCCTACAAAACGCCGGCCGGCAAGCGCGTGCTGCTGGTGCTGAACACCGGCTCGGTGCTGCAAAAGTTTAATATTCAATACAAAGGCAAGCAAGTAAGCTCTTCGCTCTATGGTGGCTCAGTAGCTACCTACGTGTGGTAGCCCGCCTTTTTTTAGCTTATTTTCTGATGATTACGAAGTTTTTTCCCGTGCTGCTCGCGGTGCTCGGCCTAGGCCGCGTGGCGGCGCAGGTGCCTTACTCAGCGGCCGGCAAGCAGGTGCAGGTGTATACCACTGCGCAGGGCACCGGCCAGCGCCTGAGCGCCGGCCCGGCCCTCAGCTTTCAGCCAGCTGGCCAGCCCGTCGAAACGCAGGTATGCGTATTTGTAGACCCTACGCACCAGTTCCAAACGCTGCTGGGCATCGGGGGGGCGCTCACCGATGCCGCGGCCGAAACCTTTGCCAAGCTGCCTAAGGCGCAGCAGCAGGAGTTCTTGCAGGCTTATTACAGCCCCACGTCGGGCATTGGCTATTCGCTGGCGCGCACCAGCATTGGCAGCAGCGATTTTTCGAGCGCCAGCTACTCGTATATAAAGGAGGGCGACGCGGCCCTGAAAAGCTTCTCGGTGAAGCACGACGAGCAGTTTCGGATTCCGCTCATCAAGCAGGCTACGGCGGCGGCGGGCGGCCAGCTGCCGCTGTTTGTGAGCCCCTGGAGCCCGCCGGCTTTCATGAAAACCAACCACGACCTGCTGCACGGCGGCCACCTGCTGCCCGAGTTTCGGCAGCCCTGGGCCGACTACTACGTGAAGTTCATGCGGGCCTACGAAAAGCAGGGCATCCCGATTTGGGGCCTCTCGGTGCAGAATGAGGAAATGGCGACCCAGAAGTGGGAGTCGTGCGTGTTTACTGGTGAGGAAGAGCGTGATTTCATCAAAGAATACCTCGGGCCAACACTGCAAAAAGGCGGGCTGGGCGATAAAAAACTTATTGCCTGGGACCACAATCGCGACCTCGTGTACCAGCGCGCCAGCACCGTGCTCGACGACCCCGAGGCTGCCAAATACGTGTGGGGAATCGGCTACCACTGGTACGAAACCTGGACCGGCAGCGGCATGCTCTTCGACAACGTGCGCCGCGTGCACGAAGCCTACCCTAACACCAACCTCATGCTTACCGAGGCCTGCATTGAGAACTTCAAGTTTGAGCAAGTAAACGACTGGCGCTTGGGCGAGAAGTACGGCCACTCGATGGTCAACGACTTCAACACCGGCACCGTGGGCTGGACCGACTGGAACATCCTGCTCGACGAAACCGGCGGCCCCAACCACGTGGGCAACTTCTGCTTCGCGCCCATCATCGCCGACACGCGCACGGGCAAGCTCATTTACACCAACGCCTACTACTACATCGGGCACTTCTCGAAGTTCATCCGCCCCGGCGCCAAGCGCGTGGCCGTGACTACCAACCGCAACTGGCTGCAAGCCACCGCCTTCCAAAATCCGGGCGGCCAGGTGGCCGTGGTGGTGATGAACAGCGGCGACAAGCCCCAGGAGTTTCAGCTCTGGGTGAAGGGCCAGGCGGCCAGCACCACCAGCGCGCCGCACTCCATCATGACGCTGCTCCTCAACTAACCAGCCTAGCCGCGCAGGGCAGCCTAGCCACTACTCATCGATGGAACAGGTTAACCTCAAGCAGCTAGCCAATAAGCTCGGGCTGTCGTCGTCCACGGTATCGCGGGCTTTGCAGGATTCCCACAGGGTTAGCCAGGCCACCAAGCTGCGGGTGAAGAACCTAGCGGAAGCTTACAACTACCGCCCCAATCCGCACGCCCGCAGCCTGCGCGAGCAGCAGAGCAAGACAATTGCCGTGGTGGTGCCCAAAGTAGCCACCCATATTATAGGGCAGAGTATCGACGGCATTGAGGCAGTGGCCCGCCGGCACAACTACCATGTGCTACTGTACCTTACGCACGCCAATCCCGCCCAGGAGGTGGCCGTGGCGCACTACCTGCTCGACGGCCGCGTGGATGGCGTATTATACTGGCCAGCCAGCGGCGACCAGGCGGCTGGCCGCCTACCGCAGCTTTTGGGGCAGCAGCTACCGCTCGTAGTTTTTGGGTCGACCCGCGCAGACGCCCTCACTACCAGCGTCACAACCGACGACTATCACAATAGCTACGACGCCACGGCGCACCTGCTGGCGGGCGGGGCGCGCTGCATAGCCCAGTTGCTGGCCGCCGGCAGCGCGCCCTCGCTAACTAACCCCAGCGTGCTGGGCTACGCCGAGGCCCTTCGGGCGCGGGGCCTGCCATTTAGGGAAAATCTAGTAGTGTGTGAGGCCGCCTCGGCCGAACAAACCCAACTGCAGCTGCAAGCACTGCTGCTAAACCAGCCGCAGCTTGATGGCCTGCTGGCTACTACCGAGAGTCTCGTACTTAGATGCTACCGAGCCTGCCAGCAGCTGGGGCGTCGCATTCCGGATGATATCCAGTTAGTTGGGCTAGCCCCGCCTGATATCGCGGCCCTTTTTTCGCCGCCGCTCACCACTCTCAGCCAGCCGGGCTACACCATTGGGGAAGAGGCTGCGACGCTGCTGTTGCGGGCACTTACTACCGGCCGGCCCCTGGTGCCCAGCCAAAGCCGCCAGTTGCGCGGGGTATTAGTGGCCCGGGCCTCCACGCACGCAGTTGCTCCCTTGCCTTCTTCCAGATGCTAGCGCCGTTTTCTTTGCGTGCCGAGGTTAGCATAGCCGCCGTATGTAGGCTGTAGCGCTGGGCATGAATCATAGCCGAATTACCTTTTACTATGCAGCGTAGCTACTTACCAGGAGCCAGCCGGTTGGTCCTGTTTATCGGGCTGTGGGTCAACGCCTGCCTGGCACACGCCCAGCAGCAGCAGCGCCTGAATACCGGTTGGGAGTTCGTGCGCCAGGACTTGGGCGGACCCTGGGAGGCCGTGCGCCCGGTAGTAGCTGGCGCGCCCGAAAGCGTGCCCCTGTGGACCACCGTAACGCTGCCGCACTGCTTCAACGCCCGCGACGCGGTGGACCCCGACCAGAACTACTACCAGGGCCCCGGCTGGTACCGCACCCAGCTAGCGGTGCAAAACCCCTACCCCGGCGGGCGCACGCGGCTGCACTTCGAGGGCGCCGGCCAGAAAACGGAAGTCTACATCTACACCACCAAAGTGGGCAGCCACGTGGGCGGCTACGATGAATGGACGGTAGATATCACGGAGGCCGTGGCCGCTTTCCAGAAAACCGAGGTTTGCCAGAAGCAGTTTCGGGGCCGGATTCCGCTGGCCATTCGCTGCGACAACTCGCGCGACCTGGAGATGATGCCCTCCAGCCTATCAGATTTCAACGTTTACGGCGGCCTCTACCGCTACCTCAACCTGGAATACCAGCCGGCACAATTCGTTGAGCGGGTGGCCGCCCAGGCTACCGTAGACGCGGCGGGCCGCGCCGGGCAGCTGGCGGTGCGCCTGGCGTGGCCCGACCAAGCGGCGGCCACCCCGCTGCCCGCCAGCGTACGCGTGCTCGACCCCAGGGGGCGGGTGGTGGCCCACTGGCAAGGCAGTGCCGCCCCCGGCGCGGGCGAGGTGCCGCTGCACGCCTTCGCCCTTAAAAATCCGCAACTGTGGACCCCCGACCAGCCCCGCCGCTACGCCGTAGAAGTGACTCTGGGCAGCGGCCCCACCGCCTGGCGCAGCACCGAGCAGGTGGGTTTTCGGCATAGCGAGCTAGTCGAGCACGGGCCGTATAAACTCAACGGGCAGCGCCTGCTGCTGCGCGGCACCCACCGCCACGAAGACCACGCCGGCGTGGCCGCCGCCATGACCGAAAGCCAGATTCGGCAGGAAATGCGGCTGATTAAAGCAATGGGGGTCAATTTCATCCGCCTGGGTCACTACCAACAGTCGCGCATCGTGCTGAATCTGTGCGACTCGCTGGGCATCTTGGTGTGGGAGGAGATACCCTGGTGCCGGGGCGGCCTGGGCGGGCCGGTGTACCAGGCGCAGGGCAAACGAATGCTCACCAACATGGTGCAGCAGCACTACAACCACCCGAGCGTCATCATCTGGGGGCTGGGCAATGAAAACGACTGGGCGGGCGACTTTCCCGAGTTTGACAAGGCAAAAATCCGCGCTTACCTGACCGAGCTGAACGACCTGGCCCACCGCCTCGACCCGAGCCGCTACACGGCCATCCGGCGCTGCGACTTTTGTAAAGACATTCCCGATGTGTACTCGCCCTCTATATGGGCGGGCTGGTACCGGGGCGTATACACCGACTACAAAGCGGCTACGGAAGAGGAGTTTAAGCGCGTCAAGCGCTTTCTGCACGTGGAGTGGGGCGGCGACAGCCACGCCGGCCGCCACGCCGAAAACCCCGACAACGCGCTGGCCAAAATAGCGGCCGGGCAGGGGGCCGACGAGCGGGCCGGCGACGCCTCACTGCAAGGCGGGGCCGCCCGCGTGTCGAAAGACGGCGACTGGAGCGAAAGCTACCTCTGCAACCTCGTGGACTGGCACCTCAAAGAGCAGGAAACCATGCCCTGGCTGAGCGGCACGGCCTACTGGCCGTTCAAGGATTTTTCGACCCCCGTGCGCCCCGATAACCCCATCCCATATATGAACCAAAAGGGCGTGGTGGAGCGCGATTTCACGCCCAAGGAAGCGTACTACGTGTTTCAATCGTACTGGACCACCCCGCTCATGGCCCACCTCTACGGCCACGGCTGGCCCGTGCGCTGGGGCGACGAAGGCGAGCAAAAGCTGCTCAAAGCTTACTCCAACGCCGCCGAGGCCGAGCTGTTTGTGAACGGCAAAAGCTACGGCGTGAAGCAACGCAACAGCCAGGATTTTCCGGCCGCTGGCTTGCACTGGGCGGTGCCGCTGGCCGCCGGTCGCCAGCACCTGCGCCTAGTGGCCCGCCGGGGCCGCGAGGTCATAACCGACACCCTCAGCTTCGCCTACCAAACTGCAAAATGGACTAAGCCCGCCCGCCTCACCCTGCGCAAAGTACTGGCAGCCAACGGCCAAACTACCATCGAGGCGCAGCTGCTAGACGCCCAGGGCGTGCCCTGCCTCGATGCGGCCAACTGGCTGGCGTTTTCGCTGGCGGGCGAGGGCCAGCTACTTGATGACCTAGGCACCGCCCGCGGCTCGCGCAAGGTGCAGGCCTATAATGGCCGCGCCCGCATCAGCCTGCTGGGCCAGCCCGGCCAGACCACGGTGGCCGTGCAGTCGCCGGGGCTGCCTACCGTGCTGCTGGCGCTGTGAGGCTGGTCCCGCCGCTTGATTTGGCTGAACGGGGCCGAGCGGCGGGAAAGCTTATTTTAAACAACCCTAACCGGCTGGCTGGGCTGACCCAAGCCGCGCTAACCATGGGCGCTACGGCGGCTATTTTGGCACCTCCAGGCACTGTATATGCGTAAGAACTCGTTAATTTTCCTGCTGCTGACCTACCTCCTGGCTGGGCCGGCCGCCGCCCAGCGCCTAACCTATTCCATCAACGACAACTGGCTGTTTAGCAAGGATTCAGCAGCTTTCGACACTAGCCACCAGCCCCAGGCACCGCGCTGGGAAAAGGTAGCGCTGCCCCACACCTGGAACACCGCCGACGTACTCGACGACCAGCCCGGCTACTACCGGGGCGTGGGCTGGTATAAGAAGACGGTGGCCCTCCCTCCCGACTGGCCACACCGGGCCGTGTACCTGCACCTGGAGGGGGCCAACCAGGAGGCGGCCGTGTACGTGAACGGCCAACTGGCTGGCCGCCACGTGGGCGGCTACACGGCCTTCAACGTGCCCGTCAGCCCGGCGCTGGCGCTGGGCAGCCCCACTGCTACTAATGCCGAGGTGCTGGTGAAAGTGACGAACCGCTACAACCCGGCCATTGCGCCCCTCTCAGCCGATTTCACGTTCTACGGCGGCCTCTACCGCGAGGTGCACCTAGTGGCGGCCGGGCCCGTGCATTTTGCTCTCGATGATTATGCTTCTGGTGGGGTGTTTGTGGCCACGCCGCAGGTGTCAGCCGAGGCGGCTACCGTGGAGGTGCGCGGCACGCTCGCCAACGCTTCGGCCGCGCCGCGCCAGCTCACGGTCGTGACGCGGCTGCTGGACTCGGCGGGCCGCGTGGTGGCCCGGCAGGTTAGCCGCCTGCGGGTGGCGGCGGGCGGACAGGGCGCGTTTCGGCAGGTGCTGCCCGCCGTGCGTCGGCCCCATTTGTGGTCGCCGGGCCGCCCCTACCTGTACCGCGCCGTGTCGCAGGTGCTGGATGCGGGACAGCCCGGCGTGCTCGATGAGCTAAGCCGCCCGGTGGGTTTGCGCTGGTTTCGCTTCGATGCCGACCAGGGCTTTTTCCTGAATGGGCAGCCACTCAAGCTCATCGGCACCAATCGCCACCAGGACTACCCCGGCCTGGGCAACGCCCTGCCCGACGCCCTGGCTACGCGTGATGTGCAGCTGCTCAAGGAGATGGGCGGCAATTTTCTGCGCGTGTCGCACTACCCGCAGGACCCCGCCGTGCTCGAAGCCTGCGACCGGCTGGGCATTCTGGCCTCGGTCGAAATTCCGGTGGTCAACGCCATTACCGACTCGCCGGTGTTTTTTGAGAATTGCCGCCGGATGCAAACCGAGATGATTCGGCAGAACTACAACCACCCCAGCGTCATCATTTGGGCCTACATGAACGAGGTGCTGCTGCGCCTGCCCCCCGGCCTCAAGCGCGACAACGACGCCGGCCGCGCCTACCTGGGCCGGGTGCGCGCCCTAGCCCAGCAGCTCGACAGTCTCACGCGCCGCGAAGACCCGGCCCGCGCCACGATGCTAGTGTGCCACGGCGACTTCGACCTCTACCGCCAGGCGGGGCTGCTGGCCGTGCCCCAGGTGCTTGGCTGGAACCTATACCAGGGCTGGTACTCGTCTGGTTTGCAAGGCTTTCCTGACTTCCTAGACCGCATGCATAAAGTGCTGCCGACTACACCTTTGCTCGTGACGGAGTACGGGGCCGATGCCGACGAGCGCCTGCATTCTTTCCAGCCCCAGCGCTTCGACAAGACGACGGAGTACGCCAACCGCTACCACGAATTTTATTTAAAAGCCATCCTGGAGCGGCCCTTCGTGGCGGGCAGCACCGCCTGGAATTTGGCGGAGTTCAATTCCGAAACCCGGCAGGAGGCTAACCCCCACCTCAACACCAAAAGCCTGCTCACCGGCGACCGCCGGCCCAAGGATGCCTACCTGTTTTACCAAGCGCATTTGCTAACCACGCCCTTCCTCAAAATTGGGAGCCGGGCCTGGATGCTGCGTGCCGGCCGGGCGGTCGGGCCCGACTCACTGTTTTGCCGCCAGCCGGTAGACGTGTACACCAACCAGGCCAGTGCCCGGCTGCTGCTCAATGGCCGCGACCTCGGCAGTCGGCCGGCCGTGTTTGGGGTAGTGCATTTCAGCGTGCCGTTTGGGCCGGGGCTGAACCAGCTGCGGGCCCTGTCCCCCGGCCAGCCCTTAGTCGACCAAGTGGATATTGATTTTCAACTGCTCCCCATCAATCTAGCCGACAGCCGCTTACCCTTCACGGAACTGAATGTGAGCCTCGGCGACGAGCGCACCTTCACCGACCCGCGGCTGCACCAGGTGTGGGTGCCCGAGCAGCCCTATGCGCCTGGCAGTTGGGGATACGTGGGCGGCCATGTCTATAAGCTGCCCGGCGACCGCCTGCCCTACGGCTCCGACCGCAACATCCTGGGTACCGACTACGACGCCGTGTACGAAACCCAGCGCCTGGGCTTGCAGGAGTTTCGCCTCGATGTGCCCGACGGCCAGTACGAAGTAACCCTGCACTTTGCCGAACTGGAAGCCGCGCCCGCCGCCGAGCAGCTGGCCTACAACCTGGCGGGCGACAAAGCTACGGGTGGCCCGGCGGCCGGGCCGGGGCGAGCCTTCGGGGTGGCGATAAATGGCCAGCCGCTGCCACCGCTCACTGCGGCCGCTGGGCTGCTGCCCTTGCAGGCGCTCAGTTTTAAGGTGCCAGTGGCGGCGCAAGGTGGCCAGGGGATAGTAGTAAAGTTTACGGCTCAGACGGGCGAGCCCTTCCTCAACGGCATTCAGGTTAAGCGCTTGTTTTAAAGACCAATGAATAAGTCAGATGCTAACCCGAGCGCCGAATTAGCTCCAACTTCTTCACTTTGAATTTCAGTAAGTTTTCTATGCGTTACCCCGCTCTCATTGCCAGCTTCGGCTTGGCTGTCGTGGCTCAGCCGGCGCTGGCCCAGGCTGGCCTGCCAGCTAAAACCATCCGGCTGGCCGAAACCCAGGCTACCCTACTGCTCAGCCAAACGCCGGCTGCCGCGCAGCGGGCGGCGGGACCCGGCAAGCCGCCCTTGGTATCGCCGCGCTCGCTGAGCCCGGCCGGCGAGCTGGTAGTGGTGAGCGCCCGCGACTGGACCAGCGGCTTTTTTCCCGGCTACCTCTGGCTGCTGTACCAGGCTACCGGGCAGGCCCGGTGGAAAACGGCGGCCCAGACCTACACCGCCCGCATCGAGCCGGAAAAGCTGGATGCTAGTAGCCACGATACCGGTTTTAAGCTCTACAACAGCTTTGGTACGGGCTACCGCCTCGTGCATGACCCCGCCTACCCACCCATTCTGCTGGAAGCGGCGCGCACGCTCAGCACCCGTTTTAACCCGAAGGTGGGCGCTATCCGCTCCTGGGACCACGGCGGCGATAAGTGGCAGTATCCGGTTATCATCGACAATATGATGAACCTGGAGCTTCTCTTCGCCGCCACCCGGCTTTCGGGCGATTCGTCTTTTTATAAGCTGGCGGTGCGCCACGCTAACACCACGCTCAAAAACCACTTCCGGCCCGACTATAGCTCGTATCACGTGGTGGACTATGACCCAGCCACGGGGCAAGTGCGGCAGCGCGGCACGGCTCAGGGCTACGCCGATGCCTCGGCCTGGGCGCGGGGGCAAGCCTGGGCCCTCTACGGCTACACCATGTGCTACCGCGAAACCCATAATCCCGCCTATTTAGCTCAGGCTGAGCACGTAGCAGACTTCATTCTTCAGCACCCCAATCTGCCGAAGGACTTAATTCCTTACTGGGATTTTAACGCGCCCGGCATTCCTAACGAGCCGCGCGATGCCTCCGCCGGAGCCATCATCGCCTCAGGGTTATTAGAGTTGAGTACCTACAGCTCCAACGGACCTTACTACCGCCGACAAGCCAGCAAAATGCTGGACAACCTGGCCCGGCACTACACCGCTCGCGCCGGCAGCAGCCAGGGGTTTCTGCTGCTGCATAGCACCGGCCACAAGCCGGCCGGCGGCGAAATCGACGTGCCCCTGATTTATGCCGATTACTATTTTATGGAAGCCTTGCTGCGTCGCCAAATCTTAGCAAAGGGCCAGCCGCTAACCCTGCACTAGTGTATTGTGCGACGAGCTGGCAAATTTCTACTAACTATTGCCCTGGCAGACAACCATAGCCCCCTAATGCCCGAGTAGCTGACCAGGAGTTAGCTCGAGAATGGTACGCTGAGACGCTTTTCGTTTGCTTGACACCTTAACCCACAAACGCGCTAAACCACCTTTTCATTATCTCCTTTTACTCTTGAAAAACACGACATACTACGCAACTAGCAAGCGTTTTAGGTGGCGAGCACACTGGCCGGCTCGCCTGCTGCTGAGCCTGAGCTTACTGGCTACCGCCTCAGCAGGCGTGCAGGCCCAAACCAGCACGCCCAAAAGGCCGGTGCGCCCTCAACTGGTGGTGCCGCTGGGTGCCGGCAGCTACGCCTCGGAGCCGCCTTATCCGGCTGATATTCAAGTGAAAGACCAGCAGGGGAATGTACTATCCACTTATCCCGACACCTCGCGCTATGACTTCTATTACCGCAGCCCCCTCTACATCTCGCGGGCAGCCAAGCAGAACCATACGCCCGTGCCCACCAACGACTGGTGGACCGACCTGCTCATCAATGGCAAGAACGGCGGGGTGATGTGGGTGTACCCGCTGGTGCTCGACCCCGACCCTAACGGCTTCAATCTTAACTTCCCCAACACTATTGACGTCAACGGCCTCGGTACCAACGGCCGGCAGGGCGGCTACAACATGCACTATGGCGGCAACCTGCGCATTACGGCCGCAGGCTACAAGCCCAGCACCGCGCTAGCCGAAAGCTGGAGCGACTGGGGCCTGGTGATGAGCTTGCCCGACACCGCCTCAGACCCCGCCAATACCAAAAACATGCGCGTGACCACGGCCCACGGCGTGCCGTTTGCCTGGGTTGAGACGCAGGGCGTGAACCCGCAGCTGGGCTTCGAGAAGCCAGCTACTTTTCTGGATGCCAGCGGGGCCCCGCTGCAATTTCCTGCCAGCCAATCGTTTGTCATCAGCACCGACAACCGCTATTTCGGCGTGCACCTGGCCCCCGGCAGCGTGATGCAGCGCGACACGGCCCACTTCGCTACCATCGACCTGGGGCAGAAATACCCACTCTCGGAGGTGAAGCTGTATTGGGAAGCGGCCTACGCCAAAAACTACTCGCTGCAAGTCTCGGACGATGGCCTGACCTGGCAGACCGTATACCAGATTACGGGGTACACCAAGCCTATTAGTGGGCTGGCTGACATCAACTTGGCCGGCCAAGGCTACGCCGGCCGCTACCTCAAGCTGGTGATGACGCGCCGGGCCACCCAGTACGGCTACTCCTTGTTTGAGGTGCAGGCCTACGACGGCAGCGGCACGTTGCGCTCGCAGGGCCGGCCCGTGACGGTGTCCTCCGTGGAAGGCGGCTTCGTGGGGTCGTATCTGACGGATGGCATTCTGGCCGATGCCAATAAACGTTGGTCGGCCACCAATATCCAGAACCCGGTGGTGGTGATGCAGACGGGCGCGGGCACCAGCTACTTCGTGGTGTCGGCCCTGCAAGCCAGCACCGACCAGGAGGCCGGAGCCCGCCTCACAACCTACGAAGCCTACGCCTACAACAAGGTGAGCGACACCAAGGTCAACTACGCCTACGATGCCACGGCCGGCAAAGTAAACCTGACCTGGAACCTGACCACGACTAACCTGAAGGGCCAGCCGGTGGGGCCGACGCTGCAAGGCTTCCTCCCCCACCTCTACCAGAACACGACTCACAGCGTGGGCTTTTCGCCCTATACCTACGTGAGTCCGCGCGGCGACCTGAAAACGGCGGTGGGCACCTCGTTTGCTTTCACGTATGATTTCAACGGCATTCTGCCCTCGTATAACGCGCCATTCCGCAATGCCAGCGACGCGCACCCCTACGATGCGCAGAAAATGTTTGACCTGGTAACCGCCTACGCCGGCAACCCCAGCAACGGCAGCGACACCTATTTCGGGGCCAAGGACCTGGTGCAGCACATGAAGTTCGCGCTGCTGGCCAAGGAGTTGAACCACCAGGCCTACCCCGCCCTCCAGGCTAAGGCCCGGGCGGCGCTCGTGGACTGGCTGACGTACACGCCCGGCGAGCAGCCCCGGCGCTACTTCGCCACCCACAACCGCTGGGGCGCTTTCATCGGCTATAATCCCAATTTCAACTCCGACGAGTTTACGGATAACCACTTCCACTACGGCTATTTTACGCTGGCCTGCGCCTTGTATAATATGCTGGACCCCACGTTTCTGAGCGACAGCCAGTACGGGGGCATCGCCCGCAAAATCGCCAAGCAGTACGCCAACTGGGACCGCACCGACCCCAATTTCCCGTGGCTGCGCACCTTCGACCCCTGGGTGGGCCACAGCTACGCGGGCGGCACCAGCTCGGGCAATGGCAACAACCAGGAATCGTCGTCGGAGTGCATGCAGTCGTGGATTGGCCTGTTTCTCCTGGGCGATGCGCTGCACGACCCCGAGATGCGGGCGGCGGGTGCGTTTGGCTACACCAGCGAGGCGGCGGCCAGCCTGGAATATTGGTTTGACTGGAAGCACCGCAACTTCCCGCCCGCCTACGCGGCGCAGCGCCACATGGGGGCGGTGCTTTCCAACCAAGGCATCGGCCACCTCACCTATTTTGGCGACCAGGAGCAGTACGTGCACGGCATCGAGTACCTGCCCCTGAACCCCGGCGTAAACTACCTGGCCCGCGACACTACCTGGGCCCAAAGCGAGTACCGCGACCTGCTGCGCGAAGCCAAGGCCGAGCCCGATGTAAACGCGCAAACCGGGACCGTGACCCAGTTTAATGACGAGCTGGATTTTGGCGACGACTGGACGCACGTAGCCCTGGGCCTTAAGTACATGATTGACCCCAAGTACACGACGCGCCTGCTCGAAGACAACTTTAAGCTGAGCCCCAGCGACCCGCGCTACATCATGGACGACAAGGAAGTGGCCGGCATGACGTACTTCTACGCCCACGCCCAGCAAAACCTGGGCTATTTCTCGTCGAAGTTTCACACCGACTTCCCGGCCAGCAGCGTGTTTGAGCGGGGCGGGCAATTCACCTACGCCACCGTCTACAACGCCACCGACAGCCCGCAAACGGCCACCGTGTACGACGCCCAGGGCAACACCGTGCGCGATGCGCAGGGCAACCTGGCCACGGCGCTCATTCCGGCGCACACGCTGAAGACCTTTCCCACCCCACCTACTACCGGCATCGCGCCGACTGGCTGCTACAACCTACTGGCTTCTGGCGTAGTGGGCTCCTCCAGCCAAACCCAGCCTGACACCGCCCCCCAGGCGGCCGATGGTAGCTTGGGCTCCCGCTGGGAAAGCCAGTTTGCTGACCCGCAGCAGCTGACGGTAGATTACGGTAGCGTGTCGGCCATCAATACCGTCACTATTGCCTGGGAAAATGCCAGCGCCAAAAACTACCAGCTGCTCGGCTCGCCGGATGGCACCACTTGGACTACCATCCAGACGCTCGGGCCATTCCCTACCCTACCCGCCGGCCAAAATCGCACCGATGTGATTCCGGTAAATGCCTCCTTCCGCTACCTGCGCATGGCTGGCACCACCCGCACCACCGGCTACGGCTACTCCATCTACGAGCTCACGGCCTGCGGCACGGCGGCCCCGGCAGCAGCTGGCCCGCTGCCCGTCACGCTGCTCGACTTTACGGCGCAAGCCCAAACCGCCGCTGTGGGCCTGACGTGGCATACCGCTTCTGAACTGAATAGCGCCCGCTTCGAAATCGAGCGCAGCCTCGATGGCACCGCCTTTACGACGCTAGGCAGCGTGGCGGCGCGGGGCACCAGCACCACGGCCAGCGCCTACACCTACCGCGATGCCGCCCTGCCCGCCGGGGCCACCCAACTCTACTACCGCCTGCGCCAGGTAGACCTCGACGGCACGGCTAGCTACTCGCCGGTGCGCCCGGTAGCACTCGCCAAGGCCGGCGGCCTGGCCCTGTTTCCTAACCCCGCGCACACCACGGCCACCCTCACCGGGGCTGGGTCGGGTAGCACCGTGCAGTTGCTCGATGCCCTGGGCCGCTCGGTAGCCACCGCCACGGCCGATGCGATGGGCACCGCTACGCTGGCCCTGCCGACTGGGCTGCCTGGCGGCGTGTACATCGTGCGGACTGGCAGCCAGGCGCTGCGGCTGCTGGTGCAGTAGCAGGCTAGCTTATTCCAACATAATTACCAAAAAGCTCCAGCCTGTAGGTTGGAGCTTTTTTGGCTACTATCGGCTACGGTTAGACAGGTAAGTCATTCGTAATTGTTTGGCCCAAAATGTCCGAAACTTGACCTTGGGAGCGGGGGCGAAGCGGCAGACATTTGTACCCTCATCGCTTGCTTATGGCCACTATCGTCTTCGTGATTCCCGACCAGTGCATGCTGCTGGATTTGGCCGGCCCGGTGCAGGTGTTTGAGGAAGCTCGTGTCCAGGGCGCTCCGGTAGAGTTGGCCTACGTGCAGTACCAGCCGCAGGCGGTTAGCTCGGCGGGGCTGGCTTTTGCGCCAGTGCCCCACTTTTCGACGGTGGCACTCCAGGCCGGCGACTTGGTGTTAGTTCCGGGTCTGGCTAATGGCGCACTGCCGACGGCGGCGGACAATAAGTACCCGGAATTTTATGCCTGGCTGCGGTCGCTACCGGCATTGGGGGTAGGGCTATGCGCAGTGTGCACGGGGGCCTTTTTGCTGGGCGCGGCGGGCCTACTCGATGGGCGCGCCTGCACCACGCACTGGCAGCAAGTAAGCGCCCTGCAACGGGCCTTCCCCGAGAGCAGGGTGCTCGCCGACCGGCTTTTTGTGCACGACCGGGGCGTGTATTCCAGCGCTGGTATTGCGGCGGGTATTGACCTGGCCTTGGCGCTGGTAGAAGAGCGTTTTGGGGCACTGCTGACCTACAAAATCAGCCGCCGGCTGGTACTCTATTACCGCCGCAACGGGCTGCATGGGCAAGTGAGCGTGTACCTCGACCACCGCAACCACCTGCACCCCGGCGTGCACTTGGCGCAGGACTACCTGCTCGACCATTTAGCTGAAAACCCGACCCTAGAAGTACTGGCCGAAGTAGCGAATAGCAGCCCGCGTAACCTAACGCGCCTGTTTCGCCAGCACACGGGGCTCAGCATCAACGACTTTTCGACCAAAATCCGCACTGATTCTGGCAGCCGCAGCTTCCCAACATCGCGCTGACACCCGGCATTTTCGGGGAAAACCTGACGACCAGCGGGTTGCCGGACCACGAAGTGTACCTAGGCGACACCTTTGCCGTGGGCACGGCCGTGCTGGTGGCGGTGCAGCCGCGTCTGCCCTGCGTAAAACTCGGCCTGCGTTTCAACGATGAGCACTTCGTGCGGCAGTTTCAGGAAGCCCGGCGGAGCGGCATCTATTTCGGCGTGCGGCAACCGGGCCAAGTGCAAGCTGGCGATGCGCCCGTGCTGCTGGAGCGGGCCACGCACGGCCTGACTATGCAGGACATCACCGACCAGTTTTACCGTCCCGATAAGCAAGCCGACCAACTAGCTGCATTGCTGGCGCAGCCCTTGCTCCCGGCCTTCTTCCAAGAAAGCTTCCGGCGGATGCTACAAGCCACCCGGCAGCCAACCTAACGGTGGGGCAGAGCCAACCAGAGGCTAGCGGCCTAAGTGGTGCGACGAACTTAAGGACGTGGCCACGGCCAGCTTTTGGAGAACTACTTTAACGATGATTTCTCTTCGAAACTACCTATTCGGAGGAAGCACCAGCAACGTAAATATAGGTTGGTTAATAACCGCCTAGGGTAGTCAGGTTGGCCAACTCAGCCTGACTAATCACCCAAAAAGGCCTATCCAGCCTTACAAAAGGCCAACTGCCCGCTGGGCCGGTTGGCGGCGTAGGCACGCGCATTACCTTTGGCAATATGCACAACGAGCCATCCAACGCAACTTCGACGCCCCGGCGGCCCCTGGTGCCGGGGCCGGTTATTGCGCTGGCCTGGCTGCTGTTCAGCGGGTTTATGGTGCTGCTGATGTTTGCGCAGAACCTCTCGGCGGGCACGCCCACCCACTGGGGCGAAACCCTGGGTGGGCGCTTGCTGCACGGGTTGCTTTGGGGGATGCTCACGCCGGTGGTTTTTGCGCTGGCCCAGCGCTTCGACCTGACGGAGCGCCGCCACCGACTGCCTAATTTGCTAGTGCACGCGGCCGCCAGCTACGGTCTCACGTTGGTTTACCGCCTGGCCTATGCCGGCATAATGAGCGTTTTCGGCGTGTTGCCGGGTGGTTTTTCGCTGGGCACGGTCCTCGTGAATGCCAATAACTGGGTGCCCATCTACTGGATGCTGCTGTGCATGGCCTACGCCGTGCAGTACCGCGAGCGGTTTCGGCAGGGCCAGGTGCAGGCGGCGCAGCTAGAAACGCAGCTCGTGCAAGCCCAATTGCAGGCCCTGAAAATGCAGCTCCAGCCGCACTTTTTGTTCAATTCGCTAAATGCCGTGTCGGCCCTGATGGGCAGCGATGTGAAGGCCGCCCGGCGCATGTTGGCCCAGCTCAGCCAGTTTTTGCGCCTCGTGCTTGACGGCAGCGATACGCAGGAAGTAACGCTCGCCCAGGAGCTGCACCTGACTCGCCTCTACCTCGAAATCGAGCAAACCCGCTTCCCCGACCGCTTGGCCGTAGCCTACCACATCGCCCCCGGCACGGAGGCCGCTATCTTGCCTGCCCTGCTCTTGCAGCCGGTGGTCGAAAACGCCGTGCGCCACGGCCTGGCCCCGCAGGCGGGGGTAGGCGAGCTGGCCATCAGCGCCCGGCAGCAGGCCGACCGGCTCATCGTGCAGGTGCAGGACAATGGCCGCGGCACCGCCGATACCGCCGTGCGGGGCATCGGCCTGCGCAACCTCGAAAGCCGCCTCGCCACCCGCTACGGCGCCGACTACGCCGTAACCGTCGAAACTGCGCCCGGCCAGGGCTACTGCCTGCGGTTGTCGCTGCCCTTCCAGGCCGCCGTACCCGCCAACTCAGCTCCCCTCGCCGCATGAGCACGAGCCTGCGCACTCTGCTGGTAGACGACGAGCCGCTGGCCCGCAGCCTGGTGCGCGAGTTGCTCGCCGACTTCCCGGATATGACCATCGCGGGCGAGTGCCAAAACGGTACCGAAGCCCTCGCCGCCCTGCAAACCAGCGCCTACGACGTGGTTTTCCTGGATGTGCAAATGCCCGACCTCGACGGCGTGCAGGTGCTGCAACGCCTACGCACCACGGGCCAGCCGCTGCCGTTGGTGGTGTTCGTGACCGCCTACGACCAGTACGCCGTGGCCGCCTTTGCGCTGCACGCGGTGGACTATTTGTTGAAGCCGCTCGACCCCGACCGGTTTGCGGAGTGCGTGGGCCGGGTGCAGCAGCAGGCGGCGCAGCGCCATACCCAGGCCGTCGGCGCCGACCTAGCCGCCCTGCTCCGGGCCTGGCCCACGCTGGCGGGCCAGGCCCCTACCCCCCCTGTCGAGTACCAAGACCGGTTTGTGGTGAAGCAGCCCGAGCGGCAGTTTTTCGTGCCCGCAGCCGACGTGTTTTACCTCGAAGCCACGGGCAGCGGCGTGCTGCTGCACACGGCTCGCGCGGCGCACCCGGTGCGGACCTCGCTGGGGCAGCTGGCTGAGCGGCTCGACCCGGCTTATTTTCTACGCATCCACCGCTCGTACGTTATTAACACCGAGCACATTGTGGAGTTTAAGTCGTGGGCCCACGGCGAGTACCTGTTTCGGATGGCCAATGGACAGCACGTGACCTCGTCACGCAGCTATAACGCGACTATTCAGCAGTTTCTGAAGCGCTTCGCCTAGCCGCCAGCCGCCAAAAAGGCCAACTCGGGGCCGGATAAGGCCACCTGGCCGCGGGGCCCTAGGAGCCGCGTAGCGCCGCCCGTAAGTTTGAGTGTCAATCAGCCTGATGTACTATTGACAATCACCACCTTATCTGCCACTTGCTATGAGCGCAGCCACCACCCCCTTTCGCCGCTTGCTGCTGCCCACCGGGGCCCTGTTGGGGGCCGCCTTCGTGGGGATTCAGTTTATCCATCCGCCGCTGGAAAACCCACCCGTGACGGGCGATTTTCAGGCGCCGGTGGCCGTGAAAAGCATTGTGCAGCGCGCGTGCTACGACTGCCATTCCAACCAAACCAACCTGCGCTGGTTCGACAAAGTCGCGCCCGTGTACTGGCAGGTGGCCGACCACGTGAAGGAAGGCCGGGCGGGGCTGAATTTCTCCACCTGGCAGAGCCTACCCCCCGACGCCCAAAAGGCGAAGCTGTGGGAGTCGGTCAACCAAATCCTGGCGGGCGCCATGCCACTTAGTGAGTACACCCTGGCGCACCCCGAGGCCAAGGTATCGGCCCAGGACGTGGCCGTGCTCAAGCAGTACGTGGCTAGCCTGGCCAACAACCCGCCCGCCGACACGGCCAAGCTCAACACCGCCGACCGGCAGTACCGGCACTGGCAGCCGGGGGCGGCCAAGCCCGCCGCCGTGCCCGTCGCGCCCAACGGCATTGCCTACCTGCCCGACTACAAAAACTGGCAGGCCATCAGTACCACCGAGCGCATCGACAATGGCACGCTGCGCGTGGTATTCGGCAATGACGTGGCCGTGAAAGCTATTCGGGAGAAGCATATTAACCCCTGGCCTAATGGTACGGCGTTCGCCAAAGTAGCCTGGGACCAGCTGGCCGATGCAGAGGGCAACGTGCGCCCCGGCGCCTTCAAGCAAGTCGAATATATGCTAAAGGACGACCAGAAATATGCGGCTACCAAAGGCTGGGGCTGGGCCCGTTTCAAAACCCCCAAGATGGTGCCCTACGGCAAAAACGCTCTCTTCACCACCGAGTGCATCAACTGCCACCAGCCGATGAAAAACAACGATTTCGTCTTCACCCAGCCCATCAACCACTAGCCCATGCACGCCACGACCATCGCCCTCGCGGGCCTGTTGGCGCTGAGCGCCTGTAGCCAGCATAAGGTTCCGGCCGGCCAGCTCAACAAAGCCGCCTCCCTACCCCCCTCGTTTGATTTTAGCAAGCTGGGCCTGCGCGTGCTCGCCTCTTCCGTCAATCGCCGGCAGGCTACCATGGCCACCTTGTATGGCAACGACCTGGCCCGCCAAGCGGCCCTAGGGGGCACCGGGGCCGCCCAGCCGGGCGAAGTGCTGGCCCTGCTCACCTGGCAGCAAAAAGCCGACCCCAACTGGTTTGGCGCCCGCATTCCCGGCGCGCTGCAATCGCTGGAGCTGCTGCGCACCGGGCCCGCGGGCGCTGGCCAGCCGGCCGTGACTTACCAGTATTTTACGGGCAAAAACCTGACGCTACGGGCTGACACCACGCACCAGCAAGCACGAATCGCCTACTTGTTAGCGCAGAAACCGGCGGTACTGCCGTAGGCAGCGAACTGCCTACGGCACAAGCCTATTGCGCTTCGGCTGGGGGCCCCGCCGCCGGTGGCGGGGCGAAGAACATGTTGTATTTGGGTGCCAGGCCTAGGGCACGCTGCAACTCAGCCATATCGGGCGGGCTAGCGGGCGCTGGGTCGGTGGCCAGGGCCGGGCGGGCGGCCTCGTCGAAGAACGCTTGGTGCAGTAGGTTGGCCGTGCTCAGCAGGCGCGCGGGGGCCCCGCTGCGGTTGGCGAAGCCGTGGAAGGCGTTGGGCGGCACGAGTAGGGTGTCGCCGCGCCCGCAGCTCACCCATTCTTGTTGGCCCTCGGTTAGGCGCATAAAATCGACTTGGCCTTCAAGGATATAGAAGACTTCGGCGTAGGAGTGGGCGTGCAGCGGCACGCCCTTGCCGGGGTTAAGCGGCAGCTCGTAGATGGCAAAAGCGTAGCCGGTGTCGGCGGCCTTGGCCTTCCAGGTGAAGCGTGAGTCGGCAATATCGAAGTGCTCGCCCTCGCCGGGACCCACTTTGCGCACGCCTTCTGTGGGCGGGATTTGCAAGGCAAAAGATTCCATGAATGTTGGGAAATGAAAAAAGGAAAATCAACGCCTGCCGTTTCCGGCAGGCGCTTTGGTGGGGCCGGCTACTTACCTAGGTGGGCAAGCAGCGGCTTTAGTTGATGGGGCCGAGCACCTGCGCCAGCTTTTGCGAGAGGGCGTCGCCGCGCAGGTTTTTGGCCACGATGCGGCCCTGCGGGTCGAGCAGATAGTTTTGCGGGATGGAATTGATGGCGTACTGCTGGGCGACTTCCGTGTTGAAGCCTTTCAAGTCCGACACCTGGGGCCAGGTCAGGTGGTCGTCCTGGATGGCTTTTAGCCACGCGGCCCGCGCCGGCTGGCTATCGAGCGAAATACTGACCACCGTGAAATTCTTGCCATGGTACGCGGCGTAGGCGCTGGCCACGTTCGGGTTTTCGGCCCGGCAGGGCTTGCACCACGAAGCCCAGAAATCGACCAGCACGTACTGGCCGCGTAGGTCACTGAGCTTCAGCAGCTGGCCGCTGGGGTCGGGCAAACTAAACTCGGGGGCTAGCGACCCGATGGCGGTGCGCAGGCGGTTGGCTAGCCGCTGCTGCACCAGCTGCCCCTGGGGCGAGGTGCGCACGCTGGGGGCGAGGGCCTGGAAAAGGGTGGCGCAGGCCGGGGCATCGGGCTGATACGTTTCGTAGTCGGCCAGCGCGTAGAGGCTGAACGGATTGGCCGGATGCGACTGGATATAAGCCGTGTACACCGCCTGGAGCTGCGCGGTTAGCTGGGCTTCCTGGGTTTCGGCCTGGCGCGCTCGGGCCGTGTCGGCGCGCTCGGCGGCGGGGCGGCGCTCCCACGCATTTTGCAGGGCACTTAGGTTGGTTTGGAGCGGCGCGGTTTGGGCAGCCAGGGCGGTGCTTTCGCGGTTGAGGGGCGTGCCGGTGGCGGCGGCCTGCATGGGGCTGCCGGTACCCGCGACGGTAATAGTGCCTTTTTCCAGGTAGATAATGGCCACGTCCTCGCGCACCATATGGTGGTAGGTGGTGCCGGGCGGCGGCAGCATCAGGCTAGCTTGCTGCGGGCTATCTATTGGTCCTTTAAACTGAAAATGGCCCTTGGTGATGACCGCCGAATCAACCACGTAGGCCGGGCCGCGGCGGTAGTTCAGGTAGGCCTTGTGGGCCTTGGTGGCGGGCAGGTAGCCCTGCACTATAAAGGCGGCGGGCGCCGGGGCGGGCGCAACCAGGGCCGCTACCGGCAGCACCGCCAAGGCGCTAAGAAGCTTTAACATAGGGGTGCTAAAAGGGGGTTGATTAGGTGGTGCAAAGCAACGGGTGCGCTTTGTAAACCCCTGTTAACTAACGTTAAATAGTGTTAAACGCCTTCGCGCGGGCTAGCCGGGGCGTAATTTCGCTTTGGCTTTTCGCTATCCCCTATGCAACGTCGTATTCGCATTATCACTTGGCTGCTGGCCGCTTGCGTAGTGGGCATCAATGGCTTTCAGGCGTACTGGCTCTACAGCACCTACCAGCTCACCCGCACGCAATGGGGCCGCACCGTGCACGAAACGCTCGTGCTGGCGGTGCAGCAGCACCTGACGCAAGTGGTGGAGCAAACCAAGGCGCAAGCCTCGATGACCCTGAGCATAGTGGGCCGCAGCAGCCGGGTGGTAGGGCCCCGGCGCTTGGTGTACGGGGCCGATGTTACCCTGCTGGCGAATGGCATGCCGCGGCGGGCCGCGCTCTACATGAGCCACCACTTAAACAGCATTACCATTGACGACTGGAGCAGCGGCAACAACGTCAACTTAAGTCAATTAGGCCACGTCTACGCGCTACAGCTGCACCAGCACGGCATTGATTCGGTGGCCGTACTAGATACCTTTTCCCTGGCCCCGGCCGCCACTGCGCCTGCGCGCCAGGTGCGCCCGGACACGCAGGCGGCGCGCTTCCCGCAGGCCACGCCGCCGGTGCTGCTCAGTCCCGCGCATGGGCTGTACGTGCGGGCTCATTTGCCGCCGCCCGGGGCCTATTTGTGGCAGCGCCTAGGAGGGCTTTTGGGCGGCTCGGTGCTGCTGCTGGTGCTCACGAGCGGCTGCTTTGTGCTGGTACTGCACACGATGGTGGCCCAGCGCAAGCTAGCCGAAGCCAAAAACGACTTCATCAACAACATGACGCACGAGCTAAAAACGCCCCTCACCACGGTGTCGGCCGCCGTCGAGACGCTGGAGCGCTTTGGCTTGCAGGCCGACCCTGAAAAGGTAAAAACGTACCTGCGCATCTCGCGCACCGAGCTGCGCCGCCTCTCCGACCTCGTGGATAAAGTGCTGACCATCGCCACCAAAGAGCGGCAGGCGCTGGTGCTGCACCCCGAGCCCGTGCACCCCGCCGAACTGGTGCAGGCCGCCGTGCACCGGCACCAGCTGCACGCCAGCAAGCCCGTGCACTTCGAGGTAGACGTGGCCCCGGCCGACGTAGTACAAGCCGACCGCCTGCATCTGGATGGCGTTATTAATAACTTGATTGACAACGCCATCAAGTATTCCAAAGCGCACGTCAACATTGCCGTGCGCAGCCGCCGCACGGCGGGCGGCTGGCAGCTCACGGTGCAGGACGACGGGGTCGGAATCACCAGCGGCTACCAGGCGGCGGTGTTCGACCGTTTCTTCCGGGTTCCTACCGGCAACCTGCACCCCATCAAGGGGTTTGGGCTAGGGCTGTACTACGTGCGCCAGGTGGTAGAGCGCCACGGCGGGCGCATTGGCGTGCGTAGCGAGCCGGGCCAGGGCAGCACGTTTACGCTCTGGCTGCCGCTCCCCTAGGGAATATTTTGACGGTTAATTTCTTTATGCTTGCGCCACTGCCCTAGGCTAGCGCAACGCGCTGCATTACTTATGCTTATGCCGACTATTCTGCTAGTAGAAGATGAGCTTTCGCTCGCGCTCATCGTGCAAGACAATCTCGAATCGCGGGGGTTCACGGTGCTGCACGCGGCCGATGGCCAGGCGGGCTTGGACTTATTTCGGGCGCACGCCCCCGACCTGCTGTTGGTCGATGTGATGATGCCCGTGCTCGACGGCTTTTCCCTGGCCGAGCAGGTGCGCCGCGCCCACGCCACGGTGCCCATCATCTTCCTCACCGCTCGCGGCCAAACTGCCGACGTGGTGCGCGGCTTCGAACTGGGCGGCAGCGACTACGTGCGCAAGCCCTTCAGCATCGAGGAGCTGGTGGCCCGCATCAACGCCCGCCTCCAGCCGGCCGCGCCCACCGCTAGCCCGGCGGCCATCGTGGCCATCGGCCAGTACGAGTTCGACTACCCCCACCAGCGCCTGCACCACCAAGGCCACACCCAGGCCCTCACCAACCGCGAGGCTGAGGTGCTCCACCACCTCTACCGGCAGCGCAACCAGGTGCTGGGCCGCGCCGAGGTGCTGCAAGCGCTGTGGGGCAATGATACCTTTTTCAACGGCCGCAGCCTCGACGTGTACATCACGCGCCTGCGCCGCTACTTCCGCGCCGATGCCGAGGTGCAAATCGTGAACGTGCGCGGCATCGGCTACAAGCTGATGGTGTAAGCTAGAAATACTAAAATAAATCTATAACCGCTTCAATACTAAATAATTATTGTTGCGAACAAGGGACTCAGAATGCCCGATAATTGGCTTAGGATAACCTGGTAGCGCAGCTGGCATTTTTACCCTCATGTGGGTTGATTTCTAAGAAATTTCAAATGCAGTAGGCCAATCTAGCTAAAGAAGTTTGCCTTCAATCTCTAGAAGCAAGCAGTTGCAGAATCGCGGTAGCCACTGCGTCGGGAGCTTCGCGGTGCGGGAAATGCCCTACCCCCTCCAGGAGCAGCCGCCGATAGCCAGCGGTGAAGTATTGGTCGAGTCCCTCGGACTCCTGCGGTGCATCGCACGTGTCGGCCGCGCCTTGAATCAGTAGGGTTGGCACTGTTAGGTGTTCGGTTTCGTGCAAGCGCTGTTGTAAGGCCTCGTACCGCGGGTCGGTGGCTTCGCCGGGCAGCCACCGCGAGCGGTAGGCATGCAGGGTTATCGCGGCCCAGTCTGGTTCGTTGAAGTGGGCGGCCGTGGCAGCAAATTCGGCTTCGTTGAACCAGCCGGGCGGGCTCCAGGTGTCCCACTGGATGCGGGCAAAGCCGGCGGGGTCTTGGCGCACGGCAGCGGCGCCCGCCTCGGTACACTGAAACCACTGGTACCAAAACAGGCGGGACTGTGCAAAACCAGGCAGGGTAAAGCGACCGTGTGGTTGGTAAGCCAGCGCCAGGGTTGCGATGGCCGTTATGCGCTCTGGGAACAAGGCGGCCAGGGTATAAGCGGCGCGGGCGCCCCAATCGTGCCCCACTACGGCCACCTGGTCAAGGTGCAGGGCATCGAGCAGGTCGATGGCATCCTGGGCCAGCGCTACGCCAGCGCCAATGCGGGGCGTATGCGGGTCCAAAAACTGGGTCGGCGCTGTGCCGCGCAAGTATGGAATAATGGTGCGCCAACCCGCGGCTTGCAGGCGCTGGGCCACGGCCGCCCACCCACGGGCCGCATCGGGCCACCCGTGCAGCAGCAACACTGGTGGCCCGTCGGCGGGGCCACCTTCTTCGTAAGCAATAGCAAGTAACTCCGTGCGAACGGTAGGCATAAGTCAGTAAGTGGCTAGCGTGATTGGCAGCGCTGGCTTGCCGGGAGCGACTTACGTGCATCAGCCCTGAGTCGATGCCACCCTGTGGCCTCTGAAGCAAGAATTGACCAGCACCTCTCTAACCCGACCGGATAATTCTCACTCTACCAGTTGGTGGGCAACCTTTTGACCCAGTTTAGTACACCTATACAAGGCTATTTAACTGCACAATCAGTTCAGAAACTGCGCCCGGTACTCGTGCGGCGTGAGGCCAACTACCTTTTTGAAGAGCCGCGAGAAGTAGGGCGGGTTTTCGAAGCCGAGTTGGTAGGCCGTTTGGGCAATGGTGTTGTCGGTGCTGATGAGCAGGTTTTTGGCTTCGCCTAGCAAAAACAGGTGTAGGTGGTCGAGCGCCGTTTTACCGGTTTCCTGCTTTAGCAAATCGGTGAGGTAGCGGGGCGAGGTGTTCAGCTTATCGGCCAAATATTTCACCGTCGGCAGCCCCTGTTCTTGCAGCTGCCCCTGCTCAAAATAAGCCGTCAGCAAATCTGTGAACCGGGCCACCATGCTGCCGGAGAGGTGAGCGCGGTTGAGAAACTGGCGCTTGTAGAAGCGTTGCGCGTACTTGAGCATAGAGGCTAGGTGCGTCAGGATGATGTCGCGGCTGTACTCGTCCGGGTTGTTGCCGTACTCAAACCCGATTTGGTGGAACAACTCCCAGAGTATTTGCTCCTCGCGCGGGGCCAGGTGCAGGGCTTCATTGACTTCGTAATCGAAGAAGCTGTACTTTTTTATCTCAGCGTGCAGGGCGTGCCCCAAGAGGTAATCTTCGTGAATAACGACCACGAACGCCATTTCAATGAGTTGCAGGTCTGTGATTTGCATCACCTGCCGGGGCTTGATGAAGGAGAGCGCGCCGGCCTCGTGGTCGTAGGTGGTTTTGCCGTACAGGAATTGCCCGCCCGCCTTCATTTTGCGAAAGCTAATCAGGTAGAAATCCGTGGTCAGCGGGGCGTCGCCAAAGGAGCAATGCAGCAGTTGCTGGCACGTGAACAAGCTCAACAACGGGTGCGCGGGCGGCGGGTAGCCACAGTCGCGGTGAAACGCGCTGATGCTGGTGAAATGCTTCATGGTCAGGGGACGCAACGGGCCGGCAGATACAGGATTAAAGGTAGCTAAAACGGCCTCTACCCGCTGGGGAGCAGAGACCGTTTTAAGTTAGCCGGTTTAGCCGTGGGCCTGCTCAGCAATGGGCTGCCACTCGGCCCAGCTGGCGAGGCGCTCGGCGTACACTTGCTGGGCCCAGGGGTAGGCGGCGCGCCCCATAAACAGCCGCAGCGGCGGGTTTTCCGCATCGACGAGCTGCAAGATGGCCGGCACGGTGGCCAGCGGCTCGCCGTAGTTTTCGGGCTGGAAAGCGGGCAGGGCGTAGAGCGACGCTTTTACCTGGTCGTAGGCGGCGATGGCGGGGCTGTGCACGGCAGAGGCGCCGCCAAAGTCGGTTTTGAAAACATTAGGCTCGACCAGCGTGACGTGAATGCCGAAGCCTTTCACCTCGTGGTACAGGGCTTCGCTCAAGCCTTCCACGGCGAATTTGGTGGCGCTGTAAATACTGGAGCCCGGCGCGCTGGTGATGCCTAAGACGCTGGACATTTGAATAATGTGGCCGCTACCTTGGGCCCGCATAAGCGGTAGGGCCGCCTGCGTAATCCATAATGTACCCAGCAGATTCGCGTCGATAATATCGTGCACCGCCTGCTCGCTCAGTTCCTCCACGGTCCCGAACAGCCCGTAGCCTGCATTATTAATCACCACATCGAGGGAGCCAAAATGGGCGTGGGCTTGCTGCACGGCGGCCACGCACTGCGCGCGGTTGGTGATGTCGAGAGCCAGGGGTAAGAAGGCCGCGCCGTAGGTGTCAGCCATGTCTTGCAGGCCGGCCACGTTGCGGGAAGTGGCCACTACGTGGTCGCCGCGTTTCAAAAAGGCTTCCGCCCAAATTTTGCCGAATCCGCGGGACGCGCCGGTGAGGAAGATTGTCTTTGCCATCTCTGTTTTAGTGGTTGAGTGATGGCACAAAATTCCGGCGGCACCTAGGGGCTATTCTGATACAAAAGGAGGAAGTTGTGATACAGATTAACGGGGGCCGCGCTTAGGGCCGCGGGCGGCTGTCAGACCCGGCGCTAGGTACCATCAAGCATCTGTTCAGACCTTTGCCTGCGCGCTAACGCTTACCCTCATCCCCCATGCACTACGAGGATGCACTCTACGGCGCGGTAGAACTGCCCGCCACCGTGGTGGAGCTGCTGCACACGGCTCCCATTCAGCGCCTGCGCGGCATTCACCAGGGCGGGGCCATCGTGCTGGTCAACCCCGCTATTAATCACACGCGCTTTGACCACTCGGTGGGCGTGCTGCTGCTCATCTGGCGCTTAGGAGGCAACTTGCGCGAACAAATCGCGGGACTGCTGCACGATGTTTCGCACACGGCTTTCTCACACCTGATTGACTACGTGCTGGAGTTGGCCGGGGAAGACTACCACGAGCAGCGTTACGAAGCAGTGCTGGCGCACCCCGAGATTCAGGCAGCGCTGGTTCGCCATCACCTGCACTACCAGGACTTTCTCGACCTCGACCGATACACACTGCTTGAGCAACCCCTCCCCGACCTAGCGGCCGACCGCATTGACTACACCCTGCGCGACTTACGCCAATTGGGCGTGCTCTCGGCCGAGGACATCGCGTGGTTTTTAGAAGGATTGCGCGTACACGAGGGCCGCATTGTCGTTAGTAGCGTTGCGCACGCCCGGTGGTTTAGCCAGCAATACGCCTACCTCACCGAGCATTACTTCGCCGGTCCGCAAAGCCAGTCGGCCAACCGCTTTCTGCGTGGGCTGATACGCTCGTATTACGAGGCCGGCCAGTTGACGCTAGATGACTTTCACCAGGACGACGCGCACCTGCTGGCGCGCCTGCGCACCCTCAGCGGGCAGCCCGTGGCGGCGCAGTACGCCGCCTGGGTTCAACACCAGCTGCCCGGAACGTCCATTGCGATGAAGCCACGGCACGTAGACCCCGAGATTCTGCTTGGGGAGCAGGTAATACGCCTGTCAGCGTTACAAGAGGGCGAGGAATAAAGCACCTAGACTTTTCTGCACCCGCTAGTTATCCTAATCATTTGAATAGCAGGTAGTTTTTCCCATCTGAAAAACATTCGTACTTGCATGCAGTTTATAGTCCATGGTTTATAAAGCCGTGGGCTATAAACTATCTGCAAGTACGAACCTGGAGCGGTTTCGAGGACAACTGTGCACTAACCCTGAATTTGCTGTAGGTAGAACAAAGACCGTTTATTTCGGTAAGTAGCGCATGAAGCTAGAGGACGCCATTCAACAGCCGCAGTTCGTCAACCCCCAGCAGCAGGCGGGCATGAACGTTATTTTCACTGCCAACTGGCTCTCCAATCAGTATGCGGCAGCGCTGAAGCCGCTTGACTTGTCTTTGCAGCAGCTCAACGTGCTGAGCATCCTAAAAGGCCAGCCCGACTACACGGCCTCAGTCAATGTGATTCGGGACCGGCTCATCGACCGCATGCCCAACGTGTCGCGCCTGCTCAACAAGTTGATGGAGAAAGAGCTAATACAAAAAGACCGTACGCTTTCCGACCAGCGGGTAGTCCATATTAAACTGACTGCGAAGGGCGTGCAGGTAGCGGAGCAGGGCCGCGCCTTGTTTCAGTCAGTCACCTATCAGCTTGCCGCTGACCAGGCCCAACTGCTCAACGACTTGCTAAATGAAATGAGGAGTTGATTTTTTTTGATTATTTATAATCCATAGATTATAATTCCATGGCATTTTGTTCCTTTTCTTATTATGCACCAGACCAAAGTAATTACCTTAAAAAACAGACCCGTCGGGCTGCCGCAGGTAAGCAATTTTGAGCTCGCAGCCGAAGTAGCACCCACCTTGCGCCCCGGCGAAGTGCTCCTGAAAGCGGTCTACATTTCCGTGGACCCCTACTTACGCGGCAAGATGTCGGGCACCAAAGTGCCGCGCTTTGAAATCGGCCAACCCATTAGCTCCAAGCTGCTTGCCGAAGTAGTGGAATCGAGAAACGACCAGTTCCACCAGGGAGAAGTTGTTAGCCATTATCTCGATTGGAAAGAGTACCAGGTATCCGACGGCACGGGCCTGGTAAAGGTCGATGCCACGGCGGCGCCCCTCACTACCAACCTGGGCGTGCTAGGCATTACGGGTCTCTCGGCCTACTTCGCCCTGCTTGACATTGGCCAACCAAAAGCCGGCGAAACGCTGGTGGTATCAGGGGCGGCCGGAGCGGTGGGTAGTATCGCCGGCCAGTTGGGCAAGCTCCTAGGTTGCCGGGTGGTGGGCATCGTGGGCACGGATGAGAAAGCGACCCTTATCACGGGCAAGTTTGGGTTTGACGCGGCCATCAACTACCGGACCACAGCCGATATGCCGGCGGCCCTCGCCGCAGCGTGCCCAGGCGGCGTCGATATATATTTCGACAACGTGGGCGGCCCCGTATCCGATGCCGTATTGGCCAGCCTCAACCCCTACGCCCGCGTGGCGGCGTGCGGGGCGATAGCCAATTACAACGACACTGAGCCAGCACTGAGTCCTAGCATTTTGCCCTTGGTCGTGTACAAGTTTTTGACCATCCGCGGTTTCCTTATTGCCGACTATGCTGCCCGGTTTCCAGAGGGGCTCGCGCAACTGGCCACGTGGCTTCAGCAAGGTAAGTTGACCTACACCGAAACTATCGTGAAGGGTTTTGAGAAACTACCGGAGGCATTTATTGGCCTTTTTACTGGCCAGAACGAAGGCAAAATGATTGTTAAAGTGTAACGAACAACGCCTTACCTACCTGAGTCATCTGGAAACCAAAATGCACCAGACGTTGGTTACGCCCTTACTGGCGTATGAGCCGGCAGTTGGCGGCTTGGCTGTCCCGCGTGCGCACCTGCACCAAGTAGAGGCCCGTCGGCTGCCAGCGCGTACTGAGCACTAGCTAGCCCAGCCGGCAGCAGCGCCTCTCGCACGGACCGGCCCAGCGCATCGAGCACCGGCACGTGCTGCGCCTCAGCCGGCAGCTCACGTAGAGATAATTGGTTCTATGGCCTGAAGGTGCAGGTCGTGGCCACCAGCAACGGCGTGCCAGTCGCGTTCCATCTCCACGCGGGCGGCAAGTCGGAACAGGCCGGACGGCGCGGCTTGCCCCTGACCCTACCCGCGGGCAGTGTATTGTACACCGATGCGGGCTACACCGACTACGTGGCCGAAGACCTGTTTAAGGAAGCCAGGGGTAGTTAGCAGCAACCCGCACGTAGAAAGGACACCAGACAGCCGCATCATCTTGCCCAACGCTTTCTGCTACCATATTTTCGTAAGCGTCTTGACCCCACCGGCAGTCAGTTGACCGCTCGCTTTGCTAAACAGATTCACGCCGTCACGGCTCAGGGGTTCGCCCTGAAAATCGCCTTGTTCCTTTTTGCCCACCCCTTACACCAAGCCGGCTGCTAGGCCGCAACTTGGGTTTGCTAATAAGCGTATTGGCGTTTTCGGAGGTGGGGCCGAAGTTGAAGGTGGTGACCTGGGAGGTGGCGGGGGTAGTTTCCATGGGTGGTTATTTGGTTTGGGCCAAGGCAGGCACCGTTGCGAGGACGGCAAGGGTTAAAAATGTTGCGGTCTTTCTCATGAGCGGTGCTGCCGGGTTGCCGGTGGATAGTGGTGCTGCAAAATTCCGACAGCGCCCCGCCGGCCGGGCGTGACCTGGCGCACTATTTTCAGGTGCGGTACATCACACCAGGCCAGCGCCCGCTAAGAAGCCAGCCAGCTCAAGGTTTCGCGCGACACGCCCAGGTAGGAGGCCAGCAACGTCTTGGTAATCCGTTGGCTCAGCGCCGGGTATTTTTGGAGCAATTGCTCGTACCGCTCTTTGGCCGAAGTCGTCAGCAGCGATAAGAGGCGCTGCTGCGTGGCAATGCCGCCCAGCATCGATTTCTGCAGGAAGAAGCGTGCCATTTGGGGCAGCTCTGTGCAGAGGGCGTGGAAGTCGGCCATCGAGAGGCACAGCACCGTCGTGTCCTCCAGGCACTCCAGCGAGAGGGTGGCGGGCGTTTGGGTATATTAGGCCGGGAAGTCGGTTTTCCACCAGTCTTCTATGGCCAACGAAAGGATGTGCGGCTTGCCAGCGGCATCCATATACACCAGCTTCAGCAGCCCCGCTAGCACGAAGTAGTTGTGTTTGACCGGTTCGCCCTCCTGAATAATAAACTGATGTTTGCGGTACTCTTTACGTGTAAAACGGGCGCGTACCGCCGCAAATTCCTCGTTCGTAAGCGGCACTACTTTTTCGAGATGGGCCCGTAGTTTTTCTGACATAGCCGGAAGGATAAGCGCCTGCGTAGGTACGGCAAAGCTAGCGGCTCGCTGCCCACGCCCGCCAATCAGCCACCTAAAAACCCGCCTGCCCACGCCCCCAAAGCCGGGCGTACTGTCTTTGGCTTTGGTTGAAAATTTGGTTTCAATGTGAAACGGTGAGCTTATCAGTAGCCCAACTAGGATTCCCCTCAGAAAACGGAGAATATAGCATGCTAAGCGGCAATGCCCCACTGCTTGGCACGAAATGCACGCTGTCTCCAAAGGCCCTCCATAAGCACATGCCTTGTAGGAATGCCCTTAGCGCAGTGCGCCCCCGGGGACCCATGGAGGCAGCAAAGCCATTAGCGGCAGAGCACCTGCCGCAAGTGGGCAGCCAAGTCGGCGGCTGTGACCGTGGCTGGCAGGCGAGCCGCAATGAAGCCGTCGGGCCGCACCAGTAGGGCCTCATCGGGCTGGGTTTGCGTGAGTTGCTGCCAGGCCAGGCGGGCGGTGGCGGGCAACTCCTGCATCACCAGCAGGCCATCGGCCGCCGGCGAGCAGCGCGCCCGCCAGGGGGCCGCGGCACCGCTGGCGACCAGCCCAAACCGGCCCCGGCACCCGTCGAGCGTGGAGGCCGTGTGCGCGGCGTCGAGCCAGAGGTGGGGCAGGCGGGTGCCGGGCTGGCCCGCCAAGGAAAGGGCGCTGGCCGGCGTGGTGGGGCCAGCATCATCCGCCAGGATGGCCGCCGAACGGTAGGTGTAGTCGGGCAGGCCCAGCAGGGTCTGCCCGTGCTCTTTCATCTTGGCGGGGTTGAGGAGGCCGTGGGCGTCGGCCATGTCGCCCGAGAGGTGCGCGAAGAAGGCCCCGATGGGCTGGCGCTCGGGGCTGTAAGTGGCCAGCAAGGCGGGGCCGGCTTGGCCGCGCAGCACGGCGGCCAGCTTCCAGGCCAGGTTGTGTACGTCCTGCACCCCGGTGGCGGCCCCTTTGCCGGCGTAGGGAGTCATGGTGTGCGCGGCGTCGCCGGCCAGAAACACCCGGCCAAACTGCGCCTGCTCCACGGTGCGCACGGCCATTTCCCAGGGCAGCGCGCTCAAGATGCGGAGCGGCAGTTCGGGCAGGCCCAGTACCCGGTGCAGCAGGTCTTGGAGCACGGGCTCGGTGAAATCGGCCGGTTGTTGGCCCTTTTCGGGGTAGTAGCGCAGGTGCAGGGACCAGCGGTCGGTGTTGTTAACGGCCAGCAGGAAGCCGGTTACCTCGGGCTCTTGCAGCAAAAACATGCTGAATTCGCGGCCGCGCACCGACTCGGTCAAATCGGCTTCGAAGTACACGTTGAGGTAGTGGCCCAGACTGCCCCGGCCGCTGGTGGCGGCGTGCACGGCCCGGCGGGTGGGGCTGTTGGCCCCGTCGGCGGCCAGCAGGTAGTCGGCCGTCAGGGGGTGCTCGGTGCCGGTGGCCCGGTCGCGCACGGTGGCCGTGACGCGGTCGGCATCCTGTTCGAAGCCAAGGAGTTCGTGGGCGAAGCGCAGGTCGCCGCCCCGCGCCTCGGCCGCTTGGCGCAGCACCGGCTCGGCCAGGTCCTGGGTGCAGCGGGCCCCGCTTTCGGGGCTTTGGGTGGCCAAGCGCTCGAACACGGCCAGTTGACTGGGATGGGTGACGCGCGCCGCGTTGGCGGGGGGCTGGGTGGCGAGGGTTTCGGCCAGGTTAGAACCGCGCAGCACGCCCCAGGCCATCGCCAAGGCGCGGCCGGCTTCGCGCAGGGCCAGGCTCAGGCCCAGCTCGCGGAAAATCTCCATGCTGCGCAGGTCCAGACTGCGGGACTTGGGCAGCACAGACGTGCCGGAGTGGCGCTCAAGGAGCAGGTAATTAATACCTTGCTGGTGCAGGCAGAGTGCGGCCGTGAGGCCGGCAAAGCCCCCGCCCAAGATGAGCACGGGCACATGAGGCGGCAGGGGAACGGGGACAGCGGCCATAACTTTCTGGGGAAAACGAAGTTGGAGAAACGTCCTGCAAAGGTGCCCCGCCCCCGGGCGGTGGCTGGTGCACAATCGGGAGTACTTTGTACCATCTCTGTGTTGGCGTGCCCATGGAACCTGCTTCGCCCCCTTCGTTTGCCGCCGGCTTTTGCCTGTCCGAAGGGCAGGAGCAGCACATGCTCCTGCCGCTGGCGGGCTGTCAGGGCACGGCCCGGGTCGTAGCCGTTGGGGGGGTGGTGCTCAACGAAACCCGCTTCTTTGCCGAGCACCCCCCGACGCCCTGGCAGCACGTCAACGAACGGCCCGTGGTGGAGTTGAGCTTTATGCTGGCCGGCACGCTGCGCCAAAGCCAGACGGGACTGCTGCACGAGCAGCTCTACACGCCCGGCTATCACAACTGGGTCTTCAACCCGCAGTCGCTGGAGCAAAACCAGCTGCTCGGCACCGGTCAGTTCCGGCTGGTAACGGTGCAGGTGCCCGTCGCCCGGATGGTGAGCCTGCTCACCGACTACGTGCCCGAGCTGTCCAACGTGGCCGAGCACCTCACGCAAGGCCGCCCCTTGGTCCGGCACGCTCCCGCACCGGGCCTGCCTCCCCGCCTGCGCTATCCGCTCGATACCCTCTGGGATAGCCCCGAACCCCCGGGCCTCAAGCGCCTGCACTACGAAGCCGTGGTGCTGGAGCTGGTGGCCCAGCAGGCCGCCTTGTGGCTGCCCCCCGGCCCGCCGACGCTGCCGCTCGGCGCCCCCGAGCGCGACAAGCTGCACTACGCCCGGGCCCTGCTGCTGCACCACCTGAGTGAGCCGCCTTCCGCCGCCGCCCTAGCCCGCCAGTGCCAGCTCAACGAGTTCAGCCTAAAGCGCGGCTTTCGGCAGCTGTTTGGCACCAGCGTGGGCGGCTTTGTCCAGACGCAGCGACTCGAAGCGGCCCGCCAGCTGCTCTTGGGTGGCGGCCAAACCGTCGCCGAAATTGCCTACCAGTTCGGCTACGCCCACCCGCAGCACTTTCATCGGGCTTTTAAAAAGCAATTTGGCTGTACGCCCAAACAACTCACGCGTTAAGTACGGGCTTTCCTTAACGTGCTATATTTTCCGTTTTCTGAGAGGGCCCCTACTGGCGCGCCACGGCGCCCAGCAGCGCATGAGCCGGCGTAGTAACTGCTACGATAATGCCCTACCGGGCCCTGCACACCCGTCACATTACGGCCAATCGCCTGCACGGCTTCGGCCTCGGTTGAAAGTTTGGTACCCAAGTTAAATGAGAGGGGTCGGTAGTGCTGGTTTTTGGTAGGCGTGAATGACCATTTCCCCTAGGCACAGGTGCTTATATGGAACTGGCACCCCAAATTTGGCCGGCTTGAGCGTACGTCTGGTTAGGTAAGCACTGCTACTTCAATAGCCTTCCGGCGGGCCAGCGAGGTGTAACGGGTCTGCTTTTTAAACAAGTTATTGAAGTAAGCCGGGTAGGCAAAGTTCAGGGTGTACGCCATTGCGGCGGCGCTCCAGGTGGTGTGTTGAGGGGGCTGACGGACACGCCCAACTGGTCGACGTTTCCTGTCTTTCCTATGTTCAGACTGCCCGCCTAATTTGGCGCTTGTCTTGGAAGGAGGCAGATGAAGATTGTTCCTTTATTAGGGTGTCTGAGCCTGTCTTATATGAGAATCCCTGTCTTCTTCCATCTAGTCGA
>JBPBQK010000062.1:0-58892 GCA_050954845.1 Janthinobacterium lividum
CTGCAAGTCGGCGGCGTAGGCGCGGAGCTCGGCCTGAAAAGCGGGGTCTTTGAGGTTGGTGGGCTGGAGCACGGGCAGGCCGTGGGCGAGGGCGGCCTGCTTCACGGCCGAGGCCTGGAGCTGCCGCCCGCGCCCGGCCGGGCGGTCGGGGCCGGTGACCACGGCCACCACCTGCGCCTCGGGCAGCGCGAGCAGGGCGGTGAGGGTGGGCACGGCAAAATCGGGCGTGCCCATAAAGATGAGGCGGAGGGGAGTAGGCATAGGGAGCAAGGGGCGCAAACCGACGGTGGGGGCCGCCGCAGCGCGGGGCGAAAGTAAGCCGACCACCGTAAACCGGGAAAAGCGCCCACCGCCAAAAGTCAGGAGCCGAACCGCGCTGCCACTAACTCAGCGGCAACTTAGGGGCCTTTTGAGTTGGCGGAAACCGTGGTGCTAAAGTCGGATTATCAGTACTTTCGGCTTGTGCAGTGCGGCTATGCGTGGCTCCTTGGCGCTGTTATATGCGCCTGCTCCCTTCTCCTATGAAACAACGCCTGCTACCCGCCCTGGCCCTACTGCTTCTGACGCAGTGCAAGAAAGCGGAAACCGACCCGGCCAGCGCCCTGCCGCCCGAGACGCAGACCGGGGCTAACACTTTTGGCTGCCTGCTCAACGGCCAGCCTTGGACGCCCAGCAGCAATTATGGGCCTGCCAACTTCCGGCTCACTTATGACCCAACCTATGCTGGTGGAAGTTTATTAATTCGAGCCTACCAAGCAGATGCACATAAGGTTACACAATATATTGCGATAGGTGGCTCACCAATCAATAGGCTTGGAACCTATATAATTACTGAGGCTCTATCTTCTACTTGTGGCGCTTCTTACACCTATCAAGACGGTAGTCCTTGTAGCGACTACAGCTACTATAATTACAAGCCCGGTTTCATAATGAGAGGCCAACTAACTATTACACGCATGGACCAGATTGTGTCAGGCACATTTGGTTTCATCCTAGCGCAAACAGGCTGTGACACTATAAAGGTCACGCAAGGGCGCTTCGACTACAAGCTCTAACCTCCATTCTTTTTTCCTTTTTACTCATGAACAAGCTTTATTTTTTGCTGCTACTAGCTCTGCTCGGGCCAGCCCAGCTACTAGCGCAGTCCAGCGACCCCACCCGCGCTACGCTAGATAACTTGTTTGCGCCCAGTCTACCGTGAGCTTAGCGCAGCGTACCTCGTGCCCAGCTACTGACGTGGCGGCTGTGCCTCCCTGGCCGCGCTAGCGGCACCCGCCATTGCTACCCGCCCCGCCGCAACCGGCTTTTTTGTGGGCGCTGGCCGCGGCTGAGAGGCCGCCGCCGGGTGCAAATTACCTAGTAAAGCCCTGCACCGGAGTGCAACAAATATACTTGGCGGCCCTCCCCGAAGTTTTGGCGACCCCCGCCAAAGCTTTGGGGAGGGTTGCCAAACGTTTGGTGACCATTCCCAAAGCTTTGGCGCTAGCGGTATTCGTCGCGAGCCGGCCAGTTTTATGCTTAAGCAGTAGTACATTGCTGCGGGCGGGTTCATTTCCAACGCCTTACCTCTTCGTTATGGCGCAAGCCCGTATTCCCGTGCCCGGCCTCAAAGACCCGTTGGGCGTGCTCAACCTGACCGCCGCCGTGGGGGCCGGCATCATCAAAGCGGGCAAAGATTCGCTGCTGGCCAGCCCCTTGGCCACCGAGCTGCAAGCCGCCGCCAAGGTGCTTGCCGCCCTGGCCCTGCACCAGCGCGCCAAAGACCTCGAAAAAGAAATAGAAAAGCGCTATGAGCAGCGCGATGCCGTGGTGGCTGAGTGCCTGCCCCTGGTGCAGCGCGGCTCCAAAAGCCTGCAAGTTAGCCTGGGCACCAGCCAGCTGCGCCAGATGGGCGACTACGGCTACACCGTAGACGACTCGCCCCGCCCGCCCAAGGCCAAAGTGTAGCCTGCTGGCGGCGGGGAACGGGTTGCAGCAGTCATGCAGCGCGCAGCGAAGCATCTCGCTCGCTTCGTTGCTGACGTAAGAAGTTGCTGCGCCACGCGAGATGCTTCACTGCGTTCAGCATGACGACCGTGGTTTGCTTAGGCATAAGGAAAAGAAAGCGCCCTGAATAGCCGGCTTCAGAATCTGAAACCAGCCATTCAGGGCGCTTCTGTTAGGGCAGCCTGGGCTGCCCGGTGCTGCCGCTTAGTGCTTCACAAACTTGAGGTGCTGCTCGCCGGTGGCGGTGGTGAGGCGCACCAGATACAGCCCGGCGGCGTAGGTCTGGGTGGGCACGTCTAGCTGCTGGGGCTGGCCGGCGGCCGCTTCGGCGCTGGCTAGCTGCCGCACCAGGCGGCCTTGGCCATCATACACGGCCAGGGTGTAGGCCTGGGTGTAGGGCAGGGCAAATTGCAGTCGCAGCTCGTCGGTGAAAGGGTTGGGGCTACCCGTGAGGCGCAGCTCCAGGGCCTCGCGGCTGGTCGCTGTGGCCGAAGCATCGGCCTGGCCTTTGGGGGCGCTGGCGGCCAGCTGCTTGCCCAGGGGCTCGCCCAGGGCATTGGCGGCTGCGCCTTCGGGCTCGGTGCCAAACACGAGCACCCCATTGAGGTAAGCCGTGATGCGCGGCTGCTCCACAATGGCCGACGAGCCACTAAATGAGTAGTCGTTGGTCTGGTTGAAGGCCCCGTAATTATCCTTGCGAATCTTGAACTGAATATTGCCCGTAGCGCCCGTGTTGCTGATGGGGTAAAACACGCCCAGGGCGCTGGCAAAGCTTAGCTCGGCGTAGGTCTGGGTGCCTTTCTGGCCGGTTTGCAAACTAAAGTTCTGGTTGCCCAGCGGAGTGTAGTCTACGCCGTACACCAGGGGCTGGGTGCCGTCGGGCGTAAACCAGTAGCGCACTTTCAGGTCGGCAAAGTTGACGGGCACGTTGCCCACGTTGCCCACTTGCAAGGCCACGCTGATGTAGCTGGTCGAGGGCGAGGTGTCCTGGTTGCCGGCATACACCTTCAGGCTGGTGTTGGCAGCCACGGCGGGCGGCTCGGTGCCCGCGATGAGCGTGCCATTCTGGTACAGGGTAATGTGGTCGTTGGCCACGAAGCTGCTGCTGGTTTGGTACGACCAGTCATTCGTTTCGTCAAAGTTGGTGTAGTTCTGCTTGTAGGCTTTGCCATAGATGGGCCCCGAGTTGGCCCCGGCGGCCAGGTCGCCGGCCCCCGCCGCAAAGGAATATTCGATGTAGCCCAGTGCACCCTGCCGGGGCGTGGCCAGCATCACGTAGCGCGAACTCACGAAGCTGGTGCCCAGCTTGGCCCAGTCGATGGGCGTAATCATGGGCGAGAAGTTCTCGACCGTGAGCCAGTAGCGCACCGTCAGCTGCGAATAGGGCACGGCCGTGGTGCCGGTGTTCATCAGTTGCAGGAAGGGGCGCAGGGCATTATCGGTGGGCTGGCCCAGGTCGCCGGTCTGGTACTGCACCGCAATGGTGGCCGCGCACACGCCCGTCACCACGGCCGAGGTAGTGGCCGTGCACTGAGTGGCGTTGTCGGTCACATTCACCACGTAGGTGCCCGCGGCCAGGCCGCTAATGTCTTTGGTGCTGGCCATAAAGCCATTGGGCCCGGTCCAGGCGTAGGTGTAGGGCCCCGTGCCGTTGGCCACAGTTAGGCCGATGGCGCCGGTGGCGCTGCACCCGGCATTGGTCACGGCGGTGGTCAGCTGCAAGTTGCACGGCGTCGACCACGTCACCTGAGCGGTTTTAGTCAAGGCCCCAATGCTTGCTATAATATTGTCGGGGCCCGCCTTGGTGCCGGTGTAGCAGAACATGGCTACCCCGCTGGCATCGGTGTTGTTAAAGCCCGAAGTAGGATTAACGCCGCTCACCCCAAAATCGACCCGCACGCCCACTACCGGGCTGTTAAACTGGTCTTTCACGGTGGCCGACACGCAGTATGAAGTACCCGTTTGGGCCGTGCCGGTGGCCGGCGTTAGGGTCAGGCTGCTCACTGTGGCCACCGGGGCAAAGGACTGCCCGCCAGGGTAGCCATAGGAGTCATAAGAATCGAAGCCATAGACGAAGACGCCCACCGGATAGAGGCCGCCCGTTATTTGGTGCGCCCCCAAGCTCACGGTCAGCTGCGCGCCTGAGTAGCCGCTGCTGCCGATGGCGCTAAAGCTGCTGGCCGGTACCACTGCGCCATCCAGGCGCACCGTGCCCACCGCTACAGTTGGGGCCACCAGGTTGATGTAGTTGCCCGAGAAGCCCGAGGCCGGCGTAGTGACGGTGTAGCTGCCCAGGAACTGCTCAGTGGGCGGAATAAGCATCATAAAGGGGTCAGAAACCACACCATCGTAGTCTGAGCCATTCGAGTACTGGGCCACCAGAATGGGCTGCGTGGCCGTCACCTGCGAAGAGCCGGCGATAATGCGCTCGTGGTACTGCCCGCGGTTGAGGGTAGCCACCAGCGTGCCATTCACGCGCACTTCGGTGTTGTTGACCGAAGCCAGGAAGCGAAAGGTGTCGCCGTTAAGCCGGGTCTTGAGCGGCACCGTCACAAACTGCTTGCCCCAGGCGGTGGTAGGTGGCAGCTGCTCGACCAAGTGGTCGCAGGCAGCGTGGTTATGCGGCACGTTCGCGCACTTGTTGCTGCCAAAAACGGAGATGGGCTGGGTCGAGGAAATGATAGTACCCGACAAGTCAGCCGGATAAGCCCCCGTGCTGCGTAGCAGATACGTCTGGCCCTGGTTTAGCGTAATGGTATACGGCACATTCGCCGCGCGCGTGCCAGCCGCTACGGTGGGCGTAATGGTCACCGTCGTCCCGTTCACGGTGCCGACGATAGCGAACTGCGTCCCCATAACGCCACTAAACTCAGAATTCAGGTAGCCCAGGTTGATGTACTGGGTGCCTAGCACATCGGTAGGCAATGCCAGGTAGGCGTCAGTGGTTGCCGAGAGTCGGTTCAGGCCATACACCGTCATTTCCTGCCCCGACGTAACGTGGATGCCATTGCTGGCCACCACATCGGAGTCAAATAGCTCGGCCCCGGCTGGCACCACCACCGAGGTTACCGTGCCCGGCACGACCGTAAACGGGGCACTAAAGCCTAGGCCGGTAATGCTCACGGTGCCCGTAGTAGCCACGTCGCCCGTGATAAACAGGGTCAGGGTAGTGCCCGTAGCGTAGTTGCCGGGGAAAGTCAGCCAGAAATCGGTGCCCTTGCTGTCGGCTGCCGCGTAGCTGCGCTGGCTTAGGCCGCCCAGCAGCAAACACAGCAGCAATACTATCCGGGCGAGGGCGCGCCCGCCGTGGGGGGCCGCTGCCGGAGTGGCTCCGGGGGCGGCCGGCCGGGTGGTTAGTGAGGCGAAGTTTGTCATTGGATGGGAGGGAATGAAGGTTGGGGTGAAAAAGTGAAGTAGAAAAACGGGGGTTGTTAGTTGGGGTAAGGGGGTAGTGGGTGGTAAGGGAAAAAGCAGCTTCGCGAAGGCTAGGGCACTTCGCTACCGCCATGAGGAAGGGGTAAAGCTAATTATTTATCAAATATATAGTTTTATGATTATTAAATAGGCCAAATGAAAATCATTATGCAAAAAATAATATATCTCCGCCAAAAAGAGCCGCCTCGCGGGGCCAGCAAGTTGCTGGCCCCGCGCGGCGGCTCTTTTTTAGTTTGGTATTTTAGTGGCGGGGGCCCGCCGCCAGTAGCTGGCGGGCCCCGCCGCGTAGTGTCGGCGGTGGGCTAACGCAGGGCCCGCCGCCACCGGCAGGCCTCGTCGGTGCCCTCAAACGTATCTATCAAGGGGGCTTGGTATGGCGCAGAGCTTCCTCAATAATGAGGCGGGCCGGCCAGTCGCGGGCTTTCACCCAGGCCACCGCCCGCACGCCCTCGCCCACCAGCTCGGGAAAGAAAGCCTGGCTCAGCCAGCCCGTTACTGCGCGCCAGCCGTCGAGCACCTGGCTGTTGTCGTTGAAGATGTGCGGCACGCGCGTCTGTTGCACGTGCTCCAAAATCAGGGCACAATTCTGCTTCGAGCTTTCTGAGTCGTGCGCCCCTTCCCGCGTCACGTACAGGTAGTTTTGCGCGTGGTCGTGGGTCGCTCCTGCGGCTTAGCCCGCCTCGGGCAGCACCACGGTGAAGGTGGTGCCCCGGCCGAGCGTGCTGCTGACGTCCAGTGCGCCGCCCCGCTGCTGCACAATGGCCTGAATGAGGTGCAGCCCCAGCCCCACGCCTTCGCCATCGGCCGTGAGGCGGGTGAAGGGCTCGAACAGCCGCTGCCGGTCGCGGGCCAGGTCGATGCCGAGGCCATTGTCGGCCACCGTGAGCACCACATTCGTGCCCTGGCGGTGGCTGCGCACCTGCACCGTGGGGGCCCGCTCGGGGGCCCGGTACTTGAGGGCGTTGCTCACCAGGTTTTTCAGAATGCTTTCGAGGTAGATGCGGGGAAAGTGGGCGGTGGGGGCCGCGCTAAAATCGGCCGTGAGCTGGCCCTGCTGCTGGTGCAGCAAAGCCGCCACCTCGGCCTCTACCGTGGCAAATACCTCGGCCAGGGCCACCGTCTCGGCGGGGGCCGCGCCGTGCTGGGTGTGCAGCACTTGCAGCAAGCCCTGGATGGTGCCCGTGAGGCGGTGCACCTCCTTGGCCACCAGCGACACGATGTAGTCGCGGCTCGGGCCGGGCTCTTCCTCTTGGTACACCTCGAGCAGGCGTTCCAGGTTGTTGGCTGGCCCTTTCAGGTCGTGGGCCACAATGTGCACAAACGAATCGAGCGAGGTATTGGCCTCGCGCAGCGCTTGGTTGAGGCGCTGCGCCTCGTAGGTGGTGGTGGCTCGCGCCAGGGCCCGGCCGGCATAGTCGGCCACCAGGCCAAAGAAGGCGCGGTACGTTTCATCGAGCGGCCGGCGGGTGCTCAGGCCCACTATCAGCACAAAGGCGGTGCGGCTGGCCGGGGCCATGAGCAGGGGCAGCAGCAGCGCCCGCGTGGGCGGCGCGGGCCACTCGCCGGCCGGCCAGCTGCCAAAGCGCTCGGGCAGGTGCTCTACCAGCAGAGGCTCGCCGCGCTGCAAAGCCTCGGCCAGCGGCCAGCCGCCGCTGGGCGGGTCGGCCAGGTCGGCGGCCAGCAGGGCCGGGGCGGCGGGCTCGCCGGCGGGCAGCCCAAACCAGGCCCGCAGCTGCGCGTGCGGGGCCGGGGCCTCGCGGGCATAGAGCAGGGCAAACGGAATATCGTCGGGGTCGGTGGCCAGGGCTGCGATGAGGTGCTGGGCAGCCTCGGCCGGTAAGGCCGATAGCGCGGTTTGGGCCGTGAGGTGGCTGAGCAGGGCCAGGCGGCGCTGCTGCAAGACGGTGGTAGTGGTTTCGAGGGCGGTTACAAAAATGCCGCCTACCGCGCCCGCCTCATCATATATCGGGCTGTGCGAAAACGTGAAAAATGCCTCTTCCACAAAGCCCTGCCGGTTGGGCAGCATCAGGCTGTTTTCAAAGTAAGTGGCCTGCCCGGCCAGCACGGGCCGGAAAATAGCAAGCAGGAAGGGCCACATCTCGGGCCACCACGGCTCGGCGGGCTGGCCCAGTGCGCCGGGGTGCTTGCCCTGCAAGATGGCGGCGTAGCCATCGTTATAAAAGTGCACCAGCGCGGGCCCCCAGTGCACCATCATCGGAAAGCGCGCGCCGAGCATGATGCCCACGGCCGTGCGCAGGCTCTGGGGCCAGGCCTCGACCGGCCCCAGCTGCGTCTGCGACCAGTCGAGCTGCCGAATGCGCTCGCCCATCTCGCCCCCACCCGGAAACAGTTCCTGAATCGTCATATCCAGCGGGCTAGGAGTGGGTAGGAAACTGGGTGGGAAAGTGCTGGTGCAGCACGCCCCGCAGCTTGACTTCGGTGAGGGGCTTGGTGAGGGTGCCCGCAATGGGCAGCTCGCCCACGCGGGCAAGGTCGCGCGGATTGGCCGAGGTAGTGAGCAGCACCACTACGGTGGCCTGGCGCTGGGCCAGGGGCAGCTGCTGGTAGGCGGCCAGAAACTCCAGGCCGTTCATCACGGGCATGTTTACGTCCAGCAAAATCAGGGCTGGGCAAGTGCCCCCGGTGGGCGTGCACACCTGGGCTAGCGTGGCCAGTGCTTCGGCCCCATTTTCGGCCACTAGCAGCTGCTCGGCCACCTCCAGCCGGTTGAGTAGCAGCTTATTCAGATAATTGGTAGTTGAGTCGTCATCGACGAGCAGCACACTAGCAAGCTTGGACATAAAAACGAATAAGCGCAGCCGCATTAGCAGCGCTGGGCAAAGTAAGAGGTCAGGAAGTCGTAAATGTAGAGCCCACACCCAACTGCCCCCGCACCGCTGGCCCCGGTATCGTCCTCCATTTTCTCTGTTATATACTAGATTTTCCGTTTTTTAATTTGAGTGGCGCGCTACTGTGCCGCGGAGCGATGCAGTACGCCACAACTTGAGCAGTAGTAAAAACACCCCGTTGGGTACCCGGCCGCCCGGCCCAACCTCATGCCCAGCTCTGTAAAACACCTGGCGCTGGCGCTGCAAAACCAGGGCCGCCAGCAGGCAGCCCATATCTAGCCTCAGCCCGTAGCGAAAGGCGCGCCCAAAGCGGGCGGTTTCGGCGGGGTGCCAGTGCGCAAAAAAACTCTTCGCCAACCTGCAAAGCGGTATTGCCTCTGCCCGGCTACTGCCACCGCTACGCACGCGGCTCTGCCGCAGTAGCCCATAAAAGGTGGTCGTCAGGCACTTTTGCGCAGCGCGCCCACGTGCCGGTACGTGTTAATAAGCACGCCATCCTCGTGCTGAAGCACGCCGTCCAGGGAAATGTGTTCCATGATTCTGAGCTTTCGCATGTTGATTGCTAGCAAGTTAAGGTTTGCACAAGATTACAATGGATGGCGCAGCCAGCAGCGACGTAAGCGGAAAAATAGGCGGGCCGCTGGCGGTCATTTACCAGTGCTTTTCAACCTAAGCCAGAAGGCCTTCCCGGCAAGGCACTGGCCGCACTCTACCGCTCGGGGTACAGCAGATACCGCTGCCGCTGCTGCCGAAACTTCAGCAGCCCCGGCTGCCAGCTGGCTTTAATCTGCGCCTCTGAGCGGCCGGCCACCACCTGGGCCCGCAGCGAGTCGGTGCCCGCCAACTGCTCGAAGTACTTGGTGAAAAAATGGGCCTTATCGGTGCTGTGCTGGTAGAAATCGAGCAAGTACTGCACCGTAAAAAACTCGGCCGGCTCGTGCGCGGTGGGCTGGTGCAGGTCGAGGCCGTAGCAAAGCTGGCCGTTGAGCGGCGGGGTGGGGGAGCCCGCGTTGGGGCGGGGCGTAAACTGGTAGGGGCGGGTGGCGGGCTGGGTGGGCGCGCCCGCCACCTCGAAGGGCCGCTCGGTGCCTCGGCCCACGCTTACGTTGGTGCCTTCGAGCAGGCAGAGGCTGGGGTAGAGCGCCACGGCGCGCGCCGTGGACAGGTTGGGCGAGGGGCGCACGGGCAGGGCGTAGAGCTGCGCGTGGGTGTAGCCCCCGCGCATAGCCACCACCGTGAGGGCACACTGGCGGCCGCCGGCCAGCCACTTTTCGCCGTTCAGCATCTTGGCTAGCTCGCCCACCGTGAGGCCATGGCAAATGGGCAGCGGGTCGAGGCCCACAAACGAGCGGTGCTTGGCCTCGAGCACTGGGCCATCAACCAGCGCGCCGTTGGGGTTAGGCCGGTCGAGCACCACCACGCTTTTGCCCTGCTCGGCGGCGGCCTCCATCACATAGTGCAGCGTGCTAATGAAGGTGTAAAAGCGCGTGCCCACATCCTGAATGTCGAACACCAGCACGTCGACATCGGCCAGCATCTCGGGGGTGGGCTTTTTGGTGCTGCCGTACACCGAGCGCACGGGCACGCCGCTGCGGGCATCGCGCCCATCGGTAATAGTGGCCCCATCGGCCGCTTCGCCCCGAAAGCCGTGCTCGGGTGCGAAGATGGCCGTGAGATTCACGCCCCGGCGCTTAAGAGTATCTACCAGGTGCGTGCGCCCGACGAGCGAGGTTTGATTGACGATGAGGCCCACGCGCTTGCCGGCCAGGAGCGGGAGGTAGGCGGGGAGCTGGGCAGCGCCGGTTTGGAGGGGGGGCTTGGCTGGCACGTTAACCTCACCCCCGGCCCCTCTCCTTGGGGAGAGGGGAGCCGAACGCAAACAGACGTAAGTAGTCGCCAGGCTCCCCTCTCCCCAAGGAGAGGGGCCGGGGGTGAGGTTATACGCCAGGGCCACGCCTGCAATCCCAACAATAATCCGCGTTATCATACCCCAAAACTACGCTCAGCCGTAGCAAGGCCGCCCACCAACGCCGGGCTGGCCGTAGCTTTACACCCGCTAGTGAATATTGCCCGCTACATATCAAGTAAGATGGACGGGGCCGATGTCGGCTCGTTCACCCATTCCGTTACCCGCATTGCTACGGTTAGCATCGCGCTGGGCATTGCCGTGATGCTGGTGTCGTTTTCCATTCTGCAAGGCTTCCGCGAGCAGATTCAGGGAAAGATATTCTCCTTCGGCTCGCACATCCAGCTTTCGCGCTACGACAATACCAACTCGCTCGAAGTAGCCCCGCTCTCCGAGCCCGAGCTACGCCAGCGCCTGGCCGTCTACCCGCAAGTCGAGTCTATTCAGGCATTTGCCCGCAAAACGGCCATCATCAAAACCACCGACGAGGTGCTGGGCGTGGTGCTCAAGGGCGTGAGCGAGAAGCACGGCCCCAACTCGATGCGCCAGAACATGGTGGCCGGCAAGTTTATCACCTACTCGGACACCGCCGCCAGCAACGACATTGTGGTAAGCCAGAAAGTAGCCAGCAAGCTGCGCCTGAAAGTGGGCAGCGAGGCGCTGTTCTACTTCATTCAGCAGCCGCCGCGGGTGCGCAAGTTTCGGGTGTCGGGCATCTACCAAACCGGCCTCGACGAGTTTGACGAGGTGTACGTGCTCGGCGATTTGCGCCAGGTGCAGGACCTCAACGCCTGGCCCGACTCGCTGGTGGGCGGCCTCGAAGTGCGCCTGCGCGACTTTAAGCAATTAAATAAAACCTTCGACCAGTTCTACGAGCAGCTGCCCTACGAGGTGCGCGTGGATAAGGTGACTGACCAGTACGCCCAGCTCTTCGACTGGCTCCAGCTGCTCAATCGCAACGTCATTATCTTCTTGGTGCTCATCATCTTCGTGGCCACTTTCAATATGGTGGCCACCATCTTCATCATGATTTTGGAGCGCACCAAGATGATTGGGATTCTGAAGGCGCTCGGGGCCAGCGACAACCAGATACGCGAGATGTTTTTTTTCCGGGGCGTGTCCATTGCGTTGCGTGGGTTGCTCATTGGCAATGCCGTGGCGCTGGGCTTTTGCGCGGTGCAGTACTACTTCCGCATCATTCCGCTCGACCCCGAAAACTACTACATGGACCGCGTGCCCATTGCCTGGGATGCCACCATGATAGTGCTGCTCAACGTGGCCACCCTGCTGGCCTCGGGCCTGGCGGTGCTCATTCCTACCTACCTCATCGCCCGCATCAAGCCCATGGTCGCCATTCGGTTTGACTAGGAGAGGAGGCGGTGAAGGAGTGAAAAGCTTGTCATTGCGAGCGCAGCAAAGCAACCTTTCCTTCACGCATTGCAAACGGTTGCTACCAAAAAGGAAAGATTGCTTCGCTGCGCTCGCAATGACAGTCTTCCCAACTATACTTAATAATAGCCTACCCCAATCACCCCTCACTTTCTCACCCACCCGTCGAACTGTTAAACCGTTCAGCTAGTTTGCTCGATAGAATCCGGGCGTTGGACGATGGGAATTGGGGCAAAACCGGGATTCGCCGTACCTTGCAGGGCTTTAGGGAAGGACAAACAATAATTTTTAACCATAGCGAACGCAACCACTTCGGCGGTTAGCTTACTCTTAAGCGCATTACACTTCTTCATTTTTCATGAAAAACATTTCGTTGCGGGCAGGCCGCTTCCTGACCCTGGGACTTCTACTCACCGGCCTGGGACTAGGCAGCTGCAAAAAAGATGATACGACTACGGTATATGGCAACTGGACGCAGAGCAGCACCTACGCTGGGGTAGCGCGCTCGGAAGCCGTTAGCTTCGTTATCAACGGAGTAGCCTACGCTGGCACGGGCCGTAACTCGGTCGGTACCCCACTCAAGGACTTCTATTCCTTCGACCCCGCCAAGGGCGGCTGGTCGCCGCTGACGCCCATGCCCACGGCCGCCGCAGCCCGCTACGCCGCCGTAGCCTTCTCCGCCAATAACAAAGGCTACGTAGGCACCGGCAACGATGGCAATGGCAACTACTTGGCCGACTTCTGGGAGTTTGACCCGGCCGGCACCACCTCGACTACTGTTGGCCCCGTTACGACCACCACGGTAGGCTCGTGGCGCCAGGTGGCTTCGCTCACCACGGCTCCTAACGGCACGGGCCGCTTCAGCGCCGTAGCCGGCAGCATCAACAACATCGGCTTTGTGGGTTGCGGCTTCGACGGCAACAACCAGAACAACTTCTTCAAGTACAACCCAGCTAATAACACCTGGACGGCTTTCGCCAGCCCCTTCCCCGGCGACAAGCGCACCGGTGCCGTGGCCTTCGTGCTCGCCAACCAGTTTTACGTGGCCACCGGCACCAACAACAACGCCAACGTGACCGACATGTATGCCTACAACCCCCAGAGCGACTCGTGGGGCTTGCCTAAGCACTACCTGCGCAACGTGAGCAACTCGACCGAGAGCTACGACTACAGCGCCGTAGCCCGCTCGCAGGCCGTGGCCTTCACCGTGAATGACAAGGCGTATATAGCGACTGGCGGCAGCACCCTGCTCACCTGCTACGAGTACAATGCCACCGACGACACCTGGACGCTAAAGAACCCCTACGTGGGCTCGGCGCGCAACAGTGCCGTAGCTTTTGGCATCGGCAACTACGGCTACGTAGGCCTGGGCTACACCGGCTCGACCCGCTTCGACGACTTCTGGCGTTTTGCTCCTAATGATGCGCAGCAATAAGGCAGCGCGCTCCTGCCCGCTGGCGGCACCGGTGCTGGCCGCTGGCTGGCACCGGTTGCTGCTGGGCTTTAGCCTGCTGCTGGTAGCCGCGGGCTGCTCCACCACGCCCGCCAATATCGGGGTGGGTTTGCCCAGCGTGGACAACACCAGCGGCGCTTTCCTGGTCGACACGCTGACCCTACGGGCCACAACGGTGCTGCGCGACTCGGTGGTGACCTCCACGACGAGCAACCTGCTGGTGGGCCGCTACATCGACCCGCAGCTGGGCACCATCACGGCCCGGAGCTACACTACGCTGGCGTACGGCGGGGCGTTTACCCCCGACCGCAACCAGATAGCTGACTCGATAGTGTTGGTTTTGAAGCCGGATACCTATCGCTACGGCGACACGACCAAAACGCAGACCCTGGTAGAAGTACACGAGCTAAACTCGTTTATTCCGGTTACGAGCTATGGTTTTGCCTCGCCCAAGCTGACGCCAACTTCTGTGAAGGCGGCCGTGCTCAATGAGACGACCCCGATACCGCTGCGCCGCGCCCGGCCCAACCTGACCACTCTGCGCATCCGGCTGGACCCAAACTATGGCCGAACCATTATGAATGAGGCCAAGAATGGGCTGCTCAGCACGCAGGACCAGTTCGATGCTCGCCACCCAGGCTTGGCCTTGCTGCCGGGGGCCAATGACGCGGCGGCACTGGTGCGCTTCAGCACTACTAGTACCGATGCGGCCCTCATCTTGTACTACCACGACCCTACCGACGTAAGCACCGCCCAATACCACGGGTTTACGCTGAGTGGGAGCCGCCACTTCTACCAGGCCGAAGCCACGGGGCAGCAGGCCCCTTTGCCCACGCTCACGTCGCTGGGGCAGCTCGATGCCTCTCGCACCGGGCAGCAAACCTACATTGAGGGCTTGCTGGGCTTGCAAACCAAGATTGAGATTCCGTATTTGTTCGACCTGCGCAGCTTTGGGCAGCACTTCATCATCACGAGTGCCATGCTCACGGCCGAAGTGCCCGTCAGTACCCTGAGTACTAACTTGACGCCGCCTGCTAGCCTTTCGGTGTCTACCACTGACCAGAACAACCACCAGGGGACCACTTTTATAAGTGCCACGCCTTACAGCCCGAACATTACGTCTGTCGATGGCATTACGCAGGCTGGCTACTCCTGGTCGGTGCTCACGTACTGCCAGAATGTGCTGAACAACAACATCCCCAACAACGGGATGCTGCTGAACACGGCCACCCCAACCCTGCCCGACCGGGTAGTGCTCGGTGGCCCCCGCCGCACTACCAATAAGATGACGCTGCGACTATACCTCATCAGCAACAACTAGCCTCGGCAGGTTGACATCCCAAAAAAACAGCCTCGGAAGCTTAGCTTCCGGGGCTGTTTTTTTGGTTTTTCCCCAAGGCTCCATCCTTATTAAACGTCTGCTTAGGGCCACTGGCTGGCCGCTATAATACTTGCGGCGAGTAACTACTTTTTGGTAGGTTTCGTTGTTAGGCTACCGTGCCCGACTTGCTACCAACCCCTGCCCACCATCCCGACCTGCTGCGCGTATCCTACGACGATTACCGCGCCCTGCCCGCCATTGCCAACTCCGACCTTTCGCGCCTGCGCGATGCCCTCGACGGACGCCCCCCGCGCACCGATTCGGGCTCGGGCGCGCTGAGTTTTGGCACGGCCTTTCATACCGCCCTGCTTGAGCCCGCCGACTACCAGGCCGGCCAGCCGGGCATTAATGACCCCCTCATCTGGTGGCTAGTCGAAGGCGTGAAGCTAAATACCGAGCTTAACCGCCTGCTCGAAAATGGCCTCACCGAGCGCAGCGCTCTCTTCACTGAGCCCACCACCAACACGATGTGTAAGCTGCGCGCCGACCTGGTGCTCGACCAGCCCGGCCAGCCCTACACGGTAGTCGATTTTAAAACCACCCTGGCCCGCGACGCCGACCACTTCCGCTGGCAGTGTTCGGCCTACGACTACGACCGGCAGGCCGCCTTCTACACCGATGCCCTGCGGGCCGAGCGCTTTCTGCTGGTCGGGGTGCAAAAGGTAGAGCCCTTCGGCGTATTCCCCCTCGAAGTACCCACCGATATGCTCGCCGAGGGCCGCCGCAAGTACATGAACCTGCTAAAGCTGCTGCACGCCCCGGCCACCGCGCCCGCCTACCGCGCCAAGGCCGTGCAGGATGCCGTGACTTCGCTTGGCCTTTAAGGTAAGGCAGCGTGCAGCCTAGTTTAAGGCTATTGGCTTAAATAATCAACTTGAACTGTAGAATAATGCACCGCGTAGCGGTGCCAGGTTTGTAGGTGTTTCGTGCCTGCCTAAAAAGTGCCGCGTAGCGATGCCAGAAGCGCCCAGTCTTCTGGCACCGCTACGCGGCACTTTTGCTTTCTGCATTCTGGGCTACAAATTCGGCACCATTAAGCAGCCTCTGCCATTACAAATAGAGCAAATGGTATAAGAAGGCACAAGAAGTTCAGAACTCAGTCTTTATAAGTCTTCAAATGCTTTGCTGCCCCCTTGCAGTCAGTTCGCGTAGCAAGAGCTTCAAATCGGTTGGCGCTTGCAGTTGGCGCAGTAGAAACGTCAGGTACTCCGTCTCGTCGCGCAGGTCGCGCTTGAGTTGGCGTAATTGCGTGCGCTGCTGCTTTTCGGTGCCACTCCAGGGCGCATGGGCTACGGGCTGCTGGGCAGTGGCTAGCTGCTGGCTCAGTTGGGTTTGCTGCTGGGTTAGCGCTTGCGTGTAGCGGCGCAGCAGGTCTTCGGTTTCTGGGGTGGGCGGCGTGCTGGCGGGCACATCGGCCAGTAGCGCCAGCAGTGTCGCTAGGTCGCCGGCCGCGTAGGCCGCCGTGATGCGCTGCATTAGTTCGGTTTGGGCTTGCTGGGTGGCGGCATCGGCGCGGGCGGCGCGGTCGGGGTGGTGCAGGCGGGCGAGCTGGCGGTAGGCCGCTTTGGTGTTTTGTAGCAGCGCCTGGCCCTCGGTGTCGGCCGCGCGGGCTTTGGCATCGCGGGCGGCTTGGGCCCGCTGCTGGCGGCGGGCGCGGGCCGTAGCGGCGGCCTGCTCGTGGGGCGGCAGCTCGGGCGCAATGGGCGGGCTGGCGGGAGCCGGGGCTAAGTCATCAAGTGGGGGAGGGGGCGGCGCGTAGCGCGCCAGCACGGCCGACTCATCTTCCCCAAACCGCTCTTGCAGGCTATGGGCATTGTGCAGCAGCAGCTCCGTTACTTGCTGCGCCTCGGCGCGGCTGAGGTAACCACTTAGCAGGGCTGTTTCGAGGGGCTCGTAGAGGGCGCGGCGGGCAGCTACCGTAGCGGCGGCCAGCGGGCCTACCTGCCGCCAGTACGTTTGGCGCGCCGTGGCTTGGGCGGTGCGCAGGGCGGCGAGTTGCTCGCGCAAGTCTTCTACCGCTTGGATAGCTTGGCGAAAGGCTTGCTGCGCTGGCGTACCAGGCGGCGCGGCCGGGTCGGTGCGCTCGGGTAGCGGGCGGCGTAAGGGAAGCGAGGAATCAGACACGATTAACAAAAATACTGGTAAACGGGCAGTGGGGTAATCCTTATTAAGCGGATTGCTAGTATAAGGCGCTGTATTTAATTACTAGTGTTAATTGCTTTCGAAGACACTGGTAATACAAACGAATTAATTAGTGATTAAAAATAATTTTAAAATATTTTATAAATTAGTTGCGCAATTAAAAATAATCCCCCACCTTTGTCACACTAAACCACTACAACCATGTATCACCTGACCCTCAGCCGCCGGAATTCGGATAAGACGCAGCCAGAACGGCTGCTGCTCGGTACATGTGTCAGATTTTAGCTTACGCTAAAAGTGTCGCTGCCCGAGCCGAAAAGCTCGGGTTTTTTTATGTCTAGCCGGTTTTCAGCCGCTTAGCTTTTTCTCCCGATGCCCTTCCTCCACCAAGATTACCCGTTGCAGCAGCCCATTGGCCAGCCCACGAGTGGCTGGCGGAAGTGGCACGCCCACGCTTTTTCTGATAGGTATACCTGCCGGTAATCACCGGATAGGATACGTAACCGAAAAAGCCTGGCCCTTAAAAGCCGGGCTTTTTTAGTAATTGGTTATCGAATAAAAATTACTTTTTATTCGCTTGGAAAAGGTATGTTCGATTTAAATCGAATGAATACTTACGCCTAAAAAACGCTGCCTATTTCTCACGCTTTACCATTTCCCACCATGCGTTTCAATTTCAACTTTCGCAACAAAGCCGTGCCGGTACGCAACCACGAAAACGCCCCGGCCTACGTGCTCACGCCGGCCCTGGAGCTGTACGCCGCCGTGGCTACGGCCGCGCTCAGCGACCAGTTTTACGAAGCCGCTGATACGCGTTTGGTTCGCCTCCGTGAGCTGGTGGCCAAAAACGAGCCGCAGTTTGTGGCGCAGCTGGCGGTGTACGCTCGGGAGCAGCTGTACTTGCGCTCGGTGCCGCTGGTGCTGGCCGTGGAGCTGGCGCGCATCCACCAGGGCGACAACCTGGTGAGCCGCTTGGTGGCGCGGGTGGTGCAGCGGGCCGACGAAATTCCGGAATTGCTGGCTTTCTACGCCCAGGCCAACGGCCGCACTGGCGTGAAAACGCTGGGCCGTCTCTCCAAGCAGATGCAGCGTGGCTTAGCGTTGGCTTTCAATAAGTTTGATGCGTACCAGCTGGCCAAGTACAACCGCGACGGCGCGGCCGTGCGCCTGCGCGATGCCTTGTTTCTGGTGCACCCCAAGCCCCGCGATGAGGCGCAGCAGGCCGTATTCAACCAGCTGGTGGCCGACACCTTGCCCACGCCTTACACCTGGGAAACCGAGCTGTCGGCCGCTGGCCAGGTGGCCTACGCCTCACCCGCCGAGCGCCAGGCCGCCGTGGCTCGCACCTGGGAAACCCTCGTGACCAGCCGCCGCCTGGGCTACATGGCCTTGCTCCGCAACCTGCGCAACTTGCTGGAAGCCAACGTGAGCGCCGAAACCCTAACCCAGGCCTGCGCCACCCTGGCCGACCCCGGCCAGGTAGCCCGCGCCCGGCAGCTGCCCTTCCGCTTTCTGGCCGCCTACCGCGAGGTACTGGCGTTGAACCACGGCGCGGTGGCCCCGGTGCTGGCCGCGCTGGAAACGGCCATCGTGGCGAGCACTCGCAACCTGCGCGGTTTCGACGCCAACACCCGCGTGGTCGTGGCCTGCGACGTGTCGGGCTCGATGCAAAAACCCATTTCGCCGCGCAGCAAAGTGCTGCTCTACGACGTGGGCCTGGTGCTGGCCATGTTGCTGCAAAGCCGCTGCCAGCACGTGGTAACCGGCATGTTTGGCAATACCTGGAAGCGCGTGGCCCTGCCCCAGGGCCAGGTGCTGCGCAACGTGCAGGAGCTGTACCGCCGCGAGGGCGAGGTAGGCTACGCCACCAACGGCCACCTCGTGATTCAGGACCTGCGCCAGCGCCGTGAGGTGGTTGATAAAGTCATGATTTTCACTGACTGCCAGCTCTGGGATAGCACCGGCCGCAATAGCGACCTAACCCAGGAATGGGCCGCCTACCGCGCCAACGTGGCGCCGCAGGCGCGCCTCTACCTCTTTGACCTGGCCGGCTACGGCCCCACCCCGCTCGACGTGCGCGCCGAGCACGGCGTGGCCCTCATTGCGGGCTGGTCCGATAAAGTGTTCGACGTGCTCGCGGCCCTCGAAAATGGGGGCAGCGCGCTCACCGAAATCCAGAAAATCGAGCTATGAATTCTGGAAAAACTGCCCCGGAAGTGGCTTAGAAACCAAAAAAGCGGCCGCCACTTCCGGGTCGTCAGCCGGCCCGAAGGCCGCACGTAAATACCTGGCCAGCTGAAATTGGCCAGATAGTTGTACCACTCTTTAAACGAGCATTTCGCATGCTGCAAAACTTAGGCAAACGGCTGACCCCTTAATGGCAGCCGCTGGCCGGAACGGACTACCGCCGGGGCCTTGCTGCCCCGGTGGCCCGTTCCAAATGCCGGCCAGTATACTTCTTCTTTCGGGTGCCGTAGGCTGGCGCTACTTCGTGGAAAATTAGGTTCGAATCCTTACCGCTGCTTCGGCACCGGTTGAAACGCCAGCCGCTCATTGCCCTGCTTTAAGAGGAAAGTTCTTGATAAACAACCACAACGGGTGCCGTAGGTAGGCCATACTTCGATTGAGATTCGCCAGGTCGCGGGTTCGAATCCCGCTGCTGGCAGCTGCGGTTGCTAGTGTAGCTCAGTTGGGTAGAGCAGGAAACGTGGGTTTGCCGCTTGTTGCCCCGCTAGTTGATTTTTACAGTTTGGGTGCCGTAGTTCGGCCATACTTCGCACTTTTAATGCCCAGGTCGCCGGTTCGAATCCGGCCGGTAGCTGCTTTGGCAGCGGCCGTAGCTCAGGCTGGTAGAGCAGGATATTGGAGGCCGGGCGCTTGTTGCCCCAAACCTAAAAATAAAAACCCAGTGCCGTAGGAAGGCGCTACTTCGTCTGGTGAAAGCTGGCTCTTCGGGGCTAGTTGGGTTCAACTCCCATTCCGGCGCTTCGGCGCTGGAGATGCCGCCAACCGCTTGTTGCCTGGGTTGATATTGGGTGGTGTTAATCACCACTTTAGTGCCCTTAAAACCAAGTCGGTGCCGTAGCTGCGCCTTACTTCGTTTGGGACGACGGGATTGCGGGTTCGAATCCCGCTCGCTGGACTGCATTACCCCAATTTCCAGCGGTAGCTTAAAATGGCAAAGCACGTATTGGCAGGCGCTGCGCCCTGTTGCCCGATTTGGTTTTTTGACTGCCGGGAGGGCGGAATGGCCGCCCTTCCAACCCCTGAAAACGGTGCCGTAGCCCCGGCTTACTTCGCCCTCAACCCGAACCAACCGAGCTGGGGCGCTCGTCGCCCGTTTTCTAAGCCCTTGCTTGCCGGATGCCGTAGGCCCGCGCTACTCCGACCTGTCCCGTCGGGCCATTGTGGCCCGTTGCGTGGGCCGCTCATCGCTCCGGCAAGCATTGGTTTAATGGTTAATGGTGAATTGTTAATGGTTAATGCTCGTCTGAGCGAATTGCCCATTTTCTGATTCCCAACTCATTAACCATTAACAATTCACCATTAACCATTAAAAAAACAATGGCTTCCCTTTTACGAGGCAATGACTTGCGGCAGCTTGGGTTTCCCGAGGGCCGCGCTATCGGGCTGGCGCTGGCGCAGTTGCAGCGCAAAGAATACAAGCGCCTGCCCCAAACCGAGCAGCTGGCGCTGCTCAAAACCATTTTGGCCAACCCCCACGACTACCTCACCGACCTGGCCTGGAGCCACACGGCCGCCGCGCTGCTGCCGGCTCCCTCGCGTCACGTGGCGCTGGTGGCCCGCAAGGAGTACGCCACTTTTGGGGCCGAGCACATCGAGCAAGGCGCTATCCACCAGATGGAAACGGCCATGAAGCTGCCCGTGACGGTGGCCGGCGCGCTCATGCCCGATGCCCACTTTGGCTACGGCCTGCCCATTGGGGGCGTGCTGGCTACCGATAATGCAGTCATTCCCTACGCCGTGGGCGTGGATATCGGCTGCCGCATGGCCTTGTCGGTGTTCGACCTGCCGGCCAAGTACCTCACCCAGCGCACCCAGGAACTGCGCAAAGTGCTGCTCGACAACACCCGCTTTGGCAGCGGCCGGGGCTGGGAGCGGGGCCAGCGCCTCGACCACGCCGTGCTCGACCGCGACGAGTTTGCGACGGTGCCGTTCTTGAAAAACAAGCACGCGGCCGCCTACGAGCAAATTGGCACCTCGGGCTCGGGTAATCACTTTGTGGAATTTGGGCTGGTAAACATCACCGACCCGACCAACGAGATGGGCTTGCCCGTGGGCGAGTACCTCGGCGTGCTGTCGCACTCGGGCTCGCGGGGCTTGGGCGCCAGCGTGGCGCAGCACTACACCGGCCTCGCCAAAGACGTGTGCAAGCTGCCCGCCGAAGCCGCCCACCTTGCCTGGCTGGGCCTCGACACCGAGGCCGGCCAGGAGTACTGGGCCGCCATGACGTTGGCCGGCGACTACGCCTCGGCCTGCCACGAGCAGATTCACCGCCGCCTGGCCAAAGCCTTGGGCGAAAAGCCCTTAGCCAAAGTCGAAAACCACCACAACTTTGCCTGGAAAGAGCGCCTGGCCGATGGCCGCGAGGTTATCACCCACCGCAAAGGGGCCACGCCGGCCGGCGCGGGCGTGCTCGGCATCATCCCCGGCTCGATGACGGCCCCCGGCTTTATTGTGCGGGGGCGCGGGGTGGCGGCGTCGCTGTCGTCGGCCTCGCACGGGGCTGGGCGGCTTATGTCGCGCACCCGCGCCAAGGCCGAACTGGGCGAAGCCGAGGTGCGCAAGCACTTGGCCGCCCACGGTATAGAGCTCATTGGCGGCGGCCTCGACGAAGCGCCGATGGCCTACAAAGACATTCACACCGTGATGGCCAGCCAGCAAGAGCTAGTGGATGTGCTGGGGGCATTCACGCCCAAAATCGTGCGCATGGATGGCGCGTAATTATTCGGCGCGCTGCAATCCGGCCGCCCGGCCAGCCGCGTAGGTGGGGCAGGCTCTTTGGAGTCGTGTTTTCATAATCGGATAAAGAACTCCTTCTGGGGGTTCTTTATTTTTTTGTAGTATACCCAAGAGTTGGTTGCCGCTTGCGTCTTTTGGGGTAGGGTTTGCCCGTGCGGCACTTCCCGGCGTGTAGCAGGGCAGAAGATGCTTTGGCCGACTTCCTAAAAACAGCTTTATACACAAATGCCCATCGGCCGCTTGCTCGACTTTGCAATAAAAACCCGCCGCAAGTGGCGGCCGGTAGGCGGGCTACTGGTGCTGGCGGGTGGCTTGCTGGGCGCGCCTGCCTGCTCGCCGCCCGCAAAGCAGCGGGCGCTGCCGGCGTCTTTTCGGTACCAAGGCGACTTTTACCCTGCCTTTCTGCCCGCTGCTACGTTCAGCATTCAAACGCGGCAAGGAACCGGGCAGCTGAAACTGCGGCGCTATGTGTCGCGCTCTTCCCGGCAGCAGCTGGCTGATAGCGTGGCTTTGACGGGCAGTGACTTGAGCTTCTTCTTTGCCGCCCTGGATAGTGTGCCAGTGCTCAAGATGGCGACCAAAGAGCAGTATGGCCTCGACGGTATCGACGTGGAAAATAGTGTGTCGTACAACGGCCAGCACAATAGCTTTCGCTTCTGGTCGCCCAAAAAGCATTCGCCGGAACACAAGCTAGTGGAGGCCGTGCTGGGCCTGGCCCGGCGCAAGTTTCCGCGGCTGCCGCAAAAAGCCTATTTCGAGTCGCTGGAGGAGTATTTCCATTTCGGGCTTCCGTGTGAAATAACCTCGACCAACCCTTGGGAGGTGCGCCTGCACGGCGTCATCTACGGCGATGAAAGCTACCTGCGGGAGTTGCAGATTTTTCTGGAGCTGCTGCCCACCAACCAGCCGGTTCTTATCGACATGTCAAACTCGCACGGCATGGCCCATGACTGCTTTCCCTTGTTTGGTGCCTTTCTGGCTCGCAATAAGCGGGTTATCTGGGTGGCCTCCCGCGCTGCCAAGGCCGATGTCCTGCAAATTGGGGTACCCACTGACCATATAGTTAGCTCTATTACTCAGGGCCGCCAACTGGTGCAGGCGTTGTAGCGAGGGGTACGTCGGTCTTTAATCACGGCTGCTTAGGCGTGGCCGAGGGCTTGGCAAAAACCAGCCAGTTGGACTGCCGGTGGCTTGCCGGATGCTACCATTGGCCACCAGCAGGTCCAGGGGCTGGTTGGTTTGTGTAGGCCAGCAGGCCGGTTAGCAAACAAAGCAGGAAGCTATTTTTGAGCAAGTTCATCTGGGGAGTGGCTGGGGCGCAGGAAGTCGCACGAGGACAGCAGCTTTAGTCGTGCTAAAGGCTGTTAACGCGAAAAAGTACGCCAAGCAACTTCAATAAAAAAAAGCCCTCTGCTAGCAGCAGAGGGCTTTTTTGGTAGCCAAGTAAAGCGAGGCTTGCTATTCTACTACCAGGCGCTTGGCCACTACGCCAGCGTTGGTTTGGGCCTGCACCGAGTAGATGCCGGTGCTCAAGCCCTCGAGGGGCAAGTCCAGGGTGGTAGCCGTGGCGCTCAGCGTGCGGGTCAGCACGGTGCGGCCGAGGTTGTCAACTACCGTTACCTCGGTGGCCGAGCCGGTGCGCAGCACCTGCGGCAGCAGCAAGGCTACCGTGCCGTGGGCTGGGTTGGGGTAGAGGCTCACCAGCTGCGCAGTGGCGGCCGGGGCCGCGGCCAGCGTCGTGGCATTGCTGAATACCACCGCGTAGCGGCCGGTAGCGGCGGCACTCGGGTCCAGCGTGAGGCTGATGCTGGGCGTGGTGGCCAGGTCGGTGTAGGTGCTGGTGAGGGCATCGCGCAGGTAGGCGTGGTACCCAGCCGGCAGGTTGGCCAGCTCATCTACGGCCAGCGTGTAGCTGCCGCCTACGGCGGCGTGCAGGCGCAGGGGCACAGTAGTGGCGGTGGTCAGCTCGGGCTGGCCGCCGATGGAGAGGGCCTCCACGTTGGTTTGGGTGGCCAGGTCGAGGCCATGGGTGGCCGGGATGTAGTAGGCATCAAAGTCGGCATCGAAGCCAGCCGTCGCACCCTGCTCGAAGTAAACGTAGGTTTGGTTGGCAATAGCCGCGTTGCGCAGCGTGATGGCCAGGTGCGGGCGAGCGTCGGCAGCTTTGCGCTGGAAGGGCGTGTTGTCGGGGGCGTTGAGGCGGGCGGCGTTGGTGAAGTTAACCGCGCCGGTTTGGCCGGTGGCTACTCGCACGAAGAAGCCCTGCGCAATGGGCACAATGTTGGTGCCGGTGTTGGTAGAAGCCCCGTTTACGTAGCTAGTGTACGTGCCCGTGTACTGGCCGCTGCTCTTAAACACGTACAGCGCGCTTTCGAGGCCAGCAGAGGCCGTCCGCACTACATCGTAGTTAATAGCGGTCGGGTAGGGGTTGCCCACAAACTGGAAGCCGGCATTAACCTGCGTGCCGCGCACCAAGCCGGTGCGGCTGTACGGGCCATTATTAAGCGTACCTACAAAATCAACCAGCGCGGTGCCGGGCAGGTTTACCGTGTAGCCCAGGCCTACGGTCAGCAGGTCGCCGGTCGAGGTCGGCGACTGGAAGCCACGGTCAAACTCGGGCATCGGGTTCACCATGGTCAGGCGCGACTGCTCGTAGGTATACACCGTGGGGAAAGGCGAAATAGAGCCAGGATTGGGGCTGGTGTTGTAGCTGGCATTGACAGTGGGCGTAAACACGCCGGGTACCGTAAAGTCAGCCACCGTATTGCCAGTCACGGGCGTGCTGTAGTGGCGGTAGCCCAGGCCAGGGTTGGTGGGCGTGATGTAGCGCTGCACCGTAGCCGTGCCGGTAGCCACGGCCCCCGCATTGTTGGCCACGTAAGCCGTGCCATTGGCATCCGAAAGCAGCGTGAACGCCTGCCCGTTACCAATAGAGAGGTTGCCATTCAGCGTCACCCCGCCCGTCGAGCGGATGTTGACTGGGCCTGTAGTGACGGCATTAGCCGCGCCGACCGTCAGGTTGGGGAAGGTCGAGAGCGTGCCACCGATAGTTTGCACCACGCTGCCCGTGAGCGAGAGGCGGCCCGTGCCGCTGCCGCCCACCGTGCCGCCGGTGTTGGTGAAGTTGCCGCCCAAGTTCAGCGTGCTGCCCGAGTTGAGGGTTAGCGTAGAGGCTGCATTCGCATTAATAAACGACCCGCCCACCGTGAAGGTGCCGCCGTTGCCCGTAACGGTGCTGCCTGTGTTGGTGAAGCTGCCACCCACCGTGAGCGTACCGCCGCTGCTGGTAACAGTGCTAGTGGTCGCATTAAAGCTACCGCCCACCGTAACGCTGCCGCTGGTGCTGTTGAAGGCACCGTTGGTAGTCGTCAGGGTGCCGCCTACCGTGAGGGAGCCGCCGTTGCTGTTTATCGTGCCGCCATTATTCACAAGGTCGGTGCTCACCGAGAGCGTGCCCGGCGAAACCAGCGTGAGCACAGCTATTGTATTCATGCGAATGGAGAAGGCTGCCTGCCCAGCGAAGCGCACTACCGGCTGGTTAAGCGTGGGCGTGGTGCCAGGGAAAGTAGAGGTATTGAGCGGATTACCCGGCGTGTACGTGCCCGGAATGAGCACGTCGTCGCTGCTGGTCGGCACCCGGTTGGGCACCCAGTTCAGGGGGTTGGTCCACTCATCGCTCACGAAGCCCGACCAGATGAGCGGCGCATTGATAGCCGCCGCGATATCAATGACATCAAGTGAGTAAGCGTTGTTTGCTGCGCCAACAGGGGCCGGCATGGTAGGCGTTATGTTCGGGTTGGCAAAAATGCTGTTAATCCGAAAAGCCTCGTTGATGGTGGTATTGAGCGTGTATAGGTTGCTGGCATGGTAGCCACCCGGCTGGTCGGCCGTTATTTCCAGCAGGTATGCCGTGTTTTGGGCGGTGCTGCGGTTGACGTAAAAATCAATATCCAGTGCTACCAGCTTGGGTGTGATGATAAACGGCCCCTGGCCCGCCGCCGAGCCGGTGATGAAATAGGAAGCCGCGATAGGGTTGGTAAGCACCCCGGAGTTAGGGTCGGGCACCTGCGACAGAATGCCGCGGTCCAGCTCATCGTAGGCGTAAAGTTGGGTCGAAGTAGCCGTGAACTGGGAGTTGGTATAGGCCACCGTGCCCACGCCTGCACCCGTAGGAGGCGCCGTGCTGGCTGGCCCGGTCAGGGTTACTACGGGCACCGAAACATTGGCTCCCGTGTAAGTCAGATTCCCGTCGGTACCTGCCAATGCCCCCGTGTTTGGGTTGAGGCGGTAGTTGCGGCCATTGGCGCTCACCACCCGAATAGCGTCGGCCGCCGGGTTAAAGTCAAAACCAATGCGCTTGCTGGTGGCCGCCGGCGAAATATTGCCCAGCGGCAGCGTAAAAGCCGAGCCCACCGCAATAGCGGTGGCCCCGTTTATGATGTTTGGGTTGGTATTAGGCGAAGAAAGCCCGCTCGCCACCAGCGGCGTAAGCCGGTAAAGCTGCGTGGCGGAGGTTAGCGTGTCGTAGCCGAGGCCATAGAGCGCGCCATTGCTGGGGCGAACATCAATGCCTACCAGAATCTGCCCAGCCGTGACGCCACTGATGGGCACCAGCAGCGGCGACAGATTATTATTGCCCTGGCCAAACGGCAAGCCCGAGGCCGGGTCAATAGTTATCAGCGATTGCGTGCCTTTCGGGTAGCTAGGGACGGTGATACTAGTAGTAGAGCTAGTTGGAATGGTTACTGCCGTAGTAGTGCGGTACACATTGACCAGCCCATAAATGGCGGTAGGTGCTTGCCCAAAGGCCGTGGACGCTACGGCCAGTAGCAGCAACATTAACAGCCCGCGCAGCCGAAGGCTACCAAGCCGGGATAAGGGCAAAAGTATGTTTTGAAGCATGAGGGGAGGAGATTGGGGTAGTATGAATTGAATATTAATTGTAAATAACCGAAGTTTTCGGCCATTTGCAAACCTCCCTACGCATATTATGAGAACGATGGATATGTATTTGGATAAATTAATTGAAAAGGTTGTTTTTCTGCTGTTTGAAAGTCCTCAGCGTAGCTTAGTTGGCCGCTACTGCGGCGGCTACTACCCGCACCGCATCGCCCACCCTAATAAGGCCCCCCTGGGCAATGTGCGCCGTAAGCCCGCCGTGCCCGCGCATGGCATTGTAGCCGCCCGGCCCCAGCTCCTCCTCCATGCGCGAGCACGGGTGGCACTCGCCCGTAATGTCGAGTAGCACCTCGTCGCCAATCTGAATCTGGCGGCCCTTCAGGGCCAGCAAATTCAGGCCGCTCACCACCAGGTTGCGCCGCAGGCGGCCGGGGTCTATCGGCCCATCCAAGCCCAAAAAGCCCGCCACCGCCGCCAAGTGCTCGTGCTGGATGAGGGTAATCTGGCGCTTGCCGCCGGGCTTGGGGCTGGCGTGGTCGCCGGCCAGGCGCTTGTCGGTGAGCACTTCGGCCTCGGGCACGGCCAGCAGCCCGGTGCGGCGCTCGGGGCGCAGGCCTATCCACTCAAGCTGCCCCACCTGGGGCAGGGTAGCCAGCAGCTGCGCAATGGTCGATTTGTTGTCACCAAAAAAAGGGAATGCCATGTCTTAGTAGAGAAATAAAGTGAAGATGAAAACGGTCCGGCCCCGGCAGCAGTGGCCCAGGCCAGGGCTGCCCCGCCAGCCGGGCAAAAACCTTGAGGTAAACTGCCCCGGCGGCCAACTTAGCGGCTAGCGTTACGTAAATGCCCCTAGCAGCAGCTACCACGCCGCCCCGGCGCATCTAGCTGGCTCTTGTCTTGCTTTTTGCACATTTCTTAAGTTACTTTTTGTATGGCTTCCGACGCCCAAGCTCACCCCAAAAAAGACACCGAAAAAGGCCTCACCTCGATGAAAGGCGCGGGCCAGCCCCAAACCAACAGCGCGGTCAACGTGCAGCCCTTGCTGAACCAACAGCAGAATGCCCCGGCCCCCACGCAGCGCTTTGGCACCGTGAGCCAGCGCCTACCCATCGGCCTCGACGACCACGTGCGCCTCGAAAGTGTGCAGATGCTCAACCAGTTGCTGGCCGATACCATCAGCCTGCGCGACCTCTATAAGAAAAGCCACTGGCAGGTAGTAGGCCCCACATTCTACCAGCTGCACCTGCTGTTCGACAAGCACTACGAAGAGCAGGCCGAGTTGGTCGACACCATTGCCGAGCGCATCCAGATTTTGGGCGGCGTGGCCGTAGCTATGGCCTTCGACGTGGCCGAAATCACCAGCATTCCGCGCCCCCCGCGCGACCGCGAAGAAGCCCCCGTGCAAATTTCGCGCTTGCTGGAAGCCCACCAGATTATCCTCAAAAACTGCCACGAATACGCCAAAAAAGCCGCTGATTCGGGTGATGATGGTACCAACGACTTGGTAGTGAGCGACGTAATGCGCGCCAACGAGCTGCAAGTGTGGTTTGTATCGGAGCACGTGGTTGACTCGCCTCTCACGAAAGCCGAATAAGTATAGCGGGCCCCCCCGCGTCACAAAAAAGCCCCCAGCTGCCAGCAGCTGGGGGCTTTTTTGTGTGTAACTGACTGGCTACTCCACTACCAGGCGCGTCGTGCTGGTGCCACTTTGCACGATATACAGGCCCGCCGCCAGGCCGCTCAGCGCCAAGGTGTTGCCGGTGGCTTGCTCGCGCAGCACGCGGCCAGTCATATCCAGCAGGCGCAGCGGGCCCGTGGCATTGGCTACCTGCACCTGCTCGCGGGCGGGGTTGGGCAGCAGTGCCAGCTTGGCGGGCGCAGCACCCGGCGCAATGGTGGCCGTTGTAGTATTATTAAAGAGGTTGTAGCTGCTCCAGATGCGGGTAGAATAATCAAACAGAAACAGCAGGCCATTGGCGTAGCTGACGCCGAACGACGCATTGCCGGGGGCCGTGGCGGGCAGCTGGCAGGTGCCCACGTAGGCACTCGTGGCCCGCGCTACAAAGTACACGGCCTTGTTGGTGGCATCGTAGAGGCCGTATTCCTTGCCCATGCACCCGGTATAAAGCACCACATTGGCATTGAGCGCCGAAAAAGCGACGGGCAGCCCCGTAACCGCGGTGCTGGCCAGCGTAGCATTGGTGGCCCGGTTTACGCGCTTGATGGTGCCGGCGCTGTAATAAATAATTTCGTTGTTGACCGGGTCGTAAGCGCCCACATTTTGCGATGACAAGCTATTGCCCGCGGCAAAAATGGTGGTAACGGTCGTGGCTACTGGGTAGCCGTTGGTGTTGATGGGCTTCGCCACGATGGAGGCATTGTCGAAGCCGTTGCCCTCAAGCTGGCTGGTGGTGGGGTTCCACCACGCCCCCCGGTAGTCGTAGCCCAGCGGCATCACCGAGGCGAGCCGGGTGCCAAACGTATTCCAGACATCGACCGAGTACGCCGCGCTGCCGCCAAAAAAGCAATAGTATAGCTGGCGGCCAGGGTTATACACCATTGCCATGGGGTTGGGGGCGGTGCCCGCCGGGGCCAGGGTGAGGGGGCCAGCCGTAGCCACCGGCAATATCGCGCATTGGGCGCGCCCAAGTGTGCTGTGCAGCAAGAACGCGCAGCCAACTAAAAGTAAGTTTTTGAGCATAATAAACAGCGGTAGAGTCAGTGAAATTAGCATTTTATATTGAATATGTAATATTATTTTTAAACTCACATGCCTGGAAAACACGTTTTTATCGGCCAGAAAGCATTTCCAAAACCAGCTTAGCTGCCCAAAGAGAAGTCTGCTACTAAGCGCGGCCCTGCGCCCAGGCTCGGCCACTGGTAGCCGCTAGTATCTTCGGGGCCCGTTTCCTGCCGCTTATGCCCACCGCCCACCCCCACCTTGCCCCGCCCACCAGCGGCTACCCTCCCCGGCCGGGCGCGGGGGCCTTGCTGCGGGCGCTGCCGGGGCTGGTGCGGTGGCCCAACTTGGCTATTATGCTGCTGAGCCTGGTGCTGGTGCGCGGGCTGCTGCTGCCCGGCCGGCCGCTGGCCGAGGTGCTGCTGGCCCCGCGCTTTGGGCTGCTGGTGCTGGCGGCGCTGCTGGTGGCGGCCGCGGGCTACATTATTAACGACTACTACGATGTCAAAATCGACGCCATCAACCGGCCCGACCGGTTGGTGGTGGGCCGGCTGCTGGGCCGGCGCAAAGCCATGCTGGCCCACGTGGTGCTGAGTGCCGCCGGGGTGGGCCTGGCTGTGCTAAGTGGCGCGGGCAAGCGCCAGGCCCTGCTCATCGGCCTCGTGACGCTGGGCGCCGCCCTGCTGCTGTGGGGCTACTCGGCGCGCTTCAAGCGCTTGGCCCTGGTGGGCAACCTGAGCATTGGCCTGCTCACAGCGGCCTTGGTGCTGCTGCCCGAGCTGCAACTGCTCACGGGGCGCAAGGCAGTGTGGCTCTACGCCTTGGCGGCCTTCCTGCTCACGGTGGTGCGCGAAATTGTGAAGGACATTGAGGACATGCGCGGCGATGCCCAGCACGACTGCCGCACCCTGCCGCTGGTCTGGGGCGTGGCGCGCAGCAAGTGGGTGGCGGGCGTATTCTTGGCGGGCCTGGGGGTACTGGTGCTGAGTGCCGTGGCCGAGCTGCCCGCCCTGGGCCGCTGGCCGCTGGCCACTTGGCTGCTGGTGCTGGTGGCGCTGCCGCTGGCCTGGCTGGCGCGCCTGCTGTGGCTGGCCGACCGCCGCCGGCACTTTCGCCAGCTCAGTGCCTGGTGCAAGGGCATCATGCTGGCCGGCGTGCTAAGTATGCTGCTAGCGTAAGGTGAAATAGTGAAGGAGTGAGTTGGTGAGGGAGTGTCATTGAGAGGGGGCACGACGAAGCAAGCACATTAGGGCGAACTGCCCGTCTATCGTTCGGGTACTCTTCAGGTACGGTTGCTTCGTCGTACCTCCTCACCAACTCACTCCTTCACCAACTCACCATTCACCAACTCACTTCTTCATCATTTCACCACTTCACCTCAACCGTGGGAGGGGTAAATCCGTTGAGGCACGAAATACTTCTCCTCTCTTCAATTTTATATGCGTTTTTTTCCGCTACTGCTGGCTGGGCTGATGGGTACTGCCCTTGTGGGCTGGGGCCAGGGCCTGCCCGCTGCCCAAGGCGAAACCACTAAGCCGCCCAAGCGAATTACCATCCTGCCCGTGCCAGTGCTGTTTTACCAGCAAGAAACCGGGGCTGGCTACGGCCTGGGCGGGTTGCTGAGCGGCCGATTGGGCACCGATACCATCACCCGCTCGTCCAACATGCGTGCGCAGTTCTGGACCACCCAGAAAAAGCAAAACCTCCTTCAATTTGTCCACACTATCTACTCGCCGGGCGAAAAGTATTACCTCAATGGCGAAGTGAGTGCCTACACCAACCGCCTCTATTATTTCGGCACCGGCAACGACGAGCCGCAGGTGCAAACCAACAACCGCTCGTTTGTCGATTTCAAGCTGTTCATCATCAATCAACGCTTTCAGAAAAGCATTGCCAAAAATCAGTTTCTGGGCTTGCAGTACCGCTTATCGCGGGTGTACCAGATTTCGGCCGAGAATGGCCGGGTGAATGATGACGGCGATGAGATTCCGGAAACTGGTCTTGCCAACCGGAACTACTTTCTGCTCGACCCGCGCATCGACCCGCGCCAGCGCCAGAATTTCAGCGTATCGGGCGTAGGCCCAGTGTACACCTACGACAGCCGCGACGTGGCCCTGGCCGCCTCCAAAGGCAGCCTACTCGACTTGCAGGTGATGTTCAACGGCAAGTTCATCGGCTCGGATTACAATTTTGTGCGCTACCAGATTGATGCCCGCCACTTCCAGCCCATTTTCAGCAACAAGACCATTCTGGCGCTCCAGTTTCTGGGGCAGTTTCACTCCGGCGATGTGCCGTGGCACGCGCTGGCTGGCCTCGGAGCCAACCTGGGCGGCACGCTCTACGACAATGCCAACCTGATGCGCGGCATCTACGAGCAGCGCTTCCGCGACCGCCAGATGATGACGGCCCAGGCCGAGCTGCGCCAGCACCTGTTCTGGCGCCTCGATGGGGCGGCCTTCCTGGGCGTAGGCCAGGTGGGGTATAATATCAATGACTACACCTTCGGTGGCGTGCACACGGCCGGCGGCGTGGGTGCCCGCTTCAACTTTATCCGTCGCGACCGCGTGAACCTGCGCTTCGACTACGCCTTTGGCACCGACCCCGGCTTCTACTTCGCCATCGGCGAAGCCTTCTAGGCAAGCCTAGTTAGCACAACGCAACCCCTGCCTTAAAAGCCGGATTACCAACCAGGTAGTTCGGCTTTTTTAGTGAATTATTGATAATGAATTTCTGGTTAACAACAGTAAAATTTACTAATTGAGTTAGGTTTTTTGAAGAAAGGCAACGCAAGAGTATCTGCCTGTCTATTAGCTTATTATAATGGCATGCAGCAGTAGAGCGAGCTTAAAATAAGATTTCATTGGGTGCTAGAGGTCTGTTTTGGCTCATCCTTGCCGGGCCTGGGGGCGTACACCGGCTACCCTATGAGCAACCTTGCTACGCCCGCCCGCTTTCACGCTACCCGCGAGGCCACCGCGGCCCCTACTTTACTGCCCCAGCCGCTGCGGCAGCCCCGCCCGGCCCGGCTGCTTACTACCCCGGCCCAATTGGCCCGGTCGCTGCAACAGCAGCTGCCCCCACCTGCCGCGGGCCTGCAAGCCTGCGTTATCATTCCGGCCAAAGACGAGGCCCACAACCTGCCCGCCACCCTGGCTGCCCTGGCCGCCCAAACCGAGCTAAGCGGTGCTCCTTTGCCAGCTGGCTGCCTCGAAATACTGGTGCTGGCCAACAACTGCGCCGACGGCACAGCGGCCGTGGTGCGCCAGGTAGCAGCCTGCTACCCCGCCCTGGCTCTGCACGTAATCGAGTTGCAACTGCCCAAAGACCTGGCCCACGTAGGCCAGGCGCGCCGCCTGCTCATGGATGCCGCCGCCGAGCGCCTCGCCGCCACCGCCGGCCCCCAGGGTCTCATCCTCAGCACCGACGCCGACACGCTGGCCGCCCCCGACTGGCTGGCCGCCTGCCGCGCCGAAGTAGCGGCCGGGGCTGCCGCCGTGGGCGGGCGCATCCTCACGCGCCCCGGCGCGCCCGAGCAAGAGGAAGCCAGCGCCGCCACCACGGAATCCCCCGCGCTGGCCGCCCGCGCTGTGCGCCGCACCCAGCTGCGCGATGCCACGTACCACTTGTTGCTCAATCAGCTCGAAACCCAGCTCGACCCGTGCCCGCACGACCCCTGGCCCCGCCACCACCAGCACTTCGGCGCTAGCCTGGCCGTGACGGTGGCCGCCTACCGCCAAGTGGGCGGCCTGCCCGTGGTGCCCTACCTCGAAGATGAAGCCCTGTGGCGCGCCCTGTGCCGCCACGACCTGCCCGTGCGCCACAGCCCACGGGTGCGCGTGAGCACCTCGGCCCGTCAGCAGGGCCGCGTAGAGGTAGGCCTTTCGTGGCAGCTGCGCGAGTGGGCCACCTACGCCCAGGAGCAGCGCGAGCCCAACGTAGAGTGCCCGCGCCGCCTGGCCGCCCTGTGGCAGGCCCGCCACGAGCTGCGCGCCTGGTGGCAAAAGCGCAGCCAGCCTACCCCCGCCGGCTTTCGCGAGTGGGCCCTTATGCTGGGCGTGCAAGCCGGCGAAATGCACGATAAACTGCAAGCCGCCCAGTCATTTGGCGAGTTTTGGGACTGGGTGATGGGCACCCGCCAGAGCGTGGGCTTCCTCCGCGATTGCCGCATGCCGCTGGGCGAGGCCTTGGCCTGGCTACGCGACGCCGTGCGACAAAATCGCTTCGAGCTTTAAAATACTTACTGCTGGTTAGGCAAATAGGGTCATGCTGAACGCAGTGAAGCATCTCTACCGCCCCATTTGGTTAGTTCCAAACGGGGCGGTAGAGATGCTTCACTGCGTTCAGCATGACACTTACTTTACCAGTGCCTTTAGAACAGACTCTTTTACAGAGCGCTTTTTACTACGATTTCTCCAGCAAGTCGAGCCGATACTTATCGTGGCGCTGGCCCAGCAGGTGCTTTAGAGGGCCACCCGGCTGCGCTTTGGCCAGGAAAAATTCGTGCACCTCGTCGCCCGTTTGCGGGTAGTCGGGCACTACGGGCGTCCAGTGCACCAGCAGCAGCTGGCCGCCGGTGGGCAGGGCCGCCAGCATCTGGTCGGCAGCGCGGGCCAGGTCGGCCGGCGAGAGGTAATAGCCTACTTCTGATACCAGAATCAAGTCGAACTGCCCATCTGGAAACTCGGCCGGCACCTGCATTTTTTTAATTTCGACCTGCCCCAAGTCAGCGCAGCGCTGCCGGGCCTGCGCCAGGGCGGCCTCGCTCACATCTACGCTCAGCAAGTGCCCGCAGCGCGGCGCCAGCTGTGCCGTAAGCACCCCAATGGAGCCACCAATCTCGAATACCCGCTCGTAGTGCGGCCAGGGCAGCGCGGCCAGGGTAGCAGCGTATTTGTCGCGCTCGTAAGCGCTGCTGGCAAACTGCCAGGGGTCTTCACTGGCCCGGTATACATCGTCGAAATAGCCGGGGTCGAGGGTATTGGGCTGGTTCTCGTTCATGAGTTTGGGGCTTCGATAAAGGCTTCGGTGGGGTGGGCAAAGTGGGCCAGCATGGTTTCAGAAAGCAAAAATCCGCTGGGGTCATCCATAATTACGCCGGGGGCCAGCTGCGAGCGGTGGGCCGCAATGGCGCGCTGCTTTTGCGCCAGCACGAGTGCAATATCCAGCTGAAAGCCAGCGCCTTCTTCCGGCCGGGGCAGGTCTTCGGGCGCGGCGCGCTCCCAGGCCCACACCACGTATTCGAGGCGGCGCGGGGGCTGGGCCAGCTGGCCCAGCGCGGCGGCCGTGAGTTGGCTGGTAGCGCGGTGGTCGGGGTGGGGGTCGCGCCGCCAAGGCGTTAGTACGGTAGCGGGCTGCTTGTCTTGCAAAAAGTCAGCTAGCCGCGTTGCCGCTTCCTTAAAATCGGGCTGGCCCTCGGTGGGCACCGCGCCATCGGGCAGGTGCAGGTACAGCACGTTAGTATCGCTTTCATCAATGCCTAACACGCTGAGCGCGTGACGAAACTCGGCGTAGCGCAGCTCGCGCCGCGCTACGGCCGAAAACGCCTGCGAGTGCGGGTGCGACATGCTGCCGTCGCTCACCAGCACGGCAGCTACCGGCTGGCCGGCCTGGCGCAGCAGCGCCAGCAGGCCGCCGCAGCCCAGGGCCTCATCGTCGGGGTGCGGCACTACTACTACCGTCGGGCCGAGGGTGGCAGCGTAGCTGGCCGGGCGCAACGGGTAGGTAAGAAAGGGAGAATCGGAGGTAGCCAATGGGTAGGTTGTAAATAAATACGTCCGTCATGCTGAGCGCAGCGCAGCGGAGTCGAAGCATCTTGGCTGGTGAACTAACTCCTGACGCTAGCAACGAAGCGGCCAAGATGCTTCGACTCCGCTACGCTACGCTCAGCATGACAGGGGTAAGATTGTGTTAGTTATAGACGCGGCCACAACTCAAAGCTCGGCTTATCCGATTCCAGCGCAAAGCGCCCCGCATCGGCCAGAATAGCATCGGGCGCGGGCTGGCGCAGGTAGTGCGTGAGGTCGCGGTGCAGGCGCTCGAAAGGCTCGGGCTGGAGCAGGCCCCGCGCGCCCACAGAGCGCTCGGCCAACTGCAACGTATTGAGGCAAATACTTTCCGTGGCGGTGCGCATCAAGTTGGCGTAGGTGGTGGCGGCGGTGACCTGGGCGGGCAGCGGCGCCGGGCCGGGCTGCGTGGGCAATACCACGTGGGTGGCCGCACCTTGCAGCCACACCTGACCGGCTTCGTGCAGCGTCAGCATTTCGCCCAGGCGCTGGCGCTGGTACGGGTCATCGATGCGGCCCAGGCGGCGCAGAAAGCGGCGCGTTTCGTCGAGCACCGCCGCTGCGCCGCCCAACTGCACGGCCGCAAAACGCACGGCCCCGCCCCCAAACCACGGCTGTTGGTAGTAATCATTAGGCTTGCCCAGCAAGCAATTAGCGCTGATTTCCAGCCGCTCTAAGTCGGCGATGAAGCTGGCGGTGGCCCGCATGCCCAGCGGCCGCCAGAAGCTGCGGTCTAGCTTGGGGCGCTGCTCATCGGCGGGCAGCACCAGCATTTGCCAGCCGTGGTGGCCGGGCAGCGCCCCCGTGAGCAGCGGCCGCGTGATGTGGCCCGCGCCCGAGGCAAACGTTTTGGCCCCGTGCAGGCGGTAGGTGCCCCCCGCCAAAAAGTCGAGCCGCACGCCGTGGGCCGGGTTTTCGGTGTTCCATACGCCGAACAGGTGGCCCGCCCGCGCATCGGCGGCATAGGCGGCCACTTGCGCGGGCTTGCCAAAGCGCTGAATCAGCAGCAAGGCATTGACATGCCCCTCAAACAGCCGGCCCACGGCCAGGTTGCCGCGCCCGATGTGGTAAAGCACTTGCAGCAGCGCCAGCGCGGCGGCTGGTTCGCCCAAGCCCACGCCGCCCAACGCGGGCGGCAGCGCGGCCGTGAGCAAGCCCGCTTCGCGCAGCCAGCCAAACTCTTGCGTAGGAAAGCCGCCTACCTCGTCGGTGTGTGCGGCTTGGGCTAGCAGGCGCGGGGCCAGGTGGGCGGCTGCCGCCACGGCCGCGGCTGGGCTGGTAAGGCGGCTGGGCTGGGAGACTTCGGGCGGCAAAAGGGCAGGAGAGGAAGGCAAAGCTGCGGTAGCCGGGGAGAAGTCGTTCAGCATAAAATAAAAACAGAAATCGGCAGCCAGTGAATGGCTGGTGAAATAATACTAACTCCAAACGTGCGCTGGGAGTTACCTGCTAAAGGCCTGAATTGCGTTGGCCGGTCATATTCGCCGGGTGGCTTGGGTAGCGCTGGCTGGGCGGCCTACCTTTGCGCCGCCAAGCCGCCCGGCGCGCTGGGCCGGCCTGGCAACCTCCTGCGATTTCACTTTCTCGCGCTTCGTCGCCTCCGTTTTATGCCCGACCAACCCATTCGCGCCGCCCTGCTGTCCGTATACCACAAAGACCGGCTGGCGCCCTTGGTAGCCACCCTGCGCCGCCTCGGCGTGCAGCTCTACTCCACGGGCGGCACCCAAAAATTTCTGGAAGAGCAAGGCGCGGAAGTAACCGCCGTAGAAGACCTCACCGGCTTCCCCGAAGTATTTGGCGGCCGGGTTAAAACGCTGCACCCCAAGGTATTCGGCGGCATCCTGCACCGCCGCCACGAGCCCGGCGACCTCGCCCAGGCCGCGCAGCACGGCATTCCGCCCATTGACCTGGTGGTAGTCGATTTGTATCCCTTCGAGGAAACCGTAGCCAGCGGCGCGCCCGAGGAGGACGTGATTGAGAAAATTGACATCGGCGGCATTGCCCTGCTGCGCGCCGCCGCCAAAAACTACCGCGACGTGCTGGTAGTCAGCAGCCGCGACCAGTACGAGGCCGTGACTGCCTTGCTGGAGGAAACCAACGGTGCGCCCACGCTGGCCGACCGCAAGCAGTACGCTGCCGCCGCTTTTCAGGCTACCAGTCACTACGATACCGAAATCGCCAAATACGTGAGCCAGGGCACGGCTTTAGAAGCCGAAAACTCCCCAACTCCCCAACTCCCCAACTCGCCAACTACCAGCCTGCGCTACGGCGAAAACCCGCACCAGGCCGGTTCTTTCCACGGCGACCTGAATGCGCTGTTTGACCAGCTGCACGGCAAGCAGCTGAGCTACAACAACCTCGTGGACGTGGATGCCGCCGTGCAGCTCATGCGCGAGTTTGCCCAGGGCCTGCCTGCCGTGGCCATTCTCAAGCACACCAACGCCTGCGGCGTGGCCCAGGCCGATAGCCTGCACACGGCCTACGTCAATGCCCTGGCCTGCGACCCGGTTTCGGCCTTCGGCGGCGTCATTATCACCAATAAAGGCATCGACGAAGCCACCGCGCAGGAGCTGAACAAGCTGTTTTTTGAGGTGCTTATCGCCCCCGGTTTCACCGAGGAGGCGATGGCCATTCTGCAAACCAAGAAAAACCGTATTCTGCTGCGCCAGAAGCCGGTCGATTTCCCCAAAAAGCAAATCAAAACCCTGCTTAACGGCATCATCGAGCAGGATGCCGACTTGCAAACGGAGACGGCCGCCGACTTCCGCACCGTCACCAAATCGGCCCCCACGGCCGAGGAAACAGCGGCGCTGGAGTTTGCCGGCAAAATCTGCAAGCACACCAAGAGCAACACCATCGTGCTGGCGCGGGCTGGCCAGCTGCTGGCCTCGGGCGTGGGCCAAACCTCGCGGGTCGATGCCCTGCGCCAGGCCATCGAGAAGGCCGCCAGCTTCGGCTTCGACCTCAAGGGCGCGGTGATGGCCTCAGATGCGTTTTTCCCCTTCCCCGACTGCGTCGAGATTGCGGGCGCGGCCGGCATTCGGGCGGTGGTGCAGCCCGGCGGCTCCATCAAGGACCAGGACAGCATTGCGGCCTGCGACCAGCTGGGCATGGCGATGGTGCTGACCGGCGTGCGGCATTTTAAGCACTAAAAGTTGGACGTTAGGGCAGCTTATTCCGCCGTACCTTTGCCTACTAATTTCTTCTGCTTTTCGACGCCTTCCTTATAATGGGGTTCTTTAATTTTTTGACCAGCGACATTGCGATGGACCTGGGCACGGCCAATACGCTTATCATTCACAATGATAAAGTAGTGGTCGATGAGCCCAGCATCATTGCCAAAGACCGCACAACCAACAAAGTCATCGCCGTGGGCAGCAAAGCCCAGCAGATGCACGAAAAAACGCACGATAACATCAAGACTATCCGACCGCTGAAAGACGGGGTTATCGCCGACTTCCACGCTGCCGAGGAAATGATAAAGGGCTTGATTAAGCTCATCGACACGCGCACGCGCTTGTTTCAGCCTTCGCACCGCATGGTTATCTGCATTCCGAGCGGCATTACGGAGGTGGAAAAGCGCGCCGTACGTGACTCGGCCGAGCACGCCGGGGCCAAAGAAGTATGGATGATACAGGAGCCGATGGCCGCTGCCATCGGCATCGGCATCGACGTGGAGCAGCCCGTGGGCTCGATGATAATCGACATCGGCGGGGGCACTACCGAGGTGGCCGTCATTGCGTTGTCGGGTATTGTGTGCGACCAGTCGATAAAAACGGCGGGCGACGTCTTCAACCAGGACATCCTCGACTACATGCGCCGCCAGCACAACCTGCTCATCGGCGAGCGCTCGGCCGAGCGCATCAAAATCGAGGTGGGTGCAGCCCTCACCGAGCTTGAGGTGACCCCGCCCGACTACGAAGTGCGCGGCCGCGACCTGATGACGGGCATTCCGAAGGTGATAAAAGTGACGTCGGCCGAAATCGCCATCGCCCTCGATAAATCGGTGGCCAAAATCGAGGAAGCCGTGCTGAAAGCTTTGGAAATCAGCCCGCCCGAGCTGTCGGCCGACATCTACGAAAACGGCATTCACCTCACCGGCGGCGGCGCCCTGCTGCGCGGCCTCGACAAGCGCCTGGCCGCCAAAACCAAGCTGCCCATTCACATTGCCGAAGACCCGCTGCGGGCCGTGGTGCGTGGCACCGGCAAGGCCATTAAGGACATTCAGGCCTTCCGCGGCGTTCTTCTGACGTAATCAATTACGTCCGTCATGCAGAGCGAAGCGAAGCATCTCGCGGGGCGCAGTAATCAATTACGATAGAGTTACTGCGCCCCGCGAGATGCTTCGCTTCGCTCTGCATGACGGGTGATTAATACTCAATGCGTAACCTCATTGCTTTTCTGCTGCGCTACCAAGGAGTGATGCTCTTTGTGCTGCTGGAGGTGGTGAGCTTTTACTTCTTCCTGACCAACAGCTCCTACCAGCGGGCCGCGTTTTTCAACTCGGCCAATGCCTATATGGGCGTGCTGCTGGCCCGCCGCACTCAGGTAGCCGACTACTTCCGGCTGGCCGAGCTCAACCAGCAGCTCTTGGCCGACAACGCCCAGCTGCGCCGCCAGCTTTTCCCGCCCGAGCTTAGCCGCCGCGAGGCCGACTCGCTGCCCGTGGGCCGCGACACGCTGGGGCGCGTGGTGTACCGCCGCCTGCACCCGGCCACCCCGCCGGTGCTGGGTGCGGCTACCCCAACACCTAACTCTAAACCCTTAACTCTTACCTCTCTTCGCCGCCCCGACACCTTGCTGCTCGGCAGCACCCGGCAGGCCACGCTGCCACTGGTGCCGGCGCGGGTGATTAACAACTCGCTGCGCGACGTGGATAACTACCTGACTCTGAACGTGGGCAGCGCCGATGGCGTGCAGCCCGACCGGGGCGTCATCAGTGCGGGCGGCGTGGTGGGCAAGGTGCAGGCCGTGAGCGCGCACTACGCCCGCGTGGCCTCGCTGCTGCACTCCAAGCTGCAAGTGGCAGCCCAGATAAAGCGCGACGGCACCATTGGCAGCGTAAACTGGCCCGAAGGAACCGATTTTTCGCACGCCATGCTCGACTACATTCCGCGCCAAAACAAGCTGGTGGTGGGCGATTCGGTGGTGACGTCGGGCTATAACTCGGTGTTTCCGGCGGGCGTGTTCATCGGCATTGTCGAGTCGTTCAAGACCGAGCCGAACAAGAATTTTTCCACCGTGAAGCTGCGCCTGGGGGTCGATTTCAGCCGCCTCACCTACGTGTACGTGGTGCCCACGCCGCCCCGCGCCGAGCGCGACTCGCTGGAGCAGCACACCGGCGAGCTGCCCGCCAGCGTGAAAGCGGCTCAGGCGCAAGCCGCGAAAGGAGGAACCAAGCCATGAGTCTGGTCGTGACTATCGGTTGGCAGCTGCTGCGCTTTGCGCTGTACGTGGGCCTTTATGTGCTGCTGTTTGATAACAGCAGCGTGGTGCTGTTTGGCCTGGGCTGGAATTTCTTTTACCTGGGTTTTCTGTTGTTTTTGCCCATCGACACGCCCATTGCCTTGCAGCTGCTGCTGGGCTTTGTGCTGGGCTTTAGCGTTGATATAGCGCACGATACGGGCGGCTTGCACGCGGCGGCGGCCGTGCTGGTGGCCTACCTGCGCCCCTGGGTGCTGCGCCTGCTGACCCCCCGCGATGGCTACGACGCCCAGGACACCGTGAACGTGCACCAGATGGGCTGGCAGTGGTTTTTGGTGTACCTGGCTGTGCTGGTGACGGTGCACCATTTCGTGTTTTTCTTCCTAGAGCTGGGCTCCTTGCAGCATCCGCTGCTCACGTTGGGTAGGGTGGGGGTGAGCGTGGCCTACACCGGCGTGGTGCTGCTGATAGTGCAGCTGCTGTTCTTCCCGGTGCGGCGGGGGCGCTCCTAGCGTGCTAGTTTACACCAATGCGAGAAGTAAAATACGTTCGCTGGAAGGCTTGGATAAGCGTGGCCTTTGGCTTGGCAATAGCAGGCGTAGGACTAGCCGCTTGTTGGGAGTTCAACAAGCTGCCTCTCGGGGCGGCCGTTACTTTGTTTGGCGCGGTGATGGTTCACGTGGCCCGGCTGCGCTTGGTAGAAAGCGACGTGTTGCTGCGGCTAACGCCCGATAAAATCTGGACCAAGGAATTTGGTTGGCAGCCGTGGGGTAGCCTAGTAGTTGATTTAGACATCAACCACCGCGAAAGCAGCTTGGAAATCCATCGGCCCAATGAGTTTACCCCCCGTTTTCGGGAAGACATTGCGAAGCTGGATATTAGCCCGGCTGAGCTGCGCCATTGGGTAACGCGCTACGCAGGGCAGCAGTAGTAACGGGAGCGCTGCCTGTGCAATTGGCGCGGTTCTGGCATCTTTGGGGCATCACCCACTGCTTGCTCATGCGCTACCTGCTTTTGTTTTGCGTCTTTCTTATGGCCACTATCCTTGCCGACTCGGCCGCGCCCGGCCCCCAGCCGCCGCTGGCGGCGCAATGGAAGAAGATAGACGCCCTGCTGAAAAAAGACCAGACGGCCACCGCCGCGCCGCTGGTCGAGAAAGTATACCAGCAGGCCAAAAAGGAAAATAACGCCCCGGCCTACGTGCGGGCTTTGCTGTATAAAATTCGGCTGCTTTCAACCAAGGAAAATGACGCCGACGAGAAAGCCATTGCGCTGCTCGAAGCCGATGTAAAAACGGCGCAGTTTCCGGCGCGGCCCATTCTGCACTCGCTGCTGGCGGGGCTCTATGCGGCGTATTACAACCAGCACCGCTACCAGCTGTACCAACGCACCAACGGGGCCGCGCCGACTGCCGACGACAGCACGCCCGGCGCAGCCGACGGCGGCACCACCCTCGCCACCTGGGACGCCGGCCGGCTGGGCGCGGCCATCGTGCGGCACTACTACCAGTCGGTAGAGGATGAGCCAGCGCGCCAGCTAAAAACCACCCTGGCCGCTCTCGGCGACCTCGCCACCGGCGGCGACGCCGAAGGCCGCGCCCTGCGCCCCAGCCTCTACGACCTGCTGGCCCAGCGCGCCATCGCGGGGCTGCAAAACCAGGAGTTATACATCACCCGGCCCGAGCAGCAGTTTCAGCCCACTGACCCCAAGCTGTTTGGCAGCGCCCAGCAGTTTGCGGCGCTGAAGCTGGCTGCCCCGGCCGCCGATTCGCTCAATGGCCAGCTGCACGTGCTGCGGCTGTTGCAGCGCCTCACGGTGGCGCGGCTGGCGGCAAATAATCCGGCCGCCCTGGCCGACGTGGACTTGCAGCGCATCGACTACCTGCACGGCATCACGCAAAATACCGACCTCGCCGACCAGTACGAGCTGGCTTTGGCCCGCATGGCTGAGGTGTACAAAGCGCTGCCCATCAGCACCAAGTTTATCGCCAACCAGGCGCAGGCCAAGCGCGAAACCGACCCAGTGGCTGCCGTAGCACTAGCACGGGCGGCCGAAGCGCGCTTCCCCAAGTCGCGGGGGGCAGCGCAGGCGCGGAACCTACGCGCCGAGATTGAGCGGCCCGAAGTGTCATTTGTCGCCGCCGATATAGCAGTGCCCGGCCAGCCCTGGCGGCTCGACCTCACGGCCCGCAACGTGACCCAGCTGCACGCCTGGGCCTACCGCATCACGCTGCGCGAGTGGGAAAACGCGGGCGAGTACGACGAGCGCACACTGGCCAAACGCTATGCGCGTGCGCTAAAGGCAGCTCCGGCTGCCGCGTGGCCGGTGGCCGTGCCCGCGCACGCGCTCGATTATAAAGAGCAAAAATTTGCCGTAGCCGGGGCAGCGCTGCCTACCGGCTACTACTTGATTTTACTCAGCAACCAAGCCACGCTCAATAGCACTAATGCAGGTGCAGCCGGTTCGGTTACGGCGTTTGGTGTGGTAGGAGCCAGCGAGCTGAGCGCCCTGCGGCAAGAGCATGAGGAAGGGGCTGGCTCGACGCTGCTTTTGCTGCATCGGCAAAGCGGGGCGCTGCTGAGCGGGGTTTCGGCCCAGGGGATTTATACCCATTACGTCAGTGGAAAGGGGGAAGTCAAGCGCCTCGGCCAAGTCGTGCAATCGGCGGCAACCGGCGAAGCGGAACTAGCCGCGCCTATGCGCGCTACCGGGCTGTCGGAGGATATTAGCAAAGCTAAAATCTGGCGCGGGCGCGACACGCTGCTAGTCGCGGTAGATAATAATGGCTACACGCCCCGCAACCGCATGGGGATTCCTGCGCCGGCGCGGCAAATCTTCCTCTTCACCGACCGCGCTATTTACCGCCCCGGCCAGACGCTGTATTTCAAGGGTATTCTCACGCAGTCGCTGAATGATAAGGCGAGCATCGTAACCGGCCAGCCGGTGAGCGTGGGGCTACGCGATGTGAACGGCCAGGTGGTGCAGACGCTGGCTTTCACCACTTCAGAGTATGGCTCTTTCAACGGCTCATTGGTACTGCCCACGGGCTTGCTCAATGGCGAAATGACCCTGCAAACCGACTACGGCAGCCTCAGCTTTGCGGTGGAAGACTATAAGCGACCCACCTTTCAGGTTACGCTCGACTCGGTGCCCGGCCGGCCGCAGTTGGGCCAGCCGCTCAGTGTCGCGGGCCGCGCCCGCGCCTACGCCGGGCAGGCCACCGATGGGGCCACCGTGAGCTACCGCATCACGCGCCGCGAGCTGTATTTGTTTGACTATGGCTTCCGGGGGCGCGGCATCGGGGGCGGGCGCGGCAGCCAGGAAATTGCCCACGGCACCACCACTACGGATGCCGAAGGGCGTTTTACGCTCACTTTCACGCCGCCGCTGGCCCCCGCCCAGCCGGGCCGGCGTGGCTGGGAGCCGGGCTTTTTGTTTGAAGTGACTGCCGACGTGACCGACGCCGCTGGCGAAACCCATACCGGCACCCGCAGCGTGGTTATCGGCCGCAACCCGCTCAACCTGAGCTTGACCGGCCCCGAGCTGATGGACCGGCAGCACCTGCCCGCCCTCACGCTGCTCGGCACCAATGCCACCGGCGAGCCGCTGCCCACCACCGGCACGCTGCGCCTGCTAGCCCGCCGCTACCGCCCCAACCCGCCCGGCGTGCCCGGCCCCGGCCCCGAAAACGAGGCCAACGAAGCCCCCGCAGAGCTGGTCAAAACGCTGCCCTTCGACACCCACGCCAGCTCGGCGCTCGATGTAGCGGCCCTGCTGGCAGGCGTGCCCACCGGCCGCTACCGCCTCGAAGCCCAGGCCGCCGCGCCCGACACGGCCGCCCACGCCCACCTCGATTTTGTGCTCTACGATGCGCAGGCGGCCACTAGTCCGTTTGCTACCCCCGATTGGTTTGCGGTGCCCGCCGACACGGTGGCCCCCGGCGGGCGCGCCCTCGTGCTGCTGGGCAGTAGCGTGGCCGATGCCCGCATCTTGCTCGAAGTAGAGCGCGGCGGCGTGCCCCTGCGCCGGGAATGGCTGACCCTGAAAGCCGGCGAGCAGCGCCGCCTGGAAGTGGAAACCGGCCCGACTACGCTGGTGGGACCGCTCTACATCCACACCACGCAGGTGCGCGACAACCACGTGTACTTGCACGAGGCCACCGTGCAGGTGGCCGAGAAGCCCCAGCCGCTGCGCCTCAGCATCGCCACCTTTCGCGACAAGCTGCAACCCGGCCAAAAGGAAACCTGGCGCGTCACCATTCACCAAGCCAACGGCCAGCCCGCCGAGGCCGAGCTACTAGCCACGCTCTACGACCAAAGCCTGGATATTTTTCGGCCGCACAGCTTCCAGACCCCGCAGTTTGGCTTCGACTACTACCCGGCGCGCTTGGGTTGGGAAGGGAAGTTTGGGGAGGTTAATTCGGAGTCGCTTGGGATTACGGATGATGGTGCAGAGCCGGAGCCGATAGAGTATCCTGAGTTGAATGAGTGGTCAACACCGCACTATACAAGAAGGCGAGGTGCGGTACTGAGAAACGCGAGGTTCAGTGCTGATGGTGATGGTTCGCAAGCAGGTTATATTCAGGGTTATGCAGTGGCTGCTGCCCCAGCCCCAATGGCAATGTCAAGGGCTGCCGCATCTAAGCCTAAAGGAACATTTGCACTAGAATATGGGGGTGAAAAAGAAAGTATTGCTGCTGATGTCTCGAACACAGCTGAACCAGGTAAGCCTGCCACTCCCAACCTCGCCACCATGCCCACCCGCAGCGACTTCCGCGAAACGGCCTTCTGGCAGCCCGCCCTGCACACCGACGCCAAGGGCGACATCGTCCTCGAATTTCAGATGCCCGAGGCCGTGACGCGCTGGCAGCTGCTGGCCCTGGCCCACGACAAAAGCTTGCACACCGGCCAGCTGGCCCGGCAACTCGTGACGCAGAAGGAAATTCAGATAACGCCCAATGCGCCGCGCTTCCTGCGGCAGGGCGACACGTTCACCTTCCCCGCCAAATTCTCGAACCTGACCGACCACGCCACCAGCGGCACCGCGCAATTATTCCTGCTTGACGCCGCCACCGGCCAGGATATTACCGGCCAACTCCTGAAAGGCAGCGCCCAGCAAAACGTGGCTGCTGCTGCGCACCAGAGCCAAGCGCTGGGTTGGGAACTCAGCCTGCCCGCCGACTTCGCGCCTGTGGCCGTAACCTACCGCGTGGTAGCGCAAGCCGGGGGAGATGATGCTTCCAAAACCCGCAAATCGAAAACCAGAAGCCCGCAGCCCACCTTCTCCGACGGCGAGGAAAACACCCTGCCTGTCCTTCCAAACCGCATTCTCATCACCGAGAGCCTGCCGCTGCCCATTGTCGGCCCCGGCACCCGCGAGTTTGAATTGAAAAAGCTCACCAGCACCAGTAGCCCCACGCGCCGCAACCAGAGCTTGACGCTGGAAATGACCGCCAACCCCGCCTGGTACGCCGTGCAGAGCTTGCCCTACCTCATGGAGTACCCCTACGAGTGTTCCGAGCAGACCTTCAGCCGCCTCTACGCCAACTTGCTGGCCGCGCAGATTTTGAAGGCCAACCCGCGCTTCAAAGCCATTCTGGCCGAGTGGACGCGCCAAGCCCAAAGTGGCACCGCCCAGCAGCGTGAGCAGCTAGCCAGCAAGCTGAATCAAAACCAGGAGCTCAAAAACCTGCTGCAAGAAACCCCCTGGGTGCGCGACGCCCAAAGCGAAACCGAGCGCTTGGCCCGCCTCAGTACGCTCTTCGACGAGCCGCGCCTGGCCGCCGAAACCACCCGCGCCCTCGCTAAGCTGCAAGTAATGCAGTTGCCCGACGGCTCGTTTCCGTGGTTCGAAAAAATGCCCGCCGACCGCTACATCACCCAACTCATCGTGGCCGGCTTCGGCAAGCTCAAAAAGCTCAACGCCTTCGACGCCAGCCAGGACGATGCCGCCCGCACCATCCTGCAACGCGCCGTGGCCTACCTCGACGCCGCCACCGCCCGCGACTACACCCAGCTGCGCCAGCAAAAAGGCGTGAAGCTGGCCGACGACCACCTCGGCGACCTCGAAACCCAGGCTCTGTACGCTCGCAGCTTCTGGCCGATGCTGCCGGTGGCCCCGGCTGCCAAAGCCGCCCACGCCTACTACCAAGGCCAGGCCGCTACGTACTGGGCGGCCGGTCGCACCCGCTACCTGCAAGCGCAGCTGGCGCTAGCGCTTTTCCGCGAAAACCAAGCTGCCCCCGCCGCCCAGGACATCCTACGCGCGCTCACCGAAAACGCCCTGCACAGCCCCGAGCTGGGCATGTACTGGAAAAACGTGCAAGGCGGCTACTACTGGCGCGAGGCCCCTACCGAAACCCAGGCCACCCTCGTCGAAGCCTTCGATGAAGTTAAAAACGACCAGAAATCGGTGGACGAGATGAAGCTCTGGCTGCTCAAGCAAAAGCAAACCCACAACTGGGAAAGCACCCGCGCCACTGCCGATGCCTGCTACGCCCTGCTGCTGCGCGGCTCCGACTGGACCGCTACGCCCCAGCCTCTGCAAATCACGGTAGGCGGCGAAAAAGCTCAGCCCGCCGCCACCCAGGCCGGCACTGGCTACTTCAAAACCACCTGGCCCGCCGCCGAAATCAAGCCCGCTCAAGGCAAAGTCACCATCACCAAGCCCGACGCGGGCGTGGCCTGGGGCGCGCTCTACTGGCAGTATTTTGAGGATATCGACAAGGTTACGCCCGCCGCCACGCCCCTCAGCCTCGAGCGCCAGCTCTACCGTGAGGTACGCACGGCCAGCGGCTCCACGCTGGAAAAACTAACCACTGCCACGCCGCTCCGCGTGGGCGACGCGCTAGTGGTGCGCCTCGTGCTCCGCACCGACCGCGCTCTCGAATACGTGCACCTCAAAGACCAGCGCGCCGCTGGCTTAGAGCCCATAAACCAGCTCAGTGGCTACCGCTACCAGAATGGCCTGGGTTACTACGAGTCGCCCCGCGACGCGGCTACCAATTTCTTCCTCAGTGAGGTGCCCCGCGGTACGCATGTGTTTGAGTACCGGCTGCGGGCCAGCCAGGCGGGCAATTTCTCGGGCGGCCTCAGCCAGGTGCAATGCCTCTATGCACCCGAGTTTGGGGCCAACTCGGCGGGGCAGCGCCTGCAAATTGCCGGGCAATAGCAAAATAAACCTTGGCTTCAAGCAGCGCTTGCGGTGCCGGAAGCTAGGGCTACTGATACACGGGTAGTTGGCTCTCCGCAACGGAGGTATTCCTTGAAAAAACACCATTGCTAGAGGTCCAAAAGCCTTGTTTGGTCAGGGTCAACGGCTTATTTTTGTTTTTCTAATCAACTCATTAAGTTATTGATGCGGAAGTTAATTGCTATTTGTGCCCTGCTGCTGAGCGCTTCGGCCGCCATGGCCCAAACCGATAAAGCCCCAGCCGTAACCAAGTTGCCCGGCGAAGAAAAACTGAGTACCCGCGAGCGGGCCGAGCGCGACTTTCTGATGCCCATTCGCCATAAAAAGATGGCCGAGGTAGCAAAAGAAACCGCCTCTATCGACCAGGATGCCACCGCCTCGCCCGAGCTCGACGCCACCGCCCACTACACCGAGGCCGCCGAAGCCCACCCCGAGGAAGTAGCTGCCCCCGAGCACCACACGGCCCTGCGCCACCACAGCCGCACCTATAGCGTGCGCCACCACAGCAAAGCCAGCGCTACCAAACACACCACCAAGGCCAAGCGCCACGCCAAAGCCGAGAAAACCACCGCGCACCGCAGCACCAAAAAAGCGGCCGCCCACAAGACCAAGACAAAAACCAAGAAAGCCACCGCTTCTAAAAGTCACCGCGCTGCCAAGAAAACGGTAAGCAAAGCCAAAACGAGCAGCCACAAAAAGCGCCGCCGCTAAGAGTAATAGAGTCGAAATCAAAAAAGCCTCGTCAGTTCTGACGAGGCTTTTTTGTTGACCAGTACTTCCGTAGCCGCCCCTTAGTCGCGGTGGGCGGCCAGCTTCTCGTGGTGGTTGTCCTCGGCTTCTTCCACCGAGTGGGTTTCGCCGAGGTCGTTGTCGAGGCGGGCCTTTTCGGCTAGTAGGCAGTAAAACTGGTGGATGAGCTTGATTTCTTCTTCCGAAAAATCCTGGGCGTTGATGAGGCGATTGCTGGCCCCTTTGGTGGCGGCTATCAGCTCATTGAGCTTGAGGTGCAACACCAGCGAATCCTTGTTTTGGGCCCGCTGAATAAGAAACACCATCAAAAAGGTGATAATAGTCGTGCCCGTGTTAATGACCAGCTGCCAGGTTTCGGAGTAATTGAAAATCGGCCCCAGCAGCGCCCACACTACTACCAAGCCCACTGCTCCCACAAAAACCGGCGTAGAGCCAGAGTACTGCGTGGTTTTCTCGGCAAAGCGGCCGAAGAACGATTTTTTGGCGAAAGCCATGCGCGGGAAGGAAAAATGATGAGAAAGCTAACTGGCTAAGACCTTGCCAAATAAACGGCACAGTACGTGAAGCCCCCTTGAAGCTAACAGAAGTGACCAGTAGTTTTTTTGATAAATTCCACCCAAAAGTTGCGCAGCAACCTTAGGAGGCCGTACATTTGCACCCGCTTAGCCGCCTCAGCTACGCCGGTCTAATGGGCCGAATACAAGTTGCCGATTGCCTTTTGCGCACGTGGTGAAACTGGTAGACACGCCATCTTGAGGGGGTGGTGCCTTCGGGTGTGGGAGTTCGAATCTCCCCGCGCGCACGCAAACAAAAAAGCCCGCTGCAAAGCGGGCTTTTTTTGTGTGGTAAGCTTTAGCTTGCCGTAGATAGAAAAAGATACTGGAGATAGAAAGAGATGCTGGCACCCGGCAAGCTAAAGCTTACCGCACATGCCTACGCGATACTCTCAAACGGATTGCCGGGCGTCACCAGCACCACGCGCTCGCGCTCTACTACTACCTGGCCCGGCAGAGCCCCTTTGGGCTTGCGCACAAACTTCTTGGGCGTCACCGTGACCGGGCACAGCGAGTCGTGCTGGCGGCGCGAATACCAGCCGGCCAGCTGCGCCGCGTGCTCAATCACGGGCTCGGGCACCGGCTGCCCCGCCCGGTGCCGAATGACGACGTGTGAGCCCGTCACGTCTTTGGCGTGCAGCCAGAGGTCGTCCTTATGGGCGTATTTCTGGGTTAGCAGGTCGTTATTGGCCGCATTGCGCCCCACCAGGATGGTAAAGCCTCTGTCTTCAAACACTTTAAACGGCAGCTCGGTGCCCGCCTTGGCGGGCGCGGCGCTCGGGTCGAGGCCGTGCTGCTTGCGCCAGGTGCGCAGGTTGCGCAATTCGTGTAGCGTGGGCTGGTTGTCCAGCTCTTCCAGCAGCTCCAGCGCTTGCAGCGCCTCGGTTTCGCGCCGCGCAATGCGCTCGGTAAGCTGGCGCTCTTCAATCTGCTGGTTTTTGGCTTTGCGATAAAGGTTTTCGGCGGTGCGCTGCGGTTTTTCTAGCGGCTTCAGCTTGAGCACCACCGGCTCATTGGTATAAAAATCAACTACCTCCAGCTGCGTAGCGCCCGGCCTGATGTCGTGCAGGTGCGCCATGATAAGGTCGGCGCGGTGGCGGTAGCCGGCCTCGTGCGCCAGCGCGTGCAGGCGCTGGCTGGCCATGTGGGCACTGGTGCCCGCCTCGTCGGCACGGCGCGTTAGCAGCTGGTGCAGCTGGCGGCGCTCGGTTTCGAGGGCCCGGCGCGATAGTGCCAGCGGCACAAAGCGCCGCAGCGCCCCAATGGGGTCGCTGCCGGGCAGCGTCTGCAAAATATCGCCCAGTAGCACGAGGCTGAGGCGCGTGCGCCCATCAAGCTGTATGAGGTAATACTGGGTGGGGTTTTCCAGCTCGGCTAGCAGCTCTTGGGCTAGGCGCTGCTTGGTTTCGGGTGGGGCGGGGTCGTAGCCGCGCTGCTCGCGCAGGAAGCGGCCCGGCAGGTCGGTGAGCGCAGGCGGCAGCTTGCCCGAGGCACTACTCAGCAGGGGAGAAGAGGCGATTTCAGGGGCGGGCGTCAGCTCGGCATCGGCGGCGTAGCGCTGGTGAAACAGCTGTGCCGGCGCATCAGCGGCCGGCCGGAAAATAGCATTCGGGCGCGGCCCGTAAAGCTTGAAAACCAACGTAGCACCTGTTTCCTCAAAATTGAATTGCAGCACCCTGTCCTGGGGCCAGGCCACCACGCTGGCCACGGTGCGGCCTAGCAGCTCGGGCAGCAAGTCCACTGAGTTTTGGCGGGCGCGCTGGAAGGTTTCGGGCAAAGCCAGCGCCGGAAAAGCCGCGCCCAGCTGCGCTTTCAGCCAAAACTCGGCGCCCGTGTCGCTCAACAAGCCAATTACCAGCTCATCTTTCTCCTGCGAAAAGCAGCTGGCCACGCGATAGCCCCGCAGCCGCTCGGTGAGGGCCGGGGCCAGTTGGCGCAGGAAATAGTAGTTGGTATGCATATAGAATGGAGGATGCGAGCTTACCCAGCGTCTTCGTTTAGCGCGAGTGCTTCTTTAAAATAACGCTCAGCCCGGCGAATACTCCACCAGGAATTAGCGGTAAAAAGCAGCCCGAATAAGCCGGTGATGCCAGCCGGAGCGGCAATATCCAAAGGAGAATTAGCTGCTTGGCCTACCAATACGCAAGCCCCTAAAAACAGAAATAATAAAAAGCTGCCGCCTAGTAGGGCAGTTATCGGTAGGCGAATAATGAGCTGCACACTAGTACCGGCAAGCGGGTGCGTTGGGCCTTCGGGGGCTGGCTGCCAGCTTCCCTGCACCAGCGGGCCATCTGAGCGGCCGCTCGGCAATCGTGCCCTAAACGAATTGGTAGCGGGCTGCACGTTGCCCCAGCAAGTGGGCCGAAAGCCTCCGACCAACCGCCAAAAGAAGGCCGGTGGGGGCGACACGGTGTGCTGAAGTCGGCGCACCAGCGCCGTTGGCGGCAGCAGGGTGCTGTAGCGCCGCCGGAGGTAGAATAAAGCAGCCACGCCGCAAAAATAGCCGTCGCTAGACCTCAATTTTTAGCCCATCATACGCCAGCCTTATCCACGGTGGCAGTTCGGCCTCGACCTCGCGGTGGCGCCCTAGCTGGTGGCTGATATGGGTGAGGTAGGCGCGGCGGGGGCGCAGCTCTTCGAGCAGCTCCACGGCCTGCCCCAAGGAAAAATGCGAAATGTGCGGCTCGCGGCGCAAGGCATTCAGCACGATAGTATCGGCCCCTCGCAGCAACCCCATCGTTTCGGGGCCGATGAAGTTAGCATCGGTCAAATACGCGAAGCCACCCACCCGGAAACCCAGCACCGGTAGCCGGTAGTGTAGTGCCCGCAGCGGCTGCACACTCAGGCCCAGCACGTCAAACGGCTCAGCATCCGACTCGATAGGGTGCAAGCTCACCTGCGGCACGCCAGGATACTTCTGCTCGGCAAAGATGTAGGCAAACTCCTGCTGCAACTGCCCAATAACCCGCGGCTCGGCAAACACCGGCATGTCCTGCCGCTGCCGAAAGTTGAAGGCCCGAATATCATCGAGGCCCGCCACATGGTCCTTATGCTCGTGCGTGAATAGCACCGCATCGAGCCGCGAAATGCGCGCTCGCAGCATCTGCTGCCGAAAATCGGGGCCCGTGTCCACCACCAGGCTGCGGCCCTCCACGGCCAGGTGCACCGACACGCGCAGGCGCTGGTCGCGCGGGTCGAGCGAGCGGCACACCGGGCAGTCGCAGCCTATCATCGGCACGCCCTGCGAGGTGCCGGTACCGAGAAACGTGATGGTCATTTTTTAATTATGAATTAGGAATTATGAGTTATGAATTAGGGGAGGTTGCGTGTCAGCTGCAGGCCAAGCACCTAGGCAGGCTAGCGACTGAAAAGCAACTCATAATTCATAATTTATAATTCATAATTAACCAATGTACTGCCGCACCATGCGCACCAGCTCGTCGAAGTTGAGCGGCTTGGGCAGGTAGGCCGTGACGCCGGCAGCCTGGAAATCGGCCATCGTGTAGTCGTTGGCGTTGCCGCTGATGGCGATTACGGGCAGCGAATTGATGCGCGCATCGGCGTGGGCCCGAATGTCGCGGGTGCACTGCATGCCATCTTTCACCGGAATGTTAATGTCCATCAGGACCACATCGACGGTGTTTTTTTCGAGCTGTGGTAGTACGTCGCCCCCATTTTTGGCCAGCAAAACTTTGTACTTCTGCTGCTCCAGAATCTTACGAGTCAGGTTCCCGATTACGGAGCTGTCCTCGGCAATGAGAATAGTCTTCGGGGTAGTGTCAGTGGGCATAAGGTAGGGCGGGTGGCGAGTGTAAAAACGAAGAAACGAACAGGTTGGGAGAGGATACAGCCTAGGTTAGACCGGAGCCGACTGCGGCTCCGGAGCCGCTACTACCCCTGGGTACACGGCTTTGAACTGAGCAAAGTAATGTTGCAAAAGTTTAAATTCGATGGGCAGCGCCGCTATGGTTGAGCTTTTCATCAGCTGCTCCATGCGCAGGGCCTGGCCCGACAGGGCCACCAGCCCCAGCGTGGCCGCCGTGCCCTTGAGCTGGTGCATCAGCGGGTGCAGGCCTTCCCAGTGGCCCGAGCTCACGCAGGCGGCAGCCGAGGCGAGCAGGCCGGCGGCTTCCTGCTCAAAGTCAACGTACAAATCGGCCGTGAACTCGGCCCCGCCCAGCTGGCGCAGCTGCGTCAGCACCTCGGTGTCGAGGGTAATGGGCGCGGGCGTGGCCGTGATGATATTGGAGGGCGGGGGCGTGGGCGGGGGCACCGGCAGCCAGCGGGCCAGCATGTCGGAGAGCTGCTGATGCTTCACGGGCTTGGCCAGGTAGTCGTCGAGGCCGGCCTGCACAAAGCGGGTGGCATCGTCGGGCATCGAGTAGGCCGTCATGGCGATGATGGGTGGGCAGGTGTCGCCCAGGCGCGCCTTTATTTCGCTGGTGGCGGCAATGCCATCGAGGCCCGGCATCTGAATGTCCATCAGGATGAGCTGGTAGGCCGCATCCAGGGCGGTGGCGCGAGCAATGGCCTCGTAGCCGTCGCTGGCTATTTCGACCTCGCAGCCCAGCTTATCGAGCAGGCGGGCCGCCACTTTCTGGTTGATGGCGTTGTCATCGACCAGCAAAATGCGCGGGGCTGGCCCCGAGCTGGGCAGCATGAGCATGGGCGGCGGCGTAATCTTGGCATCGTCGCTTTCGCTGGGCAGCACCAGAGTAGCCGCGGCCACCCGGCAGCGGATGGTGAACCAGAACACGCTGCCCTCGCCCACGCCCGAAAACACCCCGATTTCGCCGCCCAGCAGTTCGGCCAGCTCTTTGCTGATGGCCAGCCCCAGCCCGGTGCCGCCAAAGGCTTTGCTGGGCGTGGTATCGAGCTGCGTGAAGCTGGTAAACAGGCGCACCGCATCGTCGGGCGAGATGCCGATGCCCGAGTCCTGCACCGCGTAGCGCAGGGTGTGGTAGTCACCATCCGTCGCCACCGACGACACCACCACGCTCACCGTGCCCGAGGCCGTGAACTTGATGGCATTAGCCACCAGGTTCGACAGAATCTGGAGCAGGCGCATCTCATCGGTGATGATATTGGGCGGCGTGTGCGAGGTAATGTGGTAGGTGAAGCGCAGGTTTTTTTGGCTGGCGCGGTAGGCAAACAGCGAGTGCAGCCGCTCGAGCAGCCCGCGCAGCACCAGCGGCGCTTCTTGCAGGCGCAGCTTGCCGGCCTGGATTTTCGACAAATCCAGAATGTCGTTCAGAATGGTCAGCAGCGCGTCGGAGCTTTTGCGCAGCGTGTCCACGTAGTCGGCCTGCTCGGCCCCGAGGCCGGTTTGGTGCAGCAGGTCAATCATGCCGATGATGCCGTTCATGGGCGTGCGCAGCTCGTGGCTCATGTTGGCCAGGAACTGCGTTTTGGCAGCCAGCGCGGCTTCGGCTTCTTCCTTGGCGTGGCGCAGGTCGTCCTGTATCTGGCGGATTTCGGTTACGTCGCGGGCAATGCCCTCGGTACCGCTCGGCGTGAGGCGCGAGTTGATGAGCATGCTCACCGAATGGCCGTCGCGGTGGCGCAGCTGGATTTCGTAGTTGCGCAGCTCGCCGCCGCGCCGCAGGGCGGTCGTAAGGGTTGTGTCTTGCTCCGGGGAGAAATAAAACTCGTTTATCATCCGGCCCAGCACATCGCCCGGCTCGTAGCCCAGGATGTCGCGCACCGAAGGGCTAAGAATAGTGAAGTAGCCCTCGTCGTCGGTGCGGTAATAAATGTCCTGGAACGACTCGAAGATGGAGCGGAATTTTTCTTCCTGCGCCGCCAGCGCCAGCTGCGAGTTTTTGCTTTCGGTGATGTCCTGGGCGCGGGCCGAAACTTCCTCAAACGAGCCGTCGGGCAGGTAAATGGGGTTGAGGCTCACGCTCACCCACAGGGGCTGGCCTGTGGCATCGGGGGTATTTATCTCAAATTGCTGCGGCTGGCCTTGCAGCGCCAGCCGGTAGTGCGCCGCAATGGTATCGTGCGTTTCAAGCTCCGTGGTGGCGCGTTCGACTTCAAATAAATTAACGCCTGGGGTAGGCATCACGCCATTGCGCCGGAAATAGTTTTCGGCGTAGTTGCGGTTAAACGACACCAGATTGCCCTGGCGCGTCACGCTCCAGAGCATGTGGGTGCCGCTCTCAAAAATGGCGTTGAGGCGGGCATTCTGCCGGGCCAGGTGCTCTTCCTGGCTTTTGCGGTCGATGGCCAGGGCCACCTGGCTCGAAATAAAGTGCAGAATGTCGAGGTCGCTCGGCGCGTAGGTATCGGCGCGGTCGTAGTCCTGCACGGCCAGCACCCCAATGGTGCGGTCGCCCACGCTGAGCGGGGCCACCAGCATCACCTCGGGCAGCCGCCCAAAGGCCGTAATGGTGCCTTCATTGAGCAATTCGAGCAAGTCGGCGCGGCTGAAATAGCGCGGCCGCCCCTGCTGAATCACGTACTCCGACACGCCCGACGAAAACGGCCGGCTCGACCCGGGGTTGAGCTGCGGGTACTGGTCGATGTGGTACACGAAGCGCAGGTGGGTACGCTGGTCGTCGCAGAGGGCAATATACAGGTTGTTGGTTTCCAGTATCTTGCTTAGCTCACGGTGAATAGCGCCGTACAGGGCCGGCAGGTCACGGGCCGAGATGGCCAAGTTGGCAATGCTGTAATAAACCTTCTGCAGGCGCTCGGCCTTGATGCGGTCGGTAATGTCGTGCAACACCACGCGGGCGCTCAGCGGCTGGCCCGCCACCCGCACGCAGCTCACCGAGCCAATGAGGTGCACCGGCCGGCCGGTGCGCGTCATGAGCACGGTTTCGAGCTTGTTTAGGGCTTGCCCTTCGTAGAGGCGGCGCAACTGGTGCAGCAGCTTGGCCCGGTAGTAGGGGTGCACGATGTCGGCCAGCGAGCGGCTGGCCAGCTCACTGGCTTGGTAGCCCAGGGTTTCCTCGCCGGCTTTGTTGATGAACAAGAAGGTGTTATCGGCCTTCAGGTGCAGGATAAGGTCGTGCGAGTCGTTGAAGAATTCTTGCAAGTACACAGGTTCTTCGGCCGCGCTGGTTGGTAGCTCCTGCACGGTGCCCAGCTGGTGGCCCGCCGCCCACAGGCCGGTTAGCTGGCCCTCGGCGTCGCGCAGTAGCTGTTGCTGCCAGTGCAGGTTTACTATTTGCCCATCGCGCGCCAGCAGGGCGTGGTCGTAGTAAGGGCTAGGGATTAGTTGCTCGCGCATTATCTGCAGCAGCTCCTGCTGGCGCTGCTCGCGCTGGCTAATCGGCGAAAACAGCTCGTGGTACGACTGCCCCAGCACCTCGGCGCTGGTGTAGCCCGTGAGGGCGAGCAAGGTTTCGTTGGCTTCCGCTATCAGCCCTTGCCGGTCGATGAGGATATACGCTAGCTGCAACTGGTCGAGCAGCGCCGCGGCCGGGGGTAGGGTAGGGGAAAACAGGACCGGAAGACCTTGCATAAAAGCCGTTAGACATCACAAGCAACTGGGCAAACAGTACGCAGCAGCTTAAAAGGCCTAAATTTGGGATAGAAACTTTATTCTCGCAATTTAATTCCGCGATTCTCTTTTTTGGCTACTACAACTACCGCGGCACCGCGCCTGCTTTTTGCCGTCACCACCGACCTGAGCTACGACCAGCGCATGCAACGCATCTGCGGCAGCCTGGCCCAGGCCGGGTATGACGTGAAGTTAGTAGGTTGGCAGCGAAAAACTTCGCTACCCCTGCAGCCCGAGCTTTACGCGCAGCACCGGCTGCGGGGCTGGTGCCAGCGCGGCAAGCTGTTTTATATCGAATACAACCTGCGCTTATTCTGGTATTTGCTGCGCCAGCGGGCCGCGGTGTGGGCTTGCGCCGACCTCGATGCCGCCCTGCCCACCTGGGCGCGGGCCCGGCTGGGCGGCCAGCCTTTCGTGTACGATGCCCACGAATTATTTACGGAAGTGCCCGAAGTAGTGACCCGGCCCGCCGTGCAGCGCCTCTGGCAGTGGGTCGAAAACGTGGTGGTGCCCCGCGCCCAGCTGCGCTACACGGTGGGGCCGGCGCTGGCGCGGCTGTTTGCGCAGCGACACCCCGGCTGTGCGTTTGCCGTGGTGCGCAATGTGCCGGTGGGCAATGCGCAATTAACAATGCGCAATGAGCCGCCGCCAGCAGCTAAAAACCAAGCACCAAGCCCCAAAAACCAGCCTCCAACCCTGCTCTACCAGGGCGCGCTGAACGTGGGCCGGGGCCTGGCCCAGCTGCTAGATGCTATGCCGCTGGTGCCGGCCCGGCTCGTCATTTGCGGCGAGGGCGACTGCTCGGCCGAGCTGCGGGCGCAGGCCGAGCGCCTGGGGCTGCTGGCGTCGGGGCAGGTTGAGTTTAAAGGCTACGTGCTGCCCGCCGACCTGCGCCAACTCACGGCGCAGGCTACGGTGGGCATCATGCTGCTCGAAAACACGGGCTTGAGCTACTATTACTCCCTGGCCAATAAATTCTTCGACTACGTGCAGGCGGGCATCCCGCAGCTGTGCATCGACTTTCCCGAGTACCGCGCCCTCAATGAGCAGCACGAAGTAGCCGCCCTGGTGCCCGACCTGGCACCCGCCACGCTGGCCGCCGCGCTAGCGCGCCTGCTGCCCAGTGGCCAGCCCGGCGAGTACTACCAGCGCCTAACCGAAAACTGCCAGCAGGCCCGCCAAGAATGGAGCTGGCAGGAGGAGGAAAAGGTGTTAATTAACCTCTATAAACAATTAACAATTAACAATTAACAATTAACAATTAACAATTAACAATTAACAATTAACAATTAACAATTATAATGCTTCCCCCCGAAATACTTGTCCAGCTAGCGCCCACCACCGCCGACCCGCGCCCCGTGCTACTAGCCCTGGCCGGCCCCACCGCCGTGGGCAAAACGGCCCTGAGCGTGGCTTTGGCCCAGCAACTCAATACTGAAATTCTCTCCGCCGACTCACGCCAGTTTTTCCGCGAGCTGAGCATTGGCACGGCCAAGCCCACGCCCGAAGAAATGCAGGGCGTGCCGCACCATTTCATTGATTCGCACAGCATTACGCAGGAGTACAGCGCCGGCCGTTTCGCCGCCGATGCGCTGGGCGTGCTCGACGGGCTGTTTCAGCGCCTGCCCGTCGTTATTCTCACCGGCGGCTCGGGCCTCTACCTGCAAGCCGTGACCGACGGCCTCGACGAGCTGCCCGCCGTGGACCCCGCCGTGCGCCAGGGCCTTCAGCAAGAGCTGCAAACGCTGGGCTTGCCCGCGCTGGTCGCCGAGTTGGCCGCCACCGACCCCGTGGCCCACCAGCGCATCGACCGGCAAAACCACCAGCGCGTGCTGCGCGCCCTCGAAATAACGAGGGGCACGGGGCAGCCATTTTCCAGTTATCACACCGGCGCTGAGGCTACCGCAGCTACGGCCGCCGCCCGCCCGTTTCGGGTAGTGAAGGTGGCCTTGAGCCGCCCCCGCGAAGCACTGTACCAGCGCATCAACCAGCGCGTGGACATGATGCTGGCCGCCGGCCTGCTAGCCGAGGTCGAAGGCCTCGTGGCCTACCGCCACCACCAGGCGCTGCAAACCGTGGGCTATCAGGAAATTTTCGGCTACCTCGACGGCGACTATGACTACGCCGAGGCCGTGCGTCTATTACAGCGCAACACCCGCCACTACGCCAAGCGCCAGCTTACCTGGCTGCGCCGGGACGCGGGCTATCAGTGGCTTGATTTATAAGACGTTTGTCCTTGCGAGCGTAACGAAGTGAAGCGCGGCAATCTTTCCTTTACGCTAGAGTTAGTAACCCTAACATAAAGGAAAGATTGCCGCGCTTCACTTCGTTACGCTCGCAAGGACAAACGGCCTACACCGACAAAATCTCCACCATTCGCATAAAGCTCTGGTTGATAACCTTGCGCTTGTGAATGGTATCGTCAAACGGGGTGTACATGAGCTTGCGGTCCACGATGCCGGCCATCACGTTTTTCATGCCGTTCATGAGGCCTTCGACGGCCGCGATGCCGAGCTGCGAGGCCAGCAGGCGGTCGGAGGCCGTGGGCGAGCCGCCGCGCTGAATGTGGCCCACGATGGT
>JBPBQK010000063.1:0-27009 GCA_050954845.1 Janthinobacterium lividum
TGACTCCTAACGTTTGAGTTAGTAATGCGGTAGAGATGCTTCGACTCCGCTGCGCTGCGCTCAGCATGACGAAATAGTTGAGTTGCTTGCCTACAAAATTACGCCACTGCCAGCACCACGTCGGCAAAGTCGCCGGCCGCATCCTGGAAAACCTCGACCACCCGCAGCCCCGCCGTGGTAGCCAGTTCTTCAATCTGAGGCAGGGTGAATTTGAAGGAATTTTCGGTGTGAATGGCCTCCCAGGCCGCAAACTCAAACGCCTGCCCGCCCAGCGCCCCAATGCGCACCGTTTGGGCGCGGCCACTCACCAGCCACGAGCGCATGGCCCCGGTGCTGGGGTCGTAGTCGGGGAAATGCTGCCAGTTTTCCAGCTGAAAATCAGCCTCGAGCTCGGTATTGAAACGGCGCAGCAGGTTTAGGTTGAACTCGGCCGTGACGCCCTGCGCATCATCATACGCCGCCCGGATGCGGCGCGGGTCTTTGCGCAGGTCGAAGCCCACGAGCAGGCGGTCGGCGGGCGTGAGCGGCGCGGCCAGCGAGCGCAGAAACGCCAACCGGTCGGCCGGCTCGAAGTTGCCAATGTTGGAGCCTAGAAACAACACGGCCTTGGCTTCGGGCCGCTGGGCCAGCGTGGTGAGGGCGGCCGAGTACTCGGCCGCCAGCGGCTCGGTGGGCAGCGTAGGCAGCTCTTGGCGCAGCGAGGCCACTAGCTCATCGAGCGCCGAAGGCGAAATATCGACCGGCACGTAGGTAAACGCGGCCGCGGGCTGGGCCAACAATTCGCGTAGTAGTATTTTGGTTTTCAGGCCATCACCTGCTCCCAGCTCTACCACAGCCAGCGGCTGGCCGGCGGCCGTGCCCGCCCGCAACGCCTGCACAATGGCCGCGCCCTGGGTCTGAAAAATAGCCAGCTCGGTGCGGGTAGGGTAGTACTCGGGCAGGGCCATTATCTGCTGAAACAGCCGGCTGCCCACCGCATCGTAGAAGTACTTGGAAGATAGAGTCTTGGGAGTTTGCGCGAAGCCGTGGGCTACGTGGTCGGCCAGAGTGGACAAGGGAAGCGGAAGCAGGAAGTGGAACGTCGAGATAGGAAAGCCGGCAGGTCGATAAATGTTAGGAAGTAGCGCGGACTCTGTGAGTCCGCGCTACACTTCTTCCTTTTTAGGCCACAGCAGCGAGGCCCCGACCGAGCCCAGCAGCAGTCCACCCACTACCCCGAGCGAAACCGGCACGGGTATCTCTAGGTTAAAATGCGCCCGCAGAAAGTCTTCTGCCAGCAGCTTGCTGCCAATGAAAACCAGAATGAGTGCCAGCCCATAATTCAGGAAATGAAAGGCTTTCATAAGCCGGGCCAGGGCAAAATACAGCGACCGCAGCCCCAGCAGCGCAAACACGTTGGAGGTGTACACGATAAACGTATCGCGGGAAATGGCGAGAATGGCGGGGATGGAATCGGCCGCAAAAACCACGTCGGTTGTTTCCACCATCACCAGTACCACCAGCAGCGGCGTGGCAAAGCGCACGCCCTCGCGCCGGGTGAAAAAATTGCCGCCATCGAGCTGCTTGGTAATGGGCAAGTGCCGGCTCAGAAACCGCACCACGGGGTTGTTTTGCGGGTCGATATCCGGCTCGCTGCCCCCGCTAAGGACCATGCGGATGCCCGTGTAAACGAGGAACGCCCCCAGGATGTAAAACAGAAAGTGGAACTTGGCCAGCAGCGCCGCGCCGGCCAATATAAATAGTGCCCGCAGTATCAACGCCCCCAGAATACCCCAGAACAGAATGCGGTGCTGATACTCGGCAGGCACCTTGAAGTAGGTGAAAATGAGCAGGAAAACAAATAAATTGTCCACGCTCAGCGCCTCTTCTACCAGGTAGCCGGTCAGCCATTGCAAGCCCGCCTCGTGGCCCATATTGCGGTACACAAAGTAGTTGAAGCACAACGCCAGCGATACCCAGCCCGCCGTTTGCAGCAACGATTCGCGCAGGCTCACGGCGTGGGCCCGGCGGTTAAAGACCAGCAAATCGAGCAGTAAAAGCCCGATAATAAGCAGGTTAAATAAAATCCAGAACAGGGGCGTATTTTCCATCGGCAGCGTTGGCCTCGGTAGTACGCAAGGAGTGGGTAGGAGGGTATGGGAGTAAGGTAGGGTATGGGGGTGGGAGGGTAAGAGGTAGTGAGGTTATTCTTCTTATCCCTCCCACCTCCATACCCTAACTCATCCCACCAGCCGCCGCGGCGGGTGCACCCAGCTGCTCAGCTTCATCTGCACCACGCCAAACAAGGCTTCCTTAAAGATACCCGACGACATTTTGGAATGCCCCCGCGTGCGGTCGGTGAAAATAATGGGCACTTCCTTCACCCGGAAACCCAGCTTATAGGCCAGCCATTTCATCTCAATCTGGAAGGCGTAGCCCACGAAGTGTATCTTACTCAAGTCGATAGCGCGCAGCACGCGGGCCGAGTAGCACTTGAAGCCCGCCGTGGCATCGTGAATGGGCATGCCCGTGATGAGGCGCACGTACTTCGAGGCGAAGTAGGACATGAGCACCCGGTTCATAGGCCAGTTCACCACGTTCACGCCGTCGCTGTAGCGCGAGCCGATAGCCAGGTCGTAGCCCTGCACGGCGCAGGCGTCGTACAGGCGCAGCAGGTCCTGCGGGTTGTGCGAGAAGTCGGCATCCATCTCAAATACAAACTCATAGGCCCGCGCCAGCGCCCAGCGGAAGCCAAAAATATAAGCTGTGCCCAAGCCTTGCTTGCCCGCCCGCTCTTCCAAAAAGAGGCGACCTGCGTACTCGTCAAGCAGCCCGCGCACGATGGCACCGGTGCCATCGGGCGAGCCATCGTCGATAATCAGAATGTGAAAATTCTTGGGCAGGGCCAGCACCGCCCGAATTATCAGCTCCACGTTTTCCCGCTCGTTGTACGTCGGAATTAAGACCAGTCCGGCGGCCATTGTACTCATCGTGGGCAAAGATACGGGCAGGTTTGTGGTGAGATGATGAAATAGTGAAATTGCGCTTGGGGTAGGCTATAGACCCATACTATTCGCCAGCGTTGCGCCGGGGCCGCGGGGCCGCGGTTCACTGCGCCAGTTCGCCGCTCACGCGGCGGGCGTGTTTCACGCAGTCGGGCACGCTCACGCCGGCCTGCCAGTTGGCCACGGCCACGATGCCCTGGCTTGCCAGCGGGGCCACCGCCGCCCGCGCCGCCGCCAGGTGCTGGTCGAACTGCGGAATGCTGCGCGGCCAGTAGTAGCGCCCCTGCCAGCGCGGCGCGCCGCTGATGCCGTAGAGCCGGCCTAGCTCCTCGTGCACTGCTGCTAGCTGCGCAGCCTCGGGCTCCTGCGCCTGCTGCGCAAACTGCGCGCCGCCCACAAAGCTGGTAAACAGCACCTGCCCGGCCGGCACCCGGTCAGGAAAAAGCGAGCTGGTCCAGATGGAGCCCGCCGAATAGGTGCCCTCCACCTTGGGGTTGAGCGCGCCGAAGCCCACCAGCGGGTGCGTCACGGCCGCCCGGTCGTAGGCCGAGTATACCAGCGCCATAGGTGGGTAGCGCACGGCGGCCAGCGCCGCGGCGGCGGCTGGGTGCAGCGGGCGCATTAGCTCGGCCGCGGCGTAGGCTGGCACGGCTAGCGCCAGGTGAGTATAAGTGAGTAATGAGTGGTGAGTGCTGAATGCCAGGCGATAAGCAGGAGTTGCAGACTGGTTATCAGCATAAGTCTGCTCTCTGCTCATTGCTACTTGTTCATTGCCAATCGAAACTACGGCTTGGCCGGTATGGTAGTGAGTGAGGCGGGCTGCCAGCGCCTCGGTCAGCGTTTGCACGCCGCCGCGCAGCGTGATGGTGCGCCGTCGCCCGCCGCTTTTGCCTTTTTGTGAAGCCGCAAAGCCCCGCAGCACCGAGCCGTACTGCTGCTCTAGCGCCGCCAGATTTGGGAAGGTGAGCGACAGCAGCAGCTCGCGCGGGTCGCCGGCGTAGATGCCCGCCACGAAAGGATTGACGGCGTAATCGACTACCTCAGGCCCGAAGTGACGCTTGAAAAACGCGGCAATGGTTTCGCCGGGCACGGGTGGGGCGGGGCGGCGCACTAGCTCGCCGAGCAGGTGCAGCTTAGTTTTCAGGCTGAAGAACGAACTGGCCAGCAGCTTGGGCGGCGAGGCGGGCAGCGCTCGGTACGTGCCGTGGCGCAGCACGTAGCGGTGCTCACTCACGGGCGCGGCTTCCTGTATTGCTTCCTGCAAGCCTAGCTCGGTTAGGAGTTCCTCCAGCTCGGGGCTTAGCAGCAACGAGTTAGGCCCGGCTTCGAGCTGGTAGCCAGCTGCCTCGTGGGGCGAGAGCAGGTTGCCGCCCGCCCGCTCGCTAGCCTCGAACAAATCGTAGGCCACGCCCGCTTTTTGGAGGTAATAAGCCAGCGTGAGCCCCGTGAGCCCGCCGCCGATAATGGCAATGCGCATGCCGCAAAGGTACCTTCGCCCCATGAACCAAGCCGTATTTCTGGACCGCGACGGGGTACTTAACCAAGAGCTAGGCGATTACGTCTGGACGCCCGAGCGCTTCTTAATTCCGCCCGGCGTGCCCGAGAGCCTGCGCCGACTCAAGGCCGCCGGGTATCACCTCATCGTCGTCACCAACCAGGCGGGCATCGCCAAAGGCCTCTACACCCGCGATGCAGTGCAGGAGTGCCACAGCATTCTGCAACAAGCATGCGGCCACGTTATCGATGCGCTGTACTTCTCCGAAAACCACCCCTCGGTCAGCGAGTCCATCTTCCGCAAGCCCGATTCTGGGATGCTCGAAAAGGCCATTGCCCGCTTTAGCATCGACCCCGCCCGCAGCTGGATAGTCGGTGACCGCGCCCGCGATATGGAGGCCGGGGCCAGGGTAGGAGTGCGCGGCATCCTGGTCGGGCACAGCGAAGAAGTGGCATTTTCGCCCCGCGTAGCCGATTTGGCAGCGGCTACTGAATTGATATTGAGTGTTTGAGACCTGTCCTTGCGAGGAGGCACGACGAAGCAACCTTTCCTTACACCGTTCGTCAACGGTTGCTTACGTCAACTAACGTGAAGGAAAGGTTGCTTCGTCGTGCCTCCTCGCAAGGACAGGCGTTCTTCTTGCTACTCGTAAAATTATTACTCGTAAAACGATTCCAGGGCCCCGCGCAGCGTCGGAAACTCAAACTGAAAGCCCTGGCTAAGCACCTTGTCGGCACTCACGCGCTGCGAGCCCAGCACGATTTCGCTCATCTCGCCCATGGCCAGCTTTAGGCCAAAGGCGGGTACCTTGGGCAGCATCAGGGGCTTGTGCATCACCTGGGCCAGGGTTTCGGTAAACTCCTGGTTGGTAGTAGGGTTGGGCGCCACGGCATTGTACACGCCGTGCCACAGCTCGTCGTGCACCATCTGGCTTAGCAGGCGGCACAAGTCGTCGAGGTGCACCCAACTCATGTACTGCCGGCCCGAGCCCAGCGGCGCGCCCGCCCCGTAGCGAATGGTCTTGGCGATGGGCACCAGCGCACCGCCCTCGGGGCTGAGCACGATGCCGATGCGCGGCAGCACCACCCGCAAACCCGGCAGCTCAATGACGCGGGCGGCGGCTTCCCATTGCAGTACCACATCGGCCAGAAAGTCGTCGCCGGGCGCGGCGGAGGGCGAGTTTTCGTGCAGCAGCTCGTCGCCCCGGTCGCCGTAGATGCCGATGGCCGAGGCCGATAGCAGCGTGCGCACGTGGTGGCCGGGCTTGGCCAGCTCGCGGTGCAGCAGCTCGAGGCCATCGAGGCGGCTGCGCAGGATTTCGTGCTTGCGCGAGGCCGTCCATTTGCCTTCGGCCACGTTGCTGCCGGCCAGGTTCACCACGCAGTCGGCGTAGGGCAGGGCGGCGGGGTCGATGATGCCCGCTGCGGGGTCCCAGCCAAAGAGGCGGTAGTGGCTGCTCTTCGCCGGCTCGCGGGTGAGGAGCGCTACCTCGTGGCCCTCGTCAATGAGCAGCGCGGCTAGCCGTTGCCCTATCATGCCCGTGCCGCCGGTGATGAGAATTCGCATAAGTAGGTTGAGTAGGAGTAAAGAAATACGATTGTCATTGCGAGGAGGAACGACGAAGCAACCTTTCCTTCACGCAGGCTCGCTAACCTGAACGTAAAGGAAAGGTTGCTTCGTCGTTCCTCCTCGCAATGGCAATCGTATTTGAACGCAAAAATCTAGTTGCTACTTACTTCCCAATCTGCCGCAGGAACTCGGCCCGCAGCTGGGCGTCTTCCAGAAAGCGGCCGCCGTACTCGCTGGTCAGCGTCGAGCTGCTGGTGTCGTTTACGCCGCGACTCATTACGCAGAGGTGGTCGGCCTCGATGAGCACGGCTACATCGGGGGTGCCCAGGCTTTGGCGCAGGTGCTCGGCCACTTGGCGCGTCAGGCGCTCCTGCACCTGCGGGCGGCGGGCGTAGTACTGCACCACCCGATTTAGCTTGCTGAGGCCAACTACGTGCTTGCCAGGCAAGTACGCTACGTGTGCCTTGCCCACAATAGGCACAAAGTGATGCTCGCAGCACGAGAATACCGTGATGTCGCGCTCTACCAGCAGCTGCTGGTACTCGTAGCGGTTCTCAAACAGGCGCACCTCGGGGCGGTTGGCGGGGTTGAGGCCATTAAACCACTCTTGCACAAACATTTTGGCCACCCGGCGGGGGGTGCCGGCCAGGCTATCGTCGGTCAGGTCGAGGCCCAGCTCATCCATAATCGCCCGGAAGTGGCCGGTGATGGCGTCTATCTTCTCGGCATCGGGGCGGGCAAAGGCGTCAGGGCGCAGGGGGGTGCGCAGGCCGGGCGGCAAGTGGGCGTCGGGGTGGGCAGTTTCGGCCGTCGGGTTAGGCTCCTTCTCCATCATATTCTACAAAATTACGGTCTGTCTCGTGGAGCGTGACCGCGAGCTTCAAAGTGGCCGGCAGCGCGGGGCGCAGGCGGTGCCAGATAACGACAGCGATGTTTTCGGCCGTCGGGTTGAGGGCGCGAAACTCCTCCGTATCGAGGTTTAGATTTTTGTGGTCGAAGCGATTGAGTACTTCGTGTTTGATAATTGTGCTCAAGGCCTTCAGGTCATACACGTAGCCTGTCTCCGGGTCGGTGGGGCCGGTGAGGCGCACGTCGAGGTTGTAGTTGTGGCCGTGGTAGTTAGGGTTGTTGCACTTGCCAAAAACCTGCTGGTTGCGGGCCTCATCCCAGGCCGGGTTGTGCAGGCGGTGGGCCGCGTTGAAGTGCTCGGTGCGGCAAATAGTCAGGTGGGACATAGGTCCTTTAACCTATGGTTGGCGGCTTTTGTTCGGCTGGGTTTGCGCCGGCGGCCGAACAAGGAATTGTACTTAAATAATAAAAAATCGGACTTACCAAAATATTTTTAGATTTCTTGGTTTTATGCAGAAAGTGGTACTTAAATTTGGCTGTTCGTAAGAGTTAGCGGACGTTTTAACTTTGTTTTATCTCATTTTATGCGTGTCTACTTTTTGCCCGTTATGAACCGAAAAATACTACTCCTGCTATTGCTCGTGCTAGCCGGCCTTCGGGCCTCGGCCCAACGCTCACCCGTGGATGAAGCCGACCTTTCTATCAATAATATTCCGCGCAAAGGCCAGCGCGTCAGCATTCAGCTTGATAACAAGCGCGTCGAGTCGTCGTGGGTCAAGCAGCTCACCGAGCAGTTTCCTGGCAAGGTGAAAAACAACAAAGGTGTGGTGACGATGGAAGGCGTCGTGATTCCCGAAATTTCGGCCACGCCGGTGCGGGTTATCAGCCGCGTCGATGCCCTGCCCACCGGCACCGGCGTGTGGTGGAGCATTGACCTGGGCAACGCCTACCTGGGCCGCGAATCGACCCCGAGCCAGTGGCGGTCTGCCGAGAAATACCTCAAGGATTTTGCCCGCTCGATGTACCGCGAAGACTTGATGGCCCAGATTGCCGACGCCGAAAAGGCTCTGGTAAACTCGCAAAACAACAATATGTCCGTTATCGAAAAAGCCAGTAACATCAAGAAGGATATCGAAAAGAACAAGGCTCGCAAGCTGGAAATCCAGCAGATGCTGGCCGCCAACGCCGCCGAATTGCAGCAGTACAACAACTCCATCGACACCAACCTAAAGGAGCAGGAAGCCGCTCGCGCCGACATTGTGAACATGCGCGTGGCCCTGGAAGCCGTGAAGGAGCGCATGACCAAAATCGAATAGCCGGTGTCATTTTACCACTTGCGTGAATTATCGTTATAGGTTTATTAGTAAGCTATTAATACTTGATTGTTAGTGTAATGCCTCCCCACTTAGGGGAGGCATTTTTAGTGTAGCGGCGGCCGGTAGCCAACCCCCGGCCGCTGCTTTCCGTTTGGGCAAGGCAGTACTCCCTACCCAAAATTTCTTTCGACCCCATGGAAAAGACAGAAGTGCAGCACCAGGTCCACCTCGAAGGTGCCATCAAGCTGCTCACCGGCGATTTGCAAGACGAAGCCGGCAAAGCTGGCATTGATAACAACCTGCAGCGCTGGATTGAAGACCTGAAAGCCGCGCACAACCCCGAGTTTCACAAGCTTACCACCGACCTGCAAGCCCTGAAAGCCTTGCTGAACGGCGGCACCTACGACGGCGACCAAGTGGGCCGCCTGCTGCACCACCTCGGCACCGAAACCGCCCGCGTGGCCTCGTTTGCCGCTGGCAACACCCGCACCCACGTTGAGAAGCTGAGCGCTGCCCTCGTGGCCGCCGCTGGCCAGCTGCAAGGTGGCAGCACGACCCCCGAGCAAGACCTGAAAAACGATAGCCACGGCATCGACCGCCAGGACTAGTTTAGCAGTCAATGCATTAAAAGCAGGCATTCGTGAATATTTCGCGGATGCCTGCTTTTTTTATTGAAAGATGTAGGCTGACACCCCGCCGTTTTTCTACTTGTACTTATGAAAATATTTGTGTACACCGCGCTCGATGAAGCAGCGCGCACCTACCTGCACCAACAGCTTCCCGCCGATACGGAGCTGCTTTTCAAAGAAAACGCAGCCACCGACCAGCCACCCGCCGCGCTGCAAACGGCCGATGTGCTACTCGGCAACCCGCCGCCCGCGTGGCTCACGGCCGGCCCGCTGCCCCAGCTCAAATTCTGGCAGATAGACTCGGCGGGCTTCGAGCGCTACCAGGGCGTAAAGCTTGAGATATCAGTGGCCAACATGGGCGATTTCTTCGCCTGGCCCTGCGCCGAAACCATGGTGGCGGGCCTGCTGGCGCTCTACCGTCTGCTGCCCGAGCTGGTGCTGCTGCAAGCCGAGCAGCGCTGGGTGGGCCACCACATGCGCACCCGCCAGGGCTTGCTGCGCAATAAGCGCGTGGTGATACTCGGTGCGGGGGCCATCGGGCAGGCCGTGCGCGAGCAGCTCAGCGGCTTTGGCTGCGCGGTGCAGCTGCTGGCCCGCACCGACCCGCAGGCGCAGTTGCACTCCAAAGAGGACCTGGCCGCCGCGCTGCCCGAAACCGACATCGTAGTAAACTGCCTGCCCGGCAGCGCCGATAAATTTTTCTCGGCCGAGCTGGTGGCCGCCATGCGCCCCGGCAGCATCTACGCCAGCGTGGGCCGCGGCAACACCACCGACGAGCCGGCCCTCATCGCGGCGCTGCAAGCCGGCCGCCTCGGCGGGGCCGTGCTCGACGTCACGGCCACCGAGCCCATTCCGCCCGGCCACCCGCTCTGGGCGCTGCCCCACGTGCTACTCACCCAGCACACCGGCGGCGGCCAGCCGCTGGAGGTAGAAGGCAAAATCGACCAGCTGGTGCGCAATCTGGAGCGCCTGCGCACCGGCCAGCCACTGGAAAACCCGGTGCAACTGGCGGAAGGATACTAGCTGACCTAAGCGCGAAGTAGCGCTGCATAGCGGTATCAGGGTTGTAGGCCAAAAAACGAGTAACGGCAAAGTGCCGCGTAGCGGTGCCAGAAACCATCTGGTACCACTACGCGGCACTTTCTGAACTAAGACTACTATACTACCAACGTGGCCCCGCTCTGCGGCGCACTACACGCCACTTGGGTTAGCTAGCTCCTAGCTTGGGCGTCTTGCTCAGCAGCTCTTTAGTTTCTTCATCGGTAAGCACTACGGCTCCCGTTTCGCCGTCGGGAAAAATAAGGCGGGCGGCGGCTTGGCGCAGTTCATCCACGCGGGCCAGGGTGTCGGCCACGGTGGGGTTAGCCTCAATTTTGGCGAGCAAGCCGCTGGTGCGGGCCACCTGAAACAGCTTTTCGAGCACGAAGGGCAGCACCCAGCCAGCCACATTGCTCATGAATGCCCCGCGCAGGCCCAAGCGTAGGAGCAAACGGGCCGTCATGCGCTCCAGCAGCAGCACGCGGGCGGCGGGCAGGGCTTTATCAGTCAGAAAATCAATAACTAGTCGAGCGTGGCCGTTTTCGATTTCGGCCCGCAGCACATCCTGCACCGAGTCGAGGGCGCGCTGCACGAGCTGGCGAAAGAGCCGGCCGGTTTGCCCGGCGCGGCGGCTGGCCTGGCGGGCCGCGCCGGCTACGTGGCCCGGTAGCCCGGCTGGGAAAGGAAAGTATTTCATAGGTTGAAAAAGTGCAGCGGCCGGCCTTGTGTTGACACCGCCGGCTGCTGCCACTATGGGCTATACGGTGCGTATAAAATTTGGGCAAGCAGCCTAGCCCGCTGCGAGCGGGCAGTGGCGTAGTCGCCTAAGATGTAAGGACTTCATTATGCGAAACTTGTCAGCTGGCCAAGCAACTTAACTGAACTATAGAGAAGCGCTGGAAGTTAGTAAAGCTGGTTTTGAAATAACTTTTAACCAACCTGTTTTCTGCATCTTCGTTACGCCTTTTGTGCTGCTGGTACCCCAGCAAGCTTTCTGCTTATGTCTGATTTGTTACTCGACATTAATTTACAACAAGTGCCTGATGACTACCTCGCCGGGGCTTGGCGGGTGGCGCATCGGGTGCTCAACCGGGCCGACCCCGCCAGCCCGCTGGCTCAGGCCACCAATCTCTTGCTGGATGGCCAACTGCTTGAGCTACAGGCACCCAGCCAGAATGAAACCGGCAGTTGGGCTGTGCAGCGTGATGAGTTGCTCAATCGCCCCTACCTGCGCCTAAACCTGCCCCGCGAGGAAACTCGTGCCCTCGTCACGCGCTTGCGCCGCACCACCGATGGGGCCCGCTCTCAGTTGAATCTCTACTTCAGCTCGGGGCTGGAGATGCAGCTCGACCGCCCATAACCTATTTATCATCTGCTAGTATCGTTTTTGCCGTGGTTAATTCTTCTACTGTCGCCAGCCTGCCTACGCTGATTGAAAATGAGTTTCAGTTTCTGGCCGATTTCATTCCGCAACTGGTTTGGATAACCGACCCCACGGGCTTCCACATCTATTTTAACCAGCGCTGGACCGACTACACCGGCTACACGCTGGCCGACAGCGTAGGCCCCGATATGTGGAACAATCTGCTGCACCCCGATGACCGCGCCCGGGCCCGCCAAATCTGGGGCCACGCCCTGGCCACCGGCGAGGACTACGAAATTGAATACCGCTTTAAGGCCACCGATGGTGGCTACCGCTGGTTTTTGGGCCAGGCCCGCCCCCGGTTCGACGAGGCCGGCAACATTGTGGTGTGGTTCGGCACCTGCACCGACATTCACGACCAAAAAATAGCCGCCGAGCAGCTTCAGCAGCGCGAGCAGGATTTTATGACCCTGGCCAACGCCATTCCGCAAATGGCCTGGATGGCCGATGCCACGGGCTATATTTTCTGGTATAATGAGCGCTGGTACACCTACACTGGCGCAACCCTGACCGAGATGGAGGGCGACGGCTGGAAAACGGTGCAGCACCCCGACCACGTAGCCGAAGTGGCCACCAAGTATTCAGCGTCTATCGCGGCAGGCGAGCCGTGGCAGGATGTTTTTCCGTTGCGCGGCCAAGATGGGCAGTATCGTTGGTTTCTATCGCGGGCTCTGCCCGTGCGCGACACCGATGGCCAGATAGTGCGCTGGTGCGGCACCAATACCGATATCACGGAGGAAAAGCATCTGCAAGAGCAGCTTGTAAACTCCTACGCCGACCTGGAGGCCAAAGTGACCTTCCGCAACCTGGAGCTCGAGCACGAGGTGCAAGACCTGCGCAAGCAACTGGCTAAGTAGCGGTAACGCGCTGTGTAGAGATGCACTATTTTGCGTCTTGCGTTAGGTCACGTTAGCAACGTGAGACGCAAAGTATTGCGTCTCTACAACCTAGCTATACCGCTTTGACGAACGCGAACTACAAAGTTCGCGCTACCCAAGGGCCGGTTGCGCAAGCAGCCGGCCCTGCTTTTTTGGCGTTTAAGCTACTATGAAGGCAATTATCATTCAGCAAGCAGGCGGCCCCGAAGTCCTGCAAGTACACGAAACAACCCGGCCCCAGCCCGCCGCCGGCCAAGTCCTCATCCGCATCCACGCCGCCGGCGTCAACCGCCCCGACGTGCTCATGCGCCAGGGTAAATACGCCGGCAGCGGCGACGTAACCAGCATGGTGCCCGGCCTCGAAATAGCCGGCACTATTGAAGCCTGCGGCCCCGATACCCCACGCTGGCAGCCCGGCGACGCCGTGTGTGCCCTGCTCGCGGCGGGCGGCTACGCCGACTACGCGGTGGTCGATGCCCGCCACTGCCTGCCCGTGCCGGCCGGCCTAAGCATGGTCGAGGCCGCCGCGCTGCCCGAAACCGTGTTTACGGTGTGGCACAATGTATTTCAGCGGGGCCATTTGCAGCAGGGCGAAACGCTGCTGGTGCACGGTGGCAGCAGCGGCATCGGCACCACGGCCATTCAGTTGGCACGGGCGCTGGGCAGCCGCGTGGCCACCACGGCCGGCGATGAGGCCAAGTGCCAGGCCTGCCGCCGCCTCGGGGCCGAGTGGGCCATCAACTACAAAACCGACGACTTCGAGCAAGTATTGAAAGAAGTCGGCATCGACGTGATTCTGGACATGATAGGCGGCGACTACACGCCCAAAAACCTGCGCCTGCTGCGCGACGATGGCCGCCTGGTTTTTATCAATGCCATGCAGGGCGCGGCGGCCGAATTCAATGCCATGCAGGTAATGAGCCGCCGCCTCACCATCACGGGCAGCACCTTGCGCCCGCGCTCGGCCGAGTTCAAAGCCGCGCTGGCCGCCGCGGTCGAAAAGCACGTTTGGCCGCTTATTAAAGCCGGGAAATTTCGCCCGATTATCGACCGCACCTTTCCGCTGGCGGAGGCGGCCGCCGCCCACCAGCGCATGGAAAGCAGCGCCCACATCGGTAAAATCATGCTGGCAGTGTAGCGCCAAATGGACTGCCTTAAAACCAAAAAAGCCGGTTCTAAGCCGGCTTTTTTGGGTGGGAAGAAAAGCGCTTATGCGCCTTTTTTCCACTTAATGCCGCAGCCAATGGCTTGCGTGGTGCTGGTAGTGGCGGGCTTGCCGGCGATAATGTCGTTCATGGCATTTTCCAGGTATTTGGTTTTCACCAGGTTGGCATCTTCCGAGTTGTCGTCAATCGCGCCGACGTAAGATACTACGAAGTCTGAGCCCTCGCGCTTGAGCACGTAGAGGTGCGGGGTACGAGTTGCCCCGAAATTATGCGCCACTTGCTGCGTTGCGTCCTGCAAGTAGGGAAAGGTGTAGTTGTGCTCCTTGGCGCGGCTCTGCATGGCGGCGTACGAGTCGCCGGGCACGCTGGCCGCGTCATTAGGGTTAATAGCCACGACGGGGTAGCCCAGCGAGGCGTACTTTTTATCGAGGGCGATGATGCGGTTTTCGTAAGCTTTGGCGAAGGGGCAGGTATTGCAAGTGAATACCACAATGTAGCCTTTGGCAGCCTTGTTGTCGGCCAATGATACAAACTTGCCATCCACGTTTTTAAGCTTGAAATCGGCAGCTTTGTCACCGACTTTGTAGCCTTCGGCAGTGGGGCGCAGGATGAAGCTGCTGAGGACGAGCGCGCAAAGGGCGAGCAACGGGAGGATTTTTTTCATGGTGGTAAGAATAAATTAAGGGGTGATGGTGATGCTTTTGTACGTCCGTCATGCTGAGCGTAGCGGAGCAGAGTCGAAGTATCTTGGCTGGGGTACTAACTCCTTAACGCTAGCAACGAAGCGGCCAAGATGCTTCGATTCCGCTGCGTTGCGCTTAGCATGACGATTATAAATGACGATTATAAACAACGATTTACAAAAACTTCCGCAACTCCGTCGTCAACTCAGCGGCGGTTAGCGGCTGTTCAAAAGTAGCCCGTTTCTTAGCCTGGTTGTTATAAATCAAAGTAAACGGAATCGACCCCGACCACTTCTTATCTACCTGTTGCAGCCAAGTATTGGGGTCCGTTTCATCGAGCAGCAGCACTTCCGATTTCAGGCCGCGCTTCTGCACGAAGGGCTTCACCTTCTTGTCGAGCTGCGAGGCGTAGTCGAGACTCACGAGTACGAATTTTACTTTTTTGCCGGCTTGGGCGGCGCGTACTTTTTCAAAATCGGGTAGCTCCTGCACGCAGGGGCCGCACCAGGTCGCCCAGAAATTGACCACGTAGGTTGTGTCACTGGGGCGGGCGAGGCGCTTTTGTAAATCGGGAAACTTTAGCACGGCCACGCTTTGGGCGAAGCTGGGCGCGGCCAGCAATAGCGCGGCGCTAGCTAGTAAGAATTTCAGTTTGGGCATGAAGAATCAACAAAATGATAACCTTGCCAGATAGACAGCTAGGCTGGCCCGTAAGTTGCGCTCGGCGGGCGGCCGTACCTTTGCGGCGAGTCGCAACTTTCGCTTTCTGCACGCAGTTTTACAGGTTATGAACAAGATATATTGCCCCAGCCTCACCGAATATAAACGCCGCGTGGCGCGGGTAGTGAACATCGGCGGCGTGCCCATGGGCGGCGATTATCCCATCCGGGTGCAGAGCATGACCACCGTGGACACGATGGATACGCTCGGCTCGGTCGAGCAAACCCTGCGCATGGTGGAGGCGGGCTGCGAGTACGTCCGCATCACCGCGCCCAGCGTAAAGGAGGCCCAGAACCTGCTGGAAATCAAGAAGGAGCTGCGGGCGCGCGGCTGCAATGTGCCGCTCATCGCCGATATCCACTTCACGCCCAACGCCGCTGAATTGGCCGCCCGCATCGTGGAGAAAGTGCGCGTGAACCCCGGCAACTACGCCGACAAAAAGAAATTTGAGGAAATCGCCTACACCGATGCCAGCTACGCGGCCGAGGTCGAGCGCATCCGCGAGCGGTTCCGGCCGCTGGTTAAGATTTGCAAGCAGTACGGCACGGCCATGCGCATTGGCACCAACCACGGCTCACTATCCGACCGGATATTGAGCCGTTATGGCGATACGCCACTCGGCATGGTCGAGTCAGCGCTGGAGTTTCTACGCCTTTGCGAAGAGGAAAACTACTACGACGTGGTGCTGAGCATGAAGGCCAGCAACACCCAGGTGATGGTGCAGGCCTACCGCCTGCTGGTGCAGAAGCTCGACGAGGAAGGCCTGCAACCCTACCCGCTGCACCTCGGCGTGACCGAAGCCGGCGAGGCCGAAGACGGCCGCATCAAGAGCGCCGTGGGCATCGGCACGCTGCTCGAAGACGGCCTCGGCGACACCGTGCGCGTGTCGCTCACCGAAGCCCCCGAGGCCGAGGCTCCGGTGGCTAAAATGCTGATTGACCGCTACATCGGCCGGGCCGAGTTGGCGCAGCCGATAAAGCCGCTGGAAGGGGAGGAGCCCATCAATCCGTTCCAATATATCCGCCGCCACACGCATGAGGTGGCTAATTTTGGTGGCCTGAATGTGCCCCGCGTAGTGTCGGATTTGTCGCGCCTGCCTAAGCTGGAATACGCCGACCTGCGGGCCGCCGGGCACCTGTATTCGCCGTTTCTGGACAAGTTTCAGATGTCGGACCTCGGGGCCGACTACATCTATACCGGCGAGCGGCCCGCGCCCTTTATGCTGCCCAATGGCCTGAAGGAAATCGTGAACTACACGGCCTGGGAGGATGCCGGCCGCCGCGCCGACCACTTCCCGCTCATGACGGCCGACCGCTATATGGCCGACCGCCACCCCGATGCCACCCCCAGCCACCACCCGCAACTCAATTTTTTGCTGCTCACGCTGGACACGCTCGATGCCAAGCTGCTCGCTCGCCTGCGCCAGGACCGCACGGTGGTGGTGGTGCTCTACACCCGCAATGCCCACGCCATGCCTGAGCTGCGCCGGGCCTTCTTCGAGCTGATAACCAACCAGGTAACCTGCCCTGTCATCATCACGCGTAGCTACCCAGTGCAGCCCGCCGAGCAAACCCAGCTCGATGCGGCCACCGACTTTGGCGGCCTGCTCATCGATGGCCTGGGCGATGGCCTGGTGCTCAGCACCCGCCAGCAGCCCGACGAGCAAACCCAGGAGCAGTGGCTCGCGACCCTCGACGGCCTCAACCAGCTGAGCTTCGGCATCTTACAGGCCGCCCGCACCCGCATGAGCAAGACCGAATACATCAGCTGCCCCAGCTGCGGCCGCACGCTCTTCGACTTGCAGGAAACCACCGCCATGATTCGCAAGCGCACCGACCACCTCAAGGGCATTAAAATCGGCATCATGGGCTGCATCGTGAATGGCCCCGGCGAAATGGCCGATGCCGACTACGGCTACGTGGGCGTGGGCAAAGGCAAAATCGCCCTCTACCGCGGCCAGGATGTCATCAAAAAAGCCGTGCCCGAAGCCCTCGCCGTGGATGAGCTAATCGAGCTCATGCGCGAGGATGGCAAGTGGATAGAGAAGGAATTGGTGGAGCCGGTGGGGGTGTAGGGAATGAGCTTTCGCACTATAATAAGCACAATAGCAAATGCTTTCCGGCTTTTTCAAAAGATAATGTTATGTATAGGAATTGCCCTTTTGTTTGGAATCGGACTACTGATAGCCAAATGGTACATTGAAATTCCCGATTTTTTAGTTAGTATTAAGGAGCAAATGATTAAAAATCCGGCCTTTATTTCCAAGATAGGAGAATGTAGAGGCTGGACAATATGGTTCGATAAAGAATTAGCTGCGAACAAAGGCAAAGTTCCCTTCTCGATTTCAATAAATGGAAAAAATGATAGTGTCTACGTGAGAATAGTAGGTACTTACGTTTTAAGGCGTGGTGGAAAAATAGAGTACACGAAAAAAGATACCGTATTCTCTAAACAGGCATGTTATGTAAAATAATGTGAATCACCGCAGTAGTATTTGCGCCAAGCTCGCGTCAGTAAGCCAGTAACGCTAAAATTACCGCCCGATAAAAAACGCCCGAAACAGCGCTAATTCCTCCAACTCGCGCTGTACGTAGGCCGCGAAAAATGAGGTGCCAACCTGCGGCTGCAACACGGAAATACCAACATCAATCAGCCGCAGGCCCTGAGTGGTGAGCAGGATATTATCGTACCGGTCGCCGGGAATATTGGAGGGGCGCAGCAAGTCGCGGTGCACGAAGCCCGCCGTGTGTAGTGCTAGCAGTTCCTCTTCAAATACGTCCAGCCAAAGCTCGCGCATTTCGACCTCGTAAGCCCGAAAATCGAGCGGGTAAATGCGCTCCATCACCAGCATATCGGAGGCTAGCGGCTCGTTGCGCTCCAGGCGGATAAACTTCGCCACTAAGCCATTAACTGTATTGGCGTAACGCATTTTTTCGCCTTCCGAGCCAATGTCGGAGCGGGTGTCGTGGCCGAAGAGTTTGCCAACTTCCGTTTCTGATAGCGCGATAACGGCATTATTGGCCCCGCGTGAGAGTTGCCGAGGGTAGCGTTTGGGTTCCATGCAATGAGCCGGCGTAGGTTTAGCCAAAAGTACAGCGGCCCGCCTTCCCGCCGAGGCCAGTAGCTTTGCCGGCCTATGGTTGAGACTTCCACCTCACTCGCGCCAACTCAGCAGTTGCAAGCCACCGGCTTTGCCGTGCTCCCGCAGCTCTACACCCCGCCCGAAGTAGCCGCCCTTCTGCGCTGTATCGAAGATGCGCCCGCCGCCAGCGCCAATTTTCGCCGCAGCCAGGATGTATTTGCTATTCGCAACCTGCTGGGCGAGATACCCGCGCTGTGGCCGTTGCTCGACACGCTGGCCTTGCGCGAGCTGCTAGGTGAACTCTTTCCTGCCGGCTGCAACCTCACCAAAGGCATTTATTTCGACAAGCCCGCTGGGTCTAACTGGCTGGTGGCCTGGCACCAGGATTTGATGATAAACGTGGACCGCCGCGCCGACCAGCCCGGCTTCGGCCCCTGGACCGCCAAGGCCGGCTGGGTAGCTGTGCAGCCCCCGCGGCAATCCTCGAAAATACCGTCACCCTCCGCCTGCATCTCGACGACTGCGATGCCACCAACGGCGCGCTCAAAGTAGTGCCCGGCTCGCACCAGCGCGGCGTAGTGCCCGCCGAAACCATTGCTACCCAGACGGCTACGGCCGCCGTGTGCGCCGTGCCCGCCGGTGGGGCCATGCTCATGAAGCCCCTGCTGCTGCACGCCTCCAACCGCAGCACCAGCGACCGGTCGCGCCGGGTCATTCACCTGGAGTTTTCGGCCGCCGAGCTGCCCGAAGGGCTGGCGTGGCGCGAGCGCCGGGCCGTAGAAATAGCCTGAGTTATCGGGCCAATGGCGCAATCATTCTGCCGCGCCAGGTGTTAATTTGCTGATACTAGACTCAATTTATACTTGCCATGAACGGTAAAGACCTTTTCAATTTCGGCCCCGCCTTCGGGTACTTCTTCCGTAAGAACGACCCGAACCGCAAAACCAACTTCAACCTGCGTACCATGCACTTTATCAATAAGTTGAGCATGGCCATGTTTTTGGTTGGGTTGTGCGTACTGCTGTACCGCTGGTTTATTCGCTAAGCTGGGCCGATGAACATCGAAGACTTCCGCGATTTTTGCCTGAGCCTGCCCGGCGCGAGCGAAGACCTACCTTTCGGGCCGGATACGCTGGTGTTTAAGGTGGGCAGCAAGCTGTTCGCCCTCACCAACTTGCAAACCTTCGAGAGCTACAATGTGAAATGCGACCCCGAGCGGGCTGTGGAGTTGCGCGAGCAGTACGACTACGTGCTGCCAGGCTTTCACATGAATAAAAAGCACTGGAACACCATCGTAGTCGATGCCGGGGCCACCATGGCCCAGCAGCGCGAGTGGATTACCCATTCGTACCAGCTTGTAGTGGCTTCGCTGCCTAAAGCCCTGCGCGCCGAACTGGCCGAAGCCACCAAAGAGCTGTAAACATGCAGATTAGCAGTCGTTTTTCCGTAGGCGTGCACGTTCTGACGCTGCTGGCCACTACGCCGCCCGGCGAGCTACTGACCTCCGACCGCATGGCCGGCAGCGTGGGCACTAATGCGGTGGTAATCAGGCGCATTCTGGGGCAATTGAAGAAAGCGGGCTTGGTCGAAATAAGGGCGGCGGCGGGCGGCACCTACCTGCGCCGCGCCCCGGCCACTATTACCCTGCTCGACGTGTACCAGGCGGTAGAAGTGGTGGAGGGCCGCCTCTTTAGTATGCACGAAGCCCCCAATATTAAGTGCCCGGTGGGCCGCAATATTCAAGGAGCACTTGATGAAACGCTGGTGCGCGCCCAAGCGGCGCTGGAAAAAGAGTTGGCCGGCGTGACGATTGCTGAGGTAGTAATTGGCGTAGGTGAAGTCGTCAGTTGCTGAAAATATTTTTTTGCCGCTTATTGTAACAATATCGGTTACAATAAGCTTTAGAGCTTGTACTTTTGCTGTTGTAATCGCTTCAACGCTTGAGGCAGCAGCTGTAACATTCTATTTACCAACTTATCCCATGAAAATCGCTCTCATTGGTGCCACCGGTTTCGTTGGCTCCCGCTTGCTCACCGAAGCTCTCAATCGCGGCCACCAGGTAACCGCTATCCTGCGCACCCCGGCCAAACTGACCGTAGAAAAAGAGAACCTGACCGTTGTGGCTGGTGACGTAACCCAGCCCGACCAACTAGCTAAGCAACTGGCTGGCCACGACATCGTAATCAGCGCCTTCAACCCCGGCTGGGACAACCCCAACATCTACAACGATTCACTGGCCGGCCTGAAAGACCTCGAAAAAGCCACCGAAGAAGCCGGCGTAGCCCGCTACCTGGTAATTGGTGGGGCCGGCAGCCTCTACATCGACGGCAAGCAGCTGGTCGATGGCCCGCAGTTCCCGGCCGAGATTAAGGCCGGTGCTACTGCCGCCCGCGACTACCTCAACGTACTGAAAGGGAATACTACGCTCGACTGGACGTTCTTCAGCCCGGCCATCGAGATGCACCCCGGCATCGACACCGGCCGCACCGGCCACTACCGCCTGGGCACCGAGAGCCCGGTATTTAACGCCGAGGGGCGCAGCATTTTGTCGGGCGAGGATTTGGCGATTGTGGTATTAGACGAGGTAGAAAAACACCAATTCAGCCGCCAGCGTTTTACGGCTGCTTATTAGAATAACTATATTTCATCTGTTAAAAAGGCCATGCTTTACCAAAGTGTGGCCTTTTTAGCATAAGGCGAAGCTGTTTACTAGAGGTTGGGTGCTCAATAATACTGTCTTAAGCAAATGAATGCTCAGTAAATCGTTCGCAAAGGAATTAGGGTAGTTGGGCCTGAAAACGGCTTAATTAAGCGTTTTAGGCTTACTGTTGAGTAAGGGTGGAAGTAGTTTTGAATCATTAAAACGCTCTACACACCTTCTATAATGCAAAATTCACTGCGCCTCTATCTGCCATGGCTGGTTACTCTTTTGCTGCTGACGGCTAAGCCGGTGCTGGCTCAAAACCTGGCCCTCAACAAAACTGCAACTACTTCTTCGACGCCGGCACAAGCCGCCGCCAACGCGTTGGATGGCAATGGCAATACTCGTTGGGAGAGCCCGGCGAGCGATGCGCAGTCCATCACCGTAGACCTGGGCTCGGTGCAGACCATCGACCGCATCCGGCTGACCTGGGAAAACGCGTATGGCAAGAACTTCACGCTCGATGTATCGAGCGACAATGTGACCTGGAAGACGGTGGTGACCGTCACGAACAATGCTACCACGGCCAATGAATACTCCAGCCTGGCAACCAGCGGCCGCTATGTGCGCATGAATGGTACTTTGCGGGCTACGCAATACGGGTATTCGCTCTACGAGTTTGAAGTCTTTAATTATTCCTACAATACCGCCAACAACCTATCGAACGGCAAATCGGGCGTAGCATCGTCCACGCAGGGCGGCTATCCTGCCAGCCAAGGGCTTGATAACGATAATACTACTCGCTGGGGTAGCGCCTATCAGGATTCGGCGACGGTGTACGTTGATTTGCGTGGCACGGCTACCATTTCGCGGGTGTATCTGATTTGGGAAGTAGCTTATGGCAAAGACTTCAAAGTTGAAGTTTCCAACGATGCCATTACTTGGAAGAGTGTGGCGAAGGTTAGCAATAACTCTTTGCGCTACACCGAGCTAGCGCTCAACACCACCGGCCGCTACGTCCGGATGCACGGCCTGACGCGGGGCACCACCTACGGCTATTCGCTCTACGAGCTTCAGGTTTATGGCACTATTACGCCGCTGCCCGTCACGCTCACCAGCTTTAGCGCCACGCCGCAGGGCACGGGTGTAGCCGTGAATTGGGGCACCGCCAGCGAGAAAAACAACGCTGGCTTCGAGGTAGAGCGCTCGGCCAATGGCACCGACTTTGCCAAGCTGACCACGGTAGCCGGCACGGGTACCACCCAAAATAGCCATACCTACAGCTACTTAGATGCCGCCCCGCTGAGCACTATCAGCTACTACCGCCTCAAGCAAATCGACCTGGATGGTACGGTAGCCTACAGCCCCGTGGTAGCCGTGCAGCCGGCCGCCACAAGCATTGCCGCCCTTAGCATCTACCCCAACCCGACGGCCGACCGCGCCACCGTAGCCTGGGAAACCCCGATTGCGGGTGCCGGCCGCTGGTACCTCACCAACAACACCGGCCAGGTAGTGCACGCCGAAGCGCTGAGCGGCGAGCTGACCACCACGCTAGCGCTTGACTTGCAGGCTTATCCAGCCGGTAGCTACGTGCTGACGGTAGAAGCTGGCGGCCAGGTAGTGCGCCGGGGCCGGATGCAGAAAGTGAATTAGTGGGAGGTATTAAGTAAGTATAAAGGTGTTGAATAGGACAAATTAGGCGAATTTTTATAGGAAGGAGATGGTGAAAGCGCTGGCCCGAATATCGGGCCAGCGCTTTTTGCGTGCCCTTGCCGCCAACTGGCTAAAAAGAGTGAGCGCGTAACTTTGAAGTATTGGCTTACTGCCGCCTTTTTGTGGGCGGCGTGCCCCACCAAAAATTGGCCGTTTAGTCGCCTTAATAACTTATGAGCCAATTGCCCAAAGACCTGCTCGCCAGCAAGAACGTGCTGCACCCGCGCAATCCGCACCGCGAGCGCTACGATTTCCCCGCCCTGACCAAAGCCAGCCCGCCGCTCGCGGCCTTCGTGCAAGTCAATAAATTTGGCGATGCCTCCGTTGATTTTGCCAACCCCGAGGCTGTGAAGGCGCTTAACCAAGCACTGCTGAAGCAGTTTTACGGCATTGCGCACTGGGATATTCCGGCCGGCTACCTGTGCCCGCCCATCCCCGGCCGCGCCGATTACCTGCACTACGTGGCCGATTTACTGGCCGATAGCAACGGCGGCGAGGTGCCGCGTGGCAAGAGTGTTTCGGTGCTGGATATCGGCGTGGGGGCCAATTGCATTTACCCCATCATCGGCCACCAGGCCTACGGCTGGCGCTTCGTAGGCTCCGAAACCGACCCGGTAGCCCTGCGCGCCGCCCGCAATATCGTGGCGGCCAACGATGCGCTGCAAGGCAGCATTGATATCCGCCACCAGCCCGAATCTCGCCATATCCTCACCGGCATCGGCAAGCGCGGCGAGGTGTTCGATGCCATTGTTTGCAACCCGCCGTTCTTCGCTTCCTTGGCCGAGGCCGAGGCCGGCACGCGCCGCAAAACTGCCAACCTAGGTGGCCGAAACACAGGCCGCTCCGCGCCGCCCGTGCGCAACTTTGGCGGGCAGGCCAGCGAGCTATGGTACCCCGGCGGGGAGGAAACCTTCGTGCGCCTGATGGTGAAAGAAAGTCAGCAAATGCCCACTTCGAGTTTCTGGTTTACCACGCTAGTGTCGCAAAGCCACACGCTGCCTGGTATTTACAAAGAGCTGCAATGGGCGGAGGCCGTGGAGGTGAAAACCATCGAAATGGCCCAGGGCCAGAAGAAAAGCCGCTTCGTGGCTTGGACGTTTCTCACGCCCGAGCAGCAAGCCGAATGGCGCGAAAAGCGGTGGACGAAAGCCGCCTAAAGCACTAACTGGCAAACGCGCTGAACAAAATCACTAGCTCTGGCAGTTACTTTTCAAAGTACGTATCTTGCACCATGCGCCAAGTTATCCTATCAGTGCCCGACGAGTTTTACGCGCCCTTTATGAAGCTCGTAAAGGCACTGCCGTTTTCTATAAAAGCTAGGCCCGTAGCTCCGCCGAAGCCCAAGAAATACACGCCCGAGCAGCAGGAATGGATTGATGATTTCCGCGAGGCGCTCCACGAAGTGGAGCTGCATCAGCAGGGAAAGATTCAATTACAGGATGCTCGCGACTTTCTAAATGAGCTTTAGAATCATCATCACTGACAGCTTTCGCCGACCTGGCAAGCGGTTGCGCAAAAAATACGCGACATTCAAAGCTGATTTTGCCGCGTTGCTGGATGAGTTGGAAGAGCAGCCGCAAGCAGGGGAGCCACTAGGGCGCGACTGCTACAAAGTGCGCATGAGTATTGCCGCTAAAAATAAAGGCAAAAGCGGCGGAGCTAGGGTAATTACCTGCGTAAAAATCGTAGGTGAAACAGTGTACCTGCTCACGATTTACGATAAGTCGGAGCAGGATTCCATCTCCGATAGCGAGCGCGACGACCTACTGCGCGAGAATGGATTGCTATAAAAACGAAAGCGCCCGCTGCAAGTGCAGCGGGCGCTTTCGTTTTTTAGCCTTTTTACGCTCGTCATGCTGAGCTTGCCGAAGCATCTCTACCGCTTCATCCAAACCGTTCAACGAAGCGGCAGAGATGCTTCGGCAAGCTCAGCATGACGGACGTGGGGTAGGCGCTAGCCTTATACCACCACGTTGACCATGCGGCCGGGCACTACTACCACTTTTTTGGCGGCTTTTCCTTCGCCGAAGCGGGTTAGGAAATCCGATTCCAGGATGGCGGTTTCGATTTCGGCGGCGGTGGCGGTGGCGGCAAACTGGCGCTGGTCGCGCACCTTGCCGTTGATGGCGACGGGGTAGGTCACGTTGGCTTCTACCAGGTATTCCTCGCGGAACTCGGGGTAGGTGGCGAAGCTGATGCTGTCGGCGTGGCCCAGCTCCTGCCACAGCTCTTCGGCGAGGTGGGGGGCGAAGGGCGAGAGCAGAATCACGAGCGGCTCGAGGATGGCGCGCTTGCGGGTGCCGAGGGCGGTCAGCTCGTTCACGGCAATCATGAAGGTGCTGACGCTGGTGTTGAAGCTGAACTTTTCGATGTCCTGCGCCACCTTCTGGATGACTCGGTGCAGGGTTTTGAGCTCGGCGGGGGTGGCGGGCTCGTCGGTGAGGGCCAGCGCGCCGTCTTCGGGGTGGAAGAGCCGCCAGAACTTCTTGAGGAAGCTGGCTACGCCGCTGATACCGTTGGTGTTCCACGGCTTGAACTGCTCCAGCGGGCCGAGGAACATTTCGTAGAGACGCAGCGCATCCGCACCGTATTGAGCCACTAAAACGTCGGGATTAACGACGTTAAACTTGGCTTTTGACATTTTTTCAACTTCCCAGCCGCAAACGTAAGTGCCGTTTTCTTCCAGAATAAATTCGGTGTCAGTGTAGTCTGGTCGCCATTTCTTGAATGCTTCGGTGTCGAGTACATCGTTGTGAACGATGCTTACATCAACGTGAAGAGGCGTCAAAAGTGGGTTGCCAAATTCAGCTGTGGCAACAGAACCATTCTCTCCAAGCGGCGCTGCGAGCTTTCCAACAAACTCCCGCAGGCGGGTTCGTACCGCACCCTGCTTATCCTTTAGTATTTCATAAGGATTTTCTGCTGTACTCAACTGCTCGTAAACGCTCTTGGAAACCAATACCACAGGACCTTGCACAGTTTGCATCTGGCCAGTGGCATCAGGCTGCTTGTATGTCAGGTTCAACCGATACACAAAATTCGACCGGCCCAAAATCATCCCTTGGTTAATCAGCTTTTGGAAGGGCTCGGTAGCGGTTACCAAGCCTAAGTCCTTCAAAAACAGATACCAGAAGCGCGAGTAGAGCAGGTGGCCGGTGGCGTGCTCGGCCCCACCCATGTAGAGGTCAACCTGGCCCCAGTATTTCTCCACGTCTTCGCCCACGAAGCGGTCGGCGTTGTGCGGGTCCATGTAGCGGAGGTAGTACCAGCTGGAGCCGGCCCAGCCGGGCATGGTGCTCAGCTCGAATTCGTACTGGCCCTTGTACTTCCAGTCTTGGGCGCGGCCCAGGGGTGGCTCGCCGGTTTCGGTGGGCTTGTACTCATCGATTTCGGGGAGCACGAGCGGCAGGTCGGCTTCGGCCACGCCGTAGGCAGTGCCGTCTTTGTAGTAAATCGGGATGGGCTCGCCCCAGTAGCGCTGGCGGCCAAAAATGGCATCGCGCAGGCGGAAATTCACTTTGCCCTTGCCGAGGCCTTTCTCTTCGAGGTAGGCGATGAGCGTGGCGGTGGCTTCCTTATAGCCCAGGCCGTTGACGATGCCCGAGTTGATGTAGCGGCCTTCCTTGGTGGGGTCGGCCTGCTGGTCGAGGTCCTTTTGGGCGTCCGAAATGGCCGGGATGGGCAGGTCGAAGTGCTTGGCGAAGAGGTAGTCGCGCTGGTCGCCGCTGGGCACGGCCATCACGGCGCCGGTGCCGTAGCCGGCCAGCACGTAGTCGGCCAGCCAGATGGGCACGGGCGTGCCATCGACGGGGTTTTGGGCGTAGGCACCCGTGAACACGCCCGACACGTGCTTGACGTCCGACATGCGGTCGCGCTCCGAGCGGCGCTTGGTGGCGGCGATGTACTCGTCTACGGCCCCGCGCTGGGCGGGCGTGGTGAGCGTATCGACCAGCTCGTGCTCGGGAGCCAACACCAGGAAGGTAGCTCCGTAGATGGTATCGACGCGGGTGGTATAGACCTTGATATCAGCGCCTTCGTGGCCCTGTACCGGGAAGGTCACCTCGGCCCCGATGCTCTTGCCAATCCAGTTGCGCTGCATCTCCTTCACGGCGTCGGGCCAGTCGAGGGTGTTGAGGCCCTGGAGCAGGCGGTCGGCGTAGGCCGTAATGCGCAGGTTCCACTGCGGCATGAGGCGGCGCTCGACGGGGTAGCCGCCGCGCTCCGAAAGGCCGTCCTTCACCTCATCGTTCGAGAGTACGGTACCTAGGGCAGCGCACCAGTTCACGTAGGTATCTTGCTGATAGGCTAGACGATAGGGGAGGATGGCGGCGAGCTTCTGCTTCTCGGTGAAGCTCTGCCACTGGCCGGCCGTGAAGTCGTGGCGCTCCTCATCGCCCCCGGCGGCCCGGATGCCGGCACTACCGTTCTCGGCAAACTTCTCTTGCAAGGTGCGGATGTGCTCGGCGCGGTCGGTATCGAGGTTGTACCAGCTATTGAACAGCTTCAGAAAAATCCACTGCGTCCACTTGTAGTAGCTGGGGTCGGAGGTGCGCACCTCGCGCTCCCAGTCGTAGCTGAAGCCCAGCTGCTGAAGCTGCCGGATGTAGGTTTCGATGTTCTTCTCGGTGGTCACGGCCGGGTGCTGGCCGGTCTGGATGGCGTACTGCTCGGCGGGCAGCCCAAACGAGTCGAAGCCCATGGGATGCAGCACGTTACGCCCTTGCAAGCGCTGGTAGCGCGCCACAATATCGGAGGCAATGTAGCCCAGCGGATGCCCCACGTGCAGGCCCGCCCCCGAGGGGTAGGGGAACATGTCGAGCACG
>JBPBQK010000064.1:0-23087 GCA_050954845.1 Janthinobacterium lividum
GCTGCTCGTACCCGTGAGGCCCTGAAGACCGCTTTGGATGCAGCACTGGCTTGGATAACGGCCGAGGATGCGCAAAACTGGTTTGACCATTGTGGCTACCACGTACACTGACTCCGAAACCGCTATAATAGCGGCGCTGGGCGTGGGGGCCGCGCTCTGCGTGCTCCGCATCAAGGCCGACGACATCGATTTTGACTTGGCGCGCGGGGCCGACAAAGGCGAACCCTGCGCCGATGAGGCGCAAAACACGACTGCTCCCAGCGGTGGCATCGGGCAGGGGTTGAAGGAGTTACTGGAATGTTTCCGCGACCTGCTCCAACAAAAGGCCGTGCTGGTGTTTCTGGTGTCGGCGGTCATTTTTCACTTTGCCAATGCCGCGATGGTGCCCCTCGTGACGCAGCTGCTGGCGGGCGGCGTGGGTCCCAAGCGGGCGGTGCTCTTCACCTCGGGCTACATGCTGGCCTCGCAGCTGGTATTTATGGTGGTGGCGGCGGCCAGTGGCAAGCTGGCGGGTAAGCTGGGGCGTAAGCCGCTGTTTCTGTTTGGCTTTGCCGCGCTGGCTGCGCGGGGAGTGCTTTATACGCTCAGCCACCATCCGGCGGCGCTCATTGCGGTGCAGTGCATGGATGGGCTGGGGGCGGGCATTTTTGGGGTGGTGGGCGTGCTCATCATCGCCGACCTCACCAAGGGCACCGGCCGTTTCAATGCGGCGCAGGGCGCTATTGCTACAGCCCAGGGCATCGGGGCGTTTCTGAGCAATTCGGTGGCCGGCTACCTGGCCAAAAGCCGGGGCTACGATTTTACTTTTTTAGTGCTGGCGGGCATTGCAGCAGTCGGGCTGGGCTTTTTCTGGTGGCTGATGCCCGAAACCCGCCAAGCGGCTGATGACGTACCAGCGGCAGCTTAGCCGGCTGCTTTTTCTATTTCTCTCTTTTACCCTCTTCTTATGCGCGGCCTTTACTCGGTACTTCTGCTCGTTTGCTCCAACCTATTTATGACATTTGCCTGGTACGGGCACTTGCACTTATTCAAAAAAATGGCATGGTTTGCCAAGCTCGGCCTGTTCGGCGTCATTTTCGTGAGTTGGGGCTTGGCCTTGTTCGAATACATTTTTCAGGTGCCGGCCAACCGGCTGGGCTTCGAGGAAAACGGCGGGCCGTTCAATCTCTTTCAATTGAAAGTAATTCAAGAGGTTATCACGCTTTCCGTGTTCACGCTCTGCGCGGTGTACGTCTTCAAAACCGACAAGCTGGGCTGGAACCACGCTGTCGGCTTTGGGCTGCTGGTGGCGGCGGTGTACGTCATTTTTAAGAAGTGGTAATGTAGGGTGCGGGGCTGGCCCCCGCCCGGCGTCTGGGGTACCCCGCACTGCTTAATAATACCGGGCGGGGCCAGCCCCGCACTCTACAAAACCCGGTTTAAGTCGGCTGAAGAAAAATTAATATGGGCTTCAGGTGCTCCTAAGGTGGGGCCGGCAATTTTGAATCAGGAAAGCGGAACGAACCGCCGCCCGCTACTCAACTTTCATCCCATGTCGCACCCCACTTTGCACACTACCGTTGCCGCCCTGGCGGCCCTGCTACTTGCCGGCCCCCTGGCCCACGCCCAGCAAGCCACCCCTTCCAAAACCACCGACAAAGCCAAGCGCAGCAAAACCAGCCAGCCTGCCCCCATGCCCGCTGCTGCCGGCTTGGCCATGACCCCGCCGCCGCCCGCCGGTGGCCCCCAGCCGCCCCGCCCCGGCGCTGGTCCTGGTCGCCCTAGTGAAGGCCCCGGACGCCCCGGTGGCCCCGGCGCCCCCAAAGGTGGCGTGCAGGCCCTGACCGAGTTCAGCGGCACGCTCACCGACTACACCGCCGCCAACGACGACCAGGTGTACGATGCTTTCACCCTGAAAACCAGCGCCACCACCGAAACCGTGCGCTTTCCCCGCCACCTGGCCCAGGCCCTGATGGCCACCGCCAAAGCCGGGAGCCAAGTCACCGTATCGGGTTTCCGCGATACCGACCCCGAGGGTCGCTCCGCTCTGCACCTGGTCAGCCTCACGGCCGGCGGCCAAACCATAAACGACACGCCGCCCGTGCGCCCCACCACCCCGCCCACCGAAGAAACAACCACCGTGCGCGGCACCGTGCAGCGCCTCGCCCAAGACCCCAAAGGCCGCACCAATGCCGTGGTAATCAACGATGGTACCATCCTGCGCCTGCCCCCCAATGCCGCCGAGCAGCTAGCCGAAAAGCTGAAAGTAGGCGCTACTGTGGCCGCCACCGGTGCCCTGCGTGCCCCCGTAGCCGGCGAAGTAGCCGCCAAGCCCGTGCGCGTGGTGCGCGCCCAAACCATTACCCTCGACGGGGTGCAGTTCCTGGTGCGGTAAGCTGCTAGCGTTAGTTAACAACGCGTGTGTCATGCTGAGGGTACGTCCGTCATGCTGAGCGCAGCGCAGCGGAGTCGAAGCATCTTGGCTGGGGTACTAACTTCTAGCGCAAGCAACGAAGCGGCCAAGATGCTTCGACTCCGCTTTGCTGCGCTCAGCATGACCGGCGTTTTTGAAGCGGAGACTCCGTTTTACAATCATCTTACGTAAGCGGGGCAGTAGTTTCTTTTTTAAGCTGATGCGCATTCTAGTAATTGAAGATGAGTTGCGCCTAGCCGAGTTTGTGCGGCAGGGTTTGGGGCAGGCGGGCCACCTAGCCGATGGGGCCGACAACGGGGCCACCGGCCTCGAAATGGCTGCCACTACGCCCTACGACGTGATTTTGCTCGACCTGATGCTGCCCGGCCAAAATGGCCTCGACGTGCTGCGCAACCTGCGCGAGTTCGGCATTAATACCCCCGTCATCATCGTGAGCGCGCTCAGTGGCACCGAGCACGTTATTCGGGGCCTCGATGCCGGGGCGGTGGACTACTTGCGCAAACCCTTTGCGTTTGAAGAATTGCTGGCCCGCCTACGCACCGTGCAGCGCCGCACCGCGCCCACCGATGCCCCCGTGCTGCGCCTCGCCGACCTGGAGCTTGACCTTGTGCATCGCCGCGTAAGCCGCGCCGGCCAGGTGCTCACGCTTACCAACCGCGAGTTTGCCCTACTCGAATTATTACTTCGCAACCCCAACCGGGTGGTTACCAAAACCCGCATTGCCGAAAAGGTGTGGGAGGTTGATTTCGACATGGGCTCCAACGTGATAGAAGTGCACCTCTCGCAGCTGCGCCGCAAACTCGACCGCGCCTTCCCCAACCTGCCACCGCTGCTCGAAACCGTGGTGGGGCACGGCTACCGGCTGCATGACCCCGCCGCCGCCCGATGAAAGCGCTGCGTGGCCTACGCGGGCAGCTGGCGCTGGCCTTTGCCCTCGTGTTTGGGCTGGCGGTGGGGCTGGCCGGTTTCTACCAATACCGGCAAGTGGGCCAGGTGCTGCACCAAGGCGACGACCAGCGCCTGCGCGCCCGTGCCTACCAGCTTCTCGACCAAATCGACCTGAGCGGCGCGCTGCCCGTGCTGCCCCTGCCCAGCCACGGCGAACAAATGCGGGTAGTGGTGCAAGCCACCGGCCAGCCCAGCCGCGAATTGTTTCACTCACCAGGCTTTCTGCCTCAAGGGCAGAACGTTGATAACCTGAGTAGTGTGCTAATAGGGCGCGCTACCTACGATGCCGCTGGCCGCCCCACCCAGCTGCGGCTGTGGCTGGCGCACTCGGCCGCCCCGCTCACCGCCGATTTGCGCCGCGTGCGCCTCGGGCTGTGGGGCGCGCTGGCCGGTAGCTTGATTTTGGCGGCCGCGCTGGCGGCTGCACTGGGCTGGTGGGTGCTGCGCCCGCTGCGGCGCATCAGCCAGCAGGCACGGCGCATTGGGGCTGCGCCCAGCGCGGAGCGCCTGCCCGAGCCCGCCACCGGCGACGAGGTGCAGGAGTTGGCCCAGGCCCTCAACCGGATGCTTGACCGCTTGCAGGCTGGGGCCGAGCTACAGGATAATTTCCTGGCTGCTGCCGCCCATGAGCTGCGCACGCCGCTGGCCATTCTGCAAACCGGCTTGGCCGTGACGCGCCAGTCTCCCAAGTTGCCCGCCAGCCTACGTGCCCCCCTCGATGCCCAGGCCCAAGAGCTTCAGCGCCTGGGCCGGTTAGTCGAAGATTTCCTGCTGGTGAGCCGCCTGCGCTCCGATGCGCTGCCCCTCACGCGCCGCCCCGTGGCCCTCGACGGCCTAGTGCTGGCCGCGGCCGACCAGTTGCTGCCGCGCTTTCAGGAAGCCGGCCGGCAGCTGCACCTGGCGGTAGATGAAGCCGTGGCTGACTACACTGTAGCTGCTGATGCCGATAAGCTAACTACCGTAGTGCTCAACCTGCTGGATAATGCCTTACGCCACGCGCCGCCCGGTGCGGCCGTGCAGGCCGAGGTAGGGCAGGAAGCGTCCACAGGCTTATACTACGTCGAAATCAGCAACCCCATCCACACTTCGCTGGGCGACCTCCCGCGCCTGACTACCGCCCGCTACCAAGCCGATGTCCTCAGCGGTGGGGCGGGGTTAGGGCTGTGGCTCAGCAACCGCATTGCCGAGCTGCACGGTGCGCCGCTGGCCTTGCGCGAAGCTGACGGGAAGCTGTTTGTACGCTTGCGCCTGAGTGGGCAGTAACGCGAACTTTCCAGTTCGCGTTACGACCCATTACCGCGCTAGTCGCAGGCCCGTGAACTGCCAGCGCTTATCGGCGTGGAAGAAGTTGCGGTAGGTGAGGCGAATGTGGCTTTCGGGCGTGGCGCAAGAGCCGCCGCGCAGCACGAGCTGGTTTATCATAAACTTGCCATTGTACTCGCCGAGCGCGCCGGCGGCACGCTGGTAGCCGGGGTAGGGGTGGTAGGGCGAATAGGTCCACTCCCAACAGTCGCCGAGTAGCTGGTGGCACTGCGTGGGGTCGGCACCGGCGGGCAGCGGTTGCGGGTCGAAGTGCCCGGTTTCGAGCCAGTTGCCGCCTTGCGAGGTGGCGTTGAAGTGGCGGGCGGCCGTTTCCCACTCGGCCTCGGTGGGCAGGCGGGCACCGGCCCACTGCGCGTAGGCATCGGCCTCGTAAAAGCTGATGTGCGACACGGGCGCAACTGGGTTGAGCGGCTCCAGGCCGGTGGGGCTGTAGCGCAGCCACTGCCCATTGGCAGTTTGCGACCAGTAGAGCGGTGCTTTCCAGCCCTCACGGCTGGCCAAATCCCAGCCTTCGCCCAGCCAAAACTGAAACTGCTGGTAGCCACCAGCTTCGATGAACTGGAGAAATTCGCCATTGGTCACGAGCCGGTTTTGCAGCTCGAAGGGCGCGAGTAGCGTTTCGTGCACCGGCAGCTCATTATCAAACGAAAAGCCGTCCTGCTGGTGGCCGATGGGGTAGATGCCGCCCGGCACCGGCAGCCACGTGGCGGGGCTGCTGCCACCAGCCACCGTAGCCGGCAGGCTGCCCGGCTCCAAGTAGGCGGGGGCCAGGGGGTTCGTGCTCAGAATATATTTAATATCCGTAGCCAGCAACTCCTGGTGCTGCTGCTCGTGGTGCAGGCCTAGCTCGATAAGCTCGGTCGCGCTGGCGGGCAACTCATCTAGCTTCGCCAGTAGGGCGGCCATGTGCTCATCCACGTAAGCGCGGTAGCGGTACACGTCGGCAAGGGGTGGGCGCGAGAGCGTGCCACGGTCGGCGCGATTCACGCGCGAGCCCAAAGAATTGTAATAGGAATTAAAGAGGAAAGCGTAGTCGGGGTGAAATACTTGGTAGCTGGGCACAAACTGCTTGAGCAGCATGGTTTCCCAAAACCAGGTGGTGTGGGCGAGGTGCCACTTGGGCGGGCTCACATCGAGGTTAGGCTGCACTACCGTGTCTTCGGGCAGGAGTGGCTGCACCAAGGCTACCGATTGGGCCCGCACTGCCTGGTAATGGGCCGGCAGGGCAATAAGTGGCTGAGTTGGCGCAGCTGCCAGCAGCGAAGAAAAAGTAGACATAAATAAGGGGAAAGGAGAGAAGCTAAAGTAATGGACTCGCCGTATAAGCGCCCATGAAGAGCTTAACCGCTAGCCGGCGCTAGTGGTTGCGTCTATTCACATCTGCGTAAAATGATAAGCACAACGCTACGGTAAGTACGTAGAAGACCCTAAGTAGAAACTGGTATTTATCAAAGGTGAGGTAGCATTAATTTGTCGAATTGGTAATTAGATGCTTAGCTTCATCCAATCTTAAAACAAACTCATCCACATTTCCACCTATTCCCTCCTTTTCCAATGGCCACTGCCCCCACCAATACAGCCGCTACCAGCGACTCTAAACGCCCCCTTCGCCCGGCCAATCGCATAGGTGAAAAAAGCCGCCGCGGCTTCGCCGCCATGTCGCCCGAGCAGCAACGCCGCATCGCCAGCGAAGGCGGCCGCGCCTCGCACCAGAGTGGCCGCGGCCACCGCTTCTCGCCCGAAGAAGCCCGCGAAGCCGGCCGCAAAGGCGGCCAGATTAGCCGCCGCGGCAAGAAGAAAAACGATTCGCCTTCCTAAGCTCAGAATTGCCCCGAAAACGCGACTATAAACGGTCGGGTGGCTATGCCGCCCGACCGTTTGCGTGTAAGTAGTGCCCAGCCGCCGCCATCTTTGCCTTATGCTGACACTTTCTTACCAGCGGCGGGCGCTGCGCTTCAACTTTCCGGCCCGCACCTCGCGCGGGGCGCTTACCGAGCACGTGGCCTACTACCTCGAGCTGCGCGACCAGCGCAATTCAAGCCGGGTGGGGTGGGGCGAAGCCGCGCCCCTGGCTGGCCTTAGCCCCGACTACGGCCATGGGTTCGAAGCCCAAGTGCAGCAGCTGTGCCAAGCGGTAAATAAGCAGCATTACGCTTTTCTAGAAGATATTCAACCCGAAGAACTGGTGGGGGCCGAGCTGCCCGCGCTGCGGTTTGCCCTCGAAACGGCGGTGCTCGACCTGGCCCGCGGCGGCGGCCACCAGCTGTATACCAATGCGTTCAGTGAGGGACAGGCGGCCTTGCCCATCAACGGGCTGGTCTGGATGGGCGATGCGCCCTTCATGCGCGAGCAAATTCGGCAAAAGCTGGCGGCGGGCTATTCGTGCCTCAAGCTAAAAATCGGCAGCCTCGATTTTGCCACCGAGCTGGCTTTGCTGGCCGAAATAAGGGCCGAAGCCAGCCCCGCCGAGCTAACCCTGCGCGTGGATGCCAACGGCGCATTCAGCCCCGCCGAGGCGTTGGGCAAGCTCGAGCAGCTGGCGCGCTTCGACGTGCACTCCATCGAGCAGCCCATTGCGGCGGGGCAGTGGGCGGCACTGGCCGAAGTGTGCCGCCACTCGCCCATTGCGGTGGCCCTCGATGAGGAGCTAATCGGCCTCACCGACCCGGCCCGGCAAGCAGCGCTGCTTGCCGAGGTAAAACCCGCCTACTTGGTGCTAAAGCCCACGCTGCTGGGCGGCCACGCGGCCACCCGCCACTGGATAGCCTTGGCCGAAACCCACAACCTGGGCTGGTGGATAACCTCGGCCCTGGAGTCGAATGTGGGCCTCAACGCCGTGGCCCAGCTCACGGGCGAGTACGACGTGGCGGGCTTTGCCCAGGGCCTGGGCACGGGCCAGCTGTACCATAATAATGTGGCGGCCCCGCTTGGCATCGAGCACGGCGCGCTGCACTATAACCCGGCCGGTAGCTGGGGGCCACTCGCGGCCGAGTAAAGCGGTTTTGGCCGAAAATAGGCGCGGGGCGGACGACTTATTTTAACGGCAGACCCGGTTGGCAGCGGGGCAAAACAGGCCTTCATTTTACCCCGCTGGCCCTGGCTGGCACATCCGGCAGGGGCTCGCCGAGGTACTAATTATCTGGCAGTTGTAGCTTTAAGCAGCCTTATGACAAAGGGCGGCTGCTATGACTGGTTTGGGACATCTGCTGGCGCATGCACCGGCCCTGCGCAGGGCTGCGGGCCGGTGTGTGGCCGGGCTATTGCTGGCACTGCTGTGGGGCCCGCTGGCCTGGGCGCAGGGCAGCCCCACGTTTGCGCTGGCCCGGCCTAAAGCCCGGCGCGCCGTATTTGGCTTTGATACGCAGCGCAACCTGATAATCGTGGCGGCCCGCCTCAATGGCAAGGGCCCGTACCATTTTCTGCTCGATACGGGCGTCAGTATTAGCTTGCTCACCAATGCCGCCCTGGCCGACTCGCTGCACCTGGAGCGGGGCGAGGAGTTTCGGGTGGTGGGGTCGGGCGGCGAAGACACGCCGCTGCGCGCCTACCGCACCAATGAAGTGCGCGTGGAGCTGCCCGGCGTAGTGGCCCCGCGCATGCGCTGGCTGCTGCTTTCGGAGGATGCCCTCAACCTATCGAGCTACGCCGGCACGCGCATCGACGGCATTCTGGGCGCCGAGCTGTTTAATTCCTTGGTGGTGGCCATCTGGCCGATGCGCGGGCAGCTGATTTGCTACGACCCTGGCCGCTACCGGGCGCCGCGCCGATGGACCAGCCTGCCGCTGCACCTCGACCAAGGCAAGGCCTACGTGGAAGCCACCGTAGGGCAGCAGCCTCTGGCGGCGAGCGACCCGGCCGCGCCGCTGCCCCTGCGGCTGGTGCTCGACACCGGGGCGGGCCACGCGCTCAGCCTCGAAACCACGGCCGACCCGCGCCTGCACCTGCCCACCGCGCACCTGCGCGCCACCTTGGGCTATGGCCTCAGCGGGGCCGTGCGGGGGCACCTGGGGCGGGTGGCTACCGTGCAGCTGGGGCCCTACCAGCTGCCGCAGGTGCTCACGTCGTTTCCCGACTCGGGGCAGGTACACCAGCGCCTGCGCTCCCAGGATGCCCCGCGCCAGGGCAACCTGGGCTACGAGCTGCTCAAGCGCTTCAATACCGTTATCGACTACCCGCACCAGCGCCTGCTGCTTCGGCGCAATGCCCAAAACCAGCTGCCCTTCGAGCACGATATGAGCGGCCTAAGCTTGGTGGCGGCGGGCCCCGGCTACCGCTACTACCTGGTAACGGGCGTAGAAGCCGGCTCGCCGGCGGCCGAAGCTGGCATTGTGCTCAATGAAGAGCTGCTGGCCATCAACCTGTTGCCGACGGGCGTGCTGGCACTATCCGAAATAGCCCGGCTGCTGCGGGCCCGCGATGGCCAGCGCCTGGTGCTGGTGCTGCGCCGCCCCGATGGCGAACTGCACTCTGTGCAATTACAATTGCGCCGCCAGATTTAGGGTAGTTTCGGAGTGGCGGCCTTGTAGCAAGGCGGCCGCCGTCGGCTGTTGCCTATCTTTTAACTGATGGTCCCGCCCAGTATCTTTCCGGCCTGCTTTTTTTCTCGCTCATGTCTGCCAACCCTCTGGCTGCTGCCCCGCCCCCGCCCGCCGTGCTAGCCAACCAGCACATTTACAGCGATTATTTCGACGAAGATTTTACGTGGGCCATCGATAAAAATATCTTGCAACTGCTCGACCGCGTGTGGTTTCGGTCGCAGCTGGTGGGGTTCGAGCAATATCCGCAACGTAATAACCCCGACCGGCCCCTGATTTTTGCTTCCAACCACTCGGGCATGGCCTTCCCCTGGGATGCCATCGTGGTGCTGGCGCACTTGTTCCGGACGCTGCCCCACCACTACCACACCATGCCGCGGCCCATGTCGGCCCCGCTGCTGTCGAAAACGGTGCTGATGAACCCCTACCTGGTGCGGCATTTCTGGAAAAAATGCGGCTGCGTGGAAGCCACTACGCTCAATTTTGAAACCATGATGTACAACCCGAGCCACAACCTCATGGTGTACCCCGAGGGCGTGCCGGGCATTGGCAAGGGCTTCAACCGCAAGTACCAGTTGCAGCGCCTGGCCACCAGTATGCTGCGCATGAGCCTGGAACACGGCACTGATATCATGCCTTTTTATACGATTAATGCCGAGTACCTCAACCCGTATGCGTACAGCTTCGAGCCGATAAACCGCCTCACCAAAAAAATCGGGATTCCGTTTCTGCCCCTCACGCTGCTGCTGCTGCTGGTGCTGGTGCAGCCCTGGGCGTTTTACCTGGCGCTGCCCGCCCAGCTCACCTACGTGATGGGCACCCGCATCCGCCCCAGCGAGCTCACCGGCAAAAAGCACGACGAGCTAACCCGCGACGAGTACCTGGCTTTGAGCGAGCAAATAAGGCAGCGCATGCAGGGCGAGCTGGATGCCGCCGTGCTCGCCCACGGCCAGCACCCCTACCGCTGGGGCGAGCTGTGGCAGCGCATGAAAGAAAACTGGCGCTACTTCCCGTTTTTTCTGCCGTTTGCCTGGCCGGCGGCCTTTGCCGAGTTTGAGCGGCGCTACGTGCAGCGCGGCGAGCGCGACTTTGACATGCACCTCGATAAGCTGGGCACGTTCTGGAAGCTGCTGTGGCGCAACCCCTTGGTGCTAGCGTATTTTATTCCGCTGCTGGGCTGGATACCGCTGGCCATCAAGGGCTACCGGGGGCACCGGCTGGGCAGCCGCTCCGCGCAACCCGAGGCCAGCCAAGCGTCGTAGTAGCTTTGGCAAGCGCCTGATAATCAAAGCTGTTCTTTTCACCCTTATTTTTTTCACTCAACATGGACGACCTGTTTAAGAAAGTCATCAACACTGGCGTGGGCCTGCTCGCCCAGGGCAACAAGCGGGTGCAAACTGCCCTCGACAAGCTGGTGCAGGAAAGCAAGCTCTCGGAGCAGGAAGGCCAGAAAATAATGGACGACCTGCGCAAAAGCGGTGAAACCAAGCGCAAGCAATTCGAGAAGCAAGTACAAGACCTGGCCGGCAACCTGCGCGACCGCGTAGGCCTGGGCAGCGAAGAAAAAGAGGCCGCCCCCGCCAGCAAAACTAAAGCCGCCCCCAAAGCCGCCGCGGCCAAAAAGCCCGCTAGTAGCCCCACCGCCAAAGTAGCCGGGGCCGCGAAAAAAGCCGCCGACAAGGTGAGCGACACTGCCGCCAAAACCCAGCGCTCGGCCGCCGCCAAAGCCGGGGCCGCGAAGAAAGCCGCCCCCGCCACCAGCGAGGAATAGTAGCAAGCAAGCGAAAACAACCGCGCCTCCGTTGCCGCTTGCCAAGCAGCAACGGAGGCGCGGCTATAACACCGGTGCCAGCCCGCGCGCCACGAGCACCCGGTTGAGCGGCGTGCGGGGGCGCAGCAGCGGGCGCAACTCGGCATAGGGAATAATGACGCGGGTGGTGCCTTGGTAATCAGCACCAAAGCCTAGTGCATAGTCTGACGCCAACCCCTCGATAGTGAGCCAAACCGGCTCCTCCCAGTTGATATAATGCCAGGCTTTAGTACCGGTGCCCTGTGCGTCGTAATACTTGAAAAATAGCTTGGTGTCCTGCGGCTCTAGGTGCTGGAGCACCAGCTGGTCTAGCGCGCCCAGGCTGCCGGGCTTGAATAGGCTGGCCATCGTGATGGGCCGGCCGGTGTGCATATCGTAGCTGAAGGTGGTGGACGAGGACGACGGGTGCGCAGAGCCGCCCTCGTAGTCGCTGGTATACTCCGAGTAGCTCAGGATGCCGTAGTCGTTGAGCTGCACCTGCAAGGATTTGTCGATGGTGGCTATGGGGCCTTCCCCCGCCTCATACCCCCGCCGCAGCCAGGCCCGCACCTGGGCCGGGCGGCTCGGAAACAGGTGCTGCAACGCGGGCCGGCGGGCCGCGCTACCCAGCAGCTGCACATACTGCCGCGCGTAGCGGCCCGTAAACATGACGGGCTCGCCCCGTTCATCCACCTCTAGCTGAATCGGCTGGCCATATACCGCCGCCGTGCGGATGGCCAGCGCCGCGGCCCCGGCATAGTTTTCGCGCAGCACGAAGCGCCGCCGCGGCTGGCCCGCCACCGTCACGGTACCCGTCAGCAAAGGGCCAAGTGGCTGCCGCATCTGCCAGTGTGCGGCCGAGTCGGTTTCGGAGGCGGAGCGCAGATGTAGCCGCTGGCGCGGATAGAAATCTGAGTCGAGAAAATCCTGTACTTCGCCGCTTCGTGCATCGTGCCAGTGTCCGGAAATCTTCGGCGAGTTTTGCTCGGGGTATTCGCGGCCCGTGTAAAACTCGACTACCACCGGCCGGGCTCCCAGCGTACCCACGTAGCGGTGGTAGCGGGTAGTTTCGCCCAGCCGCAGCTTGAGTGGAGCATGGGCTGGCCTGGGGGCTGGCGCGGGGGTAGGTGCGGCGGGCACAACCGAATCAGCAGTTGGGGCCACTACTGGCGCGGGCGCAGTTGGCACCGCAGGCCCGACCGGGGCAACTGACGGTACACGTTGGATAGGTCGCGACTCGCAGCCTGCTATCGCCAAGGCCCCTGCGAGCAACCAATAGCGAATGGCCATAAGTCTCAAAAAATCGATTGTTGTTCCGCTTTGCTAGGGATGAAAAGCGAACTTTATAAGACCGTAAAAGTCGCTATACTGCGCCGAAAGGCCATAAAAAAAGCCTGCGCTCGCGCAGGCTTTTTTAAAACAGTAAATCAGCAGCTTACGCCGCCGAATACGTCACTTCCTTCACGGCTTTCACCACGCGGGCCACATTGGGCAGCGAGGCTTCGATGAGGGTGGGGGCGTAGGGCAGGGGCACGTCGGCGCAGGTGATGCGGATAACCGGGGCATCGAGGTAGTCGAAGGCGCGGCGCTGCACGATGTAGCTCAGCTCGCTCGAAATGCTGGCCAGCGGCCAGGCCTCTTCTACCACCACCATGCGGTTGGTTTTCTTCACCGAGGCCACGAGCGTGTCGTAGTCAATCGGCCGCACCGAGCGCAGGTCAATTACCTCGGCCTCAATGCCTTCTTTGGCTAGCTCGTCGGCGGCGGCGTAGACGACTTTCATCATCTTGCCGAAGCTTACGAGGGTTACGTGCTTGCCTTCGCGGACGATGTTGGCCTTGCCAATTTCGAGAATGTATTCCTCCTCAGGCACTTCGCCTTTGTCGCCGTACATCAGCTCCGACTCCATGAAAATTACGGGGTCGGGGTCGCGGATGGCAGCTTTCAGCAGGCCTTTGGCGTCGTAGGGGTTCGAGGGAACCACTACTTTGAGGCCGGGCGTATTGGCAAACCAGTTCTCGAAGTTCTGCGAGTGCTGGCTCGACAGCATGCCGGCGTTGCCGGTGGGGCCGCGAAACACGATGGGGCACGAGTACTGCCCGCCCGACATCGAGTAGATTTTGGCCGCCGAGTTAATAATCTGGTCGATGGCCACCAACGAGAAGTTGAATGTCATAAACTCGATAATTGGCTTCAGGCCATTGGCCGCCGCGCCCACGCCGATGCCGGCAAAGCCGAGCTCGGCAATTGGCGTATCAATCACGCGCTCAGCTCCAAACTCGTCGAGCATGCCCTGGCTTACTTTGTAGGCCCCGTTGTATTCGGCTACTTCCTCGCCCATCAGGAAGATGGACGGGTCGCGGCGCATTTCTTCGCTCATGGCCTCGCGCAGGGCCTCGCGGAATTGAATAGTACGCATCTGGTTGAATAAATTACGGGGTAAAGTTAAGGCAAAGTAGCGTGCACTTTGCGCGTTTAGGCGTGCGTATAGCAATAGTACGCGCACCAACCAAAAAGCGAGTACTGTTGCTAAGGCGTTAGGGTAGTAGTTCTACCGTCGCCGCATTGATTTTAAACCCCCACTCACTTTGGAAGTAAAAAGTTAAATCGTCAGTCGGCGAACTACCAAGCGAAATACTGTCAAACTCGTGCCGCGACTCAACCGGATGGAATGAAATGCTGAGCAGGCAGTCATCCTCCGTAAATGGGAGCTCCTCGTCGCGCTCCTTTACCCGAAAAAACGAAACAGAATCAAAAACCAGCTTCAGGCTTGGCACAACGGTGCTTTCTGCCCACTCTTCGGGAGAGCGTAACCAAGCCAACTCTACTTGTCGAAGGCCAACATTGTAGTAAATGCTCTGAAAATTGAAGCAATTATGCAGGTCAAGCGTATGGCCCTGCCAGTTGAGCGAGATGCCGTCGCTAGCCACCTGAAAGTTTTTCAGCTCCATACCGAAACTACTTCAGCGCCTCCCGAAACGCTACGCTCTGGGCATAGTTCTGAAACTCTAAATCCTCCACTGCTTGGGTGGCTAGCTTGCGGTCGAGCTGCACGGCGCGGGTCAGTTCTTGCGCCATCGTGTTTTCGTCGTGGCGGCGGGCGGCGGCTACAGCCAAGCCGTAGTGCGGGGCAGCGGCCTGGGGGCGCAGGTCGAGGGCGAGGCTATACTGGGCGGCGGCCGCGTCGTAGCCGCCGCGCTGCACCAGCATCAGGGCCTGGTTCATGTGGTTTTGGTAGCTGGGGCCGGCCAGGCGTAGGCTGGTAACGGCCTGCTCGGGCTGGCCAATCTGGATTTCAAGCGCGGCTCGGTCCGAGAATATTTTGCGCAGCATGGGCCGCGAGCCGCCCAACTTGATGGCGTAGTCGTAGTCCTGCAAGGCCTCCAGGGTTTCCTGGGCGCGGTGGTGCATGGCGGCGGCCCGGAAAAACAGCTCGGCCGTGGGGTGGCGGTGGGCCGCCAGCGTGAAATTGACGGCCGCCCGGTGGTAGAAATTGCGCTGCACGCGCTCGGTAGGCTCTTTTTCGGCGCGCATGGCTAGCACGGTAGCCAGGTTGTAAAAGGTTTCCCAATTGGCGGTGCTGGCGGCAGCTAGCTCGTAGATGCGCTGCTTTTCGGCCAGCAAAGGGGTGAGCGTAGCCGAGTAGCGCAATTCCTCGGGCGTGAGGGCTTCGATGTCGGCTTCTTTCGCTACCATCTTCTTGCTCAAGAGGTAAACTTCCGAATCGTAGCGCTTCGGGGCGGTGTAGGTGACAGCTACCGTGCCCCAGCGCAGCACCGGGTAAATGTATTCTTCGAGGTAATCGAAGTACGTGAGCTTGTGCAGCGCCTTTTCCTTTTGAGCAAAAGTGCCCCGCGTATCGTTGATGATGGAAATGACTGAATCCTGCTGCGCGGGTTTCAAAACCGAGTTTTGCACCTGGTTCAGAAACAGCTCCCAACTGCGGCGGTAAGCAATGGTATCGAACTTAATTTTCTCAACGCTATTGAGATACGAGAAGCCTTTTACTCGCTCCTTGTAGTAGTAAAGCAGCATTTTTACGCGTTTGCTGGCCAGCGCCGGCTGGTGAGCATCGGTAGAGTCGGGCGAGTGACCGGCTGCAATAAGCACGCGCTGGGTGTGCTGGTTGGCATCAATCAAGTCTTCGAGCGCGGCGATGTTGGTGCCTAGGTGCGAGCGGATATACCACTTGCCCTGGTCGAAGTACAGCGGCAGCAGGCGGGTGCCGCTCATCACGTTGCTGGCGTGCTCGGGCAGCAGGGCCAGGGCCGAATCTTCGAGCACCACGCGGCGGGCGGGGTCGGCAATGCCGCGGGCCACCAGGGTTTCGGTGGTGGCCCGCAGCACTTTGCCGTGGGGCTTGGTTTCGCGCACCTGGCCGCGGGCCATAAGCTGGCCCGGCGAGTGGCGCGGCGTGTTGCGAATGGTAAATCGGTCGCGGCTTACGAGGCGGCCCTTCACCGAGTCGTCGTAGGTGTATTCGCCGTGGGCGAAGGAAATGCGCCCCACCGTGTCGAGGCGCAGGTCGTGGTCGTAGCGGTAGGTGAGCACTAGCTCATACACCGCGCCCTTGTGCAGGTGGTCAGAGTTAGCTTTGGCGATGGCTTCGAAAGGCACCACCTCGCCCACGGCAGTGAGGGGCGCGGGGTATACCTGCACGCGCCGGCCGGCCTCGGCCTGCTTCAGCATTTTGGGGAGGGGCGAGCAGGCTGTAGCCGCCAGCAGCAGCCAAACCCAAAGCCAGCGGAAGCGGGGCGAACTGCCAGCCAGCGGGCTAGCCAAAAATAAACGAGTATTTTGTTGCAAAGGAGTAATCATTAACGGCGGCTTAAACGTAGAAAGCAGCCTGAGTAGCCAAGGTTGGCCGGTACCTAACTCGGTAATATACCGGTAATAAACACGATAAAGATTGGCCAGCAGCAGTTGGCGGTTGTATCTTGGCTTGGCAAAGTTGCATTACCCTTCCCTAACTCACCTATGAAACGCCTCACCGACTTTATCGAAACGCAGTCCTTTGGGCTGTGCTCGGCGCTGGGGCAGCGCTGGGGTTTTAGCACGCGTAGCGTTCGGCTGTCGTTTGTGTACGCCTCGTTTTTCACGTTTGGCTCGCCCATCGTGCTTTACTTCGCCGGCGTGTTTTGGCTGAATATTCGCCAAGCCATGCGCGAACAGCGCCGCACGGTTTGGGATTTGTAACTGATGCGCAAGTGGCCGCTTGCTTTGGTTTTGACACTTACCGTAGTAGGTAGTGTGGCAGGCTATTTCGCTTTGCAGGTGCTCGCGGCTTTCGTTGCCTTCTTTATTTATGGCAGCGGCGACACAGGTGCTGCTAAGTGGGCGAATAGTAGCGTGCTATTTGTAGTCGGGCAGGTAGCAATTGTCAGCTGGTTATTTTATCGCAAAAGGTGGTTGAAAAGCATACCGGCTTTAGCATTGGCTCTGCTTATTCCGGTGGGGCTATTTCTAGCTCTGTAAAGCTCAAAAACTGCTACTTAAACAGTAGCTGCGCGAAGCGCTTTTTACCCTGCCCAAAATAGGCCCACACCAGGCTGCCCTGATAGGTGCCCGCCCGCTGCCGGGCCAGTAGCCGGGGCTGCGCCAACTTGCGCCGCCGCCGCCAGTAGCCTAGCCGCAGCACAAAATGCCAGTGTGCCCGGCCCACGGCTTGTGCCTCGGGCCAATTGCCGGCCAGTAAAAACCGCAAACCCGCCACCCAGTCGAGTAGCACGCGCAGAATAAAAAAGCTGGCCAACTCGCCAGGCGCAGCATTTTTGAAGAGCAGCGCCAGCCCGTTGCGGAAGTTGAGGTAGGTTTTGCGGGGGTTGGACTTGGGCAGCGTGCCGCCGCCTACGTGGTGCACCGTGCCGCCGCCGTGGTACCAGATTTCGTGGCCCGCATTCTGCGCCCGCCAGCAAAAATCTATTTCCTCCATGTGGGCAAAAAACGCCGGCTCGAAGCCGCCCACCTCGCGCCACGCCGAGGCCCGCACCAAGCAGCACGCGCCACTAGCCCAGGCCACCGGGCGCGGGTCATCGTACTGGCCCGCGTCGGTTTCGAGGGTATCAAACAGGCGGCCCCGGCAAAAAGGGTAGCCCAATTCATCGAGGTAGCCGCCGCCCGCTCCGGCGTGCTCAAATAGCGTGGGGTTGTCGTAGGCCAGTATTTTAGGCTGTGCGGCCGCTATGCGAGGGTTGGCTTGCAGCAACTCATAGAGCGGCGGCAGCCAGCCAGCCTGCACTTCCACATCAGAATTGAGCAGCACAAAAAATGGGCTGTCGAGCCGCGCCAATGCTTGGTTGTAGCCTTCGCAAAAACCCAGGTTTTCGGTAAAAAGCAGCAACTCTACCTGCGAAAATGCTTGGTGCAGCAGCTTCCGCGAGTCATCGGTTGAGGCATTGTCGGCCACTACCACCCGCGCCCCGGCCGCGTGGGCTAGCACGCCCGGCAAGAACTTCTGCAGAAAATGCGCGCCATTGTAATTAAGAATTACAATGGCCACGTCAGTTAGGGGAAGGTTATCCGCCAAAGCTGCTCAGGTCGAAGCCGGGGATGTTGGGGAGCAGGCCGCTGGTTTGGCGCTGCATTTCCTGCTTGGCTTGCTCGGCGGCGGCTTCTAGGGCTTTGTTGGCGGCCGCTATTATCAGGTCGGGCAGCATGTCGCGGTCTTCGGGGGTAAGGAGCGAAGGGTCGATGTCGAGCTTCACGAGCTGGCGGTGGCCATTGGCAGTGGCTTTTACCAAGCCGCCGCCGGCCTCGCCGACCGCGGTAATGTGCTGGAGCTGTGATTGGGCTTGCTGCATTTTGTCTTGCAGCTCTTTCACTTTGCCCATCATGCCCATCATATCGAATGCCATACTAAAAAGTGCCTTTTCGGCGTTTAAATACAGTTTTTTGAAAAAGCCTTACAGAAGCCTCGCAGTTTTTAGGCCACGTTGTGCCTTGGCTAAGACGTTGGATTAGCTCTGTAAATCATGGCAAAATTGTCCTGTTTGCTCCGAAGGAATGGTAGAACGGTGGAGAGAATAGTATTCATTCGCCACTACCACAAAACTAAGGATACGGAATTCGTTCGCAGTGCGGGAGTAAAGCTGCGGTGGTTTAGTTGAGCAAGAGAGGACTAAGGTGATAGTAGCAAGTTGTTGAAAGTGATAAGGTTTGAAACAGCCGATGCTAGCGCAGGCTTTCAAGCCAGCGCGTAATGCGGTTTTAGGCAGGAGCCTGAATGATGCGGGCCCGATGTTGGAGCCCCCAGTCGGCGATGCTATCGGTTAAATCCTTCAAGGATTCTCCGAATGCGGAGACGCGATACGTCACTGCCAGCGGTTTGCCAGTGGCAACCTCTCTGATAATGAGGCCATTCATTTCCAGTTCCTGAAGCTCACGGCTCAGTACTTTGCCAGAAATGCCCGTTATATCTTTTAAGAGCGCGGAATAGCGCATGGGCTGGTGGCAGAGCCGCGCGATAATGGATAGTTTCCATTTACCACTCAGGATATCGATGGTATCATCAATAGCCCGCATCCGCTTGGCGCACTCGCTGCTTATCGGAGAATATGCCGTTCCTTTTTCCATAGTGTAGCTGGTTACCTGTACGTCACTTGAGGGCCTCACATGTCCCTGTTACTTTTTGTCCTAAAGTTACCAAAGGCCTGTACTTTTGTCGAAGGTTTATTTCGTCAAAAAGGTAAATAGTTATGAGCTTACTGGAGGATTTGCAGTGGCGCTACGCCACCAAAAAGATGAATGGGGCGAAAGTCCCGCAGGAAAAGCTGGCGTATATTCTGGAGGCGGCCCGGCTGGCCCCGTCGTCGTCTGGCTTGCAGCAATACAAGGTTATTCTGATTTCTGACCCAGCGCTGTTGGAGAAGATAAAAGGCTTGGCTTACAACCAAAGCCAGATTACCGACTGCTCCCACCTGCTGGTTTTTGCGGCCTGGGATGGCTACAGTGATGAGCGCATTTCCGGCGTGTTTCACCACATGATGACGGAGCGAGGCTTGCCGCACAGCACCATGGATGGCTATAAAAAGGTCATTATGGACCTGTACGAGCAGTCTGGCCCCGAATGGCAGGCCCACCACGCGGCCAAGCAAAGCTATATTTCGCTGGCGATGGCGATAGCGGCGGCAGCGGAGCAAAAAGTAGATGCCACGCCCATCGAAGGCTTCCTTTCGGACAAGCTGGATGAGCTGCTACAGCTGCCCAGCAGCGGCTACCGCAGCACCGTGCTGCTGCCACTAGGATACCGGGAAGAAGCGGGCGACTGGCTGGTGAACATGAAAAAAGTGCGGACGCCGAAAGAAGCTTTCGTCACCGAAATGACCCTGGCGGATGCAGCAGATATAAGTGAGCTGCCGATGACCCAAAGCCTGGACGTTTACATCCAAGACTAAGCGCAAGTTTGAGAATTTAAAAAGGCCGGCATGCTAAACGCAGCGACGCATGGTAGGTTAGAGGTGATTGTAGCAAAATCCAAACACACGCTAACCCAGACTGCTGTCAAGAAGCGGAAGCGGCTGGCTACTAAAAAACCCGCTTACCATGCCGGTAAGCGGGTTTTTTAGTAGCCAGTTGTGGTAGCTGCGAAGCTAAATCTGGCCCATGCCACCGTCCACGAAGAGCTCGATGCCGTTGACGAAGCTAGCATCGGCAGACGCCAGAAACAGGGCGGCGGCGGCAATCTCTTCTGGCCGGCCCATTTCGCCACGCGGAATCAGGGCGGCAATTTGGGCTTTGAACTCGGGGCCGGTAGCGGCCATCATGGGCGTGTCAATAGCGCCCGGACTCAGCAGATTGACCCGGATGCGGCGGTCCTGCAAGTCTACCAGCCAGCCCCGCACAAAGGCCCGGAGCGTCGCTTTGCTGGCGCTGTACACGCTGTTGGCGGGGTAGCCTTTGATGGAAGCGCCCGAGCCATTGAGTATAATGGCGCTGCCCGCCGCGAGCAGGGGCAGCGCTTTTTGCACGGTAAAGAGCGTGCCGCGCACGTTCAGGTCAAAAATGGTGTCGAAGAGGTCTTCGGTAATCTCGCCCAGCTTGCCAAAGCCGGCCGCCCCCGCGCTGGCAAACAGCACGTCGATTTTGCCCTTTTCGCGCTGCACCGTCTCGTAGAGGCGGTCGAGGTCGGCCAGATTGGCGGCGTCGCCCAGCACCCCGGTCACGTTGCGGCCGATGGCTCGCACGGCTTCATCGAGCTTGGCTTGGTTGCGGCCCGTGATGAAGACGTAGGCCCCTTCCTCCACAAATAGTTTGGCGGTGGCCAGCGCCATGCCCGACGTGCCGCCCGTAATAACCGCTACTTTTTCGGTTAGCTTTCCCATGATACTAAGTTGATTGGTTGGTTTGCGCAGCGCTTGCTGCGTAACTGATGCGCAATTCGCGGAGCAAAATTCCGGCGCGGGGGAGGGCCCGGCAAGTACGGAAAAGTTATTCGGCACCCGATACTTTTAGCCCATAGGGCGGTTTTAATCCCCGTTCCCCACGGTCGTATCTTTACCTAAACCGGCTTCCCGATGTACCAGAAGAAAATTGCCAACACGCTGAGCTGCGGCTCGGTGCTCACCAAGGAAGTGCTGCACGGCAAATGGAAATCGACCCTGCTTTCGTGCATCGCCCAGGGCATTCGGCGGCCCAGCGCTATGCAGCGCACCATCCCGAGCGCCACGCGGCGCGTGCTCAATGTGCAGCTGGCGGAGCTGGAGCAGCACGGCCTGGTTAGCAAAACCATTTTTCCCGAGCTGCCGCCCCGCGTCGAGTACCAGCTCACCAGCCTGGGGCAGTCGCTGCTGCCGGTGATAGAGGTGATGGAGCGCTGGGGCAACGCCCACCGTGCCGAGCTGGAGCCGGTGCTAGCGGGGAATTTGGCCGAACTGCCAGATTAGGTTGCGGCGACTGAACTGCCGTAGCATTTTGGCTGATGCTAGCGGGATGGCCAATAGCTAACCGCCCCAAAATATGGACTTCTCAAACCAGCAAATCTGGACTTTTGAACCTAGTTAACCCGAGTGTTCGCCGGCAAACTTTGTGCTTCTAAAAAGCACTTAAAATGGCAAACTCAGAACTGGTTTTGGTGACGTGCGGCACCGGCGCGGTGGGCGTAAACTGCATCCTACAGCTCCTGCAAAAGGGTTACGCGGTCAGAACCACGTTGCGCAGCCTCAGCAAGAAAGTGGAAGTACTGGCCATGCTGAAATACGGCGGCGTGGCTTCCCCGGCTAACCTGTCTTTTGTGGAAGCCGACCTGGGCAGCGATGCCAATTGGGACCAGGCCCTGCAAGGCTGCACCTATTTGCTGCACGTGGCGTCGCCCACGCAGCACGAGCCCGCCGATGAAAACGCTGTGATACGGCCAGCCGTGGACGGCGTGCTGCGCGTGCTGAAAGCCGCCCGGCAGGCCGGCGTAAAACGGGTGGTTTTGACGTCCAGCTTTGGGGCGCTGGGCTTCAGCAACCATGACCGCAGCACGGTAACCACGGAAGCCAACTGGACCGACCCCGCCGAAAAAGGCTTGTCGGCCTACGAAAAATCGAAAGTGCTGGCCGAGCGCGCCGCCTGGGAATTTATCAAGACCGAAGGCGGCCAGCTGGAGCTGGCGGTCATTAACCCGGTCGCGATTTTTGGGCCGCTGCTGGGAGCCAGCAAATCGCCCAGCTTCGGGCTGCTCCAGTTGCTGCTGCGCGGCACCATGAAGGCGGTGCCGAACATCGTGTTGAATACGGTTGATATCCGCGACGTGGCCGATTTGCACATCCGCGCCATGCTAACGCCCGAGGCGGCCGGCCACCGCTTCATCGCCAGCGCCGACGGCGAAATATCCCTGCCCGAAATTGCGCAGTTGCTCAAAAGCAAATTGCCGGCTATCTCGGGCAAGGTTTCTTCGAGAACGCTTCCTGATTTTGCCGTGCGCCTCGGCGCTCTATTTAATACCACTGCCAAGCGCGGGGCGTTATTTATAAAAGTAAACCGCCAGGTGAGCACGGCCAATGCCAAGCATCTATTGGGCTGGCAACCGATAGGCACGAAAGAGGACGCAGTGTTGGCCTCGGCCAAAAGCATGCACGAATTCAACATGATATGACGGAGGCACCCACAGCCCAGGCTTGTTTGAGCGGGGCGGAAGTTCTGATGGAGCAGTTTATCCCGGACCACGTTTTTTTGTATGTAACCCAGGGGCGCATCGAATGCTACGACGGCCGCAAAAGCTACGCGCTGCAACAAGGCGACTATTGCGTGGTGCGCAAAAACCGACTGGCTAAATACCAAAGCCAAAAAGGCGGAGCATTTGAGCGGCTGTTTTTTTGCTTTGACGAGCCCTTTTTGCGAGCTTTTCAGGAAAGGCACCAGCTCGCTAAAAAAGCTTTCCATCAGCCAGATACCGTCATTGAGCTTACGCCGACGGACTTGGTGCCGGCCTTCATCAATTCCCTAAAACCCTATACTGATGCTACCGGAAAATTAAGCGCCGCCTTTGAGGACGTGAAATATGAGGAGCTGCTACTTATCCTCTTGCAGAGCCAACCCGAGCTGGCAGGGCTATTTTTCGATTATGCCAAGCCAGGAAAAATTAACCTGGAGGAGTTCATGAACCGCAATTACAAATTCAATGTGAGCTGTGAGCGGTTTGCGTATCTGACGGGGCGCAGCCTGTCGGCTTTTAAGCGGGATTTCAAAGCCATTTTCAACGAAACGCCCAATCACTGGTTGGTGAAAAGGCGTTTGGAAGAGGCTTTCGTGTTGATTGAAAAGCAGCATAAAAAGTCGTCCGAGATTTACCTCGACCTGGGGTTTGAGGACCTTTCGCATTTCTCCCTGGCGTTCAAAAAGCAGTTTGGGATGCGGCCCACTGAATTGGCCGAACAACGAACCAGGCGGGAGTAACCACCAGTTGGCAGTGGGCGAAATGCCGAGTTGACATCCCTCTGCCCGTTTTTACTCGACTACCTCACGCTATCATATAGCGGTTTCGGAGTCAGTGTACGTGGTAGCCACAATGGTCAAACCAGTTTTGCGCATCCTCGGCCGTTATCCAAGCCAGTGCTGCATCCAAAGCGGTCTTCAGGGCCTCACGGGTACGAGCAGC
>JBPBQK010000065.1:0-22572 GCA_050954845.1 Janthinobacterium lividum
GCTGATTGCCGTCTGCAATAAATTGCTCAAACAGGCTTTTGCCATCGTCAAATCCGGCGTACCCTACCAAGCTGATTTTGCTAAAATTGCCGCTTAAATCAACTTCACTCAACACAGTTCATATAAGGAGTGGTCTAGTTTTGGTTGAGTTGGTAGAACGCCCACTAGGTAAGGAGGAGGTAGCCACAGCGTTCACCTATCGCAACCTACCTGAACTTTGCGAAATCAGTTACCTGACTCACCAAAAGAAGACTTTGCTTGTAGCTAATCGGCTCACTTTGGTGGGAAGCGTACAGCAGGATAGAAACGTGACCAGGTCCGCCACCAGGTAGCCGATGATGACCACTGACCAGAGCCTAAAAAGGGTTTGAAAACCGCTTGTCCGTGATGAAAGTAGAGTCGGTGAGTGTGTTGAGAAAAGCCAGCAGTTGCTTTTTTTCACTAGCAGTTAGGTCGATATGCGTGCCGAAAGGTGGGTCGTTGCTGACATTCAGCAAATTGTTATCGAGGCCTGGACTGGTCATCTGTACATGGTCGGAGTAATGGTCAAGCACTTCTTCCAACGTTTTAAAACGGCCGTCATGCATGTACGGGGCTGTCAAGGTGATATTACGCAGGGTTGGCGCAATGAACTTCCCCTTGTCAATGGCCAGGCCGGTGACACTCCCGCGACCGATATCGGTAAACGTGACGTCGATTCCATTATTAAAGAATTTACCTTCATAAGTTGAGGACATCAAGGGTTGGGTGTGACAGTGAAAGCACTCGGCTCCCCGCACCACGCCTGGGGCAATGTGCGTCGTGTAGAGTTGCAAGCCCGCCACCTCATCGTTCGTAAACCCTTGCCGAGTAGCTGCAAACTTGTCATAGCGGGAGTTACTCGAAATCAAGGTGCGCTCAAACTGCGCCAGGGCCTTAAGCACGAGGTCATTGGTGATAGTTTTGGTGCCAAATGCTGCCCGAAACAGGGTGGGGTAATGGCTAGTTGCCTGCAGCCTGCTCACGCCTACCGTGAGTGGTTGATGGAGCTCATTGGTATTTTCGAGGGGCTTTAAGGCCTGCGTTTCGAGGGTTGTGAAACCCCCATCCCAAGCTAGCTGGGTGCTCCAGAGTACGTTGGCAAGCGACATCGTACCGCGGGGATTAGCTATCCCATCGACGCCCACGGCGAAGGGCAAGCCATCCGTAAAGGCCTTGCTTTGCTGGTGGCAAGAGCCACACGCCATGGTGCCAGTTCTCGACAAGGCCTTCTCGTAGAACAGCATTCGTCCCAACGCTATCCCCTCCTTCGTAAGCGGATTATCCACCGGAATGATAGGCGTAGGAAAGCCTCGGGGTAACGCAAGCGCATAAGGTGTCGGTGCAGGGTCGATGGAAGGAGTACCGTAAGAGCCAATTAACCCGGCAACAGCCCCAAGCAACAGAAAGGAAAGAAACCCTAAGTACATAGCTAGTAGCAGGCCGGTGGTAGAAGCAGGGAACCCGATAAGCAAGATTTATACATAATGATTCCGAACCTAGGCTTATCGCACGTGCCTGCTTAGACCACCTTAGCTACCTACGCTACCTGATTCATCCCTTGTGCGCCGGCTCAAGTTTACCGTACTTTATCTCTACAGCCAAGTAAGTAGTCTATTCCTAATTATGAAGTGCCCCACGCTGTGGCTCCTGTCCGGGCTGCTGTTTACCACCTCTATCTATGCGCAGACGTCTGCTGTCCGGTTCGGCTTCGAAGTGGGCAGTGTGGCCAAGCTGGTGCAGGGCACCGACACACTGGCTCATGCGTGGGCTGGTGGGTTTAACACCCCCCAATTCAGCTCCATTGACCTGAATGGCGATGGGCAGCTTGACCTCTATGTATTCGACCGGGAAACAGGGCGAAGCTACACGTTTCTAAGCGCTGCTGCGAGCACGGGTCGGCGCTGGCAGTACGCCCCGGTCTATGAAAGTTCTTTTCCCGCCGGCTTGGCCAATTGGGTGCAGCTGCGCGACTATGATGGGGATGGCCAAGCGGACCTGTTTACTGCGAATACGCGTGCCGGTATTCGCGTATTTCACAATGAGGGCTTGGTCAAGGGAATGCCCATCTTTAGGGTAGCTTCTGAGGAATTGACATTTGCCCTTACGCCTAAGCTAGCTGTCAATATCAATACGGGCTCTTACAACGTGCCTTCCATCCAGGATATTAACGGTGATGGCCGGCTTGATATTTTGACGTATGATTTTGTAAACTCGACTGTTTTAGAGCTTTATCTTAATACCGGTACGGGTAGTGGCACCAGCCTAGCTTCTTTTCAGCAGAGCAGCAAGTATTGGGGCCATATTCAGTCCTGCTCCGACTGTGCCGCTTACCAACCGGAAGGAGCGGCCGCCTGCAGCACCACCCAGGTGCAGCCAGCTGTGCCAGGTAGTGGGGATGGGGGCAACAAGAGGCTGCACAGCACCGCTCTAAGGGTGGTGAGCAAGCTATGGCGGTACGTAGATGCGGGCAACCAGGTGCTGCACAGCATGGGCCACAATGTAGTGGCCGTAGACCTGAATGGTGATGGCAAGCTCGACTTGCTCGATGGCCGGGACAACTGTTCGCAGCTGACGCGCTTGCTCAATACGGGGAGCAGTAGCACCAGCGCCAGTTTTACGCAGGAGAACATCAGCAGCAGCTTTCCGCTGACTACCCCGCTGAGCAATTCCATATTCCCAGCCCCTTATCTACTTGATACAGACTTTGATGGGGTGCAGGACCTGCTGGTAAGTCCGAATATGGTGGATAATTCGATTGACCACGTGAGCATGCGGCGCACGGTACAGCAGTTTACTAAGAGCAGCAGCCCAGGTGCCCTGCCTGCCTATCGCCTCGTCACCGATGGGTTTTTGCAAAATGACATGCTGGACGTCAGTGAAGGCGCAGCGCCTACCTTCGGTGACCTCGACGGCGATGGCCTGGCAGATATGCTGGTGGGCTCGGTGGGGGACAAAGTCAATGGCTATTACCGGGCCAGTATTTACCAGTACCGCAACGTGGGAACCGCCAGCCGCCCCGTGTTTCGACTCGTTACCGATGACTACCTCGGGCTGGCCGCGGCGGCGCGCACGCCCGGTAGCCGCTTCGAGGCGCTACGTCCGGTCTTGGTTGACCTCAATCGGGATGGCGCACTTGACCTCGTGTATTCGGGGTTCGTGGGCACGGCAAACCGGCTGCATTTTATGCTGAATACAGCTAGGGCTAAACAGCCCGTTCGTTTTAAGCCTGCCTCAGCTGATTACTTTCGGTCGCCGGGCGCCGCGGGCGGCGGAGCGCTGGCGACCACATTGGGCGATACGCCCTGCTTTTTTGATGTCGATAATGACGGCTACGTAGACTTGCTGCTCGGTACCAATGACCAGACGGTGTCCGGTTACAGCCTGCGTTATTACCACAATCAAGGTGCGAAAGGCGCGGCCACCAACCGCTTATTTATTCTGGCCGACGCGGACTATGGGACGCTGCGCGATGGCAACCTTCGTCCCATTAACCTCAGCCCGACCGTCGCGGATTTTGATGGCGATGGGGCGGCCGACCTGCTCACGATGGATGGCAGTGTCGTGACCCGGTTCTACAGCAATTTTCGCAAGCAAGGCCCTCAGTTTACCGAACGTACGGACGTGTTTTTCAATCGGCTTGCCGGTACGTACACGGCGACGAGTCTGGGCAGCGGAACCCGCACGCTCTGGCATTATGCACCCGTCGCGGCTGACCTCAACAAAGACGGCCGCCCAGAACTGTATGTCGGGACTGAAACGGGCGGCATCGTGAGCTACTTGCCTGGCAACTGGACAATATCGAAGTAAAAAGCACCAAAAAGGCCAGCTCCGTTATCGAAGTTGACCTTTTCTAACATACTAATCAGCTTGTTAGCTGCCGGCCTAGTTTGTAGGCTTGCAACGGCTACCTAAAACAATCGGCATCGACTAGTGATGGCTAGCTTTTAAGAACTCCAGGATTAACTTATCCTTTCACCTGTATGAAACTGTTTGCTCCTCGACTGCTGCTATGCTTAGTAGCTGTTTCCCTACTCGTGCTAAACAGCTGCAAGAGAAATACTTATTCGCAGGCAGCTACTAGTCAGGTTAAGTTCACCATAGAGAATACCCTAGGTAGTCAGCCTTTAGTCCTCAATAGCACAGTGGCTACCACCAAAACCGGCGAGACCTTTACGGTCAGCCTGTTCGAGTACTACCTCTCTACTATTAAATTTACCAAAAGCGACGGGACGGTTTACACCGCCCCCGATACTTATTTTTTGGTAAACCAGGCCAAGCCCAGCAGCCTGAGCTTTGCAGTAGCCGGGGTGCCCGTGGGAGACTATAGCAGCGTCAGCTTTATCATCGGGGTCGATGCCCAGAAAACCGGCTTCACCGACCCGCTAGACTTCACCGGCGACCTTAATCCCGCCAACAACATGTACTGGACCTGGAACAGTGGGCACGTTTTTTTGAAACTGGAGGGCACCCGAACTACCGGCAATGTTATTAAAGCCCTAACCTGCCACATTGGAGGCTACCTCGCGCCTAATAGCGCCCTTGTAACGGCGGCACCTTCCTTCAACGGGAAGAAGCTGTTGGTACGCGCCAACCAAACTCCCGAGATAAAACTACGGGCGGATGCGACCAAGCTTTTCGACGGGCCTAATCCGGTTAATCTGGCCACCTTTACCGGTGCTGAAATGCCTGGCCCCCAGGCAATTCAACTAGCGCAGAACTATGGAATTGGGATGCTCACCGTTAGCCAAATTAAGGGCAACTAGCGTGGTTACGGAGTCAGTGACTTCCCCTAAGACATAGGCCGCGATATCGTAGGGCGGGACACTGCTGGCCTTTCAGCAGCGCATCGCGGCGCAGTTCCAGCAGCAATACGGCCTGGATTTACGGCAGCGCGAGCTTACCAGCCAAGGATTCGCCAACTAAGCGCTTGGCTTTAAGGAGATTTCGCTTGCCACCTAGCCTTTGTAAGCGCTTGGCTCGCCAAGTAGGCCAGCCCACCCTAGCCGCAGTAGTTGTCCCAGGTTTTATCGGCTAGCTTGCGGGCCAGCTCCTGGGCTGACTGGGCTTGTACGCACTGGACTGGCAGGCAGTGCAGGCGCGGAAACGGTTCGCCTAGGGTGGGCTGCCGGAAGTCGGTCGGGAATAGCGCTTGCAGCACAATTACCCGTTGCACGCTCAGCACTTGCTGCACCAGGAGCCTAAGCCGTTGCCGCGCCTCCTGGATGAGCTGTTCATCCGTCAGGCCCTGCGCCTGCTCGTGATTGCCTACCACCGTTGCGTCCTCCGTATTTAGGTCAATATCTACCACGCCTTGCACCTGGCCGATGTGCCTGACTGTCCCCTGCCAGCTTAAGCCTAGGTAGCGTGTGTGCGGGGGCACTCCAGGTAAGCTTTTGGCCGAGCAGGCGTAGGTTCTGGCCTTAACCTGGGCGGCGTAAAATTCGCCACAATCAACAATGGTCAGCGCATCAGGGTGAAAAAGCATGGCTAAAAGAAGGTGGCAAACGGGCTAAGGGGCAAATAAAAAGCGAGTCGGTTTGGCCGGTTTCCGTTGCTGGGCGTCGGTGCTTGGCTTTGGCTGAAGCCCGCCCCAGCGGCACGTTGCCAGTCGCAGCATCAGTGAACGACCATGCTGCGCGATATCCTTCGAAGGTTACCTTGGTGAACTTAGCAATGCGCGTGGGGCGGGCTGCTTAACACTGGGGCTGCACGTGGGCCAGCAGCGTCAAGAAGGCCGCTCGCGCCAGGCCGGTAGCATACAGCATGACCTGCGCCTCGGGCACCGCAAAATGCAGGTAGGTAACCAGTGCGCGCTGCGAGCGACCCATAAAATAATCGGTTTCGTACACCTGCACGGGCTGGCCCGCTACCCTAGCCGACCACTCGGCTACCGCATGCATCGGGCCGCCATCACGCGTCGGCCTGGGCTGCCAGTACAGCACGTGCAGCGCCCGGCCACCGGGCGCTTCCCACCGGCGAAATTCAAGGTGGGCCGAAACGCCGGGCAAGGAGGCCAGCGGAATATCTTCGGAAGTAGTGCCGACCAGCTTGTACGCAGCCGGTAGCGAGAGTAGTAAGTTGACTACAAGCCAAGGAGCAGTCGCCATAAGCTAACAGGAGTGGTCTAGTGCGGTCGAATCTTCAAGAGCTACCTAAGCTATAACCAGGACATTAGAATTGTTCGACCCGCTCAATAGGCTCGTTTGCGGTAGCAAACTGCATAGTTGTCGTCAGGTGAATCGGACTGTCTTGTCCCATGATAATGCCTTGGTCAAATGCTTTTAAGTTGAGCACCCGGAACTTTTGGGAATAAATAGTGAGGGTCCGGGCATGTAGGTCGGCAACAGCCAACCGTTGGTCGCGCCTCATGGTCCAGACTGGCAAAGCCACTCGGCGGCCGCCCGTTTCCCACACTGCAGGACCACCCGCCCAGTCAGATACTTTCAGCTTCGAATTATCCGGATAAAGCAAGAAGCATTTACCCCCGATGGGGCCTCCCATGGCAATTTCAGAAAGCTCACTGTACGCAAGCCGATGGTGCCCTTCTGAGGAAGACAAATTTTTGTCTTCGTTGGAAAAGTCCCAAGGAGTAGGGTTGCTGGTAGCCATGTAATAAGGAGGTCTGGGCAACTGACTTCCTTCGCTTACCCGCGAAGCCAGCTAACAATAAAGAAGATAAGTACGGCGCAGGGCACCATGCCAACCAGCAGCTACCGGCGACACCAATAATTGAAATTGCCGTCGGCCAGCAAGGGCACCAAAAACCGATAAACCGGAAAGCTGCCGAAGTACTCCTGCATTTGCGTAAATTCCACTTCGTCCAGCGCGGTAAGCCCGTTCCGCGCCTCAAAAGCGGCCAGCTGGGCGATGGCCGAGCCAGAAATACCGTGCGCTGCCAGCGCTTGTTTTAGCTGCTCCATACCGGTTGGCTAGGTGTCGGGTTACTGTTGTTGGCGGTCACTACTCTTTCAGTCTTCCGGGTAATACCCGCCGCTTTCCTCGGCGTAGTCCAGCAGTTCCCCATTTTTGAGAATCAGTTCGCACCCGTGCTCGCTTTCCCATTCGGGATAGAAGATAAGCTTTACGTACCGGGTGCCGGTAAATTCGTTTTTGGTAATCCGGTTGCTGGCAAACTCGTTTTCGGTAATCTCAACGTGGTCCAGGTTCGCTTTTTCAAGCGCGCTGGCTTCGTCTTTTACGCCAAATTTCCGCAGGTTAGCGGCTTCTTCCGTTTCCCCCTTGCGTGGCTTAAAGCCGTAGGAAGTGCTGGAGCAGCAGTCCAGGCAGTGCTGATACAAGAGTTTTTGCATCAGCGGCTTGTACTGGGTCGACAAGTGCAAAAAGTCGCTGACAGCCTGCGTGAAGCTGCTGGAAATAATTTCGTTTGTATTTTCCAGGTTATAGTCAGAGGCAAATAAATCCAGGCGAACCTCTTGCTGGAAGAAATCGGAATAGACCGTTAGCTTGCCCATCGTCCAGATGGACTTCAGTAAAATTTCTTCTCTGGTCATGGGAGCGTTGCAGTAAGTAGCGTATGATTCGATAGGTTGACGACCATAGCGCCCCGTGAGGTACGGATTAGGCTTAGCACCCATCCTGCCAGCTAAAACGGACGACTGGACACTGGGGATACCTACCCGGCCCGCACTACCGAAGCGGCGCCAAGCTACCTAAGGCGCGCGGGCAGCCAGGGGCAGTTTTGGGGAATGTGCCGCCCCAAAGGGCACCAGCCTGGCAGCGGCCTGCTTCGCCCTTCCTTAAAAGTAAAAGCGGCGCTTCGTTCATAACGAGCAGCTGCTTACCAGCAGGACAATTACGCCGGCTTACAGTTGGTACAAGCTAAAACAACCAGCATCGGTACGCGCCCCGAGGGCCTCGCCCACAAAATGCAGCTTGGCGCTTTTCACGCAGTGCTGGAGGCGGAAGCGCCGCACCAGTTGCCGGCTGGCGACCTCGAACAGCTCGACCCAGCTGCCGCGCAGCAGGGCCAGGCGCGTTTGGTCGGCGTTCAGGCAATAGGCTTTTGGCCCCGAAGGCCAATCCTCGCCCCCAACCAAGGAGAAGTCAACCTCAGTATATCGGACGAGGTCGAAGCAGCGTAGGCGCCCGGTACCGGACCGCTCCAGCAGGAGCAGCAGTTGGTCGTGGCCGATAAAGGCCAGTTGCTGTACCAGCCCAAAGTCGCCCGTGAGCAGGTGCTGCAACGTGCCATCAAGCGCCCGGCGCAGCTGCACTTCGCCCGGCGTGGTGTGCACGGCCAGCTGCTTCCCACTACCACCCAGGGCGGCTGCGAAGCCCACTGCCCCGTTGAAAAGCTGCGTTGCCAAGGGCTGCCGAAACAGCGCGCGCCGGTCGGGGCCCAGCACCACCAGCTCGTCGCTGGCCACAAACGCGGTGCGCCCGGCGGCCACTGCTACCCAACTGGCCGGCGACTGGCCCCGCTCGCTCAGCGGCTGAAAAACGCCCGCCTCCAGGTCATACGCAAATATGGTGTGGTCGAGGTCGAGCACCAGCGCGGGCCAGGCCGGCTGGTAGCGCATGTCCCAGGCCAGCACGGTGGGCAGCGGCAGGGTGGCGTGCACGTGCCCGGCCGCATCCAGTTGCACTACAAAATCTTGTTGGTCAGTGGCTGAGCGAAACCACCCGTGCTGGTACACATACAGGCCCAGGGGCGTAGCAGCAAAGGCCAAGCTGCCGGTGTAGCCGCCCCCGCCGATGAAGCAGTGCAGCAGCGGCTCGCCAGGAACTGCGGCCGCGTGGTGCAGTACAAACCCCTTCTTTAGCAGCGTCCACTCCTGGCGCTCGGCGTAGGTAGCCGCTTCCGCCGCCGTGGCAAAGTGCTTTTCGGTGCGCCGGCTTTTGCCCCCGGCTGTCGTCTCCGTGCTGACCTGCATCTGCGCCAGCGTGAGGGTGCTGCGCTGGCCGGTTGTCCGGTGTTGGAGGTAGTGAACTTGCGCGTGAGTCATCAGGAGGCAGCGTATTCGGGCGGTGTGCTACGGCCGGCCCCGCCCGAAATTTATGTTGAAATTCCTCTTGGGTACCGCCGCGTTCTCCGTCGTTGTTATGCTGCGCTGGTGGCAGCACATATACCGCTAACTTGATGCTGTTTCTTAAGAAGCAGGAATGCTACGAGGGGCCAACTGGACACGGAATACATGGTACGCTCCGTTATAGCCCAGCCACAGCTGTACCCGGTAGTCACTGTGGCCTGCCACTCGCAGGGCCTCATTCACCCAGCCGCGTACCGATTCAAAAAAAGCATGGCGCAGGCCTTGGTCGTACGCCGCGAGCCCGCCAGCCTCCTCGGCCGAGTCCGGGATGAGTTCCAGGTAAGCTTGTTGGCCGTCGAAAGCGCGGAGGATGGCTTGCATGGGATACTTAACGAAAGTGGAACGCCGGGCAGTGAGGTGATGCCAACAGGTAGAAATTGGTTTGCGAATGGGGCTTCGTCAGGCCGGGTGGAATAGCGGGTGGGTGGTGCTTTGGTCGGTTTACGGGGAGCGGAGCTGGTGAATTTGGGGGAAGCCAGGGTAATGCAGCAGGACCAGAAATTACGGAAGGCTATCGGGCCGGTCCTTATGGTCAGTATACTGCCACGCCGCGCAGTGCCAGTAGCAATAGCAGGGCAACGAACTGCTTTGGCATGGTGTCAAAAAGGGAAATTAGCAACGATATTGGGTCGCAACGGGCCAAATGGTAAGCCGGTTGGATAGTTGGGTAGGTTCGCGCCACACTGCGACTCAGTGCTGTTTAGTGTGTTGTGGTCAGAAGCCGTGAAAGCAACCATGAAATTTCTCGTAAGTAGCGGCCTACTCTCCGTCGTTGTTATGCTGCTAAGCCGCTTGTTTGGGTCTGCTAGCGCGGTGCGGCCCGTTGACCTAGACGGGCTGGCCACGCTGGAGGTGCCCGCCTCTTTCCACCTCGACGCTACGCCGGAGCTGCTGCTGCCCCCGGCCCGCCGCCGGCACCGCCAGCCCTACCTGCACCCGCCGGTATCGGCCAATGAGCTGACGTACTACCTGCCCAGCCACGACGCCCAGGGCTTGGGCGGCCGCCAAGTGCCAGTGCTGCTGCGCGTCACGCTCTACGCCGCCGACGTGCCGCTGGCCGAAGCCCCCGACCCGGCCTATTTCCACGCCATCGCGCAGCAGAATTATCACGAAGACGGCCCTCAGGCAGCCACTTATGCGCAGGTGGGCCCCGTGGGTAGTGGCCTCTACTTTGCCCAAGCGGCTCAGACCGCGCCGGGCTGGTTTTCCGTGAAAACGTTTCACCAGCTGCACCTGATTCTGACGGACCCTGCCCAGCACTCCCGGCTGTTTTTGAGCGTCGATGACCGGGAAATGTCGCGCGCGGCCGCCGAAAAGCTCTTACGCCAAATCCTGCGCAGCCTCCGGCGCGAGCCGGTAGCGCTGGCGCAGCACTTCCAGTATGTGCGGCATTTCGTGCAGCACGAAACGGCCCTCAAAGCGGAGAACGTGCAAGCCAATCTGCGCCATTTCAACCAGGAGCTAGCCGGCGCGGGCCTGCCGCCGCTGCGGGCGGTGGCGCTGTATGAGCCGGGACGCTTCGTGGATGTGGGCGACTATTTTTATGGGGTGAACGAGCAGCAGTGCGTGCAGTTTTTTGCCCGGCTAGGTACGTCAACGCGGCCGCAGCCGGCCACGCCGACCTATTTCACGGCCAGCGGCACTACCGGGCGTTACCTCGCCTCGTTCAATCAGCAGGCCATTTTGCAGCAGGGCGTGCCGGCCGGGCACGAGCTGCGCCAGCGCACGGGCGTGTCGGAGCCGCTGTGGTTTCCGCCCGAGGAGTTTGCCACTTTCCCGCTGGCCGACCTGCTGCGCGAAAGCCAGGAATCGCGGGCGCAGGTGCAGCAGCAGCCGGGCTTTATGGTGGCCCCGCACCACGCGTCCATCTCCTGGGACCTGAGCCGAGTGGAAGCCACCCAAACCGACGCCACCCTGGGCCAACCCGCCGATTATCGCCACGCTGGGCTGCGGTACGGCGGCGTGACCGAAACGTCTTTCACCCTGCACTACGTGGGCACCCGTACCACCACCGGCCAGTTGCCCCAGCTCGTTTTCACCCTGGAAATATTCGACGGCAGCCCTCGCTACCGCACCGTAGCGGCCGACGCGCAGTATCTCGTCGTGGACGCCACCCAAGGCGGGGTAGCCGCTTTTGCTGTCGCCGGTCGCCGCTACCGGGCTCACATTGAGCCGGCCGAGCGGGGCCAGCTCACCGTAGAAGCATATTAGCATCGCCGTGGCTAACTGCCGTAGCAGACACTGGTTATCTACCCTCCTCAGCCGCCTGGCGGCCTTTCCCAATGCTGCTTATGAAGCGTTACTTCCTGTTGCTATTGCTGCCGGCGGCCGCCTGCCACCCCGACCAGCCCGCTGCTACTGGCGCCCCCGCCACCCAGGCCGCGCCGCCCAGCCAGCCGGCGACCCCAGCCACGCCGGCGGTTTTTACCCCGCCCACCGGCCGCCTGCGCTCGGGCGATGCCGACCACCTCACCGACCACGACACGCTGCACGTGCCCGGCGGCGGCGTGCTTTACCTGAAGCCCAGCAAGGCCGCCGCCTTCGCGCAGGCGCCTACCGAATTGAGCTGGGAGGCTGATAAGCGCGTGACCGCCACCGGCCCGGTGCGCCGCGTGGGCGACGACCTGCTGCTCCAGCCCGAGCAAGGCCCCGTGGTGAAATTCACCACCCGACGCACTACCGAGCACAGCTCTACTGAAGAAATCAATCAGCAGGCCGCATCGCACTACCTGGGCCAGCTGGCGCAGGCGCACGCGTGGGTGGTGCAGACTGACTCGGCCGCCAAGCAAGTCATGATGCTGGTAGACCAGCGCACCGGCCGCTGCACCGTCGTGACGGGCCAGCCGGCCGTGTCGCCCGATGGCCAGTACCTGCTCAGCACCCGCAGCGGCCAGGGCAACGATGGCAGTGACGAGAGCGCCGTGGGCACGCAGCTCTACCAGCTCACCCCGGCCGGCCCGCGCCTGCTGTGGACGCGCCTCACCCGGCGCTGGGGCAGCAGCGAGGCCCGCTGGACTGGCCCGCGCACCGTGCTGCTCAAGCAGGACTACGAGGCTGCCGACCAGGAATCGGAATCCCCACCCGAAACCTACGTGCAGATGGAGCTGCCCCGCTAACGGTCCCTTACTTTGCGCTATGACGTTAGAAACTGCTTTCGCCGAAATTCAGCAATTCTGGCCCGGCGGGCTGCCGTTTGCCTTCGGCCGCGGCGGGGCGGCGGCCCGGCTCAGCGCCGAGTTTGGGCGCCCGTTGCCGCCCGATTTGGTGACGTACCTCGACGCGGTGGCCCCCGCGGAGGACGTGGAGTTTGCCACTGTCGGCAATTCCTTGCAGCTCTACGGCTTGGACCGTTTAGGGCCCCAGCAGCCGGGCTATAGCTTCAACCCCGTGACCCAAACGCCTCTACCTGACTGGAATCCGGCCTTTTTTCTGCTGGCTGATGAAGGGGCCGACCCGGTGGTGCTCGACCTCGGGCAGCCGGCGGCCGGTATTCGAAAGCTGCTGCATGGCGCGGGCAGTTGGGACGAGGGCGATACCGTGGCTGATACGCTGGGGCAGTTTCTGCTGTGCAGCGCGGCGCTGCACCACGCGCTCACTGCCTTTGAGGAGGAGCCGCTCGTCGATGATGAGCGGGGCTTTAACCTGGCGCCGCGGGCCGCTGCGTGGCTGTTTCCGCGCCTGAAAGCCTGGGCCGGGCCGCACTACGGCGCGTGGAGCGGAGTCTTCGACAATGCCTAAAAGTGTTCTGCAAAAAACTCATTCATTGTTCCTTAATCCCTGGATTATGCCCCTGCTCACCATTCTCGACGAAAACGCCAGCGGCAGCATCCTGCACCGGCTGGAGCTGGAAATCAGCCAGGAAATGCTCACCGTGGGCGAGCTCATTGCCCGGCGCGTGCACGACGAAGTGGCCGCCTACAATGAGCGCCAGACCGGCGTGTTTCAGGGCCTGGTGCAGCCCACCGAGTCGGAAAAAGTGCTGAATGGCTACCTCCTACGCCCCCAGCACCTCATCGACGCCGAGCAGCAGGTGTACCGCGCCCTCGAAGCGTTTCAGCAAAATGGCTTTTTCGTGCTCGTGAACGACCGCCAGGCCGAAAGCCTCGACGAGGAAGTGTGGCTGGGCGAGGGCGCCACGGCTAGCTTCCTCAAGCTCACCCCGCTGGTGGGCGGCTGAGGCCGGGCGTATGGGACTGCTCGACCGTTTCTTGGCTTTGTTTAACCCACCCGCTGCCGCCATGCCCGCTGCAAAAACCGACCCCATTCGCCCCGCCATCCTGGAAGACGCCAGCCCGGAGGCGGTAGAGATGAAACCCGTTTCGGCCGAGCTGTTGTCCCAGCTACGCGCTAAAAACTACGGCACCAAGCTCAGCGACCTGCCGGCCTACCAAGCCATAAGGGCGCAGGATGCGGCCTATCAGGGGCGCGCGGCGCTGGCCCTGGCGGCTACTATCAACCAGGCAGAATCGGAGCACTCCAACCCACTGCGCTGGGAAATGGGCGAGGTGCTGGCCGCCCTGCTACGGACCAGCCTGGCTCTGACCGAGGCCGACTACCTGCGGCTGTTTACCTATTACGGCTTAACCTCCGCAGGCTTGGAGAAGGGTCTGCCAAATCTATTTGCTTTTCCCTTAAGCCTAATCATAAGTCAGTTAGCGAAGCTGGCCAAGCGTGCGCCGCTGAGCGAGCCGATGCTGACGCTATTGCGCCAACTGCGCGACCGCACGGCCGGCCAGCCGGGCGACCTGCTCAAAATTCACCTCAAAACACAGGAGCTGCTGGGCCAGGCCGCCGGTGATGACGCGTTGCCAATAGTAGTATTCGCGGCGGACGACCCGCTCGGCCAGGCCCTAAGCCAGTTCGTGGCCAGCCTCGACCGCACCGATACGCGCACCGCCGCCTGGTTGGGCCTGTTGCAGTTGTGGCAAAAAGCCACTGCTGGCCAGCCCACCGCGAAGCTGCGCAAGGAGTTGGACGCCACCACCACCGCCATCGGCCCTGACGTCGTGCGCGAGCAGGGCCGCGCCTGGCTCCAGCTGCTGCTGGATACGCCAGTAGCGGCGCGGCCCCACGTGCATGAGTACGGCGACGGCACGACCTATAACTACTCCACCTGGGACTTCGTCACGGAGTCCAACGTCACCGTGTCCAAGGGCCTCATCTGGACCATACAGCCGCTGGCCGATACCAGCGTATTAGCGCTGCTGACGACGCTGGCCGCCAAGTGCTTCCGCAAGATTCCGGGGAAGGGGCCGCTGGCCGCCGGTCTGGGCAACGCCTGCCTGCTGGCGCTGGCGCAAAACGGGCTGCCCGGCGTGGCGGCCCTGGCGCGGGTGCGCGCCAAAATCCGGCAGACCAATACCCAGGAGCTGATTGCTAAGTACATCGCCCAGGAATCGGCGAAGTTGGGCGTGAGTCCGGCTGAGATTGAGGACATGGCCGCGCCCGATTTCGGGCTCGAAAACGGGCAGCTGGTGGAGGAGTTTGGCGAGTACACCGCCACCCTCACCCTGGCCGAGGGCAAGGCCGAGGTGCAGTGGCAAAAAGCCGGCAAACCGCTCAAAAGCGCCCCCGCCGCCCTCAAGGCCACCCACGCCGACGAGCTGAAGGAGCTGAAAGCCACCCAAACCCAGGCCCAGCAAACCTACACCACCCAGCGCGACCGCCTCGACCGCAGCTTCGTGGACGAGCGCCGGATGCCGTGGCCCTGGTTTGAGCAGTATTACGTGCGGCACGGGCTGCTGAGCTTGCTGGCCCGGCCCCTCATCTGGCGCCTGCACCGGCCCGAGGGCACGTTTCAGGATGCGCTGTACCTGGGTGAAGTCTGGCAGGATGCCCACGGCCAGCCCGTGCCCGCCCCGGCGGCCGACACGCAGGTGCAGCTCTGGCACCCCGTGCTGGCGCCCGCCGCCGAGGTGTTGGCCTGGCGCAAGTTACTGGAAACCAAGCAAATCAGCCAGCCGCTGAAGCAGGCGTTCCGGGAGGTGTATTTGCTGACGCCGCCCGAGGAGCGCACCGCGACTTATAGCAATCGCATGGCGGCGCACATTCTCAAGCAGCACCAGTTCAATAGTTTGGCCAAGCTGCGGGGCTGGCGCTACCGCCTGCTCGGTGCTTATGACAAGGGCTACGACTCCGAAATTGCCAGCCTGCCGCTGCCCGCCCACAACCTCACGGCCGAGTACTGGGTGAGCGAGGTAAACGCCGACGACGCCTTCAACGACACTGGCATTTGGAACTACGTGAGCACCGACCAGGTGCGCTTTGTGCGCGGCGACGAGCCGGTGCCGCTGCCCGAAATTCCACCGCTAGCCTTCTCTGAAGTGATGCGCGACGTGGACCTGTTCGTGGGCGTGGCCAGCGTGGGCAACGACCCCATGTGGCGCGACAACGGCGGCCTAGCCCAGTACCGCAACTACTGGGAAAGCTACAGCTTCGGCGACCTGAGCGAGGTAGCCAAAACCCGTAAGTTGGCTCTGGAGCGCCTGGTGCCGCGCCTCAAAATCCGCCAAGTGAGCGAAATAAAGGGCAACTTCTTGGTGGTGAAGGGCCACCGCCACGTCTACAAAATCCACCTCGGGTCGGGCAACATCCTCATGGAGCCCAACGACCAGTATCTGTGCATCGTGCCCAACCGCACCGGCAAAACGCTGGGCGACAGCGCCGTATTTCTACCCTTCGAGGGTGACGCCGTGCTGTCCATCATCCTCAGCAAGGCCCAGCTGCTAATGGACGACGATAAGATTACCGACGAAACTATCCTGCGCCAGCTGTAGCTAGGGGCCCATTCACCTTTTGCATATGCGTTGCTTTTGGCTGTCTTGCTGGTTGCTGGGAGTAAGCTTTTTGACTGGCTGTCAGTCTAATGGGCCAGTTCCCAAACATATTACGGCTGACAACTACCTCACCGCCATTCCCGACCCCAAGACGCTGGGCGAAACCTACGTGAGCGACCCCGACGGGGTGCTGCCGCCCGGCGCCGCGCCCGCCCTCAACGCCCGCCTCGACAGCCTCGACCGCAGCGGCCGGGCGCACATCGACGTGGTGCTGGTGCGCAGCCTGGGCGAGGTGGTGCCCAAAACGGCTGCCACGGCGCTGTTCAACAAGTGGAAAATCGGCAGTAAGGCCACCAACAACGGCCTGCTCATGCTGCTGGTGCTCGACCAGCGCCGCGTGGAGTTTGAAACCGGCTACGGCCTTGAAGCTGACCTGCCCGACATCATTTGCTACCGCATTCAGCAGCGCTACATGCTGGAGCCCGCCCGCGCTGGCGACTACGACGGGGCCGTGCGGGCGGGCGTAGCGGCCATTATTCGGCACTTGCGCCCGCCCGCCCCGCTGCCCAAGCCGGTGCTGCGCACGTCGGCCGACTCCACCCAATTCTACCTGGACAGCCTGGAACGGGCAGTTATGGCACGAAACGGGATGCTGGACGGCGAAGACCCCCTGAATACTGCCCAACCCGGCGAAGACCTGGGCGCCTACTACGCCACCCCTGAGCCGGGGCCCCCCATTGGCACCTTGGTAGTGGGTTTGCTGGCGCTGGTGCTGTACCTCATTTTCTGGTACCGCACCACCCAGGGCACGGGGCTGCGCTGGTGGCTGCTGCCCGTGCCGCTGGCCCTGGTGCTCGGCCTGCTGGTGCCCGCGCTGCAAGACCGGCTGACCACGGGGGCGTTTTTAGCGCTCGTTTACGGGCTGCCGTGGCTGTATCTGCACGGCTATTTTGGGTGGCAATACGGGCGGGCGCGGCAGCCGGTGGGGCCCCTGGGCCGGCCCGTGGCGTATGGGCAGCGGCAGGCGGCGCAACGGGGGCTGGGCTTCACGGCCTACCTGTTTCCGGTGGCGCTGGCGCTGTACTGGCCCTGGTATCGGCGGCAGCTGGCGGCGCTGCGCGAGGCATCTTTCGCCTGCCCCGAGTGCGGGCAGCCCATGCGCAAGCTCGATAGCCAAGCCGAGAAAAGCCAGCTCGAAGCTGGCCAACAGGCCGAGGAAAAGGCGCACTCCGTAGACCACGATGTGTGGGAATGCCCCAGCGGCCACCACCTATCGCTGGCCTATCTTAACCCCGACAGCGAGGACGAAATCTGCCCCGCCTGCCAGCACCGCACCCTTGCGCCGAGCCGGCTGCGGGTCGAAAAGGCCGCCACGACCCAGGCCGAGGGCTGGGGTTGGCGCGTGCAGACCTGCCGCTTCTGCCAGCACGAGGAGAAGGTGAAGGAAACGATTCCGCGCCGGCCGCGCCCCGCTAGCAGTTCGGCGGCAGGCGGCTCGTCGTCGTGGGGCGGCAGTTCGGGTAGCAGCAGCTCGGGCTCGGGCAGCAGCACCAGCAGCGGGGGCTCGTCGGGCGGCGGCGGGGCGGGCAGCAACTGGTGATAATTGGGGGCCAAGCTGCGGGCCGCGCTTTAACCAAAGCTTGTGCTGCAAGCGGTTGGTTTGGGCCGCGCACTTTTTCCGGCGACTATTCAGCAGATTATAAAAGGGGGTGCTGCCGAGGGGCTGTTTGGCAGCGGCTCGCTGCTGCACCTGCGCTGGGCCCTAGGGCGCGTAGTAGTGGCCGCAGTTAAATACCTAGCAAGCAAACCCTAGCTACCGCTCTCGCCCCGGAGGCTGTTCAGCCGGCCCAGGTCGTCGAAGGTTGCGGTGAGCGTGCCGGCACCCACGGCCGCGCTCACCGTGTCGGTGGTTTCGGTGGCTGGATAGCCTTTTTGGGCGAGGTAGTGCAAAAAGGCGGGCCGGTGGTGCAGCTCAAACGCGCTGATAACCTGCGAAAACACCGTTGGAATGCGGGCAAAGTCGTTTTTGGGCAGCTGGTCAATCTGCACACTTTTGAGCGTTAGTACCAGGGTGCCCTGGCCGTAGTTGGCCAAGTAGTAGCCGCTGGCCCCGAACATGCCCGACGCAATGGCCCCAATAGCGTGCAAGTCCTGCGGGGTCGCGTCAAACTCGCCTACGGTGAGCAGCTCGATTCCGTGCTGCTCGCCATAGGCCCGCAGCTGCGTAGCCTGGCCTAGCAGGCGGGCGGGCCAGTCGGCTTCGGCCGCGACCCAGGCCCAGCGCCACGTTTCGGAGGCGTGCGAGAACGTGCCCAGCGCTTGCAGCGGAAACACGCGTTCGGGGCCGAAGGAAATGGTGCCGGCGTCCATATCCGCGTTCCAAGCGCTGTCGCCAATAACTTCGTACAGGTCGGTTTGCCGGTCGTAGGCCAGGGCGGCGTAGCGTTCGAGCAGTTCTTGCTCGGTGCGGGCGGGGCTAGGGTCAGGCGTCATGGGCACGGCGGAAAAAGGTGAAAGGGCAAACGCTCCACCCAAGCGGCAAACGTTCGGTACTTGCGTCCCGGGCTTTACCCGGCAACGGCCGGTAAGGTTACCCGCCCGCCAGCGCGGGCGGGCGGGCGGGCGTACCAGTCGAGGTAATCAGTTATTCTTCTATTCTTTATGCTCCTAGGCGTCTACTGGTACTACGGCTCCCCCGAAGGCCTCTACCACTTCGACTTTTTTACCTTCCAGCCGGGCCGGGGTGGCCATGCCGACGGACCGGCCGAGCTGACAGCCACTGTGCAGGCCCCCGACCCGGCCGCCCTGCTGGCCGCCGTGCAAGCCGTGGCCGCCCGCTACCCCGAGGGCTACCTTTTCGGGCAGGCGCACGGCCCCCTGCTGCGCCTCGACCTGGGCGACTACGCCCTCACCGACTACACCTTTCACGTAGCCAAGGAGTTGGAACACGTGCTGCACCAGCAGCAGGCCACGCTCACCACCGAGCCGCTGCCGGCCGATACCCCCCGGCTGCGCCTAGCTGAGCCGCACGACCCCACGCCACCCTATAGCTACGGCGACGGCGTGCTGCAAGCCGTCAGCTCCAAGCCCGGGTTTTACCAATCGCAGGTGGCGCTGCTGCGCCTCGACTGCCACCTGCCGCTGGCCCGCCAGGCCGATTTTTTGACCGCGCTGAATGACTTATGCGAGCAGCTTGGGCTGGACGTGCTGTATTACTTCGACCATAAAATCGCGCGCCAGGCCAACCTAATGGTCTTTTTTGGCAACGGCCGGCAGGGTGTGGGCGGCCAGCCGCTGCGCTACACCGACACGGCCACCGTCAAGGCCGCCGTGTTGGCCAGCCTGGCCGCGCACGAGGGGCAGCCCGAGCACCTCGGCAACGATTCCCACTACCCCAACCGCGGCCCCCATGTCGTGCGCGTGGTCGAGGCCGACTTTGTTTTGTGAGGCCCCAGGCTGATTTGCGCCGCAACCCAACCCGGGGGCCTGACGCGACCAACGCCCCCAGGGGCCTACTCGTACTACCGGCGCGCCTTGACCTTTCGCCTTATTCTCTTTTTGCTCATGCAATTACCCCCCGATTTCGACGCCCAATACTTCTGGGACAACAGCGCCTACGCCCTGGAAGCCTACACCGAGCCCTGGCCCAGCGACGAGCTAGTGGCCCGCGTGGAGGCCGACCTGGGCTACCGGCTGCCCACCTTCTACGTGGCCCTGATGCGCACCCGCAACGGCGGCGTGCCCGTCAATACCTGCTTCCCCACCACCGAGCCCACCAGCTGGGCCGACGACCACATCGCCATTACGGCCATTTGTGGTATTGGCTACGAAAAAAGCATTTCGCTCTGCGGCGACCAGGGCAGCCAGTTTATGCAGGATGAGTGGGGCTACCCGGCCATCGGGGTGGTAGTAGCCGATTGCCCCTCGGCAGGGCATGACCTAGTGATGCTCGACTACCGCGCCTGCGGGCCCCAGGGCGAGCCCGCCGTGATTCACCTCGACCAGGAAGACGACTACCGCATCACACCGCTAGCCCCTACGTTTGAGACCTTTGTGCGCGGGCTGCGCCCGGAATCAGCTTTTAAGGAATAGCATCCATGACTCTTTTTCGATTACTGCCCCCGCGCTGGCTGGCAGTGCTGGCCGCTGGTCTGGGTCCTCTGTGGGCCCTGGCCCAGCAGCCGATTGCGCCCGTGCCGAAGCTGCCCATCGCCATTCGCCGCCTGCTGCCCGCCGGCTACGTCGTGCTCGCCGCCGAGCCGGGCGACCTCAACCGCGACGCCCTGCCCGACTACCTGGTGGTGTTGAACCGGCCCAACGAGCAAAAGACTTCCGACGTGGTGGCCCACCCCACCAAGCGGCCGCTGCTGCTGTTTTTAGGCGGCGCGGGCGGCACCTACACCCTGGCCGCCCGCACCGACAACGCCGTGTACTGCGTGGATTGCGGCGGCATAATGGGCGACCCGTTCATGGGCCTGACCATCAAGAAAGGCTACTTCACGGTGGAGCACTACGGCGGTAGCGCGCAGCGCTGGACGCGCTTCGTCACGTTTAAGTACGACCCGGTGGGCCGCGCCTGGCTGCTGCACCGCGACGGCAGCGAACACTTTCACGCTACTGACCCCGAGCACGGTACCACCACGGCCACCACCGCCAAAAACTTCGGCCGGGTGCCGTTGGCCAAGTTTGATATTTACAAAGAATAGCTTCGGCCGCCACTGGCCACCAGCCTTTTCACTTTCCGCATGGCGATTGATTTCCAAGCCCTGAAAAGCCAGCTTACGCAGGCCGCCCAAGCTGCTTTTACCGAGGTGCTGGCCCAGCACCGCGCGGAGGGCATCTACAGTTTTGCGCTCTACAGCGACGAGGGGGCGATGACGGTGTGCCCCGCCACCAACACGCTGGCGCATTTGGCCATCCAGGTGCCCGAAGACCTACCGTATGCCAAGTTTGAGCCGGCCGAGTGGCGTTACGAAAACGTGGGGGCGGCCGCGCAATTCGATGCCATCGGCCGCCAACTGCGGGCGCAGGCCTTGGACGAAGCGCGGACCGACGAGGCCTTCGAGCAGTTTCGCCAGCAGCTCTACGCCACGTGCGTGGCGGTGCTGGACGAGTTGCGGCAGCAGGACTTTTTCAACCAGGCGGCGGGCCGCGAGGTATTTCTGCTGTTCAGCGTGTCGGACAGCGATACCCCCGCGGCCGAGCTGGCGCAGCTAGTCAAGCAACTCAACGACAATGCCTACCGCGACGAATATTTGACCTGGCTAGCAAGCTGGGAAGCCTGAAACGGAGCTGTTTGCCTGAGCCTTTTTACTTACATTGCCCTTGCTGTTTGCATGAAGCGTTTTCGTTCTACCCTCCTAGGGAGCCTGGCCACCGTGGTGCTGAGCACCAGCGCTTGCCACCCCGACCAGGCGGCTACCCAATCGCCCGCCACCGGCCAACCCACTACGAAGGAGCCAGCGGGTCCGGCAGCCCCGCCCGCGGCAGTAACTCATAGGCTCCCCGCAGGCACGGCCGATACCCTGCACCTAACTGGCGGTGTAGTGGTGCGCCTGCAACCCAGCACCGCCGCCGCCTTCAACCGCCTGCCGGCCGATACAGTGGCCGAGGCATACAGCACCGACCCCGAACCCATTGACCTTGCCCAACTCCGGGTGCGCCGCCGGGGCCTCGACCTGCGGCTGCAACCCACAGCTGGCCCACTGGTCAAGCTCAGCTCGGTACCCGACGCCCAGTTCACCCTCCAAAATAGCGATGCCGTACGCTATCAGTACCTAGGCAGCCTGCCGCGCGTGCACCAGTGGGTGGTGCGGGCCAACTTCTGGGAGTCGGACGGCACGGTGCTCGTGGACCAGCGCACCGGCCGCTACCTGGAGCAGCCGGGCCGCCCGTTTGCCTCGCCCGATGGCCGTCACCTGGTGCTGTGCAGTCCCGGCCTGGGTGGCGGCGACCAGGTCAATAAGCTCAGCCTGGTGCGGGTAGACGCCACCGGACCCCACCTAGTGTGGCAGCGCGAGCCCACGGCCTGGGAGGCTAAGGAAGCCCGTTGGGCTTCCCCCACCCGCGTAGTGCTTAAGCGTCGCCACACCCTGCCCGATGGAAGTATGCCCGACGACGCCCGCGTAACCTACGACGAGCTTACCTTACCCCGCTAGGCCACCACCTCGTGCCTCCAAGCCGCTGACTACTAGTCGCCGTTCTGCCCTTACAGGGGAACTACCAGCCCGACCAATAAGAATTGCCACCGCGCCTTCAGCCGCTGCTTGAAACGCTGCTCACCCAACTGCTCTTCTATTGTATGGACAATGACTTGCCGCAATTTGCCGCGCACTTAACGCGGCTGGGGTTTACTCCCACGTACCGGGGCGACCCCTACGGCCGGGGGCTGGACTGGCTGTACTTCGACTGCTTCTTTAATGAAGCGGCCGTGCGGCGGCGCTTCGGCCTCGGCCCCGAAACGCGCTACGTGGCCTACGACGGCCGGGCAGCCGGCCAGGAAGCTGGCTTTTACGACCCACGCACCGGTTTTGGCGTTATGGGTCACCACCCCGACTACGGCCGGGCTACTAGCAAGCCAGAAATTACCGGCGCCGAGCTCTAAGAGGGAATAGGGAAATAAAAGGGCTATGTAAGTTTGTTCTATGTACCGCGCCGCTTACGCTACCGATTTAACCGATACTGAATGGCAACTAGTTGAGCCTTACGTGCGCACCAGTGGCCTG
>JBPBQK010000066.1:0-7587 GCA_050954845.1 Janthinobacterium lividum
TGAGGCCCTGAAGACCGCTTTGGATGCAGCACTGGCTTGGATAACGGCCGAGGATGCGCAAAACTGGTTTGACCATTGTGGCTACCACGTACACTGACTCCGAAACCGCTATAAGCAAGTCAATCTGCTGCTCCAGCCGGAGCCCAACCCGCGCAAGCGCATATCTTTGTCTCATTCTGCATCCTTTTCAGAAAAGGATGGTTTTTATACCGAGGCGTGGAGAGATAGGCTCAACGAAACGCCGGCAACCTTGGCTAACTGCCAAACGGTGCCAACCTAAGGCCCGGGGCTTGTTGCCCGCGCTCTATAAAAACAACTCGCCGTGCGTTCCCTTCGTTGCTTGCCCGCTTTGCTTCCCTCACCTGCTTGTTGCGGTGGGTGTTGTTGCGCGCAGTAAACCACAGCATAGGCGGGCACCTGGGTAGCCTAAGAAAGCCGCCCGCTTGGCCTAGCGGCCGTTGTATCACTCCCTTTTATTGGATTTATTGCTTTCGGCAACTGCCATTGGTTGCCGGGGCTGTTTTCTCTTCTTACTTTTTGGTTATGTCGTTCCCTTCCAAGCCAATTGGCATTTATTACGAACACCCCGAATGGTTTAAGCCGCTGTTTGCGGAGCTGGACCGCCGCGGGCTACCCTACGAAAAGATTGACGCCGCGCACCACTTGTTTGACCCCACTGAGTCGGAAAGCCCCTACTCGCTGGTAGTCAACCGCATGAGCTCCTCGGCCTACCTGCGGGGCCACGGCCAAGGCATCTTCCACACGGCCGGCTTCACCACGCACTTAGAGCAGCTAGGCACGCGCGTCATCAACGGCTCGGTGGCCACCAGCATCGAAACCAATAAGGCGCGTCAGCTCGCGCTGTTCCGGTCGTTGGGGCTGAAATATCCTAACTCGCGGGTGGTCAACCACGTGTCGCGCATTCCCGACGCGGCCCGCGAGCTGCGCTTTCCCATCGTGGTGAAGGTGAACATCGGCGGTAGCGGCGCGGGCATCGTGCGCTTCGACACGCAGGAGGGCGTAGAGGCCGCCGTAGCGGCCAACCAGCTCGACCTGGGCATCGACCAGACGGCGCTGGTGCAGGAATACGTGACGCCCCACGGCGGCCATATTCACCGCGTCGAAACATTGAATGGCAAGTTCTTATACGCCATGAAGGTGTACACCACCGGCGAGAGCTTCAACCTGTGCCCCGCCGAAATCTGCCAGATTCCGGAAGAGCAGTCGGCCGAGTTTTGCCTCACCGAAGCACCTAAAAAAGGCATTAAGGTGGAAGCCTTTACGCCCCCGGCCGACGTTATCGCTGCCGTCGAGCGCATCGTGGCCGCCGCCAAAATCGACGTGGGCGGCGTGGAATACCTCATCGACGAGCGCACCGGCGACGTACTATTCTACGACATCAACGCACTCTCCAACTTCGTGGCCGACGCCGTGAATGTGGTCGGCTTTGACCCTTACGCCCGCTTCGTAGACTACCTCGAAACCCAGCTGCCGCCCGCCTCGGCCCAGGTTGTGGCTGAGCAAACCGCCGACCTCATCACTTCCTAATCTACTCCCCGACATGAGATACGGCTATTGGATGCCCGTTTTTGGCGGGTGGCTGCGCAACGTGGAAAACGAAAACATGCGCGCCGACTGGGACTATGTGAAGACGCTGGCCCAACGCAGCGAGGACCTGGGGTACGACCTCTCGCTCATTGCCGAGCTGAACCTCAATGACATAAAGGGCGAAGAAGCGCCTTCGCTGGACGCCTGGAGCACGGCCGCCGCCCTGGCCGCCGTGACCAAGAAAATCGAGCTGATGGTGGCCGTCCGGCCCACCTTCCACTCGCCGGCGCTGCTGGCCAAGCAGGCGGCCAACATCGACCACATCAGCAACGGGCGCTTGTCTTTGAACGTGGTATCGTCGTGGTGGCAGGACGAGGCGACCAAGTACGGCGTGCACTTCGAGCAGCACGACGACCGCTACGCCCGCACCGCCGAGTGGCTGCACGTAGTCGACAACCTCTGGAAGCAGGACCACTTCACCTTCGAAGGCAAGTTCTACAAGGTGACGGACTCGATTTTGCAGCCCAAGCCTATATCGCGCCCGCGCCCCTTCCTCTACGCCGGCGGCGAGTCGGAGGCAGCGAAGAACCTCATTGCCAGCCAGTGCGATGGCTACGTGATGCACGGCGACGAGCCCGCCGCCATCGGCCGCCGCATCCAGGACCTGAGCGAGCGGCGCGACCGCCTGGGCTTGCCGCGCATGAAGTTTGGCGTAGCCGCTTACTCCATCGTGCGCAACACCGAGCAGGAAGTCAAAAAGGAGCTCGACCGCATTACCAACGTGCAGAACTCGGCCGCGGGCTACAAAAACTACCAGCAGTGGCTGGCCGGCACCCAGCTCGAAAACCAGGTGAGTCTGCAAGACTACTCCGTGTCGAACCGCGGCCTGCGCTCGGGCCTCACCGGCACGCCCCAGCAAGTGGCCGACCGCATTGGGGCCTTCGAGGCCGTAGGCGTCGACTTATTTCTGCTGCAATGCAGCCCCCAGCTCGAAGAAATGGAGCGCTTCTCAGAAGCCGTTATTCAAGTACTGGCTTAACGGAAACAGGTAGTCTATTTTAAAAGTCCACCTCCCCTGCTAGTCAGGAGAGGTGGACTTTTCGTTTAGCGCATTCCTGAAGCCTTCCTCTTAAAGGTAGCGCACAGTACCATGCACGTATACAATGGCTTGCGTGGCACAGCGCGCTATATTGGAGACAAAAAGGGCAGCACAATCATGAAGTATAGATGAAGAAAAATTGACCAAATACGCTTAATAACCGTATTAAGGGGCGTGTAGCAACCTGTCTATTTTTCCCATTAGCAGATTATGACCCGTTCCTTCTCCTACCTCTTTGGCTGTGCGCTTGCTTGCTGGTCCTGCGCCCGCGAGCAAGACGCTACGCCCGATGCAACCCCAACGGCCCCCGTTGAGACGAACGCCCCCAACACAACCTACAGCCCCGCCTTTGCTGGGCAAACCCGCATAGGAGGGCTCAGTACTGCGGCTAGTAGCTACCGGGCTACGGTCGTCACCTCCGCGCTGACTAGTCCGTGGGGTATCACCAGCCTGCCCGATGGCCGCTTGCTGGTTACTGAGAAGGCTGGCCAGCTCCGCATTGTTACGGCAGCTGGCGCGGTGAGCGCGCCCATTACGGGCCTGCCGGCAGTTAACCCCGCTGGGCAAGGTGGGCTGCTTGGGGTGTGCCTGGACCCTGATTTTGCAGCCAATCGGCTGGTGTACTGGTCGTTTGCCGAGGCGCGGCCCACGGGCAACCTGACGGCCATCGGCAAGGGCCGGCTAGCCACGGATGAGCGAACCATTGAGAATGCCACCGTTATCTACCGGGCCGAGCCCGCCTACGCCGGCACGCTGCATTATGGGGGCCGAGTGGTTTTCGACCGAACGGGCAACTTGCTCATAAGCACCGGGGAGCGGTCGGATTTGGCGACCCGGCCCCAGGCGCAAGTCGTTGCGTCGGCGCTGGGCAAGGTGATTCGTATTACCAAAACGGGGCAGCCGGCACCCGGCAACCCCACGTTTGGGCAAGCTGGCGCCCTGCCCGAGCTGTACTCCATGGGCCACCGCAATCCGCAGGGGCTGGCGGTCCACCCCGTGACGGGGGAAGTATGGCAAAGTGAGCACGGCCCACGCGGGGGCGACGAACTCAACCGCCTGCAAGCGGGAGCCAACTATGGCTGGCCTACCATCACGTACGGCCTCGAATACAGCGGCCAACCCATTGGCAACAGCCTACAGCAAAGCACGGGCTTGGAGCAGCCGGTATATTACTGGGACCCGGTAGTGTCGCCCAGCGGCATGACCTTCTACACGGGAAACCGGATTGCGGGCTGGCAAAACAATCTGTTTATTGGGGCGCTCAGCGGTATGCACCTGGTGCGCCTGGTGCTGGATAATAACCGGGTAGTCGGGGAAGAGCGCCTGCTGGCCAGCGAAGGGCAGCGCTTCCGCGATATCACGCAAGGGACGGATGGTGCCTTATATACCGTCACCGACCAAGGCCGACTGTACCGCATAGACAAGCCTTAGGGCAAGCGCATTACCTACTTACACTTACGTAAGCGTTGTATATCTGCTAATAGCCAAGAATATACCTAGCAGCGTTCCTAGTTGCACAACGTCAGTTTGTTGCGGGTGGCTGTTGCCACCCGCGCCCGTTTGCGCCACTCGACAGGCGTTGAGCGCGCATTCCGCCAAAATGCCGCCCGGCTAGTCGCTTACTGAGCTTCTATATGCGCAATTAAATCCTTGATACTAACAAGCTTAAGCTTTAGCCGGTCGGCCAGCACGCGCAGCTCGGGCAGGCGGGCCATGCTGCCATCTTTATTGAGCACTTCGATGAGCACGCCAGAAGGTGCAAAGCCAGCCAAGCGAGCTAGGTCCAAGGCCGCTTCGGTGTGGCCCGGCCGCGCCAGCACACCGCCACGCTGCGCAATGAGCGGGAAGATGTGGCCGGGCCGCCCCAGCTGCGCCGGCTGGGTAAATGGGTTAATCAGGGCCTGAATGGTGCGGGCGCGGTCGCTGGCCGAGATGCCAGTGCCGCAGCCAGGCCCTACCATATCGACCGACACGGTGAAGGCCGTTTGGTGGGCGGCGGTGTTGCGTTTCACCATGAGCGGCAGGTCGAGCTCCTGGCAGCGTTCCTCCGTGAGGGACACGCACAACAAGCCTCGCCCTTCCTTGACCATGAAGTTGATAAGCTCCGGGGTGGCGCACTCCGCGGCGCAAATCATATCGCCTTCGTTCTCACGGTCTTCGTCATCTACTACCAGTACTACCTGGCCCGCGCGGATGGCTTCAATGGCTTCCTCAATGGTATCCAACATGTGGCTTTTCAACTTTTTAGCATCCCTGCCGGGCAGTGGCTGCCGCAGGAATTAGAAATAAAAACCCAAAGATGCGACTTCCTGCGGCAAGAAATGGTGCTAGCCCAGCGCCACCTGCCAGCCGCTGTAGCCGGTGCGGGCCGCCGCCTGGCCCTGGCCGGGGCTGGCCGTGGTGCGGCTCGTTCCCAAGGCGGTTAGGTAAGCCAAATCGGGGTAGATGCCCGCCTGGAGGCCCGCCAGGTAAGCAGCTCCCTGGGCCGATATATCGGCTATATCCTTGTTAATTACGTTTTTGCCTAGCAGGTCAGCCAGAAATTGCAAAACGAATTGATTAGACGTCAGGCCCCCGTTTACCATAAGCTCCGCCAGCGGTAAGCCCGTGTCCTGCTCCATGGCCAGCACCACGTCCTTTATCTGGTAGGGAATAGATTCGAGGGCGGCGCGCACGAGGTGGCCTTTGGTGCTGCCGAAGGTGAGGCCGCTGATGCTGGCCTTGCGCTCCATCTGCCAGTGCGGCGCGCCCAGGCCACTGAAGGCCGGGATGAAGTACACGCCGCCGTTGTCGGGCACAGCGGTGGCTAGGGCTTCGGTGTCACGGCTTTCGGCGAACAGGCCCAGGCTGTTTTTCAGCCATTCGATGGTGGCCCCGCAGGTGACGATTACGCCTTCCAGCGCGTAATCGACTCGGCCGGCGGCGCTCCAGCAAATGGTGGTAACCATGCCGTGCTGCGAGGTTTTGGGCGCAGGGCCGATGTTCATTAGAATGGAGCTGCCGGTGCCCAGCGTGGCCTTGGCGGTGCCGGGCGCGAAGCAACCCTCGCCGAAGGCTGCCGCGTGCGAGTCGCCAATCATCGCCGTGAGGCGCACTGGCTGGCTGAGCAAGCCCTCAAATGCGGTGGCCCCGAAGCTCGCCGCCGAAGGTCGGGGCTCCGGCAAATTCAGCCGGGAAAGGCCAAATTTAGTCAGCAGCTCGGCGTCCCAATCTAGGGTGTGCAGGTTGAAAAACAGCGTGCGCGAGGCGTTGGTGTGGTCGGTGAGGTAGCGCTGGCCGTTGGTGAGCTTGTAGAGCAGCCAGGTATCGATGGTGCCGAAGTAGGCTTGGCCGGCGTGAATGGCCTCGCGCACTTCGGCCACGTTTTCATTCAGCCAGATGAGCTTGGTGCCCGAAAAATAGGGGTCGATGAACAGGCCGGTTTTGCTGCGCACTTCCGCTTCCAGCCCGGCGGCTTTCAGGCGCTCGCACACGCCAATGGAGCGCTTGCACTGCCACACCACGGCATTATAGAGCGGCTTGCCGGCCGCATTCCACACCACAAAAGTTTCGCGCTGATTGGAAATGCCAGCGGCTTTGATGTCCGCCAGTTGGCCGCCGGCGGCGGTAAAGGCCGCTAAACATTGGCCTACCGAGGCCAGTACATTCTGGTAGATTTCGGCGGGGTCCTGCTCCACGTAGCCATCGCCGTAGTAGCGGGTGTGCAGCGGTACGGAGGCGCGGGCAGCTACCTGGCCAGCTTCGTCGAATAGCAGCGTTTTCGTACTGCTGGTGCCTTGGTCGATGGCGAGGATATAGGAAGCGGCCATGTGACTACGACTCGTTTTTAGCGTTTGATTTATCGATAATGACGGCCAGCAGAATCACGAAGCCCTTGACCACCTGCTGCCAAAAGGGCGACACATTGAGCAGTACCAGCCCGTTGTTCAGCACCCCAATAATGATGGCGCCCTGCACCGTGCCCAAAATGCTGCCGCGCCCGCCTGCCAGCGAAGTGCCCCCAATGACGACGGCCGCAATGGAATCCAGTTCGTAGCTGCTGCCAGCGTTGGGCTGCGCCGAGTCGAGCCGGGCCGTGACCAGCAGGCCGCCCACCGCCGCCAGCGCCCCGGCCAGGGCATACACCGTCGTCTTCACCCGGTTGATGTTCACGCCCGAAAGCCGCGCCGCGCTTTCGCTGCCGCCAATGGCGTAGATGTAGCGGCCCAGCCGGGTTTTGTTGGTAACCAGCACGGCCAAAACCACGATGATGCCCGATATCCAGACGGGCAGCGGGATACCTAAAAACCAGCCCGTGCCCAGGTAATCAAACGATTCGCCCAGGCCCGTGATGGGGAAGCCGCCCGTCCAGAGCATAGTGAGGCCGCGGGCGATGGTGAGCATGGCCAGCGTGGCCACGAAGGGCGGCAGCCGAAAGCGCGTAATCACCCAGCCATTAAACCAGCCCAAAGCGGTGCCCGTGCCCAGCCCCGCCACCACGGCCCCCAGCACCGTGAAGCCAATAAATAAATCGGCCCCCGCCAGCGCCACGCCGTTGCGCAGCAGGCCGGCGGCAATGGCCCCCGACAGCGCCAGCACCGACCCCACCGACAAGTCGATGCCCGCCGTGAGCACCACCAGCGTCATGCCGGTCGAGATGCACACGTTCACCGAAATCTGCCGCAGCACGTTCCAGAAGTTGGCCCCGGTCAGGAACCGGTCGCTCAGCAGACTGATGCCCAGGCACAGCACGAACAGCGCAATCAGCGACTGAAACTTGAGCAGCAGGGGCCGGGCATTGGCGGGTAAGGCTAGTTGCATTGGGGGGGTGGGACGGGTTTAGGAGTTGTGCAACGATTAACCTCACCCCCTAGCCCCCTCTCCTTAGGGAGAGGGGGGACTAACTCTAGTTTTTAGTTTGTTTTAGCAAGTAAGGCTAGAGCTAGAACTAGTCCCCCCTC
>JBPBQK010000067.1:0-2577 GCA_050954845.1 Janthinobacterium lividum
GGTAGGTATCGAGCGCCCGCGAGCCCGCCGTTTCGACGCGGTAGATGGCAAATGCCAGCGCGGCCAGCGCCGCCACCACGACGGTGACGGGGTTGAGCAGGGCCACAAAACCGGTTTCCAGGCTGGCGGTTAGCAGCGTGACGCCCGACTGCGCGGCCACAAAGCCCGCCTTGATGGCGGGCAGCGCTACCCCAAGCGTGCCTAGGCCCAACAGCACCGGCCCAATGGCCGCAGCCAGCCCGGCAAACGTCACAATCGCCGCCTGGCTCGGAGCCGAAAGGTTGGCAAACCCGTCGCCGATGGCCGTAATCGTGTCGCCTACTTTCTGCCCGACAGCTTGCAGGTTGAAGGCCTTGGCAATACCATCGCCCACCTTGGCGCTGCTCACTAGCAGCGCATCGAGGTCGTTTTCGTAGATGGCTTTCAGGCCACCCGTCACCTTGGGTAGCTTTTCCAGCTCAGTGGTCAGAATCGCCACAAAATCCTTGCTGCTCTGGCCCTGCTTGGCCAGCGCTTTGGAGATGTCTTCGCTGTCAACCGTGCCGTAGAGCGTTTGCAGGGCCGCGGCCACCGCCGGGGCGGCCTCAATGATGGGGCGCAAATCCTGGGCTAGCACCTTGCCCTTAGCCGTCATCTGGGCCAGCTGCGTGGTGACGGTCTGAAACTCGGTGCGGCCGCCGCCGGTGGTGGCGATGGCGTTGGCGAAGGCCTTGATTTCCCTGGCCGACTGCTGCGCGCTGGTGCCCACGGCACGTAGTCGGATATCGGCCTGCTCGGCCGTTTCCAGGCCCAGGCCGGGCGCCTTGGCAATTATTTGAAGCTCCTTTAGCCGCTCGCCCGTCTGCTGCGCGGCCACTTGCATGCCAACCAGCCCGGTAATACCGAGCTTGCTGAGTTCCTGCTGCGCAATGGCTTGCAGGCCATTTTTCAGGCTTTCGAGCTTGGCGCTGGCGGCCACGGCCCCAACGCCAAGTAGGGCGAGGGGGCCGGTGAGATACGTGGTCAGGTTGCGCCCGACGTTTTGCATACCTTCCCCAACCTGCACCAGGCCCTTCAACTCACGACGTGCGTCAGCCATAGCGGCCTTGAAGGCGCTGACCTCGGCGCCGAGCACGACGGAAACAGAAGCAAGAATATCAGCCATGGTTATACTAAATCAGCGTCAAGCACGCTGGCGCGGGTAAATTCAGCCTCCACCTCTTCCGTGGTGAGGCCTTTGGCTTGTTCGGGTGCCGGGTCGCCGTAGAGCCACATCACGTCTTCGGGGGCTTGGGCGGGGTCGTTTTCGCCCCGGTGGGCGTTGAGCAGGATGGTGCCCAGCCACCGCAGCGGGTGGCGCCGGGCGGCGTCCCGGCGCAGATAGCCGCGGGCCATGCGGTCGAACTCGGCCAGCGTCAACTCCCAGAATTCGGCGGGCTTTAGTTCGAGCTCGCCGAGTCCGAAGTCAAGGAAGTTGCTCCACTCTCGGCCGGCGCTGACAACTGGACGTTTTCCAGATTCTTGGCCGCTACGCTCTGGTTCATAGCGGCCAGCAAAGGGTTTACCGTGGTGGTCGCCTCCGTAAGGGCTTCGGCAATGGCATCCGCTTCCGGCTGGCTCATCTCCTCCAGCAAGTCCACGGCCTGCTCCTGGGTGTAGTCGGCGTGGCCCGGCACGTAGCGACGGATAGCGCAGGCAATGACGCCCGAGAAGGCCTCTACGTGGTCGAGCACGATGGCCATGCCAAATTGCGTGGCCGCCTGGCCCGTGAGCTTGCTCCAGTCGCGCATCACGTTCAGGTTGAAGCGCACCGGGTACTGCTGGCCGGCAATCGTAATTTTTACTTCACCGCGGGCGGTATTGGGGGTGGTGTTGACTTCCATGGTTTGCAGAAAAATGAGGCAGAATGAATTGGCTTGCACCCACAAAGCCCGCCCGGAAACCGGAGCGGGTTTTGTGAGATGGAAGAAGAAAAACTTTAGGGCACCACTACAATTTCCTCTAGCTCGCCCGTGCCTTGCAGGGTGATGCTGGCCTGCGCGGCACCTTTCAGCTGGCCGTTCAGGTCCACGCCCGTGAGCAGCACCGAGCCGCTGTAGCGGTTGGTGGTGTTGTCGTCGAGCGAGAAGCGCATGAGCAGCGGCTTCTGGTCAATCCAGATTTTCACCAGCTCCTGCACCGAGATGTTGTTGTCGGCGTCTGCCCCGGTAAGCGTGCGGCCCGTCAGGTCGCTGGAGCCCGACCATTCGTTTTGCCCCAGCACGAACTCTTTCCACTTGCCCGAGTCCGAGCAGGTGGCTTCGTCCGCATCAGTTTTAAGGCTGAGTTTGAGCGTGCCAACGCAGTTCACGCGCACGTAGGTCGACGTGCCGCCAACCTCCTTTTCGAGGTACAGGGCCACGTCGCGCCCCTTGATAATAGCCTTAGCCATGAGAAAATTTTGCAGAAAAGAGGTGAGAGAGAAACTAGGGAGCGAGTCCTTCCAAGAGGTAGTCCTGGGTGCGGTAGTAGCAGAAAGCGGGGTCGCTGTACTGGTCGAGCTGTTGGTCGAGGTCGATGGCCACCGTGCCCACGCGCTGGCGGTGCAGCGCGGCGCGG